>JAFECJ010000100.1 GCA_018242205.1 Pseudomonadota bacterium
GGTGAAATGAGCGCACTCGATCGCCGCGCCGCGATGGCGACGCTGCTCGCCAAGCGCAAGGACGACCTGCTGGTCATTCCCGGTCTCGGCTCGACCTGCTGGGATCTCGCCGCCGCCGGCGACAACGACCGCAACTTCTATCTCTGGGGCGCCATGGGCGGTGCGGCGATGATCGGCCTCGGCCTGGCGCTGGCGCAGCCCGATAAGCGCGTCCTGGTCGTGACCGGCGATGGCGAGATGCTGATGGGCCTCGGCGCGCTGGCCACCATCGGCGTCAAGCAGCCGGCCAACCTTGCGGTCGTGGTGTTCGACAACGGCCATTACGGCGAGACCGGCATGCAGCCCTCCCACACCAGTGCGGGCGGCATCGACCTGGTCGCGGTCGCGCAAGGCTGCGGTATCGGCACGGCGCTGGATGTGCGGGACGAGGCGGGCTTGTCGGATCTTGCCGGCCGGCTTGGGGACCTTCGCCGGACTGGGCCGCTGTTCGCGCGCGTGGTGATCGCCACGGGCGAGGCGCCCCGGGTTCTCCCCGAGCGCGACGGCGTCGTCCTGAAAAATCGGTTCCGCGCGGCTATCGGCCTGAAAGCCTGAGAGAATTTTGCCTGCCTGGGTTCTGGACAGGGGCGGGCCGGGCCTCTATAACGCGGCGCTCGACAGGGTCCGGTCGCCAACAGCCGGATAGATGCCTTGTCCGTGTGCCCAGGTAGCTCAGTTGGTAGAGCATGCGATTGAAAATCGCAGTGTCGGTGGTTCGATCCCGCCCCTGGGCACCATTTCTGGACAGAGTTGCGAACTGCGGCCGGCTTAGGGTCGCCCTCCGGCCCAATCGCGGACCGGAGGTTGTCGTTCGAGCCGACTATCCGGATTAAATGGTCAGAAACGATAACTGTATCAACGATTGCGCTGACATAGGCCTTCCGGGCGGCTACGTCGCCGGCAATGAGCCGCTCACGCATCATAGTGGTGAATTTGTTGACAGCGATCGGGTTGATTTCCACCGGCAAGGTGCTGGTGCTCCGGGCATAGGCCAGAGCTTCCCTCGCCCGGTCTCGGGCGCTTTTGAGCGAGGCCACACGTTCTTTCAACGTTGGGTCAGTCCCATCGACGGTGCCTGCTTCGATGGCTCCATAAAGACGGGATAGCCGCTCCTCGGTATCGGCCGCCTGCCGGGCAAGGTCGATTATCCGCCGGTCGGCCGAAGCCTGCCGGTTGTCCCGGCGGGCTTTGAGCGTGGTCAGAATCGAGGTCACACGTTCAGGTTGGAGCAGTTGATCGAGCAGAGCATCAACCACAAGCTTTTCGAGGACGGGACGCGGGATCTTCCGATTGGCGCAAACCGCCCCGTTGTCGACTTTGTGACGGCCTTGTTTGGTCGCCTGAACGCATTTGTAGTACGTATAGATCGTGCCGTTGCGGGAGGTGCCCGTCGCCGTACTCAAAGCGCACGAGTCGGCGCAATCGCACCGAACCAACCCACCAAGCAACGATGGTGCGGAGGCAAGACGGGTTCCTCGCGCGCGAGGCTGCCGCGCCACGAGATGAGCCTGTACTGAATCGAAAAGCATCCGGTCTATGATGACGGGCACTTCATATTCAATGATTTCGGAAGATGCCTTGCGCTCGCTGTCGCGGTCGAATTCATTGAACAGACGAGTACCCGCATAGGCGGCACGGGTCAGAATTTCGTGCACGGTTCCAGTCCCGAACAATGACCCGCCGCGCGTGCGATAGCCGTGCTCATTCAGCCAGCACGCGATTTTCTTGGTTCCGATCGGGCCTGACGTGCCATCGCCTTCCAACGCCAGACGAAAGATGAGACGCACGGTCTCGGCTTCAACCGGCTCGATCTCAAGGCGCTTCTTCTGTTTCGTTCCGATAATTTCGGCGTCGACCGAGCGATAGCCGAATGGAATGATGCCGCCGTTCGAAAATCCACGACGAGAATTTTCTTTCATAGTCCTAAGGGTGGCCCGCGAGGTCTCTAACACCTGCATTTCATTCACGATACCGATAAATTTTCTGAACATATCTCCGGAGTGATCTTTACCAAGAGGTTCGGCAAACGAAATCAACTCAACGCGATGTTTACGCAGAGTCTGAACGGTGAGTTCTTGTTCAAGTTGATTCCTAAATGCTCGCGAAAATGAGTAAACCAGAATCGCGTCAACGGATCGGGTGCCGTCGGTCGCGCGCGCGATCATGTCTTCGAAGGCGGGGCGGCGCATATTCGTTGCTGTCTCACCGCCATCACGATAGATGCCAGCCACGCGCTCATTTTCGCGCTTGCACCGGTTGACCAGCTGATTTTCCTGGTCATCCATGCTCAGCAAATTACTTGCCTGCGCATCGGTAGACGTTCTGATATAAATCAGCACCGTCCGCTGGCGGACCGTCTCTCCTGATCCCGCCAAGCTCGCTGTTTCCAGATGTTTTCTTGCCATTGGCTCGAAATCCTTGAGTTATGAAATGGAGTCTAGCGAGAGGCACGCGGCTTGGGAAGCAGCTGATTCGCAACAGTAGTTAAGCCACGGTGTCGCCGCATGCGACGATGCCACTCGTTCCGAAACACTTCATCGAGCATGTCTGTGTGTTTCGTCAAAAGCTGCTCAAATATGTTTTCTCCGTAGTAAGGCCGGAATCGAAAAGCGCAAATGAACACGCGATGCCGTTGCGCTTCTGGCAGACGATCGAGCAGGGCAAGACTTTCTTCAAGTCGACGCACCTGCCAAATGTATATTTCATCGGGCACAAAATGAGCGCGTTTCGCATCACGCTGGGCCAGCAGTTCTCCGGTGAGCCAGATGGCATTTGCGACCGCGATCTTTGCGAATTCCTCCGCCGCATACCGCAAGGTTTGCGCGTCCTGAGGGGTAACAGTTTGGTCCGGCATGATTATGTCCTCTTGATGAGTTGGGACGGCTCGTCCCGATTTCGTTTCAGTCCAAGAACTTCGTCGAGCACGTCGGAGAAATAGCGCTCGATCGCATCCAGCTCGGCCGTTGAGACCGGAAGTGGATCGGGTAGCTCGTTGATGACCGTCCAGAACTCGGGATCTGTCGGTCGCAACTTTGAAGGCGGGCGTTTAGAGCTCATGACTGAGCTCCCGCCGGCGGCCCCGTTCGATTTGTCGGTCGAGTGCTCGTGGTCCCTCGATGACATCCAAGGTCGAGACCTTGGGCGATGCCCGCGTCAGGCGTTCCGCAAGCCAGGCGCGCCGTTCGGCATCCGGGAAGACAAGATCGTCTTGCTGGCGGTCGATGGGCAATTCTGCGGTAAGTCGCCGGTCTATACTTTTGGCGTCGACGACGAGCGTGGTGCGCTCGCGCGCGCGGCTTGCGGCAACATAGATATCGAACCGATTGTAGGTCGGGTCGACGTACACGACGGCCCGGTCGACGGTCCGGCCCTGGGACGAATGGATAGTTGCGGCATAGGCCCAGCCAAGGCGTGGCCGGCCTTGA
>JAFECJ010000101.1 GCA_018242205.1 Pseudomonadota bacterium
TGTTGATCGACGCGCGGCACGGCCTGAAGGCGACCGACGAGCCGACCTTCAAAGTGCTCGGCTCGGCGGCGGTGAGCTATCAGGTGGTGCTGACCAAAGCCGACGAGATCAAGCCTTCCGAGATCGAGGCGCGGGTCAAGGAGGTCGAAGCCGGCATGGCGAAATACCCGTCCGCGTTTCCCACCGTTCTGGCGACGTCGAGCGAAACCGGCTTCGGGCTCGAATCCATGCGCGCCGCGGTGGCCCGGCTGCTGAATGAGCGAAAGGGCTAAGGCCATGGACACCGTCTTGATCGCGCTTGCCGGGCTGATGGGCGCCGCCGGGGTCATGCTGGCGGCGGCCGGGGCGCATGGCAGCAAAGTCGGCATGGGGCTCGACAGCGCCGGCTATCTGCTCATGATCCACGCCTGTGCCGCGATCGCTGTCACGCTGGCGACACGGGGCGGACTTGCCTTGCGGCCGCTTGGCCTCGCCGCCACCGCCGGCTTCGTCATCGGCGCTAGCCTGTTCGCCGCCGATGTGACGATGCGCGCCTATCTCGGGCACCGCCTGTTCCCCTTCGCCGCACCGACCGGCGGCACGCTGCTGATCGTGGCGTGGCTTACACTTGCTCTAGCGGCGCTGTTGCGCCGCTAAATGACGGTTTCGCTGCGCTCAACCGCGCTTGCGCCATTGCCGCGCTCCTCGCCCGCCGCTAAAACGGCGCCATCAGACCGCCCCAACTGGGACCCTCCATGACCACCAATCCGCAGGAACAGGCGCGCATCCTCTCCGAGGCGCTGCCACACATGCAGCAATACGACGAGGAAATCGTCGTGGTGAAGTACGGCGGCCACGCCATGGGCGACGAGCAGATGGCGCGCGATTTCGCCCGCGACATCGTGCTGCTCGAGCAGGCCGCGATCAATCCGGTGGTGGTGCATGGCGGCGGCCCGCAGATCGCCGCTATGCTCAAGAAGCTCAACATCAAGTCGGAATTCGCCGGCGGCCTGCGCGTCACCGATGCGGAGACCGTTGAGATCGTCGAGATGGTGCTGGCCGGCTCGATCAACAAGCAGATTGTTGGCTACATCAACTCCGCCGGCGGCAAGGCCATCGGCCTGTGCGGCAAGGACGGCAACATGGTGCAGGCCAGGAAGGTCACGCGCACGGTGGTCGATCCCGGCAGCAACATCGAAAAGGTGGTCGATCTCGGCTTCGTCGGCGAACCCGACAAGGTCGATCTGTTCGTGCTCAACGCCGTGCTCGGCAAGGAGATGATCCCGGTCCTGGCGCCGGTCGCCTCGTCGGCCGATGGCGGCACTTTCAACGTCAATGCCGACACCTTCGCCGGCGCCATTGCCGGCGCGCTCAAGGCCAAGCGCCTGCTCCTGCTCACCGACGTGCCGGGCGTGCTCGACAAATCGAAGAGCCTGATCACCGACCTGTCGGTCGCCGACGCGCGGAAGCTGATCGCCGACGGCACCATCTCCGGTGGCATGATTCCCAAGGTCGAGACCTGCATCTACGCGCTCGACCAGGGCGTCGAGGGCGTTGTCATCATGGACGGCAAGGTGCCTCACGCGGTGTTGCTGGAACTCCTGACCGACCACGGCGCCGGGACCTTGATGCATAAGTAGATTGGGGCGGCGCGACGGGCGCATTAGCATGCGCCCATGATTCGCCGCCTCATCGCCGGATTCCTCGCTGCCGCCGCGGTTTGCACCGCGACCGCGGCGCGCGCCGAACTCACGCTCTGCAACCGCACCAGCTATCGCATGGACGTCGCGCTGGGTCTCGAAAAGCGCGCCAATGTCGAGACCCGCGGCTGGTACACCATCGATCCGGGCCAGTGCAAACAGGTCATCGACGGCGCCTATGACGCCGACATGAGCTACGTCCACGTCAAGACTCCGCCGGTCTACGGCTCGGCGCCGCTGCCTCAGAACGGCAATGCCGACTTCTGTGTGCGCGACGGTCAGTTCCAGATTTCCGACGCGCGCGGTTGCCCGATGAGCCAGCAGGTGCGGTTCTCGGCGGCCCGGCCGTCGGATTCGCCCAAGGGTCCGGTGATCAACCTCGCCGAGGAAGCCGATTACGACGACGATCAGGCGCGGCTGGCCGGTATCCAGCGCCTGCTGGTGATCGCCGGCTACGACGCCAATCCGATCGACGGCGTGCAGGGCTCAAAGACGCAAGGCGCCGTCGCCAAATTCCTCGCCGACCGCAAGCTGCCGGCCGACGCGGTGAACGCGCCCGATTTCTTCACCACGCTCATCAATGCCGCGCAGAACCCCGAAGGCCACGGCTTTGCCTGGTGCAACGACACGACCTATCCGGTGATGGCGGCGGTCGGCGCGGTGGAAGGCGGCGGTATCATCACCCGCGGCTGGTATCGCCTAGAAGCCGGTCAGTGCGTCCGACCCGACCTGCACGGTGAGCCGAAGAAGCTCTACAGCTATGCCGAAGCGGTCGACGACAGCGGCCGCGCCATCAAACGGGGCGGTACGCCGCTCGCCTGGGGTGGCGACGTGACGCTGTGCACCCGCGACGGCCGTTTCGAATTCTCGGACAACAAGGACTGCGCGGCGCGCGGTCTCAACGCCGCCAATTTCGCCGAGATCGATCTGGCGAAGCAACCGGCGACGACGATCCGGTTCAAGGAACCGTAATCCGCCAGCGTCACACGCGCCGATGCGGACGTTGTGGAACAACGGAGACTATTAACAAGCGCAAGCGCTGCTGCACCCGAGTTCCCGGTCATTCTCCTTGAGCCGACGCGAATAATCATGCGATACCGGCTCAAGGAGGATAGAACGAATGACGAATCGTTCGTGCAAGGTCCTGCTGGTTTATCCGCGATTTGTTCCCAATTCATTCTGGAACTATATCGACACTTGCCAGCTCCTCGAGGCGCGCTATCCGGCCGCTCCGCTCGGTTTGATCACCGTCGCCGCGCTGCTGCCGCAGCATTGGGAATTCAGGCTCGTCAACCGCAACACGCAGGACTTGAGCCCGGACGACATCGCCTGGGCCGATCTGGTGATGACCGGCGGCATGATGAACCAGCAGCCCGATTGCCTAGATGTCATTAAACTTGTCCAGGCTAGCGGCAAACCGGTTGCCGTCGGCGGCCCTGACGTCACCTCCAGCCCGCATCTTTATACGGCGGCCGATTTCAAGGTGATCGGCGAAGCCGAGGGAATCATCGGCGACTTCGTCGCGGCGTGGGACAGCGGCGAGCGCTCCGGCGTCTTCGAGGCGGAGAAGTTCACGGCCGATGTCACCCAAACCCCAATCCCACGCTTCGATCTGCTCGATTTCAACCACTA
>JAFECJ010000102.1 GCA_018242205.1 Pseudomonadota bacterium
CTGCAAGCAGCGCCTGCAACTCGCGCCCGCATTGAAATGCGGTTCTGATTGTCTGCCATGCCGTCTCAGGTTTCATGCGGGCCCCCTTATCTGCCGAGAGGACGTCATGCCCTCATAACTACATCTCGATTTCCGCACGGACAGATTATAGATATTTCGCGTCGTCTCCGATCAATAGATCACGAAGGGTCGGAGCAAGAGGAAAGCCGTAGCCATTGCCGGGCCTGTCCCAAGACAGGTTGCCCGACTTGTGATAACTGCTCGAGTAGAGCTCGGCGCCGATCATACCGAGGGTGATCGTCAAGGCCTGAATGGCGTCGACTCCATAGCCAGCGAACACGCGTAATCCTTCTGGCCAACCGACATCATAACGGCATCGCCAGACGCCAGCCTTCTCGCGCTCGGGGGCGTAAATCGAGATCGGAATTTCGATACTTCGCTCGCCGTCACGCAACGTCAGCGTTCTTGTGCCGATGATCATCGAGGCCTCAGAAATTCAAAGGAGGAATCTGCCTTCCCTGCAGACAATTCGAATAACGCAAATTCGCCTGACCATAACATGTCGCCATTTGCACCGCCTGGCATATAAACAGGTCCTGCCGATGCATGATTTCACACTCTTCCTGCCGCGATTGCGAAATACGGGCCGCGATTTTTGCTCCCGGCTTGTAATAGGTCGGCTGAGCATCGGAGACGACGCGCCGATCCGTTATTCCAGGTGAAGCGGTTGGGGGCTTGTTTGCCGCCGACCGCGGCGTGGAGCCGCCTCCCTCGGCGCTCCACTGCCCACCTTCCCGGCTTCCGGCTGGCACCCTCGGCTGGTCGGGCCGATACTTCTGCTCATACAGTGCAAGCACCGGCGCCAGTTCGCTATCTTCTCGCACATGCCGCCGCCAGTCCGGCCGCAGGAAGCGATGCGCATCGGGGCGCATCCAGCGCAACAGCTCGCGCTCGGCCAAGGCATCCGTCATTTTGTAATCCCTCACAGCACCCTGATCCGCGGCTCGGCTCTCGCCCCGAACGTCAGCGCGCTCACCGCCCAGACCAGCGCGTCGAGCCGGTCCGGCGAGCGGCCCGACGACAGGCCGTCGATGCCGAAGTCGCACATCTCGTCTTCGAGCGCCGGAAACACGCCGGCATGTTTGACGCGGCCTTGTTCGTAGAGCTGCGACACCGGCTCGGCGCGATGATATTTGCCGCGCGTCGCGCGCTTCATCACCACCGGCACCTCGCGGTCCGCTTCCTTGATCACCGCAGCCACCATGTCGCCGCCCTGGTTGACCTCGGCGATCAGGCAATCCGCATTCAGCCGTCGCCACAGCGCCACCGCCTTCATCGCCCAGGCCTGCGGCGTCAGCCCGGCGATGCTGGCGTCCTCGATGACATAGATGGTGCCGTTATCGGCGCGGCCGGCGGCGACGATACCGCAGGCGTCGGCGCCCTTCTTGGCCGAGGCCGGCGGATCGACCGCGACCACGATGCGTGTCAAGTTCAGTTCTTTGGGCGTCGCGGCCTCGACGCGGCAGCTCTCGATGCCGGCGCGCGTCCATAGCGCGTCGGCGCGCTCCTCGATGATCTCGCCATCGAGCTCCTGGCGGCCGATGCGCGTGCCGCCATAGCGCGTCAGCACCTGCTCGACGAAAGACGGCGCCAGGTTGAGCGCGTTGGCGACCGTGCCGGCGCGCGTCAGCGCCGTTGACGGATCGGCGATCAGCTTCTTGATCAGTGCGATCGGCCGCGGCGTGGTGGAGATCACCTGCCGCGGCCGCGCGCCAAGGCGCAGTCCGAACTGCAGCATGTCAAAGGTTGCTTCGGCATGACGCCACTTGGCGAGCTCGTCGCACCACGCGGCGGAAAATTGCGGGCCGCGCAGGCCGTCGTAGTTTTCCGCCGAGAAGATCTCGGCGATGGCTCCGTTCTTCCATTCGAGGCGTCCCAGCGAGGGCTGCCAGGTCGGCCGTTCCCAATAGGGATGCACGGCGAGCAGACCGGAGACGCCCTCGACCATCACGGTGCGCACATCGTGCTCGGTCTCGCCGACCAGCGCGATGCGCGCGCTCGCGTCGTGACAGGCGACGTGGCGCACCCATTCGGCGCCGGCGCGCGTCTTGCCGGCGCCACGGCCGCCGAGAATGAGCCAGGTCGCCCACGGCGCGCCGTTATTGCCGGCGTCCGGCGGTCGCTGATGCCGAAGCCGGTAGAGGCCGAAGTCAGTCCTCAGCTTCTCGATGCGACGGTTGTACGACAGCTTGCCGATCAGGCTCGTCAGATCCTCGACAAGCGCGGCCTCGCCGTTCGTCCAGAACGGCTCGAAGAGCTCGAGCAAGTTCGCCACGGAACTGTTCGACGTCGTAGGGGAAAGGCTCGTCGTGCTCGACATCGGGCTTCTTTTCTTCCGCAGGCGGCTGAATGAGTTCGTGCGTCTCGCGCAGCGAGCGCGATAACGCGGCGATGGCGTGGGCCCCCTCGCTCAATTGATCTTGCGCGCCGACCAACCTGTTGATGTGGCTGATAGCATCCAGTTGACCGCTGATCGCGTCCTGAAGCTTCTGCGCCAGGTGCAGACGCTGCTCGGAGGTGGCAGGCGGCGGCGCCGGTTCGATGGGCGCGCGCGGCTGATCGGCGGGCGCTGTCGGCTTTGCGATCAGCGACGCCGCGCCGGTGTCACTCAAGGCACGAACGAAGTGACCGGCCGCTCTCTTGGCGCGGCGCCCGCGCCAGCGTTCGCGACGGGAAATGCGGTAGAAATGGGTCGTCGAAATGCCCATCATCAAGGCGATGTCGTAAACCGGCGCCAGCGTCTGCTCATAGAGCCGCTTCGCCTCGGCCAGCACTTCGGCCGAAATCTGACTTTCCGGCATGACACCCTCCCCCAATAAAAAACGCGCCGGCGGAACCGGCGCGTTTGACTCGTCGACAGTACCGCCCGACGTCGCGATCGCGTCAGGCGGTGAAGAAATAGAGATAGAGGATCGCGAACAGGACGGCGACGCCCAGCGTGCTCAGCGCCAGCACGATGCGTGCATTATGGCCGGTGACGCCGGCGCGGGCCTCGGTGGTGTTGGCGACGATGCGATCGTCTTCGCGGACAGCCATGCCGTTCCTCTCTCGTTGGGGGTGGCGTGCCGCCGCGTCGCGGCGGCCGTTCCTTTCGTCAACGCAAGGCGACGATGGCCGTTCCGCGAAACGCCGCCGAAACGAAGCGGTGAAACCGCATCCGTCCGAACGCATGTGTGGAGCATGCCCGAACCATAGCCGAGCAGCGTC
>JAFECJ010000103.1 GCA_018242205.1 Pseudomonadota bacterium
GATGATGCGCATGAGCAGCGAGCAGGAATGCCACCCGGAGCCGCCGAGGCCGCCCATCAGCGACGCCGCGCCGGCCGCTTCGTCGAGATGCATCGGCTGTGGATCGAATTCGGCGGCGAAGGCGATGATCTCCTCGCGCGTCACCAGACGCGGACCGTAGACGGCGACATCGCCGGGCTTGAAGTCTTCGAAGTGGAGCTTGTCGGTCATGGCTCCCTATTACTCCGGCCGGGGCGCGCTTGTCATCGCGCCGCGGACATAGCGGGCCTGCGAGATCAGTTCGCGAACCTGAAGTGCATCACGTCGCCGTCATTGACGACGTATTCCTTGCCTTCGAGCCGCATCTTGCCGGCGTCGCGCGCGCCGGCTTCGCCATTGCCGGCGATGTAGTCGTCATAGGCGATGGTTTCGGCGCGGATGAAGCCCTTCTCGAAATCGGTATGGATGACGCCCGCCGCCGCCGGCGCCTTGGTGCCCTGCGTGATGGTCCAGGCCCGCGTTTCCTTCGGACCGACGGTGAAGTAGGTCACCAGATGCAACAGCTTGTAGCCGGCCTGCACCAGGCGATCGAGACCGGTCTCCTTGAGGCCGACGGCTTCGAGATAATCGGCGCGCTCGCTCTCGGGCAGCGTCGCGATCTCGGATTCGATCTTGGCCGAGATAACGACCGCGACCGCACCCTCTTCCTTGGCGCGGGCTTCGACGCGCTTGGAAAACTCGTTGCCAGTCGCGGCATGACCTTCATCGACATTGCAGGCATAGAGAACCGGCGCCGAGGTCAAGAGCCCGAGCGAGTGGAACAGCTTCTCTTCTTCCGGCTTGCGCTCGACGACGCGGGCCGGCTTGCCGTCGCGCAGCGGCACCAGGCAGCGCTTGACGAGGTCGAGCGTTTCCTTGGCCTCCTTGTCGTTGCCCTTGGCTTTCTTCTCCAGGGCATCGACGCGCTTTTCCAGGCTTTCGAGGTCGGCCAACATCAGCTCGGTCTCGATGATGTCGATGTCGGCGATCGGGTCGATCTTGCCCTCGACATGGGTGATGTCGTCATCCTCGAAACAGCGCACGACGTGGACGATGGCATCGACCTCGCGGATGTTGGCGAGGAACTGGTTGCCGAGGCCCTCGCCCTTCGACGCGCCGCGCACCAGGCCGGCGATATCGACGAAGGTGATGCGCGTCGGCAGGATCTGCTGCGACTTGGCGATGGCGGCGAGTTTCTCCAGCCGCGGATCCGGCACGGCGATTTCGCCGACATTCGGCTCGATGGTGCAGAACGGATAGTTGGCGGCCTGCGCCGCCGCGGTCTGCGTCAGCGCGTTAAACAGAGTCGACTTGCCGACATTGGGCAGGCCGACGATACCGCATTTGAAACCCATGAGATTGATCCGTGCCGTTATCCGTTGGGAGCGTCAGGCGTCCGGCTTGTCCTTGCCGTCGCCGAAGCCTTTCGCGTCCATCGTGAGATGAATCTTGTTCTGGAAACTCGAATCCTTGCCGTCGATCAAGAGCGCCACGTTGTCGGCCACCACGTCGCACAATGTTTCAATGCCGGGCCACTCGCTCTTGGCGAAGTCCTGCAGCACATAGTGCTCGACCAGTTTTTTGTCGCCGGGATGACCGATGCCCAGCCGCACGCGGCGATAGTCGTTGCCGATATGCGCCGAGATCGAACGCAGCCCGTTATGACCGGCGTTGCCGCCACCGGCTTTCACCCGCACCTTAAACGGCGGCAGTTCGAGTTCGTCGTGAAAGACAATCACGTCGGCCATCGACAGCTTGTAGAACCCCACCGCCTCCGATACGGCGCGGCCGGACTCGTTCATATAAGTGCCCGGCAGCAGCAGCAGCACCTTCTCGCCGCCGATCGAGCCTTCGACCGCGACGCCCTGAAAACGCCGGCGCCACGGCGCGATATGGTGCCGCCGGGCGATGGCCTCGAGCGCCATGAAGCCAATGTTGTGGCGATTGCCGGCGTATTTGGTGCCGGGATTGCCGAGGCCAACAAGGAGCAGCATGGCTTCGCCGCCTCCTGGGAAGACCCTTGCGGGATCGGTTCAACGAGGGGCCGCTTGGTAAAATCCCGCCCCGGCCTGGGCCGGGACGGGATTCTTTCGCGACGACAGAGACGGTAGGAACCGTCGCTCACTTCTTGGCGGGCGCGGCGCCGGCTGCCGGCGCGGCACCGGCGGCGGGAGCGGCACCAGCAGCCGGAGCACCGGCGGCGGGCGCAGCAGCGCCAGCGGCAGGAGCGGCAGCGGCGGCGGCAGCCGACGCGGCAGCAGCAGCCTGCTGCTTGATTTCTTCGGCGTAACCCGACGGCGGCACCACCGTGACCAGCGTGATGTCGCCATGGGCGAGCACGCGCACGCCTTCTGGCAGCTTCACGTCGGACAGATGCTTGGAGTGGTTGATGTCGAGATCGCCGATGTCGACGTCGATCGACCGCGGAATGCGGTCGGCCGGGCACTCGAGATTGACGGTATGGGTCACGATGTTGACCGCACCGCCGCGCTTCACGCCCGGCGCCGTTTCACCGTTGAGCACGTGGACCGCGACCTTGACGCGGATGGTGGCGCCTTCCGGCACGCGCAGGAAGTCGACGTGCATCGGCAGATCCTTGATGACGTCGAGCTGGTAGTCGCGCGGGATGACGCGGTGCTTCTGGCCATCGACGTCGAGCTCATAGAGCGTCGTGGTGAAGCGGCCCGCATAGATGCGCTGCTTCAGCTCGTCGTGGTCGAGGAGCACCATCAGAGGGGGTTGGTTGTCGCCATAAACGACGCCCGGTACGCGACCGGAATAACGTGCTGCCCGCGAGGCCCCCTTGCCTGCCTTCGGGCGCACCGTCGCCTTCATAGTCTGCACGGTGGCCATAGCTTAAGTCCTTCATCAGTCAATGGAAAAAGGCGGCACTTGCGGGCCGCCCGTGACACGCGGCAAGCCTCCAGGGGTGCCGGGGGCCGCGTTCGGGCTGGCTTATAGCCGCAGGGGCCCGAAAGGGCAACCGGGGGCTCTCACCCGCCCCTGAAGGGTGAGAAGATGCGGCGGCGAGCTACATCGCCCCCGTTTTCGAAGGCCCGGGGCGGCCTGCCGTCCTCCCCACCTCCGCGGGGTCAAACCTTCCGCCCCGGCCGCAAGCCGGGGGATGGAGCGCCGCGAGGCGCTCTTATGGATCGCACCTTGCGGTGCGCGGCGT
>JAFECJ010000104.1 GCA_018242205.1 Pseudomonadota bacterium
CCAGCCTTATCTGCCGCGCGACGCGCAGTTTCCGCCGCGCGTACAACAGCAGCCACAGCATCAGCAGCCGCAGCCGGACGTCCCCGGCGGCCTGCCCGCCTTCATCACCGGTGGCGGCGCGGTCAACGGTGCCGAGCATGGCGGCCAGGCTGGCGGCAACGGACATGAACAGGGCGAACGTCCCGATCGCTTCGGCCGCCGCCGCCGCCGTCATCGCGGCGGCTATCGCGGCGAGCGTCAGGACTTCAATGCCGGTGCCGGTGAAGGCGGCGCGCCGCAGCCCGCCGGTGGTGACGAACCGCCGGCGGAATAAACACAACATTTGTTGTTGAAGCACGATGGCCGGGGCGATGCCCCGGCCATTTGCGTTTGAAGATCACACGCCCGGCGTCAGCGCCGGCTCCAGCGCCGGCACCAGGACGCGCCGGGCGCGGCGTTGCGCCGGAATGGCGCGATAGACCTGCTTGGTCGCCTCGACGATATGCACGCCGGCAAACGGTGCCGACAGCGTGGCGCCGGTGCGCTCCCAGGCCACCGCCGTGCGCAGGAACCACGCGCGCGACACCGGCGGCACATACAAGGCTTCACTCCAGCCCGCCGGCGAGAACCAGGCTTCGCGCAACAACTGATTGATCTGGCTGCGCGAATACGGCCGGCCATGACCGAAGGGCGTGGTATCGGTGCGCGCCCACACGCCGCGCCGGTTCGGCACCACGGCGAGCAAGCGGCCGCCGCTCGACATCACGCGCCACACTTCGCGCAACAGGCCCATCGGGTCGTTCGTCATTTCCAGCGCATGAACGAGAAGCACGCGATCGACCGCGCCGTCGGTCAGCGGCAACTCGCTTTCTTCAACCAGCGCCGCGAGCGACGGCCGCGCCGTCGGCCATTTCAACACGCCCTGTGCCGCCGGCATGAAAGCGAGGCAACGCTCGGCCTCCTCGCGGAACAGCCCGAGATAAGGCGGCGTATAGCCGATGCCGAGCACGCGCTGGCCGGTGGTGTCGCGCCACTGCGCGCGCACGCCGCGGCCGATGATTCGGCGCGCGACCTTGCCGAGCGGCTGGCCGTAGAAATTACGCAGATCGACGACGTCGATGGACATGGGCCCAAACTACCACGGAAGGCGCCGAATCCGGGGCGCACGAGCGGCAAAATACTGCCTTTCACGAAGGCGCGGGAATATGCAAAAGGTCGGGCGGCGCGGCGGGGACCCGTCGCGTCATGATAGGGTTAATACCGTAGCAGAAGTGCCCGGAGGACATGATGACCGCAGATATCCGCCTGTTCCGCTGCCTTTCCGACAATTACGGCGTGCTGCTGCATGACCCGGACACCGGCGCGACCGCCGCCATCGACGCGCCCGAAGCGGCGCCAATCGAGACCGCGCTGCGCGCCACCGGCTGGAATCTGACCGACATCCTGGTCACGCACCATCATGCGGACCACACCGGCGGCATCATGGAGCTGAAGAACAGGCACAAGTGCCGCGTCGTCGCGCCCGCCGCCGAGGCCGCCAAAATTCCCGGCGTCGATGAGACCGTCAAGGAAGGCGACAAGACCAAGGTCGGCAATCTGACCGGCAACGTCATCGAGACGCCCGGCCACACGCTCGGCCACATCGCCTACTGGTTTCACGCCGACAAGCTCGCCTTCGTCGGCGACACGCTGTTCTCGATCGGCTGCGGCCGCGTCATCGAAGGCACCATGGATCAGATGTGGTCGTCGCTGAAGAAGCTGCGCGACCTGCCGGATGACACGCGAATCTATGTCGGTCACGAATACACCTTGGCCAACATCAAATTCGCGCTGACCATCGAGCCGAACAACACGACGCTGAAGTCGCGCGCGGCCGAAGCCGAGCAACAGATCGCGGGCGGCCATTTCACCATTCCGGTGACCATCGGTGCCGAGAAAAAGGAAAATCCGTTCATCCGCGCCGACGTGCCGGAAGTCGCCGCCGGCATCGGCATGGCCGGCAAGCCGGCCAACGAAGTGTTCGCGGAGATCAGGACGAGGAAGAACAAGTTCTAGGTCGGCTACCAGATTTCGGGTGCAGAAAACGGGTCGAGCGACATCGCGCCGGGCCTTACGTCACTGGCCTCAATTCAATCGAGGTCAGCATGCAAACGCTATCCCTATCCCACCGCGATGAGCTCGCGGTCATCGAGCCATCCATTCTCTATTTTGGCACGCCGGTCGCGCTGATCGGTACGTGCAATGAAGACAACACCCCCAACCTCGCGCCGATGTCGTCCGTCTGGTGGCTCGGCTGGCGCGCCGTTCTCGGTCTCGCCGTCGCCTCCAAGACGACGCACAACATGCTGCGCGCCGGAGAATGCGTGATCAATCTGCCGTCACAGGACATGGTAGACGCGGTCGACCGGATCGCGCGGACCACGGGCACAGATCCGGTGCCGCCCGGCAAGGCGTCGCGCGGCTACCGCTACGAAAAGCGAAAATTCGAAACCGCGGGCCTGACGGCCGTCAACGGCGAAATCGTCGCCGCGCCGCGGGTGCTTGAATGTCCCGTGCAGCTCGAAGCCAGGGTCGAGAATATTCACGAAATGGCCGTCCGCGATCCCGACTGGGCCGGCAGGAGCCGTGCCATCGAAGTGCGCATCGTGCGGGTCCACGCCAATCAGTCGATCCTGATGGAGGGCGAGGCCAACCGCATCGATCCCGACAAGTGGCGGCCGCTGATCATGAGCTTCCAGCAGTTTTACGGGCTGGCGCCGGACAAGCTGCGTCACTCCACGCTCGGCGAAATCCCGGAGCAGTCCTACCGACCGCCGAATGCGCGAATGGGGTGAGAACTGGCGCGCGGTCTGCTAACAATGACCGCATGCCGACATCACCCACCGCCGCCGACATCATCAAGAAGCTTGCCCTCATGCCGCATCCCGAGGGCGGGCATTATCGTGAGACGTTTCGCGACAGCCATCTGATCGACGGCCGCGCCGCCTCGACCGCGATCCTGTTCCTGCTGGCCAAGGGCGAACGCTCGCACTGGCACCGTGTCGATGCGGT
>JAFECJ010000105.1 GCA_018242205.1 Pseudomonadota bacterium
CGATCTCGGCCGAGGCGTTGGTGACCTCGCGGCCCGAGGCTTTGATCTCGGCGATGGTGGCGCTGACCCTCTGCGCCATCGATTGAACCGCGGCGGCGATCTGGCCGACCTCATCCCTACGCTCGCTGCCCGGCACCGAAATCGCGAAATTGCCGCCGGCGACGCTTTCCAGCGGGGTAATCAGGGCGCGCAGAGGGCGTGCGATCATCATCGTGCCAAGCAGGGCAGCGAGGATCATCACGGTGATCGCCACGATACCGAGGATGATCGTGACAAGGTTCGCGAAGCTCACGGCCTGGTCCGCCGCGGCCTTGGACTCGTTGGCGGCCTTGGTCGTCGCGGCGACGATCTCATCCGTCATCTTGATGATGGATTGAGCGGCCGGGATCGCCAATACCGCACCTTTGCTTGCGGAGTCTTCCAATGCGGCGATCCGCGCCTTGTCGGCGTCCGACATCGCGCCGCCCTTGGCTTTGTCCTGAATGGCGATGATCTCGCGTCGCCCGGCCTGAAGATCACCGACGACTTTGGCGTAGATGGCGCTATTCGCCTTCATTTGTTTTGTTTGCTCGATCCGAGCCGGGATCGTCGTCGTCGAAGCGATATGATCGACTTTCTCTATGAATTCGGCGTAGGCCTTCTTGTAGTCGTCAAACTGAGTCTCGAGCGACTTGATGTCGCTCGCCTGGCGAATATAGGTCGCAGCGATGCGCATGCCACGAACGGCGCCTTTCGCCAGGGCGGCATCGAGGGCGAGGTCGGTGCGGCGATCGGTTGCCTGATTGGAGCTTTTGATTTGCGCGGCCGTCATCAATTGGCTGACGATCAGAACGGCGACCAATGCAACGGTGATCGCCGACATGATTGCCAGTTTCATGCCGATGCGGATATTCGACAGCCAGGACATTTCAGCGCTTTCCAGCAGGCGTGGGGATTTCAGGCGATAGGAACATCGAGCGCCGGCCGTGGCATCTGGGGCCCGGCCGGCGACGTCGCTAGTGCTCGGTCGTGGCTTCGTCCTGGACCGACAGCAGGTTCGGCAAGTCGATCAGGGCGATCATGACGTTGTCATGGGTGACTAGGCCGGACAGAAAGTCGGTCTGATGACCATTGCCGGTGCGCGGCACTTTCTGGATCTGCGCCGCATCGACCGAAACGATATCGAGCACTCGGTCGCCGATCAGGCCGATCTGTCGCCCGCCGATCTGGACGATGATCACGATGTGCAACGGCGTGGTCTCGGTGAGGCCCTGGCCGAAACGACAGCGCAAATCGACGATCGGGACGATTGCGCCGCGCAGGTTCAGGACGCCACGGACATATTCCGGCTGCTTCGGCAGATGCGTGATATCGGACCAGCCTTTGATTTCGCGCACCGCCATGATGTCGACGCCGTACTGGTCGTCGCCAATAGCGAAGCTGATGAATTGAGTCTGGTTGCCCGTGCTGTGCGCGGTGCCGGAGCCGCTCCAGTCGTTCGGCTGTACGGCGGCGACGGCGGTATCCGTAGCGGCTATCTGATTCATGAGATCGTGACTCGCCCGTAGTGGCCCTGCGCAAGGCCGGTGACAAAACACACCGCTCTGAAGAGACCTCCGCGGATCCGTCGAAATTGCGCGGTTTCGACGGGTCTCCGGGCGGCGATGACAACCGCTCGCGCGATTCCCACGGGTCAAGTCTAGGAAAGCGCCGTGAGAAAAGGCTTTAATTGTCCCTAGAGACGGCAGGATAAATTGAATTGGTAAAATAGATTGTTAATCCGACTGGTGAGACGCGGCGGTCACCAGGTAACGACCACCGCACCTAAACACCGCATTTCTAGAATTCTTTCCAGTCATCCGTATTGACCGCTGTCGCCAACGCAGTCTGCAAGCGGCGGGCCGGACCAGCGTGAGCGGCAACCGGACGCGCCTTACCGATCGCGGCTTTCGCGGCCACCGGCTTGACGGCCACCGGCTTGACGGACGCTGCGGAAACCGTCGACTTGGTGGTAGCGCGAACCGCCTCGGCCGATGACGGTGGCATAGACACCGAGCCATCATGTCCGGCAGCGATCTGGAAAAAGGCCACTTGCTCGTCCATGGCCTTGGCCTGATGTTCGAGCGTTTTCGCGGTGGCCGCATTTTCCTCGACCAGAGCCGAATTCTGCTGCGTCGCCTCGTCCATCTGCGTCAGGGCCCGGTTGATCTCGTCGATGCCGGTAGCCTGCTCGGCGGACGCATTGGCGATTTCTGCGACGACAACGGAAACCTTTTTGATCGACTCGACGATCTCGTTGAGCGACTGGCCGGCCTTGTTGACGAGCTCAACGCCGTCCTTCACCTGCCCGTTCGAGTTGGTGATCAGATCTTTGATGTCTTTCGCGGCCTGCGACGAGCGCTGCGCCAAGCTACGGACTTCCGAAGCAACGACCGCAAAGCCGCGGCCAGCCTCCCCGGCCCGCGCAGCTTCGACCGCCGCATTGAGCGCCAATAGGTTGGTCTGTCGTGCGATCTCATCGATGACACCGATGATGTCCGAGATCTTGCGCGAGGACTCCTCGATGCGAGCCATTGCCCGCACCGCGCTTGCGACCACCTCACCACCCCTGTCGGCCACCTCCTGAGTGGCGCTGGCGTCGCGGTTGGCAAGCTGGGCATTTTCGGCATTCTTGCGCACCGTGGCCGACAACTGCTCCATCGCGGCTGACGTCTCTTCCAGACTGGCGGCCTGTTCTTCAGTGCGCTGCGACAGATCGGTGGTCGAGGTCGCGATCTCGGCCGAGGCATTGGTGACCTCGCGACCCGAGGCCTTGATCTCTCCGATCGTCGTGCTGACCCTTTGTGCCATCGATTGGACCGCGGCCGCGATATGACCGATTTCATCGCCTCGATCGGCTCCCGGCACCGAGAGGGCGAAATTGCCGCCGGCAACGCTTTCGAGCGGGCCGAGCAAAGCGCGAAGCGGCCGGCCGATC
>JAFECJ010000106.1 GCA_018242205.1 Pseudomonadota bacterium
CGTGGCCGAAATGGTCATCGAGAAGGCCAAGCGCCTGGTCGAGCATGGCCGTGACGTCGTCATCCTGCTGGACTCGATCACCCGTCTCGGCCGCGCCTACAACACCGTGGTGCCGTCCTCCGGCAAGGTGCTGACCGGCGGTGTCGACGCCAACGCCCTGCAGCGGCCGAAGCGCTTCTTCGGCGCCGCGCGCAACATCGAGGAAGGCGGCTCGCTCACCATTATCGCCACGGCACTGATCGACACCGGCAGCCGTATGGACGAAGTCATCTTCGAAGAATTTAAGGGCACCGGTAACTCCGAACTCATCCTCGACCGCAAGGTCGCGGACAAGCGCACGTTCCCGGCGATCGACATCACCCGCTCGGGCACGCGCAAGGAAGAGCTGCTGGTCGAACCGGCAGTGCTCAAGAAGATGTACGTGCTGCGCCGTATCCTCAACCCGATGGGCACGATGGATGCGATCGACTTCCTGCTCGACAAGCTGCGTAATACCAAGAGCAACGGCGAGTTCTTCGAGAGCATGAACACCTAAGGCGTCGCGCGATACAGCTTGAACCAACGATCGGCCGGGCATGAGCCCGGCCGTTTTTATGATCCGCAAGCAAAAAGGAGATCGCCCGCAGCGCGCGGACGATCTCCGTCATCAACCGGCTGGAGTGGATCCACGGCCGGCCGAAGCTTTTGCCTTACCGCGTTTGCGGACGGCGAACCGGCTCCCACTTCGCTTGGAAACGCTCTAGCGGCGGCTCATCCATTGGCCGTCGAGCATGCGCTCGCCGATTTCGCGCTCGAGGCTGTCGGTCATGCGGTAGCCGCGGCGGGCGATATAGGCATCGACGCTGCGTTGGGCGTGACGCTCGCGCGATTCGAACAGGGCTTCGTAAAGGCGGCGCAGCAGGCCTGGGTTGGCCGGTGTCGCCGAAGAGACGGCAATCACCTGATATCCGGCGGGGCTAGCGATGGTCATGGCGGCAATCTCCCGGTTTTCGGGGCTGAAGCTTGAGTTGGCCTCATCCATGGAGGACAATTTCTGCCTGGAAAGCCGCTTTGACAAAGGATAAGGTCTCAGGCGACGGTTGAGGAAAACTCATCCATGGCGATGCCCCCGCTATCCGCTCTCCGTGCCTTCGAGGCCGCTGCCCGGCATTTGAGCCTGACCCAGGCCGCCGGCGAGCTGAACGTCACCCCCGGGGCTCTCAGTCATCAGATCCGCGGCCTCGAGGACATGCTCGGGGTGAAGCTGTTCGAGCGGCGCGTGCGTTCGATCGCGCTGACGGCGGCGGGCAAGCAGCTTTATCCCGGGCTGCAGATTGGTTTTGGCCACATTCGCGATGCGGTCGCCAGCCTCGATGCCGCGCATGCGGCACGCATTCTGGTCGTCAGCACGTCGCCGGGCCTGACGGCGAAATGGCTGGCGCCGCGGCTCTATCGATTTGGCGCCGCTTTTCCCGATATCGATGTGCGTATTTCATCGACAGCGGCCAACGCGAATTTCGCGACCGACGGCATCGACCTTGCCGTGCGCAATATGCCGGTCGATCCACCGCCCGACCCGGCGCTTGAGTTCGAGAAGCTCGTCGACATTACTTACATTCCGGTCTGCAATCCGCGCCTGCTCGAGAAATTTGGTCCGGTGAAGAATGCGCGCGATCTTGCGCATCTGCCGCTGATCCATGACGAGTCACTCGCGGCGCGCGGTGCAAGCCCGAGTTGGGACAAGTGGTTCAAGGCAACAGGCGTCGACGATGTCGATCTCCGCCGCGGTCTTCGTTTCAACAGCGCCGATCACGCCCTCGACGCCGCCGGCGAAGGCGCCGGTGTTCTGCTGTCGCACGATATTCTGGCCTACGAAGATCTGCGTAACGGGCGGCTGATCATTCCCGTGAAATACGGGTTGCCAGCCGGGCGAACGTTCAGTCTGGTCTGGCCTAAAGGTCGCAAGCCAATCCCCGCAGCGGAAAACTTTCGCCGCTGGATCAAGCAAGAGGCTGATGCACTCGACTGGCGCGGCATTAGGGGCAAACGCAACATCATCGATCAATGATCTGCCTTTTCGCTAGCGCCCAAAAGTTGAGCGCATTTGCCGATAATTGATGCGAACCTACCGCAGTTGCGAAAAGGAATTCGAAACCATATTCGGGCGAATTTGACGGCTGGAAAATTCTCCATCCGAGTTCGGAATGACGTCCCGCAGCCGCCATCGATTTCCGCGACCCGCGCTGTGGATTGCGGCGCCGGTTTTTATTGTCTGCGCCGCTGGCCTCGGCGTGTTTCATCTCTTTCACTCGCTGCTAGCCGCACTGGTGGCGTCGCTGGCCGGTGCATTGCTCATCGGTCTTTACGCGGATCGCCGTCTGGGCGCGGTGATTGGCGCCATCAGCGCCATTGCAGGCGGCGATCGCTACACCAGTCTGCCGCAGACGATCGGCGATGGCGCTATCCAAAGCTTCGGCGAGGCGGCCGACCGCATCCGCGCCGCCCTGATCGAAGCCGATACCGTTGCCGTGGATCAGAATCGCCGCGAGACCGAAGCGCGGCTGCATCATGCCGGCCGTCATTTCTTCACCGGCAATTTCCGTCGCGCCATCGATGACGTTGTCACCGCCTTCACCCAGGCTGGCGAGCGCATCCGCGGCACCGCCGACGAACTGACCAAGACCAACCGGCTGATGGCGCAGCAGGTCACCGCCTCATCCGATGCCGCCGCCAGGGC
>JAFECJ010000107.1 GCA_018242205.1 Pseudomonadota bacterium
TGGCGGCAGCATCACCACGTTCTGTTCAGCGTTGCCCATCATCGCGTCGTCCCTATGCTCGTGCCGCAGTCTTGGTCGGCGCTGCGGCACCCTCGCAGGCGTCGAGGATCGCATCCGCCATGTGCGAGAGCGACACCTGGCGCATCACCGCGCCACGCTCGAAGGCGACACGGGGCATGCCGTAAATCAGCGCCGACGCTTCGTCCTGGCCCAACGTGTAGGCGCCGGCCTGACGCATCGCCAGCAGGCCCTCGGCTCCATCCTTGCCCATACCAGTCAGGATCGCCCCGACGGCGGACTTTCCGGCCGCTTTCGCCACCGAACGGAAGAGAACGTCGACCGAAGGCCGGTGGCCGGAAACCGGCGCAGATTCACTCAAGATGCAGCGATATTCGTTCCCGACACGCACCACTTCGAGGTGGTGCGAGCCTGGCGCAATGTACACGTGACCCGCCTCGACGGTCTCGTTATGCGTCGCCTCCGATACCTTCATCGGGCATTCACGATTGAGACGCTCGGCAAAAGCCGCTGTAAAGCGCGGCGGCATGTGTTGCGTGACGACGATCGGCGGGCATTCCGCCGGCAAGTGCACCAACACTTTCTTGAGCGCTTCGACGCCACCCGTCGACGCACCGATCGCGACCAACCGCTCTCCTGCCCCGCCGCTGAAGGCGCGTCGCGGCTTCGCCGGCGCCAACGTCGCGGTATTGCGCGCGACACGCGCCCGCGCCGCCTGCTTCACCTTGGCCTGCAATTCGCCGGCAATCTCCGCCAGTCCTTGCGCCGCGTCCTTGACCGGCTTCGCGACGAAGTCGACAGCGCCGATCTCGAGAGCTTCGAGCGTCGTCTCCGCACCGGCCTGGGTCAGGGTCGAAACCATAACAACGGGCATAGGCCGCAGCGTCATGATTTTGCGCAAGAATGTGACGCCGTCCATGTTCGGCATCTCGACATCGAGAGTCACGACGTCCGGATTGAGCGCCTTGATTCGGTCCCGCGCAATCAGGGGATCGCCGGCCGTGCCGACGACTTCGATTTCCGGATCCTGCGACAGCAGCATCTGCAACAACTGCCGTATAACGGCGGAGTCGTCGACGATAAGAACCCTGACCTTCTTGTCCATTGGCGTTTCCGTTATCAATCGAAGAGCGTGATTTCGCCGCCCGTCTGTTTCTTCGAGATGCGGCTGACGTATTCCTTTTCCTCCCGCACGACCGCCGGCGATTCGCCGGAGCCGAGCAGACGGCGGATGACTTTTCCTGTCGATGGCGAGTACTGAATTCGGCGCGGCAAGTTGCCGCGCAGGTCCTGCGCGGCGCAGCGCAGTCCTTCGGCCTCCAAATACCGCAGGATGAAATCCGAATTGTCGGTGCCGATCGCATTTTGCGTATCGGTAACGTTACCGCCACCGAACACTTTGATTTCAAGCGAACTACGCGAACAGCCGGCCTTCAGCAGCTCGTTGATCAGCTTTTCCATGGCGAAGTTGCCGAAGCGGGTCGATTGCATGTCGCCCGCCCAGTTGCCCGCCTTGCTGTGCGGCAACATGAAGTGGTTCATGCCGCCGATGCCCACGCGCGGATCGCGGATGCAGGCTGCGACGCACGAGCCAAGGATAGTTACGATCACCTCGTCGGGCTTCGACGTGACGTAATATTCACCGGGAAACACTTTAACCATCCAGGTCTGGCTGGCGGTATCGAAGAACTTGCGCGACGCAAACGCCGCGTTACCGGCATCAGCAGCCGCGTCGCCCGGGCGAGCCATCGTGGCAAAGCTCATGCGGTTCTCCGGTAGATGGTGCGACCAACCAGACTGATTCCGGGGTGTACGCCGTTGAGCGATCCCGAGTGCCCGATGTAGAGGAAGCCACCGGGCCTCAGCATCCCAGTGAAGCGGTCGATCAACTGCGTCTTCGTCGGTGTATCGAAGTAGATCATGACGTTGCGGCAGAAAATCGCATCGAACGGTCCCTTGAACGGCCAGGTCTCCATCAAATTGAGCCGCTTGAAGGCGATCAGGCTGCGGACGGCGCGCGCAACAACCATGTTGTCCGCTTTCCCGGCCGAGCGCTCGAAATACTCCTGATAGGGCCGTGGAACCTCCTCGAGAGAGCTCGAGGGATATTCGCCCCGCGTGCCGCGGGCGACCATCTCGGTATCGATGTCGGTGGCGAGAATACGCGCGTCATGACGCTCGATGTCGCGAATTTCTCGCTTCAGCACCATGGCGATCGTGTACGGCTCTTCACCGCTGGAACAGCCCGCAGACCACACGCGCAATCGCCCGCCCGCTTTGTTGCGCGCATAAGGGGCAGCGACGTTATCGCGAAAATGATCGAAATGATGCGACTCGCGGAAAAACTTCGTCAGGTTGGTCGAGATCGCGTTGATGAAGTTCTCACGCTCAGCGTCGGTTTCGTCGAGATAGGTGCGGTACTCGGCGAATGAGCGTATTCCGAGCGCACGCAGACGCCGCGACAGGCGGCTGTACACGAGATTGCGCTTGCTATCCGCCAGGGCGATGCCCGCATATTGGTAGGCAAGCTCGACAAAGCCACGGAAGTCCGCATCCGAAAAAGGGAACTCGCGCATAGCGTCATTGGCCGCGGGCAGCTGCAAGGCCGCCGGCGTTGCCGTTGTGCGTGACGCTGAAGACGTTTTCATTGCGAGAG
>JAFECJ010000108.1 GCA_018242205.1 Pseudomonadota bacterium
CAAAGTCAGAATCGGATTGCGTTTGGCCGTGACAAAAGTGTCGCCGACCAGCGGATTGAGGCGCTGCAACCAGACCCGCGTCGCCTCCATGCTCATGTGATCGGTCAGATCGTGGGCATTCCACGCCCAGCAATCGACCACCTGGGTGCCGTGCGTATTGATGAGCCGCACAGCCTGACTTTTTTTCAGCTTCAGCGCCTTGCCGTGCCGCGCCGGAATTTCGATCAGCGTTTCGTTTGCCATGGAGCGCTTATATCGCCGGATAAATCAATCCGGCAATGGATCGCGTCAGACGGCGCGCAGCTTGTTGGACTTGTCGCCCTCGGGATTGCCGACAACCATATGGACGTCGCGCTGCGGGAACGGGATCGACAGACCGGCCGCCTCGAGCGTCGCTTTGCCCTGCTCGGTAAGCGCGCGGCGCACGGTCCAGTAATCGGCGTTCGACGCCCAGCAGCGCAGCCGCAGCACCACGGCGCTGTCGCCGAGTTCGTCGACGAAGATCTGCGGTTCCGACGGTAGCTTCAGCACCATGGCGTTGTCGCCAGCGAGCTTGAGCAGCGCTTCTTGCCCTTTGGCTAGGTCGTCGTGATAAGCGACGCTGAATTTGAGATCGACCAGCCGTGTCGGCAGCCGCGAATAGTTGATGATGCGCTTGTTCCACAACTCAGAGTTCGGCACGAACAGAAAGATGCCGTCCCAGGAGTGCAATTCACTGGCGAACAGGCCGACATCCTTCACCGTGCCGGCGACGGAACCGGTATCGATATAATCGCCAACGCGGAACGGCCTGAGCCACAGCAGCATCATGCCGGCGGCGATGTTCGACAACGTACCCTGCATGGCGAGGCCGATGGCGAGGCCGGCGGCGCCGAGCGCGGCGATGATGCTGGTGGTCTGGATGCCGAGCTGACCGAGCACGGCGACAATGACCAGAATGAGAATGGTGTAGCGCGCCAGCGAGGCGATGACGCCGCATAACGTGGCATCGATGTGGCGCTGACGTCCGAGCAGGCTGCGCAGGCCAGTTTCGACGCGGCTGGCGAACCACCACCCGACGATCAGCATGATCAGCGCGCCGATGAAGCTCGGAATCGCCACCGCCGCCCAGGCCGTCAATTGCGTCACGAAGACAGAAATCTCGTTGCCAAGTTGCTCGACGTTGGGAACATCCATCGCTTCTGCCTCCTGGAGAAATCATCGACGATACAGGGGGTCATAACCCATCGTGCCGTCACCTCAACCCATAAATCGCGGGCGAGGCGTCGCAGGAGAGCGATGGAACTTTCGTCGTCAGACCGTCGGCGTGATCTGCTGGACGACGATGGCAATCCCGATGCCGGCAATGCCGGCGCCGATCAAGCGCAACGGCGCGGCCTGCGCCATGCGGCGCATCAGCAGGCGCGCGACATTCATCGCCGCGAGCGCGATGACGCCTTGAATGACGGCAAGCCCGATCAGATAAGCCAGCACCGGCGTCTGCTCGGCGCCGTAAATCGATTCACCGAGCGCATAGCCGTGCAACAGGCCGATGGCGGCGAACAGCGCGAGCGCCGCGCCCGCGCTCAAGTCGCGGCGCGTCAGCAGCACGACGCCCAGCGCGATGACCGACAGCGCCACCCAGAGGTCGGCCGCGGGCAAAGTCGCGCCCATCAGATGGACAGCGACGCCGGCCATCATCGCCGCGACGTAACCGAGCGCGAGCCGCGCGCCGGCGCGATTCGCGGCGGCGAGGCATCCGACCGCCACCACCGCGGCGAAGTGATCGAGCCCGATGATCGGATGGCCGAGGCCGGATAACAGCCCTTGGGCGAAGGTCACCGGCATCTTGCCGCCCATCATGTGATGGGCGAAGGCCGGTTCGGCGGCGACGAGGGCGAGAACGAGGCTGGGAAGGCAGAGTTTTAGGCGCATGGTGAGGCTCCTGTCCGGGGCCGGAGCGTAGCCGCTCCGCTCTGTCTTGACATCCCCCGCCCCGCCCCCGACAAACCGGGCCGTCAGTTGAAACGTCGGGGTGGTTTGATGCCTGCCAAAGTCAATCTTCAGAGCCTGGAAAAGACCATCAACGAGGCCTTCGAGGCTCGCGACAAGGTCACGGCCAAGACCAAGGGCGCGGTGCGCAAGGCGGTCGACACCGCGCTCGAACTGCTCGATTCCGGCAGCGCGCGCGTCGCCGAGAAGCAGAGCGACGGCGCCTGGCACGTCAACCAGTGGCTCAAGAAAGCCGTGCTGCTGTCGTTCCGCCTCAACGACATGAGCGCGATCCCGGGCGGCCCCGGCGGCGCCAAGTGGTGGGATAAGGTCGATTCCAAGTTCAAGGGCTGGACGCCGGCGCGCTTCAAGAAGGAAGGCTTCCGCGCCGTGCCGGGCGCGATCGTGCGCAAGTCGGCTTACATCGCTCCGAACGTCGTGCTGATGCCGTCCTTCGTCAATCTCGGCGCCCATGTCGGCAATGGCACCATGGTCGACACCTGGGCGACGGTTGGGTCCTGCGCGCAGATCGGCAAGCACGTGCATCTGTCGGGCGGTGTCGGCATCGGCGGCGTGCTCGAGCCGCTGCAG
>JAFECJ010000109.1 GCA_018242205.1 Pseudomonadota bacterium
CAACCACTACCTTTATATCTGCGTGCAATATTCGCGCGGCTGTCCGTTCACCTGCGAATTCTGCGACATCATCGAACTGTATGGGCGCAAGCCGCGTACCAAGACCAACGCGCAGATGCTGGCGGAGCTCGATCGTCTCTATGCGCTCGGCTATCGCGGCCATGTCGATTTCGTCGACGACAATCTCATCGGCAACAAGAAGGCGCTCAGGAGCTTCCTGCCCGAGCTGCAGGCCTGGCAGGAGGCGCGCGGTTATCCGTTCGAATTCTCGACCGAAGCGTCGATGAATCTGGCGGACGACGACGATCTGCTCGAGATGCTGAAGCAGACGAATTTCTTCGCCCTGTTCATCGGCATCGAAAGTCCGGATCCGGAAACGCTACGCCAGACCAGCAAGAAGCAGAACATCCGCCGCAACATCGCCGAGAACATCCACAAGCTCTACGGCTACGGCCTGTTCGTCACCGCCGGCTTCATCGTCGGTTTCGATAATGAAAAAGGCTTCATCGGCGACGCCATGGCCGACTTCATCGAGGAATGCGCGATCCCGGTGAGCATGGTCGGGCTGCTTTACGCCCTGCCGAACACGCAGCTTACCCGCCGCCTCGCCAAGGAAGGCCGGCTGCACCAGGGCCACGACGTCATGAACGCCGACCGCACCGGCGACCAATGTTCGCTCGGCATCAATTTCGAGCCGATGAGGCCGCTGCGCGATGTGCTCACCGACTACAAGACGGTGCTCGAACGCGTGTTCGAACCGACCGCCTATGCGCGCCGGCTCGATCGCCTGACCGCGATGCTGGATCGAAGCGGGCGGCCTGACCCGCACCAGGACGACCGGCGCCGGCGCCTTGCCTCCCTCGGCACCGTCAACCGCATCCTCGATGCGATGCCGGGCGGGCGCAGCCGGTTCTGGGCCAGCTTCGTCAATTGCGCCCGCACCAATCCGGCTGCCCTGCCCGCCATCGTCTCGCTGATGGCGATGTACGCGCATCTCGGGCCCTTCGCCCGGCAGGTCATCGGCGAAATCGACCGCCGCATCGAGGCCGATGCCGCGGCCCAGAGCGCGCCGCCGTACCGGCGCCGTGAAAAAACGGCCGTGGCGGGATCGCGCCTGCACTGACGACAATCCCGAGGCGCGCGGCCACAACCTCGTCAGAGCCCTTTCCTTCCCTCTCTCCTTGTGGGAGAGGGTGCCCGAGCGAATGAAACGAGCAAGGGGAAGAAGGAGCAAGCGGCTTGAATTCAGCGACCAGCAAGCGCGGTTTCGCCCATGTCGAAACCTGGGTGTTCGATCTCGACAACACGCTCTATCCGCATCACCTGCTGTGGCAGCAGGTCGACGACCGCATCCGCGCCTATGTCGCCGAGTTCCTCAAGGTGACCGCGGACGAAGCGTTCCGCGTGCAGAAAGATTACTACAAGCGCTACGGCACGACGATGCGCGGTTTAATGACCGAGCACGGCCTCAACCCCGATCATTATCTCGACTACGTGCACCAGATTGATCATTCGCCGCTGGAGCCCAATCCGGCGCTCGGCGACGCGCTCGAGAAGCTGTCGGGCCGCAAGCTGATCCTGACCAACGGCACCGTGGCGCATGCCGACGCGGTGCTGAAACGACTTCAGATCGACAAGCATTTCGAGGACGTGTTCGACATCGTCGCCGCCGAGCTCGAACCGAAGCCGAAGGCGATCACCTATGAGCGCTTCCTCAAGCGCCACGGCGTCGATCCGATGAAGGCAGCAATGTTCGAGGATCTGTCGCGCAATCTCGAAGTGCCGCACGCGCTCGGCATGGCCACCGTGCTGGTGGTTCCGTCGGGCCAACGCGAAGTGTTCCGCGAGGAATGGGAGCTGGAAGGCCGCGGCGACCCGCATGTCGACTACGTCACCGACGATCTCGCCCGCTTTCTGGCGACGGTGTCGCCGACCGGGCCGGCGCGTACCTGACGCCACGGCCCGGCGATTCGCGCGATTTGTTAGGAGGCTGGACGACAGCCCGCGACTTTCGTCTAACGTTTGATGCGATATATTTTTATGCAGAACTTACCGCGACTTAGATCAACTCGCGCTTGACCTTTTCTGGCCTGGTATACCTAATAATCGCGATAAGCGGGGCGCGCCTATCGTCGGTAGTTGGCAATGCGGTCGGCCATGGGCCCTCGCTTCGCGATGACGTTCGCGCTCGATGTCGCCATCGCGCTCGGCGTCGCCGGTTCGGCGGCCACCACCATCCTCATCACCGAATAGCACGTCGGCAGCGG
>JAFECJ010000010.1 GCA_018242205.1 Pseudomonadota bacterium
GCGCCTGCACGGTCTTGGCGACCTTGCCGTTCTTGCGGAACGTCAGGTCCCATTTGCCGTCGGCTTCGACCGCTTTGAGGAACTGGTCGTCGACGCGCACCGAGTTGTTCGAGTTCTGGCCGGAGACGGTGAGATAGGCATCGCTATCCCAGTCGGTGTCGTAGGTCGGGAAGTCGATGTCGGTGTAGCCCTGCTTGGCGAACTGGATGACGCGCTTGATGAAGTTGTCCGGCACAAAGGCCTTGCGGGCGAGCTTGATCTCGCGCTTGAGCGCCGGGTTCTTCTCCGGGTTGAAGCAGGAATCGTCCGGGCCTTCGCAATTGACGCAGGCCTTCATCACCGCCTTGAGGTGCTTCTGGTTGATCTTGGAGCCGGTGACCAGCGCCGCGACCTTCTGCTCTTCCTGCACCTTCCAGTCGATGTACTTCTCGATATCCGGATGATCGGCATCGACGATCACCATCTTCGCGGCTCTCCGCGTCGTGCCGCCCGACTTGATGGCGCCGGCGGCTCTGTCGCCGATCTTGAGGAACGACATCAGGCCCGACGACTTGCCGCCGCCCGACAGGCGCTCGCCTTCTCCGCGCAGGTTGGAGAAGTTGGTGCCGGTGCCGGAGCCGTATTTGAACAGGCGCGCCTCGCGCACCCACAGGTCCATGATGCCGCCTTCGTTCACCAGGTCATCGGAGATCGACTGGATGAAGCAGGCGTGCGGCTGCGGATGCTCGTAGGACGACTTCGACTTGGTCAGCTTGCCGGTCTGGAAGTCGACGTAATAGTGGCCCTGGCCGGGGCCGTCGATGCCGTAAGCCCAGTGCAGGCCGGTGTTGAACCACTGTGGCGAGTTTGGCGCGCACATCTGGTTGGCCAGCATGTAGCGCAGCTCGTCATAGAAAGCCTGGGCGTCGTCTTCATTGTCGAAGTAGCCGCCTTTCCAGCCCCAATAGGTCCAGGTCCCGGCCAGGCGATCGAACACCTGCTTCGACGAGGTCTCGCCGATATAGCGTTCCTTCTCCGGCAGCGTCGCGAGCGCCTCGGTGTCGGCGACCGAGCGCCACAGGAAGGAGGGGACCGAGTTCTCTTCGACCTTCTTCAGGCGCGCCGGTACGCCGGCCTTGCGGAAATACTTCTGCGCCAAAACATCGGACGCGACCTGCGACCAGAATTCGGGCACCTCGACATTGTCCAGCTTGAAGACAATGGAGCCATCCGGATTCTTGATCTCGGACGTGGTCAGGCGAAAGTCGATCCCCGCGTAAGCCTGACCCGCTTCCTTCGTGTAGCGCCGTTCGATCCGCATTGTCTTCACGTCCCCAAATTCCGGGCGACCAGCGGCCGCCGACGATTATTCCAGACGGACCTGTCCTTGTCCGCCTTCCGTTCACTCAAAACCCTGTTTGACACCCACCTGATGTAGGTCCGGGGCTCGTGCTGCGGCACCCGGTGAACTCCCGGGTTCCCATTGGAACCCGTTACGCAACAGTCTCCCGTCCCCTGAGAACGCCTGAGGCGGCATCAGGGCTCAAAACGCGACTTCACGTCGGTTTGGAGGTTCCGGCGGGAACTCTTCATACGCATCACCCACACCGTACTGTCACAAAGCTATATGGGACTCGCCGTCGTCGTCAACAACAGTTAGTGGGTAGGTGTAACCAAATCCCTAAATCTTGTGTCAGTCCGGTGAAAAGTGAGGATAACGCCCGCGAGAACCGGGGGCAGTATGACCCTCCAGCCCCGACCGTGAAGCCCGTTTTTTTGCGGCCTGGACCTGGGTTTTGATGCCTAGGGCGGTGAAGAAAAAATGACGAAAAATGGGGGCTTGCCGACAACCCACAGCTTCTTTTCCGCTTCGGCCGGGCCGGGGATAAGCGCGGGATAAACACCGGTATCGTGGCCGACGAGTCCCTGATTCTCGATTTGAGGTCAGCCGCTTAGCCTGTGGGTGATCCGGACTGATGAGCGGGATGAAGTGTCCCACCCCTGTTGATGGCCCTACCGCTTGTGTTCTTGAGGCTTTGCAAAGGAATCGCGCCGGCAAAATTCGTCGGGGCCCAAGCGAAAAGGCGGGCCCCTCGGAGGGAGCCCGCCTTCGCATTTCCCGGCACTGTCATCTCGTTTTCAGCGGAAATGCCCAAACAACAGCGGCATTGCTGAATTCGCGGGCACCATAGCCCTAGATTCTGGGCAAAGGCAATGGCGGGCGTGGTCGTAACGCAGGTTGAAGAATGGCGACTAGCCTCAACTGATTGGCCAGAGAGTTCGCGGGAAAGGCGTCGAAGATGCGCAGTGTCTACACCCGCTACACACATAACAGACACGCAAACTTGACGACATAATGAACGCGTCGTAACCTCTATGCGGGTAAGTGGGGGACTTAGCCCCATCGATCCCAGACGTAACCCGGCAATGGAGGATGCAATGCTGCATCTTGTTCCGAAGTCGGAGGATGAAGAGCCAAGTAAACTTAATCCATACAATGGGATATCTGAAATCCCGAAATGGAGAAGACACTTGGAGGTGGCAAGTCAGATCGTCGGCTTTTTGGCCACTTTGGTTGCTTTAGTGCACGGTCTTTGGGGCTTTTGGCCCCTTTGACATCTTCATTTTCGACCTCCCAAAACAACTTAATGCCCTCGAAAGGGGGCATTTTTTTGTTAGAAAATATGTTTACAATGCACGTATCGTGTATTACATTTTGGGATGTCAAGCCTAGGAGGGCAGATTATGGGTCTCAGTAAGCGCCGTCTAAATCTCGTCATTCCCGAAAGGGCGATGGAGAGGTTGGATTGGCTTCGTGACCGCACCGATGCCGCATCCCATACTGAGGTAATTCGTCAGGCTTTGTTCGCGTACGAGCAGATAGTTGCCAAGATATCGGAAGGTTCGGTGCTGATGGAGAAAACCCCGGGAGGTCAGCTACATCCGCTGCCTCTCTCCGTCGATGTCCGGCCAATCGGTAAAGCCAACCTCAAAGTTGCCAGTTAAGCCGCTGTATCACCGCCACTCATCCAAATCGTCTGCTTGGGCCCGGTTTCTACCGGGCCCTTTTTTTGGATGGTACGTCTGCGGTCTGATTTCGCTAGCTGATTAGCGCCATTGGCGCTTCAGGCTACTTCGACGCCTTTTTGAGCCTGTAAACAGGGAACGTGGTCGAGTTCCAGCTATCCATTTCCTTTCCACAAACTTCGCAAGTGGCACTGTCTCGGTCAGTAGACGGCAAGCGATGAAGTTCGGTCTTGTAGACCGATCCGCAATGCGGGCACGTAAAGTCGTCCCCTTTGGCTGTTCCCCACGTCTTCACCATCACAACAATATGACTTGGAATTCGGCTTCTAGCTAGTGGCGCCAAGTGCAAGTTTGCTCGCAATTCGGAGCGCTGTGCCAGTCAGAGCGGGCCTGATGCCTCGTCGCCATCCCCCCAGTCGGTCGGACGATCGCTCCCGGCAGCGAGATGACCGCCATCGCCCGCGAGCACCACATCCGCCCTTCGCCGCGGCAGCGCCTCGGGATGCTCCCGCTGCAGGAAGTCGACGAGCTTCTCGCGCACCTCGCAACGCAGGTCGAAGGCCTTGCCGGCCGAGGCGGCGCTGACGAGGCAGCGCAGCTCGATGGTGTCGTCCTTGCAGTCGGTGACCTGGAGATTGACCACCCGGCCGTCCCAGTTCGGCGACGCCTTGGCAATCTCTGAAAGCTTGTCGCGGATGGCGCCGACCGGCGCGCGGTAATCGACATAGAGCATCGCCGTGCCGATCAGCGCCGAACTCTCGCGCGTCCAGTTCTGGAACGGCTTCTCGATGAAATAGGTCAGCGGCACGATCAGCCGCCGCCAGTCCCAGATCTTGACCACCACGTAGGTCGAGGTGATCTCCTCGACGGTGCCCCATTCGTTTTCGACGATGACGGCGTCGTCGATCCGGATCGGCTGTGTCATGGCGAGTTGCACGCCGGCAAACAAATTCGACAGCACCGGCCGCGCGGCGAGGCCCGCAACGAGGCCGGCGACGCCGGCGGAAGCGAACAGGCTGACGCCATATTGGCGCACCGGCTCGAAGGTCATCAGCGCCGCGCTGACCGTGATGACGACGATAACGACATCGATCGTGCGCAACAGGACGCGCACCTGGGTGTAATGCTTGCGCGCCAGCAAATTGTCGTCGGTGTCGATGCGGAATTGCAGCAGGTAGATGTCGGCGGCGATCTTCAGCGCGGTCATCGCCGCCCAGCCGATCATGGCGATGACGGCGATCACCAGGAACTTGGCGATCCAGGCCGCGGTGTCCGGATCGAATGGCGCCACCGGCACGGCGATGATCAGCGCCAGGATGATGAGGCCGAGCCGCGTTACGCCGCGCATCTGCTGCACCACCGTCAGCACGCGCGGATAGCGGGTCGCCAGCGTCATGCGCAGCACCCGGCGCACCGTCTTGTGCAGCGAATAGGCAATGATGACGGCGAGGGTGACGATGACGAGGGCCACGACCTGATCGGGCAGCCAGGCGAGCCAGCGGGCGAGGGTGGACAAGACCGATCTAACCGAATCCATCAGCGATTTCAGCTCTCAATAAGGTGGGAAAACGGGTGTTCGGGCGCGCCGCGCGCGCTGGACATGGGCCCGGTGAGGTGGCACAACGCGCCCATCGCAACGGAAATGCGCATCGGCGATGAAAAGTTTCCTGCTGAAATGCTTCACTTGGTGGAATTCCTCCACTTTCGGGACCGATTTCTGGACCTGGCTCTACGGCGAGAAGGTCGGGACCGACGAGTTCGGCAATACCTATTACCGTACCAAGGGTGGCAAGATCGACAAGCGCCTGCTCTTCGAGCGCCGCTGGGTGATCTATAACGGCTACGCCGAGGCGAGCACGATCCCGCCGGCGTGGCACGGCTGGATGCATCACACCGTCGACGTGCCGCCGACCGACGAGAAATACACGCCGCGCGAATGGCAGAAGCCGCACCGGCCGAATCTGACCGGCACCGCCGGCGCCTATCGCCCGCAAGGCTCGACTCTGTCCTCGGGCCGCCGTCCCAAGGCGACCGGCGACTATAAGGCCTGGTCGCCGGAAGGTTGATGCCGCCGGGCGCGCCGTCGCGGTCGTCCTTGCGGCAACTGCCGCGCAGCATCTGGGCCCTCGGCTTTGTCAGCCTGTTCATGGATCTGTCGTCCGAGACGATCCATGCGCTTTTGCCCGTTTATCTGGTCACCGCGCTCGGCGCCTCGATGCTCGAAGTCGGGCTGATCGAAGGCATTGCCGAAGCCACCGCGATGATCGTGAAGGTCTTCTCGGGCGCGCTCAGCGATTGGCTTGGCAAGCGCAAGCTGCTCGCCGTTATCGGCTACGGGCTGGCCGCGATCACCAAACCGGCATTTCCGCTCGCTTCCAGCCTGTCGTGGATCGTGGCGGCGCGCTTCGTCGATCGTATCGGCAAGGGCATTCGCGGTGCGCCGCGCGATGCGCTGGTCGCCGATCTCGCACCGCCGAATTTGCGCGGCGCGGCGTTCGGCTTACGCCAGACACTCGACACGATCGGCGCCTTTCTCGGCCCGCTCACGGCGATGGCGCTGATGTGGCTGAGCCACGATGCCTTCCGGCTGGTGTTCTGGATCGCGATCATTCCCGCTTTCGTGTCGTTCGCGCTTATCGTTTTCGTCGTCAAGGAGCCGGCATCGCCGGTCGCGGCGCAGCCTTCGGCTAAGAAGCTGCGATGGTCGGATGGACGGCGTCTGCCGGCGACGTATTGGTTGGTCGTCGCCATTGCCAGCGTGCTGATGGTGGCGCGGTTCAGCGAAGCGTTTCTGGTGCTCAAGGCGCAGAGCGTCGGCATCGCCGTCGCCTTCGTGCCCATCGTCATGGTGGTGATGAGCGCGGTCTATGCCCTGACGGCCTATCCGGCGGGCGTGATCTCCGACCGGTTCGGCCGCCACGGGGTGCTCGTTGCCGGCACGGCGGTACTGATCGTCGCCGATCTTGTCCTGGCCTTTGCCGCCGGTGTTATCGGTGCGCTGATCGGGGTTGCGCTCTGGGGCCTGCATATGGGCCTCAGCCAGGGCCTGTTGTCGGCGATGGTGGCCGATACCGCGCCGCCCGATCTGCGCGGCACGGCCTTCGGCCTGTTCAACGTCGCCGGCGGCATCGCGGCGCTGCTGGCGAGCCTGGGGGCGGGGGGGCTGTGGGATCTCTATGGCCCGGCGGCGACCTTTACCGCGGGCGCGGCGGTGTCGCTCGCCGGACTTGCCGGCCTGATGTTGCTGCCGCGGCGTAGCGGAACAAAGCCGTCCTGACGCCCTTCCGCCGCCGCATTCACCGTGTTAACCGGACCGCTGAAAACGCGTGCGAATCCGCGCGCGGGGCGCCCGAAACTCCCGAACAAGCGACCTCCATGGCCCGGCTTCGGCTTTCAGCGATTGCGATGATGGTGCTGCTCGGGGCCGCTCCGGCTGCCGCGCAGTTCAGCACCATCTTCAGCGATCCGCCGCCGCCACGCCCGCCGGGCAGCGTGCCGACGGGCCGCCAGCCGCAGTCTTTACCGCCGGCCGATCTCGGCCGCGGTGGCGACGTGCAGAGCGGCGCCACCGCCACGCAATCGGGCAACTGGGTCAATCCCGATTTGCCGCCGGCGCAGCCGCTGCCGGCACCGATGAACCTGCCGCCCTCGAGCCGGCCCGGCCGCGGCACCATCCAGTCGAACGAGCTGGCGCCGCCGCCCGGCACGACCGCCGCGCCGTCGCAGAGCCTGACGCCGGTGACTCCGGTGGCGCCCAACGCGCCGGCCGGTCAGCCGCCGCAGAACGCGACGACCAATCCGGTGCAGACCTTGCCGGGCTTGCCGCCGGGCGTTCGCCAGCCGCCGGGCACGCCGCAACAGCAGAACGCCAACACCGCGCCGCAGCCGAGCGACGAAGTGGTGGTCGAGCCGCCGCCGCAGCGCATCGCCAACCCGACCGCGATCTTCGCCGGGCTCGACAAGATCACCGGTCGCATCACCAAGTTCGACGTCGCCATCAACGAGACGGTGCAGTTCGGCGCGCTCCGCGTGACGCCGCGCGTCTGCTATTCGCGGCCGCCGACCGAAACGCCGAACACCGACGCCTTCGTCCAGGTCGACGAGGTCACGCTCAACGGTGACATCAAGCGCATCTTCTCCGGCTGGATGTTCGCGGCGAGCCCGGGCCTGCACGCGGTCGAACACCCGATCTACGACGTGTGGCTGACCGAGTGTAAGGGCGGCACCAATCCCAACGTCGCCGACGCCGGCGACGCGCCCAGCGAAACGAAGAAGCCGCAGCAGCCGGTGCGCACGCCGCCGGCGCGGCCGCCGCGGCCGGCGCAGGCGCGGCCTTTGCCGTCCGGTACGTTCCAGCCGATCCGCTAACTCAGTCGCTTTCCAGAACCGCCAGTGCTTCGTCGCCGCTCGGGGGCGGCTCGTCGCGAAGCGCGAAGAATTCGGCCTCGCCGGTGAGCGCGTCTTCCAGCAAGCGTTGATAGCGCTTCTTCGGCACCTCGACGGCGCCGAAGGTGCGCAGGTGCTCGGTGACGTATTGCGTGTCGCACAAAGTGTAGCCGCCAGCCTTGAGCCGCGCCATCAAGTGCACCAGCGCGATCTTCGAGGCATCGCGCACACGGTGGAACATGCTCTCGCCGAAGAAGGCGCGGCCGAGCGAGACGCCGTAGAGGCCGCCGACCAGCGCGTCGCCGTCATAGACCTCGACGGTGTGACAGTGGCCGCGATCGAACAGGCCGCGATAGAGCTTGCGGATGCGCGTGTTGATCCAGGTGCGGTCGCGGTCGGTGGCCGGCGTGGCGCAGCCGTCGATGACGGCGTCGAAATCGCGGTCGACATGGACGGTGAGGGGCGTCGCGCGCACGGTGCGGGCGAGCCGCGCCGGAACATGGAACCCGGCGAGCGGCAGGATGCCGCGATGTTCCGGCTCGATCCAGTACAGCGCCGGATCGTCGGCGTCCTCGGCCATCGGAAAGATGCCGCAGGCATAGGCCTTGAGCAGCACGTCCGGGGTGATTTCGAAATCGGTGTTGTCGCGGCCGGCCATCGTCCGGCCGTTTTAACGCGCCGGGCGCTGCGGCGCCACGATTACGCTTCGGTTACCATGATCACTTTGAATTTTAAGTAGTTTGAACGATTTCGCGCCCCTGGCGTTAGCCCGGCATCGAACTGTCGATCGGAGCATGCGAACCCTCCGATTCGCCGCACATCGAGCCTGATGAGAACGACCATGCCGGACCGATCGCAACCCATCTACGTGCTTCTGGTCGAAGACGAGGAGCTCATCAGCATGGTCGTGGCGGACGAATTGCGCGAGCGAGGCTTTATTGTGCAAGAGGTCAGCACCGCCGAGGAGGCGCTGCGTCATCTCCAGAGTGGCGCGCCGGTCGATGTCGTCTTCACCGACGTCAACCTGCCGGGCGATATCGACGGCGCGGAACTGGCGGAGCGGGCGCGAACGATGCGGCCCGACCTGCCGATCCTTTATGCGTCCGGCCGCTACGCGGAGTTCGGGCTGAAAGGCATGGTGGCGCGCTCGCTGTTCGTGCCGAAGCCCTACAGTCCATCTGAGGTCTGCACGCTGATCGAGCGACTGTCGGCGCGCGTCTGACCGCAGGTCAGGCGGCAGGTTTGGGCGCCGAGGCCTTGACCGCCGGCGCCGAAAACAGATCGAAGTCGACGGTCACGCGCGTGCCATTCGGACCGCTGACATGGTTGATGTGTGCGTGCAGCTTGTCTCCCATGGCGTGGACGATGCGCTGACCGAGCCCGGTCGAGCGCACGGGGGCGGGGGCGGCGCCGTTGGAGGAATTGCCGACGCCGTCGTCTTCCACGCTCAGGACCGCGTGATTGTCGCCGTTCCGGCGCAACAGCACTCGGATGGCGCCTTTCTTGCCGTCGGGGTAGGCGTATTTCAGCGCGTTGGTGACGAGCTCATTGACGATCATGCCGAGGGCGACGGCGTGGTCCGGCGCTGCCGCCATGGGTTCGGCCTGCAGCGTCAATTGCGCCAGCACGCCGCCTTCGGCGGCGGTGGAGCGGCGCAGATCCTCGACCAGCGCCTCGAGATAGAGTTCGACGGCGACCGACTGCACATCGTCGGAGGTATAGAGCCGGCGGTGCACCTGCGCGACCGCCATGACGCGGCCGGTGGCGTCGCTGAGCGCTTCCTTGACCTCGGCATTGGCGGCGGCGTTCGACTGGATCGTGAGCAGCGACGCGATCAGTTGCAGGCTGTTGCCGACGCGATGGTTGACTTCGCGCATCAGCAGCGCGCGCTCGGCGGCCAGCGCCTCGAAGCGGTCGCGCGCGGCGCGCACTTCGGCTTCGGCGGCTTCCTTGGCGCGACGCGTACGCATGGCGTCGGCGGCGGCGTGACACGCAGCCTTGAGCAGGAAGGTGAACTCGCCCTGGACTTCCTTGACGACATAGTCGAAGGCGCCGGCTTTCAGCGCTGCGACCGCCATGCGCGAGTCCTGGGCGCCGGTGACGACGATGACCGGCGGATGATTGGGCAGCCGGTTGATGCGCTCGGTCAGTTCGATGCCGCCGAGGCCGGGCATGTACAGATCGACGGCGACGATGTCGATGTCCGCCTGCTCGCCGAGCAGCTTGAGGCCGCTTTCGCCGTCGCTGGCGGTGACGACCTCGATGCCCTCGCGTCCCAGCGTGCGCTTGACCAGCGCACACAGACCGGCGTCGTCGTCGATGTACAGAACCTTGCGCGGCATGGATCGCTTAATGCGGTGAGGGAACCTGGATGACCGAGAAGAACAGACCGAGCTGGCGGATTGCGTTGGCGAAACTGTCGTAGTTTACCGGCTTGGTAATGTAGACGTTGCAGCCGAGATCGTAGCAGCGCTGGATCTCGAGGGCGTCGTCGGTGGTCGTCAGCACGACCACCGGCACGCGCTTGAGATGCTCGTTCGACTTGATGCGGCCGAGGATCTCGACGCCGGTCATGTCGGGCAGATTGAGATCGAGCAGGACCAGCAGCGGCTTGCCCTTGCTGGCCAGCCCCGAACCGTCGGCGCCGAACAAATAGGTCATGGCGTCGGTGCCGTTGGCGAACGGGGAAATCGGATTGTTGACGCCGGCACGCCGGATGTTCTTTTCGATCAGGCGGGCATGACCTTCGTCGTCCTCGATCATCACGATCTCGACGGGAAGCTCCGACATACGGCTATTCACGCTGCGCTCCTGTTCGCCGCCGACCATCGCCGGGGCAGTGTCACGGTGAAGGTGCTGCCCTTACCGAGTTCCGAAGTCAAACCCATGGTTCCACCGAGCCGTCGCACCAAGGCCCTGACGTGGGCAAGGCCGATGCCTTCCCCGGGGCGATCCTGCCGTCCCGCCCTGCGGAACAGCTCGAAGACACGCTGAAAATCGGCCCGGTCGATGCCGCGGCCGTTGTCCTGGACTTCGTAAATGGCATGTGTGGCGGTCAGACGGCCTCTGATCTCGATCTGCAGTTTTTCGTCATCGCGACCATATTTCAAAGCATTATCAATGAGATTGCCAAAAATCTGCTGGGCCGCCAGCGGATCCGTCTCCACCGCTGGCAAGCTCTCAACGCGCAACGTGGCCTGAAGTTCCGCGGCGCGATGTGTCACCGTCTCGACGAGGCTGGCGATCAGCGCGTCCATATCCACGGTTTCTGGATGGAATTGGCGGCGGCCCTCGCGGGACAGCTTGAGGACGGCGTTGATCAGCCGGTCCATGTTGTCGATCGAGGTCTTGATGAAGCCGATGGCTTCGTCGAACTCGGCGCCAAGCTGCTGGACCGGTACTTTCTCCTCGCCGCCCGGTTCGGCGCCCTGTGTGGCGGCAAGCTCGCCGGCCAAGCGTTCGATCTCCTGGAAGATGTCCTGCCGCAACGTCTCGAGCTCCGAGGTGAAGCCCATGATGTTGACCAGCGGTGAGCGCAGGTCGTGGCTGACGATATAGGCGAAGCGCTGGATTTCCTCGTTGGCCTCAGTGAGATCCTCGGTGCGATATTCGACGATGCGTTCGAGATTGGCGTTGGTCGCGGCGAGCTCCGACCGCGCCGCTTCGGCGCGGCGATAATTGCGCTGCACGAGGAGAATGGAGAGGGCGCCGATGCCGACGATGAGCAGGGCGCCGGCCAGCGACACGAACAGCAGCAGATTGCTGGTATTGCGCGAGGACTTGGCGCGCACCTCGGCGAGGTTGCTTTCCTGTTCGATGGCCTGATCGATGACGTCGCGCAGCTCGGTCATGATGCGACGGCCTTCACCCTGGCGCACCTGCAACAAGGCTTCGCGGCGCTGGCCTTGTTCGTTGAGGGCAATGATGCGTTGCATCTCGCGGAATTTTCCGGTGACGAGCTCGTCGACGCGATCGATCGTGGTCTGGCGCGTGGCGCTGGTCTTGGCCAATTCGCGGATCTCGGCGATCGTGTCGCGGGTCTCGGGTTCGGCGTCGCGGAAGTCTTCGAGATAGGTTCGGTCGTTGGTCAGCAGATATCCGCGCTGGCTGCTCTCGGCCCGGCGCACCGTGAGTTGAATGTCGGACAGCTTGTCCTCGATGCTGAGCGTGTCCGTGAGCTGCTTGCTATCGGACGCCGAGCGTTCGACTAAATAGATAGTTGCGGCACTGATGCCGACCAGCAGCAGGAAGCCGATGCCGAGTAGCAGCGCCTGCAAATTGAGGAACCGCCAGCGAGGCAACATCCAGGCCAAGGGACGTCCTTTCATTCCGCGCGCGGCGGGCGTTGTTACGTTGTCGCAAAGAAGGCGGGGAATCGCCGTCGACGATATCGGATTCGGCCAGCGGCACGAATTGCCCCGGACGACCGATGATTATTGATTGATCTCCGGCTCGACAAGGCGAGCCAGATTACGCAGGGATTCCTGCCAGCCGAGGTAGCAGGCTTCAACCGGAATGGCGTCGGGTATGCCCTCCTGCACGATGTCGACCTCGGTGCCGACGAGGACTTTCCGGAGTTCCACCGTCACGCGGATTTCGCCCGGCAGGTTGGGGTCTTCGAACTTGTCGGTATAGCGAACGCGCGTCTCGGGCACGAGTTCCAAGAATTCGCCGCCGAAGGCGTGGCTGGCGCCGGTGGTGAAATTGCGGAATGACATCCGGAAAGTTCCGCCGACCGTGGCGTCGAGCGCGTGCACGGTGCAGGCAAAGCCATTGGGCGGCAGCCACTTCGCCAGCGCATCGGCCTCGAGGAAGGCGCGATAGACCTTGTCCGGTTTGGTGGCCAGGACGCGGTGCAGTCGAACGGTGCCGGGCATGACTTTTCCTCCAATGAGCGCGCCACCGGTTCATCGCCGGCTTGGCGCGTCAGGAGGATAGCGGCTGGCTTTCTTCCATTCCACCCTGAGCGAGGAACTGCTCGAGCCAGTGGATGTGATAGTCGCCGTTGATGATGTCGGATTCACGCACCAAGGCGCGGAACAACGGCAGCGTCGTCTCGATGCCGTCGACCACGACTTCGTCGAGCGCGCGCTTGAGCCGCATCAGGCATTCCTGGCGCGTCTTGCCGTGCACGATCAGCTTGCCGACCAGGGAGTCGTAATAAGGCGGGATCGAGTAGCCCTGATAGACTGCGGAATCGATACGCACGCCGAGGCCGCCCGGCGGATGATAGTGCAGGATCTTGCCGGGCGACGGCCTGAACGACACCGGGTTCTCGGCATTGATGCGGCACTCGATGGCGTGGCCATGGAAACGAATGTCGCTCTGCTTCAGCGTCAGATCGGCGCCGGCGGCGACGCGGATCTGTTCGAAGATCAGATCGATGTCGGTGATCATTTCGGTCACCGGATGCTCGACCTGGATGCGCGTGTTCATCTCGATGAAGTAGAATTCGCCGTTCTCGTAAAGGAATTCGACGGTGCCAACGCCGAGATACTGAATCTCGCGCATGGCCTTGGCGACCGTTTCGCCGATCTTGTCGCGCGCCGCGACGTTGAGCGCGGGCGAGGGGCTTTCCTCGAGCACCTTCTGGTGGCGGCGCTGTAGCGAGCAGTCGCGCTCGCCGAGATGGATGGCGTTGCCCTTTCCGTCGCCGAGCACCTGGATTTCGATGTGGCGCGGCTTGCCGAGATATTTCTCGATATAGACGGCGTCGCTGCCGAAATTGGCTTTGGCTTCGGAACGCGCGGTGGACAGCGCGCTGGCGAGTTCGTCGGCCGAGCGCGCGACCCGCATGCCCTTGCCGCCGCCGCCGGCCGCGGCCTTGATCAAAACCGGGAAGCCGATCTCCTTGGCGACGCGCGCCGCCTCGGCGTCGTCGGAAACGCCGCCATCGGAGCCGGGCACGACCGGAATGCCGAGGCGCTTGGCGGTGCGCTTGGCCTCGATCTTGTCGCCCATGATGCGGATGTGTTCGGCCTTCGGGCCGATGAAATGCAGGCCGTGTTCGGCGAGGATCTCGGCGAAGCGGGCGTTCTCCGACAGGAAGCCGTAGCCGGGATGCACGGCGTCGGCGCCGGTGATCTCGCAGGCGGCCAAGATCGCCGGGATGTTGAGGTAGCTGTCTTTCGCCGCCGGTGGACCGATGCAGACGCTCTCATCGGCGAAGCGCACATGCATGGCGTCGGCGTCGGCGGTGGAATGCACCGCGACGGTCTTGATGCCGAGCTCCTTGCAGGCGCGCAGCACGCGCAGTGCGATCTCGCCGCGATTGGCTATGAGGATTTTATCGAACATGGCGGCTGCCCGGCGGAGTGAGGGACGTCACTCGATGATCACCAGCGGCTCGCCGAATTCCACCGGCTGGCCGTCTTCACACAGGATCTGGGTCACGGTACCGCCACGCGGCGCCGGGATCTGGTTCATTGTCTTCATCGCTTCGATGATCAGCAGCGTATCGCCCGCCTTCACCTTGGTGCCGACCTCGATGAAGGGGCGGGCGCCGGGCTCCGGCGCCATATAGGCGGTGCCGACCATCGGCGACTTGACCACGCCAGGGTGCTTGGCGGCATCCATCGGCGCGGCCGCGGATTCGCCAACCGGCTGCGGGGCGGCGGCGCGCACGACCGGCGCCGGCGCGGCGGCGACCGCGACGCTGCCACGGGCGACGCGGATGCGCTGACCGTCCTGCTCGATTTCGATCTCGGTCAGTCCGGTCTCGTCGAGAAGCTTGGACAGCTCCTGAATGAGTTCACGGTCAACCAGCGTAGTTTTCGGCGGTTTTGCCATTCAAACGGTTCCGACGTTGTGGGCGCTGCCGGCGCGGGCGGGCAGACGCATAGCGTGAGATGTCTTACTTTTCTTTTGCGCCGATCATGCCGGCCAGCCCCTGGATCGCCAGCGCATAGCCCTGGACGCCGAAGCCGGCCATGACCGCCTTGGCCACTTTCGACACGTAAGAGTGATGCCGGAAGCGCTCGCGCTGGTGGACGTTGGTGATGTGGATCTCGATCACGGGCAGTTCGGTCAGGGTCAGCGCATCGAGGATGGCGACCGACGTGTGCGTATAGGCCGCCGGGTTGATGACGATGCCGGCGGCCTTGTTCAGGCGGGCTTCCTGGATGTAGGTGACCAGTTCGCCTTCGATATTCGATTGTTTGAACACCATACCGAGGCCGAAGCGCTTGCAGGTCTCGCCGCACAGGCGCTCGACGTCGGCCAAGGTCGCCGAGCCATATTTCTCCGGCTCGCGCGTGCCCAGCATATTGAGGTTGGGTCCGTTGAGGACGTAGATCGTCTGGGCCATTGCAGTGGGCTGTCCGGCAGGGCTGGTGTGCGGTCGCTTTTTGACGCCCATCGCCGGGCGTTTTGTCGATACGAACGCTTTATAGGTGGCCGCAGCCGTCAGGGGAAGCCCGCACAGGGTGGCCCTGGGGATCGTTCAAGCCATTGATATAACGGCATTAATTACGCCGCCGAGGCCGCGCCGGCCGTGGCCGTGAAAACATAGGCCCGAATGCGGCCTTCGACCGGCCCGGCGCCGAACTTCCGTATCAACGCCGCCTCGGCAAGGCGCGTGGCGTGTTCGAGACCTTCCGGGTCGCGCGCTTCGATCTCGTTGCGCAGCGGCGTGCCGTGACAATATGCAATGGCCGGTACCTGCGCCGTCTCGGCTTTGCTGACGGCGTCCACCGCATCGCAATGGATGTCCGAGAAGCCGGCCGCCCGCAGTTCGCTCACGATCCGGGCCTTGTCGTGATAGCCATGCGGCGTGCGCGCGAGAAAGCGGGGCGGGTCGTCGGGAAATCGGCCGGCGAGAGCGGCGGTGACGACGTCGGCGAAGTCGTTCTCTTCGATGCGATCCCAGACGTTCAGCAGATAGACACCGCCGGGCTTGAGCACGCGCCGTGCCTCGCGATAGCCCTGCAGCTTGTCTGGAAAAAACATCGCGCCGAACTGGCAAAGGACGACGTCAAAGCGTCGATCGTCGAAGGGCAGCGCCAGCGCGTCGGCCTGCCGCCATTCGACCCGGTCGGCTTGCGGGTGGTGCGATCGGGCGAAATCCAGCATCGGTTGATTGAGGTCGGTGGCGACGATGCGCGCGCCGCCGAGGGCTGTCGCAAGCGCGCGTGTGACGACACCGGTTCCGGCGGCCGTCTCGAGCACGGCTTCCGGGCGCGCTTGTGCAGTGCGCCGCGCCAGGTCTTTCGCATAAGGCTCGAAGACAAGCGGCACCATCAGCCGATTATAAAGATCGGGGATCGAACCGGAGAAGACGGTGTCGCTGGCAGCCATGGCTGCGCTCCTTTGCATCACGCCGGTCCCCGGCGGCGATCTGACTCCAATTCACGGCGAGATTTCAAGCCTGTTTATTCGTCCCGGTGGAACGGGTTCTGCTGCTGCGCAAAAAAAAGAGGCGCAGGATCCTGCGCCTCCTTCATGTTTTGCCGCTTTAAGCTCGTGTGATCGTTCAGCAGGTCGCCTTGCCGCAACGCGCCACATTGACCTTCTGGCGCAGCGCGTCGAGGCCGACGGCGCCGACGACGACGTCGTTGCCGATGACGTAGCTCGGCGTGCCGTTCATGCCGAGCGTTTCGGCAAGCTTGAAGTTCTCCTGCAAGGTCGTCTTCACCTCGGGGCTCGCCATGTCCTTTTCCAGTCGCGCCATGTCCAGACCGGCGGCTTTGGCGGCGGCGAGCGCATGGGCCTTGTCGGCCTGGCCGCGGCCGCCGAGCAGCTTCTGATGGAAGTCGAGATATTTCTGGCCGGTCGGATCCTGCATGCGCACCGCGACCGCGACCTGAGCGGCTTCGACCGAGCCGGGGCCAAGTACCGGGAATTCCTTGAGCACGACCTTCAGGTTCGGGTCCTTGAGCAGGGCGAGCATGTCGCCCATGGCGTGCTTGCAGTAGCCGCAGTTGTAATCGAAGAACTCGACGAAGGTGACGTCGCCTTTCGGATTGCCGAGCGTGACCTGGTTGGGCGAGGAGAACAGCGCCTTGGCGTTGTCCTTCACCGCGGCCTGATGCTTCTCGGCTTCGGCGGCCTGCTGGCGCTTGTCGAGTTCGGCCATCGCCTCCTGCAGGACTTCCGGGTGGGCGATGAGATATTCGCGGACGATGGCGCCGATCTCGTCGCGCTGGGTCGACGAGAACTCGGCGGCTGAAGCGCCTTGCGTCAGCGCCGACGCCAGCAGGGCGGCGCCGAAGGCAGCGATACGCAGTTTGAGGGTCATTGGCTGTGTCCTTGTCGATGATCAGTTGCGGGCATTGGCGGGCTGCGGCTTGTCATTGGTGATGTCGTTCGCCCGCACCCAGGGCGGCGAGCCGACCGGTAGGCGTCCCTTGGCGCGCGCGGCGATCTGGCGTGCCGTTTTTAGATCACCGCGGTTAAGGGCGGCTTGCGCCGCGGCGAGGTCGGCGCGGCCGAGGTCGCCCTTGCGGCCATAGGCCATGGCGAGTTGGTCGTAGGCTTCCGGGATGGTCGGTTCGCGCGACAGCGCCGAATTGAGCAGGACGACGGCCTCGTCGGCGCCCGGTTTGTCGTTGCTGCTGATCAGCGCCTGCGCCAGCAGCACCTGGATGAGCGGCGCGTTGTTCGACAGCCGCGCCGCATGGCGCAGCGGGCCGACAGCTTCACGGGCGCGGCCGGATTCGAGCAAAGCCTGGCCCTTGAGTTCCTGGAAATAGGGATTGCCCGGCTGCGTCTGGATCAGGCTGTCGATCTGGGCGAGCGCGTTGCGGATGTCGGCGCTGCGATAGGCGACGATTGCCCGCGCGTAGCGCGCCGGCAGGCTGTGGTCGCTGAGCGGGTAACGCCGGGCGACGGTGTCGGGACGGTCGAGAAAGCCGGCCAGCTTGGCGCGCATCATGTCGTGACGTGCCTGCAGCGCCGGCGGATCCTTGACGTCGTAATAGGGGCTCGCCTTGGCGATCTGCTCCAGCGCGGCGATGCGCTCGGCCGGCATCGGGTGGGTCTGCAGATAGGGATCGACGTAGCGCGAGTTGAACAGCGACTCGTTGCTCAGCCGCTTGAACAGCTCGAGCATGCCGCGCGCCGACTGGTGGGTCTCGGTGAGAAACTTCACGCCGGCATGATCGGCCTGGTCTTCCTGGGTGCGCACGTAAGCCAAGAGCGAGCGCTGGATGGCGGCCTGCGGCGCCATGATGGCGGCGGCGCCGGCGTTGGCGCCACCGGCGACCGCAGCACCGGCGCCGAGCAGAAGGCCGATGATCGAGGCGGTCTGTGCGCGCGACAATTGTTCGCGCAAGCGCTGCAGATGGCCGCCGGCCAGATGGCCGGTTTCATGGGCGAACACGCCGATGATCTCGTTCGGCGTTTTGGCGTCGAACAGCGCGCCGGCATTGATGAAGATGTGGCGGCCGTCCATGACAAAGGCGTTGAAGGTGCGGTCGTTGAGCACCACGACGCGGACATTCTGTTTGGCGAGGCCGGCGACGCGCAGGATGGGTGCGGCGTAGTCACGCAACAGGTTTTCGATCTCGGTATCGCGGATGACCGGCATACCGCGGTTCTGTGCCTGCGCCGGCGTGATCGCCGCGGTGGCGACGGCCACGGCCGTCGCGGCGGCAAAGGCCAAGGGCCGGACCGCGCCCGCCAAACCGGGTCGGCGGCGGTCCGCTGGCGCCCAGCATTCGCTCCTGTTAGGTAGGCCCGTCAATTCCATGGTCACAATGCTGCTATCGGCCAGTTCTGGTCATCTTGCGGCTGGCGCGGAACTTAGGTGACGCCGCCAAGCGCGGTCAACGCAGACACGGTCGTCGCCGGGGGCTCGAGGCCATCACGAATTGGCGATATTGGACGCGAGTCGCCACCCGAGCCTGCTTTCCACGCAACCCTTTGAATGCGGCAGCAGCGGGGCGGGGGCCGATCCGGCGGGAATACGATCATGCTCGACAAGGCGAAAACACTCCTTTCTCCCTCCCGGCGGAGCGACGTGCCGCCTTTCATCGTCATGGATGTCATGGCGGCGGCGGCGCAGGCCGAGGCCGCCGGGCGCCATGTCGTGCATATGGAAGTCGGGCAGCCGTTCCAGCCGGCGCCGAAAACCGCGTTAGACGCGGCACGGGCGGCACTCGGCAGCCGGATCGCCTATACCGAAGCGCTCGGCATGCCCTCGCTGCGCGCCCGCATCGCGCGGCATTACGCCGACACCTACGGCCTCGACCTCGATCCGGGGCGGGTGGTGGTTACGACCGGCTCGTCCGGCGGCTTCATGCTGGCGTTCCTGACGCTGTTCGAACCTGGCGACCGGGTGGCGCTCGCCAATCCCGGTTATCCGCCATACCGGCACATCCTGACCGCGCTCGGCTGTGAACCGGTATTGCTCGAAACCTCGGCGGCGACGCGCTGGGTCATTTCGCCGGAGGCGCTGATCGAGGCGCACCGCGCGACGCCGCTCAAGGGACTTCTCGTGGCGAGCCCGGCCAATCCGACCGGTACCATGATGGATGCGCAGGCGCTGGCGCGGTTGATCGCGGTCGCCGAAGCCGAAGGCATCAAAGTGATCTCGGACGAGATCTATCACGGCCTCGATTATGCCTTTGACGCGGAGACGGCGGCGAAGCTGTCCGACAAGGCGGTGATCATCAATTCATTCTCCAAGTATTTCTGCATGACCGGCTGGCGCGTCGGCTGGCTGGTCATGCCGGAGCCTCTGGTGCGTCCGGTCGAGCGCCTGCAGCAGAATTTCGCCATCTCGGTGCCGGCTTTGTCGCAGATCGCCGCGGAAGCGGCGTTCGAGGGCCGCGACGAGATGGATGCCGTCAAACACGGTTACGAGGAGAACCGGCGCATTCTTGTCGAGGGATTGCCGAAGGCCGGGCTCGACAAGTTCCTCCCCGTTGATGGCGCATTCTATCTCTATGCCGACATCTCGCGCTTCTCCAACGACAGTCTCGACTTCGCCAAGCGCATGCTGAGCGAGGCCAATGTCGCGGCGACCCCTGGCATCGATTTCGATCCGGTCAACGGCCACAACTTCCTGCGCTTCTGTTATGCTGGCTCGGCTGCCGAGATGCATGAAGCCGTCAAGCGGATTGGCGATTGGCTCAAGGCTTAGTCGCCGAGCGCGGCGACAGGCGGTCGATCACGGCAACGAGTGCCACTCCGGCAAACACCATCCAGTAGACGTCGAGATAGACGCGGTGGCTGGTCTGGCCTGAGAACACCGCGGTGACGCCGATGAAGGCGACGAACAGCGACGCCACCAGCCAGGTGGCGTTGCGCCGCCACGTCATAGCCATGCCGGCGATACCGAACAGCGCCACCGACAGAAAGCTCGCGGCATAGGCCCATTGCGCGAGCCCGGTACGGTACGGCGTGATGCGCCAGGAAAAGGCGATAGCGATTTTGCGCACGGCGTTGCGCGCGGTCGTTAGCGGATGTTCGAGGATATAATCCCGGGCGCGCTCGCCGTACCAGCCATCGGCGGCGCGCGGATTGCCTGGCGAGGCGCGTAACGCCTCGCGTTCTGCGGGCGTAAAGTGCGAATGCGCCACGGCGGAACTGGCGTCGATCGACTCCTGCGGGAAGCGGGAGAAAGTGTCGGGGTTGTTGCCGACCCATAATTCGTAACCGACATCGGTGCTGAGCGCGGCCTTGCCGGTGTGCAGCGCGGTGGTGAGGAGCCACGGCGATAACAATACGAAGCAGGCGATCGTCGTGGCGAGCGCACCGCGAAGGCGATCGCGCGCCACCGGCGCTCGGCTCGCGGTAGCGATCCAGATCACGAGCAGGGCGATGGTCGGCGCCAGGGCGGCGCGGGTCAGCAAAGTCGCACCGCAAGCAAGCCCTGCGACCACCCAGTCGGCGATCCGGCCGCGGCGGTCGGCGCGCAAGGTCAGGCATAGCGCGAGCGCCAGAAAGAATGTCGTTAACGCGGTGTCCTGCAACGCGGTGTCGTGGACGACGTAATACGGATAGAAGGCCGCCAGCGCGCAGGCGATGAGCCCGGCGCGCGCATCGGCGACCTCGCGGCCGATGAGGAAAGCCAGTAGCGCGGTGCCGGCGCCGATCAATGCCTGCGGGATGATGACGAGCAGATAGTTCTTGCCGATCAGTACCGTGGCCGCGAGGAAACCCGGATAAAGCGGCGGCCGCGGGCAGCGGTCGCCGTCGCAGAAGGCGCCGGTCGCGGCGATGCGTTCAGCCAGCCGATAGAGCGACGTGTAGCCTTGACTCCAGAACGCTTGTTCCCCGAGCGCGATGCGCACTCCGAGCCGGGCGGCAAAGGCGGCGATGAACAGGGCGCTGAGTATGAGATAGATGGTGCGCCCGCTCAGGCCGGGGGTCGATAAGGTCGTGGTCGTTGATGCCGGCGCCGTCATGGCGCGATGCTATAGCGAACTGCGTGCTCGCGGGGCAGCGAAATCTGGCCGCCGTCAGAACTCGACGTCGAGCTCGACCACCTCGTCCGGCTCGGCGAGCGCGCCGTCGACCCATTCCTTCACTGCCGGCAGATCCATGATCGCCTGGCAATAGGCGGCACAGTCGGAATCGAGCTTGACGTCGTAAGTGAGGAAGCGCGTCACCACTGGCGCGAACATGGCGTCGGCCATACCGGGCGTGGCGCCAAACAAATAGGGCCCGCCGCTCTTCGACAGGCATTCGCGCCAGATAGAGATGACGCGGTCGATGTCGGCCTGCGCGCCGGCCCAGACCTTGAACCCCGGATGCCGCGCCTTCAGGTTCATCGGCAGCGCCGAACGCAAGTTGGTAAAGCCGGAATGCATCTCGCCGCAGATCGACCGGCAATGCGCGCGCGCGACGCGCTCTTTCGGCAGCAGGCCGCAATCCGGGAAGGTCTCGTTGAGATATTGCGCGATCGCCAAGGTGTCCCACACCTTGACGCCGTCATGCGTCAGGCACGGCACCAGGAATGATGGCGACAGCAGCAACAGTTCGGCGCGGGTTGAGGGATCGTCGCTGGCGACTTGCTGCTCGTCGAAGTCGAGGCCGGCGAGCTTGCACAACAGCCAGCCGCGCATCGACCAGGAGCCGTAGTTTTTGCTGGCGATGGTCAGAGAAGCCTTGGCCGGGGCGAGCGAGTCCATGAGATGAGCATCCCTTCGAACACAGCCCGGCTTCGTCAGCTTAGACGAAAGTGCAGGCCGATCAATCGTTTCCCGCCTAGACCCGCGACGGTCGACAAGCGGTTGTCCCCGGCCGCCCCGGTGGGCCAAGAATTATCTCGCAGTGCAGCATGAATTGAACTAGCCTTGCAAGCAGGGTTCGCCGGGACCCACCGGGGAATGGATGCTGTATCAGGCCTATCAGGCGCATTCGGATTTTCTCGATCCGTTGCGTCAATTCGCCCTGTTCGCGGCCGAGTCGGTGGGCGCGCGCGTCAACGGCGCGGCGCGGCCGTCCGTGCTCGGCAATATGACGGCGGCCTACGAACTCATCGCGCGCGCCAAGCTGACCCATACGCGGCCGAGCTACGGCATCGACAGCGTCATGGTCGGCAACCAGGAAGTCGGCGTGACCGAAGAGGCCGCCGATGTCACGCCGTTCGGCACGCTGCTGCATTTCAAGAAGGACACCGATCAGGCGCAGCCGCGCGTTCTGATCATCGCGCCGCTGTCCGGGCATTTCGCCACGCTCTTGCGCGCCACCGTGCGCACCATGCTCGCCGAGCATGACGTCTATATTACCGACTGGCATAATGCCCGCGACGTGCCGCTGTCGGCCGGCCGCTTCGGTTTCGACGAATATACGGGCCACCTGATCCGCTTCCTCGAGAAGATCGGGCCGGGCGCGCATATGGTCGCAGTGTGCCAGCCTTGCGTGTCGGCGCTGGTCGCGGCGAGCGTCATGGCGCAGGGCGGTCACCCGGCGCAGCCGCGATCGATGACGCTGATGGCGGGACCGATCGACACCCGGGTGCAGCCGACCAAGGTCAACGAGCTCGCCAAGGGCAAGCCGATCGAGTGGTTCGAGAAGAACATGATCGCCGTTGTGCCGGGGCGCTACGAGGGCGCCGGGCGGCGCGTCTATCCCGGCTTCGTCCAGTTGATGGCTTTCATGTCGATGAACCTCGACCGCCACGTCAAGGCGCATCGCGAGCTCTACATCAACATCGCCAGTGGCAATACCGAGAAGGCCGAGCAGACCAAGGCGTTCTACGACGAATATTTCGCCGTGCTCGATCTGGCCGCCGAATTCTATCTCGAAACGGTGAAGCTGGTGTTTCAGGATCACGCTTTGCCGCTCGGCGAATTGACCTATCAAGGCCGCAAGGTCGAGCCGGCGGCGATCAAACGCACCATGCTGTTCACGGTCGAGGGCGAGAAGGACGACATCTGCGCCGTCGGGCAGACCTTGGCGGCGCATGACCTGTGCACGTCGCTCAGGCCGTATCGCAAGCGCCATCACATGCAGGCCGGGGTCGGCCATTACGGCGTATTCTCCGGCAAGACCTGGCAGAACCAGATCTATCCGCAGGTCAAGAACGTCATCCTGCAGAGCGACTGAATCCTGATCTCAGCGTACGCCGAGCAGGCGCTGGAACAAGGTGCCGCCGAGGAAGCGCGAGAACACGATAAAATACAGAATGACGATGCCGAACAGCGCGAAGGCCGGCGCGCCGTTGAGCTCGAAGCCGCCTTCGGTGGTGCCGCCGGCGAAGTGCGCCACGGCATAGCCGGCGACGATGAAGATGAAGAAGAAATCGAGGATGGCGGCGAAGACCTTGCGGGCGGTCGAGGCTTGTTTAGCCGGCGTGACGTCGGGTTGCGACATGATGCGTTTTCTCGGGTGCGGCGAGGGCGGGCGCGGCTATTTCTCCGACGCCGGCCTTACCTTGACGTTGATCGACAGCGGCTTCCATTCTTCCTCGGAGACGAGGAAATCGAGTTCGTAGAGCACGCGGCTCGGCTGGGTATCGAAATAGCCTCGCAACTGCAGCACGCCGCGGCTGTCGATCTTCGACGGCGTCGAGGCGACCGGTGTCTTGATGGCGACCACCGACAGATCGATCTGCTGGTCGGCGAAGCCTTTGAAGCCCGCCTTCAATTTGTCGGGGTTGAACTGGGTGCGGAACGGCTTGGCCAGTTTGGCATGCAGGACGGTGTAGTTGCCGGTGAGGTTGGCGTCGTTCAACGTCAACAGGCAGGTCTTGATCAGCTTTTCCTGGACCTGCTCGCTCGGCATCGCGGGTTCGGCAATGGCCGAGGCGAAGAACAGCAGGACGCCCAACACGGCGTATAGCAAACGGAGATGCATCGATCCCTCCATCGCCGTAGACCAAAGGATAGATAAAATAAGATGTGACCAGCCGGCGCCGGGCTTTGCGCTAGATCAACGCTTCGCTAAAAGCAGGTGACGGCTGCCGGGGCCGACGCGAGCTGCCTCCACTCACGACACGCCGTAAATCCATGACGACCAATGCCTTCGAAGCGCCGCGCCACAGCCTGGGCGAAGACCTTGTGGCGATCCTGATCGGTACCCTGTTCATCTCGTTCGCGCTGATGCTGTTCAAGCAAGCCGGATTGCTGACCGGCAGCACCGCGGGGTTGGCGTTTCTCACCTTCTATGCGACCGGCCTGCCATTCGGGGCGGCGTTCTTCGTCATCAACCTGCCGTTCTATGTTCTGGCCTTCAAGCGCATGGGTTGGCGGTTCACCGCAAAGACCTTCGTGGCCGTCGCGTTGACCGCGGGCTTCACCGAATTGCACCCCCATCTGATCGCGGTGGCCGGATTGACGCCGCTTTATGCCGCGGTATTTGGCGGTCTCCTGATGGGCGTCGGCTTCATCGTGCTGTTCCGTCATCAGGCGGGCCTGGGCGGTGTCAACATCCTCGCGCTTTACCTGCAGGATCGCTACGGCATCCGAGCTGGCAAGCTGCAACTGGCGATCGATCTCGTTATTCTGGCGATCGCCTATTTCGTCGTCGGGCCGAAGGCACTCATCGCCTCGGTGATCGGAGTCACCGCGCTCAACGGCGTGATCTGGATGAACCACCGGCGCGACCGCTACATCGCCTGGTCGCCCTGATACGCAAAAGCCCGCCGCGTCTTGCGACCGGCGGGCTTCGCTTTGTGTCAGTTCGCTCAGGCAACGCCGAGCAGCATCAAGACGATGATGAGGCTGATCGGGACGCCCAGGAGCCACAACAGAATAGGCATGATCGTCTCCCTGGATTGCGGTTGTTATTCGGCGGACGTCGTGCGCACGGCACGGCTGCCGGCAGGCAACCACCATTCTCGATTGCGCAGGTTGCCGCCTTCGATCGCCGCCAGTGACGCGGAAAGAGCGCCGGCCAGCATGGCGAAGGCAAGCCAGAAGGCGAATGCCGCCGACGATTTGCGCGCCTTGTCGGCAGCCGTCTTGGCCTGGTTGATGATCTGATCGACGCGCGCCCGAGCCTGAGCCTGCGGCAAGCCGGTGCGCGCCGCCACCAGCTGCGCGAGGTAGGCGCGGTCCGGCTCGCCGATGCTGCCGCCCTTCACCATCGCCGCCGCCAGTATGCGAGTGATCGAGGCGCGATTGACCGGTTGGATGCGCTGGTCGGTCGGCAATTGACCGCCTTGCAGCGTGGGCACATTTTCAGTGGTCGGCGCGGTGGAGGTGGCTTGATCCGCCGCATTCAGTCCGGTTGCCGGGGCCGCCCGAGTTGCCGTGGCGGGATCGGTGCGCAGTAGCGTATCGACGTAGGTGTCGACCGGCTGCGAACCGGCAGCCACAAGTCCGGCACCGCTGGCGCCGACGAGCGCGGTGGTGGCGGTGCCGAGGACCGTGACCACGAGGCCGGTCGCCAGCGCCCAGGTCACCAGGCCGTGCGCGGAGTCGCGGAAATAACGTTCGTGCTCGTGGACGCCCGACCACAACGGGCGCAGGCGGCCGGCGAGATAGCCGCCAATGGTGGACGACAGCATCGCCACCACGATGAGATAGATACCGCCGGTGACGGTAAAGGTCGTCGCCGAGATGCCTTGCCCGCTCCACGGCGAGATCACCGAGAAGCCGACGCCAACACCGAAGGCGACGAGAATCAAAGTGAGCGCCGCCGAGGTCACCGCGCCGGCGATGATGGCTTTCCAACTGACCGCAGACCCGGCGTCGTCCGCGGTGATGATGTCGATTTCCGTCATAGACATGAACCCAGCCTCCATGCACGCGGACACGTCTCCACGTTATGACGCGTCAACCCGACCTCGGCTGAATAGTTCCGATATGAAACGGCTGCCACTCACGGCGTGGCGCAATGGCCGTGTCTTTTGACACATGGCCGCCAGTGCCTAGCGGCGGAATCCCTCGATCACGCTGCGCATGCGCTCGGCGGATTTCTCGACCTGGGTCTTCTGCATCTTGGCGAGCCGCTCGTCGCAATCGACTTCGCTGTTGTAGCGGATGTTGCCGGTCCAGTTATCGAAAGAGTAATCCGTGCAGGCTTCCGGGTCGACGAACAGGATCGTGCCCTGGCGATAGGCCCGACGGACGATGAGGTTTTTCTGCCGAATTTTCGCGGCGATCTCGTCTGCTGTCGGCTCGTGTTGATCCGGTTTGAGCGCTGGCGCGAAGAACACCAGTGCGGACAAGACGGTAATCAGCAGCGCGGCGCCGATCGTCAGCCCGCCGATATCCGATATGCGCAACGGCTTACGCTGGTGCGTCCGCGGAATTCGCGCCGCCCACTTCGCGGGATATGTTGCTGTCCTCGTCACTACCGTCGGATCCCAAGCGTAAGCGCACCTTAAGTAGGACACCCTAGTCCCACCGCGCTTGCGGTCGCTTGAAGAACATTGGTCAAGTTTGAGGCGTTCGGAGAAAGGAACGGGTAACCATTCCAGCCGCTACAGCGTATAGGCCGTGCGGAAGCCGCCCCATTTCTTGCCGAAGACGCGGATCGGCGCGCCGATTTCCCACATCATCACGATCTTGTCGCCCATGTCGCGCGGGTAGTTCTGGATGATGTAGGGCCGGACCACGCGGCCGGCAGAGAGGCCGGCGCGGTCGTCAAAGATGCGCCGGTTGCGTGAATGCGCGGCGTTCCAGATCGGATCGTTCGGCCGCTGGGGCTGCGAATAGATCGCATTGTGCACCGGCAGGTAGCCGTTGCGGTCGACCGCGGCGCAGAACACCAGGCGCGGGTCACTGGCGAGCAGCGGCTCCTGGATGGGCGGCAGAATTTCCTCGCACAAGGGTAGAAATTTGGTGCGGTGCTGGGGCGGATTGGTGCCCGGGATCGGCACATAATTGTTGTCGAACAAATCCTCGGTCGAGATGCGTCCGGACCGCACTGCTTCTTCGAACAGGCCGGAGATGCGATCGGCGCCGCCAATGGCACGAGCGATGAATTCCCGGTTGGCCGAACGGATCGCATCGAGACGGCCCTCGAGATGTGCTTTGGTCTCCGGTTCGAGCGGGCCGAACTGCAGATGCAGGCCGAGCGGCGACTGGTTGACGAGCCGGACCTGACAGGGGCCGATGCCGTTGATCTCGGCCGGCAGGACGGCGCCGGTGTGCAGTTCATGCGGCTCGCGCAGGCGTACCAGCAGGCCGCCCTCGGAGATGTCGGCGGTCTGGCCGCGCAGCGGCACGCCGCTGATCTGCAGCGTAACATCGAGTTCGCAGGGCAGGCGTTCATGCCGGCGGCGATCGCCAATATCGGTGAGGCGGAGAAAGATCACGCAGCGCGTCTTCAATCGCTCCGCGAGGCGGCCGGCTTCCTGACCCGACTGATCGACCTGCTGACCATGCGCGGTGGCGTCCGCCGCGGCATTCTTGATCTCGCCGGCGCCATCGGCGACGGCACCGATGAACACCGAGGTCTCGGTGGCGTTGTGCGACAGGCCGTCGGTGGTCTTGACTTGGGCCTCAACCGCCTCCGCGATCGACGAGAATACCGGGCGCACCGCCTGCGTCGCTTGCGAAATGCGATGCACGGCCGCGATCGACACCGCCGCGGCCTTCTGCAGCGTTTCGATCTTGCGGGTGATCTCTTCGGTCGCCGTCTGCGTGCGCACCGATAATTCCTTGACCTCGGCCGCGACCACCGCGAACCCGCGTCCGGCGGCGCCGGCCCGCGCCGCCTCGATCGTGGCGTTCAGCGCCAGCAGGTTGGTTTGGCGCGCGACATTGGCGATCAGATTGACGACCTTGCCGATGTCGCCGATCGACGACTTGAGTTCGTCTACGCTGCGATTGGCGGCGTCGGCGGCGGCCTCGGCATCGTCGGTGAGTGCGCCGGCGGCGCGGACGCGCTGATCGATCTCGCCGGCTGACTGGGCGAGTTCAGTGGTGGCGGCGGCAACCTGGCCGGCATCGCGCCGCGCATCCTGCGACTGGGCGGCGAGGGCTTCGCCGCGCGCGCGGATCGAGGCCAGCGCCTCAGCCGAAGCCGAGGTGCCGCTGTGCACCGCCTCGGCGGCCTGAGCGACGTCGCGGATCATGGCGCTGAGGTCGAGCTCGAGGAGGTCGATGGTCTCGCGCACCGTGGCGGCAGTTGCGCCGGAATCGACAGTCGCCTCCGGTGTCTGCGACTCGGCGAGAGGCAACGCGTCAGCCCAAGCTGAAGCGTCTCGCGTTTGCGATTTCCTGAAAAACGATGACCCCGACATTGGTGCCAGCATTAACCAGGATGGTTAATTTGGTTTTAAGATCGGTTCGCTGTTACCGCCTCGGAGCGGGAAGCCCAGCAATCGGCTCGGGCGCCGGGCTCTTCCATTAACCGAAGGGGGTACCTACATCCCTGTCCGATCGTCACAACAAGATAATGAACATGCTCGACTTCACGTCTCCTTCCGGACCGGAAGACGAGGACGGGAGTGCGGCCACGGCCGCCTTTGCGTCCACTCCTGAATTAGCCACAGACGCCGAAATCCTTGACGCCTATTCCCGCGCGGTGACTTCGGTCGCCGACGCGGTGGGCCCCGCCGTGCTGCGCGTGGAAACACGCAGCGCCGGCGGGCGCCCGGCGGGGACCGGCTCCGGCGTCACCATCGCGCCGGACGGCCTGGTTCTGACCAACTGTCACGTCGTCGAAGGCGCCAAGGAGATCCGGCTGCTCGACACCGAAGGCCGCGTCATGGAAGCGCGCGTGATCGGCGTCGATCCGGACACCGACCTGGCGCTGCTGCGGGCCGGTGCGGTCCGCGACCTGCCGCACGCCGCGCTTGGCGATTCCAAGGCGCTGCGCCGCGGCCAGCTCGTCGTCGCCATCGGCAATCCGCTCGGCTTCGAATCGACGGTGACCGCCGGCGTCATCTCTGCGCTCGGCCGCTCGTTGCGGGCGCGCAACGGCCGCCTGATCGAGGACGTCATCCAGACCGACGCCGCGCTCAATCCCGGCAATTCCGGTGGGCCGCTGGTGTCGTCGCGAGGGGAGGTGATCGGCATCAATACCGCGGTGATCCGCGGCGCGCAGGGCATCTGCTTTGCGGTCGCCGCCAACACCGCGCAATTCGTGCTCTCGGAACTGATCCAGCACGGCCGGGTGCGCCGCGGTTATGTGGGCGTCTCCGGGCAGACCGTCGACGTGCCGCGCCGTCACGCGCGCCTTGCCGGAATCGACAACGGCGCCGGCGCGATGATCTCAGGGCTCGAGCCGAATGGACCGGCCGCCAAGGCGGGGCTGATGTCGCTCGACATCATCGTCCGCGCCGATGGGCTGCCGGTGACCGGCGTCGACGATCTCATCCGGTTGTTGAACGGCGAGCGCATCGGCCGGCCAATCGCGATCGATGTGCTCCGGCGCGGCACGCTGCGCAGCTTCGAGGTGACGCCCTCGGAACGGCCGGCGCCGAAGGCGGCGTAGCGATGTGACGGATGAATTACGCGCGGGTGGGAGGGGGCGGCGCAAGGCACCGCCCAATGCTCTTCGCGGGAGTTACTCGGCCTTCTCTTTCGGCTCTTCAGTGCCGGGGGGCGGCGGCATGGCACCAGGCTTGGCGGCAGCCGGCTTCTTGCTCTTAGCCTGCGACTTGGCCTGCTTCAGCGCATCCTTGCGCGCCTGCGGCTCGTAATTGGCATTGGCCATGCACTTCTTGATGAAGGCGGTGCGCTTGGCCCCGGTCAGGTTATCGTTATCCGCGCCGAACTTGCAGGTTTCCATTTTCTCCTTGCTGTTCGCGGCGGCGGCGGGTTGCGCGGCCATCACGACGGGCAGGAGACTCGCGAGCGCGAGCGCGGTGACCTTGAGATGCGGCATGGGTGTCGTCCCCTTCGTTTCCTCGGACTTGCCTCATCGGACCAAGCCGAAGTCAATCTAACACGTTTCGGACCGCATTGGCGGCGGGCCGCGGCGATCAAGCTGCTGCCCGTACCGTAACCGCCAATTGCGGCTAGCTCTTGTCGCCGAGGAGGCGCTTGGCCCACCAGCCGCGCTTCGGCGGCTCCGCCGTCGTTTCGGCGGAGGTCGACGAAACGACCGGCGGTGGGGAAACCGGCGCCGGCGTGACCGGCAACGCGACCGGTTCGCCGGTGACGATCGGCGCGGGTTCGCGGATGGTGGAGCGGCGGCGCGGCGCGGCCTCCGGCAGCGGTTCTGACGCCGTCGGCATGCTCGGCGCGGGCGCCGGCGCAACTTCGTGCACCGGCGTTGGCTGCGGGAAAGGCGGCGCCATCACGCCGGCATCCTCGTCGCTGAGCACCGGATGCGGCGCGCCTTCCGCGGTCTCGTGCACGCCTTGTTCGAAGGATGCGGCTTGCCCTTCGCCGGCCTCATGGCCATTGACCTGCTGGCCGTCGCCCTCGCGATGCCGGTTGCGTCGTCCGCCACGACGGCCGCGACGACGACGGCGGCGCGGTTCGCCATTCTGTTCCGATCCTTCGGCGGCGGCAGCGCCTTCACCTTCGCCATCCTGATCCTGAGCGACCAGGCCTTCTTCGTCAGGCGAGCCGGCGTCATGATCTTCGTGCGCGATCTCGTGCTCGCCGAGATTGCCTTGAGCCTGCTGCGGCTGCGCCTCGTCGCGCGGGCCGCCACGGCCACGGCCGCGACCGCGGCCACGCCGACGGCGGCGGCGGCGGCCGTTGTCCTGCTCGGCTTCGCCATCGCCGCTGGCGACGGCTTCGCCCTCGGTGCCTTCGTCTTCGCCGCTGTCGCCGACGAGCGCTTCGCCTTCGTCCTCGTCAAAAGCCTCGATCTCGGGCTCGATGTAGTCCTCTTCCTCGACCGGAACGATCAGCGCCGGCGCCGCGGCGGCGATCGCCTTGGCCTCGTCGGCGCTGTGCATCTGTTCGCCGCGCTCCACCATATAAGAGACCTGCGGCCCCACGGTCGCATCCGCGGAAATGGTGATGGTGATGCGGAAGCGCTCTTCCAAGGCGCGCAGATGCGCGCGCTTGTGGTTGAGCACATAAAGCGCGACTTCCGAGCGGGTGCGGACGATGAGATTGTGCGTGCCGCCCTTGTTCAGCGTGTCCTCGATGGCGCGCAGCAATTGTAGCGCGACCGACGACACCGAACGGACATGGCCAAGGCCGCCGCACAGCGGGCACTTCTCGGTCGAACTCTCCAGCACCGACGTGCGGATACGCTGGCGCGACATTTCCAGGAGGCCGAAATGCGAGATGCGGCCGACCTGGATACGCGCGCGGTCGTGCTTGAGCGCTTCCTTCATGCGCCGCTCGACCGTGCGGTTGTTGCGGCCTTCATCCATGTCGATGAAATCGATGACGATCAGGCCGGCGAGGTCGCGCAGGCGAAGCTGGCGCGCGACTTCGTCGGCGGCTTCGCAGTTGGTCTTGAGCGCGGTGTCCTCGATGTGGTGCTCGCGCGTGGCGCGGCCGGAGTTGACGTCGATCGCGACCAGCGCCTCGGTCTGGTTGATGACGATGTAGCCGCCGGAGCGCAGTTGCACGGTCGGCTGGAACATGGCGTCGAGCTGGCTCTCGATGCCGTAGCGTGTGAACAAAGGCTGCGCGTCGGAATAGAGCTTCACGTTCTTGACGTGGCTCGGCATCAGCATGCGCATGAAGTCGCGCGCTTCCTTGTAGCCGGCTTCGCCGGCGACGATGATCTCGTCGATGTCCTTGGAATAGAGATCGCGGATCGAACGCTTGACCAGCGAGCCTTCCTCGTAAACGAGGGTAGGGGCCATCGACTTCAACGTGAGATCGCGCACCGTCTCCCACAGCCGCAGGAGATATTCGAAGTCGCGCTTGACCTCCATCTTGGTGCGGGAGGCGCCGGCGGTGCGCAGGATCACGCCCATGCCTTCCGGCACTTCGAGCTCCTGGGCGATTTCCTTGAGACGCGAGCGGTCTTCGCCGGAGGTGATCTTGCGCGAAATGCCGCCGCCGCGCGCGGTGTTTGGCATCAGCACCGAATAGCGGCCGGCCAGCGACAGATAGGTGGTCAGCGCCGCGCCCTTGGAGCCGCGCTCTTCCTTGACCACCTGCACCAGCATGACCTGGCGGCGCTTGATGACTTCCTGGATCTTGTAGTTGCGGCGGAAGCGCGGCGCGCGCTCCTGCGCTTCCTCGAGCGCGTCGGCGCCGCCGACGGATTCCACGGATTCGTCTTCGCCGTTGCCGTTTTCGGCATCGCCGTTTTCCGCGTCGTCGTCGTGCTCGTCGTCATCGTCACCGGGCGCGCGGGCTTCGACGGTTTCGGCGTCCTCGGCCTCGCCGTTCGATAGCGACTGGGCGTCGGGCAACAGAACCTCGTCGCCGGTCTCGGCGTGGTCTTCGCCGCCTTCCGGTTCGACCGCCACCGGTTCTTCGGCGGCGGGCGCTACCTCGGCGCGGCTCTCGAACATCGACGGGATGTCGACCGGCTCCGCTTGCGCCGGTTCCTCGGACGTTGTCACGGCCGACGGAGTTTCGGCGATGACGTCGCTGTCCGCGATCGGCGCTTCGGCGCCGGAATGCGGCGCCTCAGTGCGCTCAGCGTCGTCGGGCGGCAAGCCGCCAAGGGCGATTTCGAATGCGGCTTCGCCGCTCAGTTCGGGCGTCGTCTCGGCGTTCTCGGCGGCGACGGCCTCCGAGCGGCTGGCGTCGCGCGAGCGATCGGAGCGCCGGTGGCGATGGCGACCGCGTCCGCCGCGCGAGCGGTTCTCGTGCTCGGCTTCGGCCTGGCGCGCGTCGTACTCTTCCTGGGCGAGCAGCGCCTGCCGGTCGGCGACCGGGATCTGGTAATAGTCGGGGTGGATTTCGGAGAAGGCGAGGAAGCCGTGGCGGTTGCCGCCGTAATCGACGAAGGCCGCCTGCAGCGACGGTTCGACCCGCGTAACCTTGGCAAGATAGATGTTGCCGCGGAGCTGCTTGCGGTTAGCGGACTCGAAGTCGAATTCCTCGACGCGATTGCCACGCAGCACGACCACCCGTGTCTCTTCCGGGTGGGTCGCGTCGATCAACATTTTGTCGGGCATTGGAAAGTCTCACTGAGGCCGTGCGGCCCGCATGCTCGCGCCGTGGCAACGAGTGCCATGAAAGCGCAAGCCCACGCCCAGAAGAGATCTTCTGGCGGCGGAGCGGGGAGGCGGCCTGATAGGGGTTCAAGGGAAGGGGCGCGCTTTCACGCCAAAGCAGACCGAGGCCCATAGAAATTCGCGCTGTCACGATGGCTTCGCGAAAGCGGGGGACCTCGAATGGCTTGTGCTGCAACCTTGGCAGCATAAATTTGCGACCCGTAGCGCTACGGCCGCGCCCAAAACCGGCGCTGCCGAATTTGTCAAATGCTGACGGTCCGTACGCGAATGGCCAGCATGGCCAGGCGCTGTTCCGGGTGTCCTTCACACCAAGCTCATCAAACGGGTTTCGGCTCGCTTCGCCGTCCGTCCGGCCTGCCTCCTCGAGGGACCGATCCTGGACTGGCGGGCCGGGATGCCCGAACGCGGCACAACCGGAACTATAACCGTCAGCAGTCACTATGTACGGCCGGAATCTCGGGATGGCAAGCAAGGGCTTGGGCGCCCCTGTTGCGGTAGCATGCCCTTACCGCGACCCAATCGACACAGTTCCGCGTGGACGAGCGCGAAAATGCGTCGAATCCTCAACTTCCGTTAACCGACGCAGCCCGTAATGGGGTAGAACCCGCCTCCGAAAGGGTCGGAATCGGTGACAGCTCGGGCGCTGGCAATTCTTGCACTCGTGGCCGCCATGCTGGGCGGGGCGGTTCCGGCTGTCCCCGCGCAGGCCCAGTCGGCCGTGCCGACCTTGCCCGCAGTGACCGCGGTGCGGGTGGGGGGCGACGGCCAGAAGACCCGATTCATCATGGACCTGTCCCAGAAGCTCGATTTCGCTGCGTTCGCGCTGGCAAACCCGTACCGGGTCGTTCTCGATATGCCGCAGGTTGCCTTTCGTCTTCCGGACAAGGCAGGCGAGCAGAGCCGCGGGCTGGTCAAGGCGTTTCGCTACGGCCTGATCATGCAGGGCGGCTCCCGCGTCGTGCTCGACACCACCGGCCCCGTGAAGATCGAAAAGGCCTTCACCTTGGAGGCCACGTCCGACCAGCCGGCCCGGCTGGTGGTGGACTTGGCGACCACCGACCGAACGAGTTTCATGCGGGCCCTGACGCTCGACAACGGGCCCGAGCGCCGGGTGACCGCGAAGATGCCCGACGTGCCGAAGGCTGACGACGATCCGCGGCCGCTGATCGTGCTCGATCCCGGGCATGGCGGCATCGACCAGGGCACGCACGCAGCCAGCGGCGAACTCGAAAAAGACATCGTCCTGCAATTCGCCAAGACGCTGCGGGCCCGGCTCGAGCAGGGCGGCAAGTACCGCGTCGCGATGACCCGGACCGACGACACCTTCATCCCGCTGTCGGAACGCGTGCGCTTCGGCCGCTCGCACGGCGCCTCCCTGTTCATTTCGATCCACGCCGACAGCTTGCCGAAGAACGAAGGTCAGGCCGAAGGCGCCACCGTCTATACCTTGTCGGAGAATGCCTCAGACGCCGAGGCCGCGCGCCTGGCGGAAGCCGAGAACAAGGCCGACGTGATCGCCGGCGTCGACCTGACCGCCGAGCCGGACGACGTCGCTAATATCCTGGTCGATCTGGCGCAGCGCGAGACCAAGACCTATTCGTCGCAGTTCGCTCGGTCCGTGGTCGGCGAAATGAAATCGACCGCCCGGCTGCACAAGCATCCGCTGAAGTCGGCCGGCTTCAAGGTGCTGACCGCGCCCGACGTGCCGTCGGTGCTGATCGAACTCGGCTACATGTCGACCAAGCAGGACCTCAAGCAGCTCACCAATGATACCTGGCAGGCCAAGACTGCGGCGGCGGTGGCACGCGCCGTCGACCAGTTTTTCGCGCCGCGGCTGGCGCGCGGCAGCGCGAGGGCCAATTGATGCCGGAAGTCCGCGATCTTGCCGCAGAAAAGCGGCCTCAGTTTCAACATAAAAGCGGGCGATCAGTAAGCTCCGCCATGACCTTAGGGGACAGCGCCGCGTTTCGCGGACGTTGCGTCACTCGCTCATGAGATTACTTCTGCGTTTCCTCGGCTTCCTGTTCGCGGCGGGCACCATTGTGTTCGTCGTCGGCGTTGCCGCGGTGTCCGGCCTGCTGTGGCACTACTCCAAGGACCTGCCGGATTACTCGCAGCTCCAGGACTACGAGCCGCCAGTGATGACGCGCGTCCACGCGGCCGACGGCTCTCTGGTGGCCGAATACGCCCGCGAGCGCCGGCTCTACCTGCCGATTCAGGCCGTGCCGAAGCTCGTCATCCATGCGTTCCTCGCCGCCGAGGACAAGAACTTCTACGAGCATGGCGGTCTCGATTTCACCGGCATCGCGCGCGCCGCGCTGAGCTATGTGCAGAACCTCGGCTCCAATCGCCGGCCGCAGGGTGCGTCGACCATCACGCAGCAGGTGGCGAAGAACTTCCTGTTGACCAACGAGGTGTCGTTCTCGCGCAAGATCAAGGAAGCGCTGCTCGCGCTCAAGATCGAGCGCACCTATTCGAAGGACAAGATCCTCGAACTCTATCTCAACGAAATCTATCTCGGTCTCGGCGCCTACGGCGTCGCCGCCGCCTCACTCGTCTATTACGACAAGAGCGTCAACGAACTGACCATTCCGGAGGCGGCCTATCTCGCTTCGCTGCCGAAGGGTCCGGCGCTGTTCCACCCGTTCCGCCAGCGCGAGCGCGCGCTCGAGCGCCGCAACTGGGTGATCGATCGCATGGCCGAAGCCGGTTTCATCAAACAGTCCGATGCCGAAGCCGCCAAGAAGACCGGTCTCGGCGTCACCACCAAGCCGACCGTTGCCCACACGTTCTCGGCCGAATATTTCGCCGAGGAAGTGCGCCGCGAGCTGTACGATCGCTACGGCGAAAAGAAGCTGTATGAGGGCGGCCTGTCGGTGCGCACGACGCTCGACACCAAGATGCAGGTCATTGCCCGCAAGACGCTGACCGACGGTCTCGTCAAATACGACGAAGCGCATGGCTGGCGCGGCCCGATCACCAAGATCGACATCGCCGGCGACTGGGGCATCAAGCTCGCCGAGGTGAAGACGCTCAACGACGTCGCGCCGTGGCGCGGCGCGGTGGTGCTGGAAGTCACCGACCAGTCGGCGCGCGTCGGCCTGCAGCCCGCGCACGATCTGGCCGGCCGCGTCGATCGGGCCCGCGACATCGGCATCGTTCCGCTCGAGTACATGAAATGGGCGAAGGTCTCCGGCAAGGCCCCGACCAAGGTCGGCCAGGTGCTGGCGCCCGGCGACGTCGTCTATGTCGAGCCCGACGATAAGAAAGACGGCCAGTACCGCCTGCGCCAGGTTCCCGAAGTCTCTGGCGCCATGGTGGTGGAAGATCCGTGGACCGGCCGCGTGCTGGCGATGGTCGGCGGCTTCTCCTACGACCAGAGCCAGTTCAATCGCGCGACGCAGGCGCTGCGCCAGCCGGGCTCATCGTTCAAGCCGATCGTCTACGCGACCGCGCTCGACAACGGCTACACGCCGTCGTCGCTGGTACTCGACGCGCCGATCGAACTCGACCAGGGCCCCGGCCTCGGCGTGTGGAAACCGGAGAACTACGAACAGAACTTCTTCGGTCCATCGACCCTGCGCTTCGGCATCGAGCATTCGCGCAACGTGATGACGGTGCGTCTGGCGCAGGACATCGGCATGCCGCTGATCGCCGACTATGCGCGGCGCTTCGGCGTCTATGACAGCCTGCCGCCTTATCTGTCGTTCTCGCTCGGCGCAGGTGAAACCACGCTGCTGCGCATGGTCACGGCCTATTCGATGATCGACAATGGCGGCCGTAAGGTGAAGCCGACCTTGATCGACCGTATCCAGGATCGCTACGGCCACACCGTCTATCGCCACGACGAGCGCGAATGCATCGGCTGCGACGCGGCGAAGTGGGAGAACCAGCCGGAGCCGTCGCTGATCGATCGCCGCGAACAGGTTATCGACCCGATGACCGCCTATCAGATCACGTCGATCATGGAAGGCGTCGTGACGCGCGGCACCGCCGGCGGCGTCGGCTTCCAGCGCGAATTCGGCAAGCCGGTCGCCGGCAAGACCGGCACCACCAACGACTACAAGGACGCCTGGTTCATCGGCTTCACGCCTGACGTCGTGGTCGGCGTCTATTTCGGGTACGACAAGCCGCGTTCGCTTGGCCGCGGCGAAACCGGCGGCCGTCTGGCGGCGCCGGTGGTCAAGGACTTCATGAAGGCCGCGCTCGCCGACCGGCCGGCGGCGCCGTTCCGCGTGCCGCCCGGCATCAAGCTGATCCGCGTCGATCTCAAGACCGGCATGCGCGCCGGCCCCGATACGCAGAAGGCGATCCTTGAAGCGTTCAAGCCCGGCACCGCGCCGCCCGACAATTACTCCGTGGTCGGCTACGACAGCGGACAGGGCGGCGGCCCTGGCGCTCCACCGCCGCCGTATTTCGGTCAGAGCGTATCGCCCGAGTCCGGCCGCGCCGTAAGGTCCGGCACCGGCGGGCTGTACTGACCGGATTCTGGATGTTCCGAACTACGCGGCCGGCGCATGCGCCGGCCGTCGTGTTATGGCGCGCCAAAGATGTGCGAGCAGCGATTGCAGAGTTACGGGCGCGTCGGTCGCCAGGATCGCGGCGGCGAAGACGATGGCGATCGCGGCCGACTCGCTGCGATAGGTGAAGTGCGAGTGCGTCTGCGTGTGGTTGTTGAGAATCTCGAACCACGCCATCGCGATCAGTGTCGGCGAACTCAAGAGCAGAAAGCGCCGTCCGTCGAAGGCGCTCCAATGCGCGCGCAGGAATACGGCCGTCGCCGCCGCGAACAGCGCGACGAAGACGCTGCCGACCGAGATGAACGATTGCAGGATCATCGTCAGTGTCGGTACGAGCGGATACATCGGCACGACCGAGTCGGCTTCGACGCCGTACAGCCGCAGCGTGATCTGCTTGAGGATCGACAGGCCCTGCTGCTGCGCGTCCGGTGACATCCAGACGGCGAGCGCCCATTCCGTCGCCCAGGTCAGGCCGTAGCCGCCGAACCAGGCAAGCGCCGTGAATCCGGCCGCGATCAGCGCCGGTGCCACGGCGGTGCGCGCGATCGGCACGGGGCGTGAAAGCTCGGTCGTCATGACGATGAAGGCGAACAGCATCGGCATCATTGGCGGGTTGATGAGGAAGTCGACGTAATTAAATACGGCGCCGAACAGCGCGGCGACGACGATGGCCAGCGTGAAGTTCCGTCGTGCCGGATAAAGTCGCGCGAACAGTCCGGCGCCGAAGAGGATCAGCATCATGCTCAGCGCGTGGGTGGTGATGTTCCACATGCGCCAGATGTCGGTGAGGCTCAGCAGCACGACGAAGAACAGGCCCGCCGCCGTCGGTCCGATGCCGCGGCGCAGGCCGACGAAGAAATAGAGCGTGGCCGCGAGCAGAAGGACGGCGTTGACGAAACGTGTCTCGCCAAGACTGAACACGCTCAGCATTGGCCACAGGTAAACGCGGTAGCCGTGCCAGTAGCGCGCGTAATCGGTGCGGTCGGCCGTCTCGATACCTTTGGCGAGGCTTTCGACTTCGCCGCATGGCCCGACATAGCGCGAATGCATCACCGGCCGCAGGGCGGCTGTCAGCGCATCGGGATCGGGATCGATCGCGACCAGTAGCCCGGTACATTCGGTAAACTGGTGGCCGCCGCGGTGGATCAACTGGCGCGGTTTCTCGTCGGCCGACAGCACGCCACCGGCAAAGGCTTGGGTGATGTGGGCGCGAATCGCCGGCAGGTCGGCATGCTGGCGGGCGATGACGAGGGAGCCGACGAACAGCGGCTGCACCGCCAGCACGGCGGCGATCGCCAGGAACGAGGCAACCATCACGCGCCGGAGCAATGTCTTAACGGGCAAGGGGCGCGCTTCCGTTTTGGGCCTGCCGGGCCGGGGCCAAGGCGGCGGGACCTTTGACCGGTTTGGCGCAGGCCGTCAATCGGCCGGGCCGGTTGCGAAACCGGGGCGATGCCGCTACATGCTGCGGCAAGAGACAGGATCCGAGAAATGCGCGCAGAAACCCAGAATCTCATCGAAGAGATCAAGCAGTCGGTCGGGCTGCTGAGGAGGCATCTTTGACGTCGATGCCGCGACACGACGTCTGGCCGAACTGAACAAGGCGGCCGAAGACCCCAATCTCTGGAACGATCCCCTCAAGGCCCAGAAGGCCATGCGCGAGCGCGACGCGCTCGAAGACCAGCTCAAGGCGCTGGCTCGCATCGAACAGGAACTCGAAGACAACCTGATGCTGATCGAACTCGGTGAGGCCGAGGACGACCAGGCGACCATTGGCGACGCCGAAGTGGCGCTCAAGGGTCTCAAGGGCGAAGTGGCACGGCGCGAGCTCGAAGCGCTGCTATCGGGCGAAGCCGACGCCAACGACTGCTATCTCGAAGTCCATGCCGGCGCCGGCGGCACCGAGAGCAACGACTGGGCCGGCATGCTGCTGCGCATGTATGTGCGCTGGGCCGAGAAGAAGGGTTACAAGGTCGACTGGCTCGAAGAGAGCGAAGGCGAGGGCGCCGGCATCAAATCGGCGACCGTCCAGATCAAGGGCCACAACGCCTATGGCTGGCTCAAGAGCGAGAACGGCGTGCATCGTCTGGTGCGCATCTCGCCGTTCGATGCCAATGCGCGGCGGCACACTTCGTTCGCCAGCGTCGTCGTCTATCCGGTGGTCGACGACAACATCAAGATCGAGATCAACGAGAAGGACGTGCGCACCGACGTGATGCGCTCGGGCGGCGCCGGCGGCCAGCACGTCAACAAGACGGAATCGGCGGTGCGTCTGACCCATGAACCTTCGGGCATCGTCGTGAAGTGCCAGCAGGACCGTTCGCAGCATCGCAACCGCGCCATGGCCTGGGACATGCTGCGCGCCAAGCTGTTCGAGCGCGAGGTGAAGAAGCGCGAGGCGGTCGCCGAAGCCGAGCAGGACGCCAAGACCGATATCGGCTGGGGCCATCAGATCCGCTCGTACGTCTTGCAGCCGTATCAGATGGTGAAGGACCTGCGTACCGGCGTTTCGACCTCGGATAGCTCCGGCGTGCTCGACGGCGACCTCGACCAGTTCATGCAGGCGGCGCTGGCGCAGAAGGCGTTTGGCGGCGGGCCTCTCGAAGTCGAGGACGTGGAGTAAGCTCGGGCGGAAGGTTGATTCGTTGCCGGCGCCGGCCAAGCGCCGGCTGACCGGACCGCCGCGATGAGAAGCTTTCCCAAGTCTCGGGTCGATGCGCTGACCGACGGCATCTTCGCCTTTGCGATGACGCTTCTGGTGCTCGACGTGCGGTTGCCGGCGGACGTTGCCATCCACGACAGCGCCGAGCTGATCGCCAGACTGCGCGAGCTCGGCCCCGGATATCTCGTTTATGTCATCAGCTTCTTCGTGCTGGCCGCGCAATGGCGTGGCGCGATCGAATTGCGCCGCGTCGATGAGGTGTCGCATCAGGCGCTGAGCTGGTCGATCGTCTATCTGTTCTTCATCACCTCGGTGCCGTTCTCGAGCAGCATCGTCGGCCGCCATGGCGACCTGCCGCCGGCGGTGTGGCTCTACGCCGTCAATATGATCGTGGTCGCCGCATTGTCACTGTGGCTGCGGTCGCTCGAAGTCCTGCCTGAGCATCGGGCCAAGGCGCGCGCGGGCGATATCGGCACGCTGGTCTTCATCGCCTCGGCGCTTGTGTCGGTGGCCTTGACCTTCATTGCGCCGGGCCACGCGATGTACGCCTATCTGCTGAATTTCCTCGCCACGCCGCTGTCGCGCTGGCGCGGCGCGGAAGCCTGACGGCGACCTGTTACCTCCGATCCCGAAATTGAAGCGAATCCAGGCCGTTAAGCGCTGCCGGGGCGGCGGCGGATTCGTGATGGTCAGCACAGCCGCCCCGGGCCGGCGCGACTAGCGTTGCAACCAATGAAGGCCGCTGACGTTGATGAGCAGCGGCCATCGGAAACAGGAGAGTGTCGTGTTTAAAAAAGTGACCCCAGCCGTGATCATCGCGGCCGTCCTTGCCGGCATTTTCACCGCCGTGGCGGGCTCGAGCGACAAGCTCGACGCCAGCCCGATCGCTGAGCCGGCGCAGAGCGTCTTGAAGTCCTGCACGCAGCAGGCATGGCCTTATCTCGATTGCGTCGGCACGCAGTTCGGCGACAAACACGTGCGCGTCATCAAGATGAATTGATCGCGCCGCCGACATCCGCATTCGTCAACGGCGCCGCATTCGGCGCCGTTTGCATGTTCAGGCTGACGATGTCGCCTGGTCAGATATTGGCGCCGAGCACGCTCGGGCCGAGCCGTAATCCGGCGCGCAGGAACTTTTGCGGGTTGACCGGCTTGTCGTCGATCCGCACTTCGTAATGCAGGTGCGGGCCCGTGGAGCGTCCGGTCGAGCCAATGCGGCCGATGGTCTGCCCCATGACGACGTGCTGGCCGACCTTGACCTCGATCTTCGACATATGGCCGTAACGGGTGACCAGGCCGTTGCCATGATCGACTTCGACCATGTTGCCATAACCACCGGCCCAGGCGGCGCGGGTGACGCGGCCATTGGCGGTGACGCGCACCGGATCGCCGATGTCGCCGCGTAGATCGATGCCGGTATGGATTGCCGGACCGCCGAGGAACGGGTCCATGCGCATGCCGAAGGGCGACGTCATGTCGACCTCGCCGACCACCGGCTTGCGCAGGGGAACGACGGTGAGGGCCTGGGTGTAACGGTTGAGCTGGGCGCGGGCGACGTTGATGCGCCAGATCTGCCGCTCGAACGGACCGGAGTCGCCGCGCGGCGCCTTGAGTGGCACGTATGGTCCGCCGCTGGCGGCGCCGGAACCCTTGCCGACATTGATGCCGAGGTCGGCGAGTACGCCGCCGATGGCGCGCGCTTTGCTGTCGGCTTTTTCTTCCATGTTGGTCAGCGCCGCGATCTGCCGGTGGTCGATCTTGTCGAGCGACAGCGATACGCGGTCGAGAAGACCGTCGATGCCGGCGCCGCCGGCATTGTCGGCAAGCCGCGTATTGGCGCCGGCCGGCTCGCGCGATTGCAGCCGCGCTTCGCGGTCAGGTGGGGCGGTAAAGATCACGGTGTCGCTGATTGGCGACGGCTTGATCGGACGAGCGCCGCGCAGGTCGGGCATCTTCGAGGGCTTGATCGAGCCGGTAACGCCGGCATCGCCGGCGATCGCCGATGTGCGCTGCTCGAGCAGGGCCTGCCGGCGCAGCAGCGCCTGCAGTTTCTGCTCGACTTGCTCCTGATCGAGCATCTGCCGGCTGGTGATGCGGTCGACCTGGGCGCGCAATTCGGCGATGCGGTCTTCGTAGGCGAACTGCATCGACGCCTGACGGCCGATCAGGCTCTTCAGGACGTCGTCCTTGAAGGCAAAATAGGTGCCGGTACCGATCGACCAGATGGCCATGATCACCAGCGTGCCGACGACGATCCAGAAGGCGACCGGGCCCAGCCGGACCTGACGGCCGTGGTGCACCAGCGTGTAGTCGTGGGCGTGGGCCTTGTTGGCCGCGTGGGCGCGATTGATGTGCCGCGACACGCTGGCCGCCGAAGGCGCGCGATTGGCGGCGGAAGGGTGGTCGTATTGGGAGTAGGCTACTTGCGACATGAACGCTCCGCGCGCGATCGCCGCCGCGCGGACGGGACCTCAGTCCCGATATCAGCCTCATATGGTTAAGAATATCGTAAGCCGATCCGCGCAGAGGGCGAATTTCGCTGCCTTCCCATACCTTTGCAGCCGCGACCTGATGTCGCCGGGCGCCGGCCGGGCGGCCATTTCACACTGGCCGGATGTGCTCAAAGAGCGCGGGCCGCCTCCAGCACCTCGTCGGCGTGGCCGGGCACCTTGACGCTCGGCCAGACGCGGACGATGCGGCCCTTGCCGTCGATCAGAAATGTCTTGCGGATGACCCCGAGGAACTTGCGGCCATACATCGATTTCTCGCCCCAGGCACCGTAGGCTTCCAGCATCGCCGTCGACTCGTCGGAGGCGAGGCCGATCTTGAGCTTGTGCTTGGTTTTGAACTTGGCCTGGGCCGCGACCGGGTCGGCCGAGACGCCGAGAATTTCCGTGTCGGCTTTGGCGAAGGCCGGGCGCAGACGCGAAAAATCCATCGCTTCCTTGGTGCAGCCGGGAGTGTCGGCCCGGGGGTAGAAATAAAGGACGAGGTTGCGGTCCTTGAAATCCTTCAGCGAGACGCTGGTACCGTCGTCGCGAGTCAGTTTGAAGGGGGGAGCCTTGGCGCCGGCGGCGAGTTCAGAGGCTTTTTCAACGGGTTTGGCCGGGGACATGTGCCTTCCTTTCGTCGCTTTCGCGCGGTCAATCTCGGCCATGCCATTTGCATCGGGCGGATGCAACCGGCTTTACGGTCCGCGGGGACCGGGGCTGCGCCAGGCGGGCCGCGGAAGCAACAGACCGGCACACCGCAGGGGCGGTGGGGGGACCGGCGCGTGGTGAGGCCGTCACGGCCCCGCGCGCCTATACCATTCGCGAGGGCATGAGCAGCAAGCCGCACCATCCCGGCCCGCGGGCCGCGCACCACGCCGAGGCGGCAAAGGCCGCGCCGTACGACGAGGCGCGCCACGAGCATGCGCATGGCCATCGCCCGCACCACGCCCATCAGCGCGCACATCCTGCCGACGGCATGACCGGCCACGATCTGTCGCATGTGCAGCCCAAGCGCGATCATGCGCGCCACCATTTGCGCAAGAGAACGGCGCGACGGCGCTGGCTGCGCCTGCGCCGCCGGGTCGTCCAGGTGCTGCGCCATCGCGGCACCAGACGTGTGTTCCTGGGGCTGGCCCTGACAGTGACTGTCCTGGCCGTCGCCGCCGGCGGCCTGTGGTGGCGGCTCAACAACGGACCGATCGAACTCGATATAGCGACGCCCTGGCTGAAGCAGGCCATTCAGGAAAACTTCGGCGCCGGCGATCAGGTGACCGTGGGCGGTACCCAGATCGAACGTGACGAAAAGGGACGTACGTCACTCAGGTTGCGCGACATCGAGGTCCGCGACGCCGACGGCACGGTGGTGGCGAGCGCTCCCAAGGCCGAAGTCGGGCTGTCGGGCCTTGGTCTGCTCTACGGCCGGGTGCGCGCCCAAAGCCTCAATCTTGTCGGCGCGGCCATGTCGATCCGCATCGAAACCGATGGCCGGGTCACGGTCTTCGCCGGCGCCAATAGTCGGCCGATCGCCACGGCGCCACCGACGCTGGCGCCGAAAAGCAAGGACGATGCATCGCCATCGTTGCCGGATGCGACGCTCGATGCGCCGCCTGCCGCCATGGCCGGTCTCGCCGGCCTCATGAGCTGGATCGACAATGTCGGCGCCACCGGCCTCGATGGCCACGATCTTCGGGAGATCGGTCTCAAGGACGGCAGCCTGAGCGTCGACGATCGGCGCAACGGCAAGCGCTGGATGTTCGATCGTATCAACGCCAGCCTGACGCGCCCGGCGCAGGGCGGCGTCGTGTTCCGCCTGGAGTCGGTCAATCCGAAGCGGCCGTGGATCCTGAGCGCGGCGATGCGGCCGTTGCCCGATGGTACCCGGGCGCTGGGCATCGAGGCGCGCAAGGTGTCGACCCGCGACGTCTTGCTGGCAATGCGTCTCGATAACGACGACTTCGAAGTCGACTTGCCGGTCTCGGCATCGGTGCGCGCCGAGGTCGCGGCCGATGGGCAATTGCGCGTCGTGCAGGGCGAGATCTTCGCCGATGCCGGCGCCATCACCGATCGCGGCGGCAAGAGCCCCATTCGCTACGACATTGATCGCATCGATGCGCGTTTCAACTGGGACGCCCGGCGTGGCAACCTGATCGTGCCGTTCCAGATCCATGCCGGCGCCAATCAATTCACGCTGCGCGCTACGCTTGAGCCGCCGGCCGACAACGACACAGCGTGGCGGCTCGGCCTGACGCGCGGCGATCCCGTCATCGATCCGGTCATCCTCGGCGCTTCGCATGGCAAGGACGACACTGGCCTGGCGCTCAATCGCGTTAACATCCGCGCCCGCATCGATCCGACCCGGAAGCGCGTCGATCTCGATCAGGGCGATTTGAGCCGGATCGACAGTCGGCCGCTCAACAACGTCGCGGTGGCGGTGACCGGCAGTCTGGATTTCTCCGGCGAACCGCATATCGCATTCGGCGTTGCCGGCACCCGCATGCCGATGGCGACGCTGAAGAAGTTCTGGCCGATTTTTGCCGCGACCGATCTGCGACGCTGGGTCGAGGATCATATCAGCGACGGCATCGTCGAGCGCGCGGTGGTTGCCGGCAATGCGCCGCTGATCGATTTCAAGGACGGCGGCCCGCCGACGCCGGAGGATGGGCTGTCGGTCGATATCGAAACCAGCGGCACGACGATCAAACCAGTCGATCATCTGCCGGAAATCCGAGATGCCGATCTCAACGTGCACGTCACCGGCGCCACCGCAACGGTCAACCTCGGTCGCGGCACGGTCGAGGTCGCCGGCGGGCGCAAGCTTAACATCGCGGGCGGCGTATTCTCCATCCCCGACACGCATCGCAAACCGGCGGCCTCGGTGACGACCTTCCGGGTCGACGGCACGGTGCCGGCGGCGGCGGCCCTGTTAGCCAGCGACGGGCTTCGCGACAAAATGGGACTGACGGTCGATCCGGCGTCCAGCCGCGGCACCATCTCGGCACAGGTGACGGTGCAGCAACTGCTCGGCAAGGACGTGCCGGCCGACGCCACGCGCTATTCGATCGATGCCGATTTGACGGCTTTTGCGGCCGACAAGCTGTTGCTCGGTCAGAAGATCGAAGCGCAGACCTTGCGCGTCACCGCATCGAACACCGGCTACCAGATCAAAGGCGATGTCAAGATCAACGGTACCGTAGCGAAGATCGATCTTCGTCGCGGCAAGAACGATGACGGCGCCCAACTGACGATGACGGCGTCGATCGACGAAGCTGCGCGGCGCAAGATGGGCATGGATTTCGGCCGCGGTATCGTTGGCTCGATTCCGGTCAAGGCGACGGCTGTCGTTGGCGATAACGTCAAGGACGACAAACTCAATGTCGATGCCGATCTCACACCGGTGAAAATCGACAACGTGCTGCCGGGATGGGTCAAGCCCGCCGGCAAACCGGCGCGCGCGACCTACACCATGATCAAGTCCGGTGATCGGACGCGCTTCGACGACATCAAAATCGACGGCGGCGGCGCCACAGTGAAAGGCTCGATCGAACTCGATGCCAACAATACGCTGAGTTCGGCGAATTTTCCGACCTTCAACCTGTCGGATGGCGACAAAGCGTCGGTGCGCGCCGATCGCGGCGACAACGGCGTCCTCAAGGTGACGATCCGGGGCGACGTCTACGACGGGCGCAATTTCGTCAAGTCATCTTTGGCTGGTACCGGAGACGACGCCAAGGAAAAGCAGAGCGACCTCGACCTCGACGTCAAGCTCGGCGCCGTGGCGGGCCACAATGGTGAGACCTTGCGCGGGCTCAGCCTCAAGCTGTCGAGGCGCGGCGGCCATATCCGCAGCTTTAATATGAGCGCCAAGATCGGCCGCGACACGCCGTTGATCGGAGATCTGCGATTGCGCGCGCGCGACAACCACCAGGTCGTCTATCTGGAAACGGACGATGCCGGCGCGCTGTTCCGCTTCACCGATACCTATCCGCGCATGTTTGGCGGCCGCATGTGGGTCGCCATGGATCCGCCGACGCAGGATCAGGCGCCGCAGGTCGGCACCATTGTCATCCGCGACTTCGTGGTGCGCGGCGAGGCGGCGCTTGACCGGGTGGTGGCGTCGAGCGGCGCCAATGGGCAACAAGGCGTGACCTTCAGCGAATTGAGCGCCGGCTTCACGCGGTTCCCGGGCAAGATGTCGATACGCGACGGCGTGGTGCGCGGGCCGCTCGTTGGCGCCACGGTGGAAGGTCAGGTGGATTTTGCCGCCAACGAGGTGCATTTGCGCGGCACTTTCGTGCCGCTTTACGGCCTCAACAACGTGTTCGGCCAAATTCCGATTGTCGGTCTTTTCCTCGGTGGCGGCAGCAACGAGGGGCTGCTCGGCATCAACTATGAGGCGACTGGCGCGCCTAGCGCTCCGCGTCTCACGGTCAACCCGGTGAGTGCCATTGCGCCGGGCCTGTTGCGCAAGTTCATCCCGTCGCCGGGCTCGTTCGATCCGAAATTCATGCCGGTGCCGGCGCCGCAGTGATCCGGCCTCATGGTGAGGAGGCGCGAACGCGCCGTCGCGAACCATAGGCCGGCCCGTCCTTCGAGACGCGGACTGACGGCCGCTCCTCAGGACGAGGACCGGAATTACACCGGCTTGAGCAGCACGTGCTTCTTCTTGCCGAGCGACAGCTTGATGACGCCTTCGGGCGTGAGGTCCTTCGGCGACAGCGACATCTTGTCGTCGGTGACGATCGCGTCGTTGACCTTGAGGCCCCCGGCCTTGATCTGACGCCGCGCGTCGCCGTTCGAGGAGACGAGACCGGTCTTCTCGGCAAAAGCAACGAGCACGCCGATGCCGGCGTCGAGATCGCCGCGCGGGATTTCGACAGTCGGCAGGCTTTCGGCGAGTGCGCCTTCCTCGAAGGTCTTCTTGGCGGTCGCTTCGGCCTGTTCGGCGGCGGCGCGGCCATGGACCAGCGCGGTCGCTTCCGTCGCCAAGACCTTCTTCGCTTCGTTGATTTCGGCGCCTTGCAACGCGGCGAGCTTGGCGATCTCGGCGAGCGGCAGCGTCGTGAACAATCTGAGGAAGCGCGACACGTCGCCGTCCTCGGTGTTGCGCCAGTACTGCCAGTAGTCGTAGGGGCTGACCAGGTCGCCGTTGAGCCAGACGGCGCCGGCCGCGGTCTTGCCCATCTTGGCGCCGGAAGCGGTGGTGATCAGCGGCGCGGTAAGCGCGAAGAGCTGTGCATTGTTCATACGCCGGCCGAGGTCGATGCCGGAGACGATGTTACCCCACTGGTCCGAGCCACCCATCTGCAGCGCGCAGCCATAGCGCTTGTTCAGTTCGACGAAGTCGTAGGCCTGCAGGATCATGTAGTTGAATTCGAGGAACGACAGTTCCTGCTGGCGCTCGAGGCGCAGTTTCACCGAGTCGAAGGCGAGCATGCGGTTGACCGAGAAGTGGCGGCCGACGTCGCGTAGGAAGTCGATGTAGTTGAGCGTGTTCAGCCAGTCGGCGTTGTTCGCCATGATGGCGTTGCCGCCGTCGCCCTCGAACTTCAGGAACTTCGAGAAGATGGCGCGGATGCCGGCGAGGTTCTGGTTGATCATCTCGTCGGTGAGGATGCGCCGGCTCTCGTCCTTGCCGGAGGGGTCGCCGACCCGGGTGGTGCCGCCGCCCATCAGCGCGATCGGCCGGTGGCCGGTCTGCTGCATCCAGTACAGCATCATGATCGGCAACAGCGAGCCGATATGCAGCGAGGCGGCGGTGCAATCGAAGCCGATATAGGCCGTCAGTTCGCCAGAGGCGGCGCGGGCGTCCAGAAGGTCGGGCTCCGAGACCTGGTGGATGAAGCCGCGTTCGCTGAGAATATTAAGGAAATCAGACTTATAGGTGCTCATCGGGGACCTGTTGGCGCGTCGAACCGGCGTGGTGTAACAGGTCCGGCGGCTGATTCAACGGGTGGGGCATGAGGGGTCTGGCGATCGGGCTGATGAGCGGCACCTCGCTCGACGGCGTCGACGTGGCGGCGATCGACAGCGACGGCGAGCGCGTATTTCGCTTCGGTCCGACTGGATACCGGCCTTATTCCGACGACGAACGGGCGCTGCTGCGGCAGGCGCTCACGGACGCCAAGAACCTGACCCACCGTCATGAAAGGCCGGGCGTGCTGGCCGAGGCCGAGGCCTTCATCACCCGGGCCCATGCCGAGGCGGTCGAGGGATTTCTCGAGGCCGAGGTCATCGACCGCGCCGACGTCACCGTCGTCGGTTTCCACGGCCAGACCGTGCTGCATCGGCCCGCCAGCCGGCTCACGGTGCAGATCGGCGATGGCACGGCTTTGGCGAAGCGCCTCGGCCTGACGGTCGCCTACGACTTCCGCGCCGCCGATGTCGCGGCCGGCGGGCAGGGTGCGCCTCTGGTGCCGATCTTCCATCAGGCGCTGGCGCGCGACCTCGACCGGCCGCATCCGATCGCCGTGCTCAATATCGGAGGCGTCGCCAATGTCACTTTCGTCGATGGCGGCGATCCGGTCGCCTGCGACACCGGGCCGGGCAATGCGCTGATCGACGACTTCATGCGTCTGAAGACCGGTGCGCCGCTCGACCGCGACGGCGATCAGGCGTCGCGCGGCACCGTCGATGAGGCCTTCGTCGCCCGCGTGCTGGCGCATCCGTTCTTCGACCTGCCGTGCCCCAAGTCGCTCGACCGCAACGATTTCGCGCTCGCCAATATCGGCCTGCCAGAGATGGCCGTCGTCGATGGCGCGGCGACCCTGTCGGCGCTGACGGCGGCGTCGGTGGCGCGCGTCGTGGCGCGCCTGCCGGTTGCACCGAAAACCTGGATCGTCGCCGGTGGCGGCGCGCGCAATCCGACGCTGATGAAAATGCTGGCGGCGCGTCTGGCGCCGTCCAGCGTTGAGACCGCCGACACAGTCGGCTGGTCGTCGCAGTCGATCGAGGCGCAGGCGTTCGCTTATCTGGCGATGCGCACGCTCAACGATCTGCCGATCACGTTTCCGCTGACGACCGGCGCACCGCGGTCGATGGTGGGCGGCGTCATCGTCAGGCCGTGACCGCTTGCCCGGCCGGGCGCCGGCGTTGAAAACGGCTCCGGCCTCCGTGTAAAATCATTTTCATGAAAGAAAACGCCCACAAGGACGCGTCGTTTCTGGCGCGGGTGCGCCGTATCCTGCCGGATCTGCATCCGGCGGAACGCCGCCTCGGCGAGTTCGTCTGCGACTTTCCCGGCGAACTGGCGAGCTATTCCGGCTACGAGCTCGCCAACCTGGCACAGGTCTCGAACGCCACGGTGTCGCGTTTCGTCAGGCGTCTCGGCTACCGCAACTATGAAGAGGCCCGGCGTCACGCGCGGGCGGAAGGGCAGAGCGGGTCGCGGCTGTTCCTGACGCGCTCGACCGACGCGGCCGCCGTGCAATCCAGCAAGGCCCATGTTGCACAAGGCATCGCCAATCTCGAGGCGACGTTCCTGGCGATCGGCGACCGGCAGATCGAGGCTGTCGTCGCCGCGATCCTCAAGGCGCGCAAGGTATGGGTCGCGGGCTTCCGCAGCAGCCATCCGTTTGCCGGTTACCTGCAGTGGCAGATGACGCAGGTGATCGAGAATATCGTGGCGATCCCCGGCGGCGGACAGACGCTCGGCGAACATCTGGTGAGCCTCACCAGCAAGGATGTCGTGATCTTTTTCGGCCTGCGCCGCCGCGTCGCCGGCACCGAGGCCATGCTGTCGGCGATCGAACAGAGCGGCGCCAAGCTGCTCTATATCACCGACGAGGGCGCGAAGGTTCGCCCCGGCGCGACCTGGCATTTGCGCTGCCAGACCTTGGCGCCGGGCTCGCTGTTCAACCACGTGGCGGTGATGGCGCTGTGTCACCTGATCGCGACGCGCACGATCGAGCGGGCGGGGGCGGTGGCGCGGCGCCGGCTGCGCGGCATCGAGGCGCTCAACGACAGCCTCGGCGAGCTCTGACTGCCGCCGGCTTAGGCATCGCGTCATCCTGTCTGCCTGTCGAAACATCAGCGCAGTGCTGGCTGCCCGGCTCCGCCATCCGCGTGTTGTGCGGCAAGCGCCTGAATTCACTTGAATCTCAGATGAAAATAGAATTTCATCATGTGTGGCACGAAAATTGGATACCATGAAGCGGTCAAACCAGACGAAAGGCCCGTCACCATGTCGCGCTTCGTTACCGTTCTCGCCGTCGCTGCGGCCCTTGCCGGAACCTCGGCTCACGCTGAATCCCTGACATTCAAAGTGCTCGGACAGCCCGCGGGCTCTGGGCTCATCCAGAAGGACCAGGAGCAGCCGTTCTTCGAAAGCCTGGCCGCGAAGTCCGGGCTCGACGTCAAGGTGCAGTACATTCCCGTCGACGTCGCCGGCATCCCGGACACGGACGGGCTGCGGGTACTGAAGTCCGGCCTGTTCGACATCGTCTCGATCCGCGGGCCGCAGGTGAGCCGGGACGAACCGGAAATGCTCGGATTCGACTTGGTCGGTCTCAACCCGACTTTCGCGGCCGGCAAGAAACACGTCGCGGCCTATTTCGCGACGGTCGATAAGCGGCTGCAAGGACGCTTCAACGCCAAGCTGCTCGGAATGTGGCCCGCCGGGCCACAGATCATTTTCTGCAAGCCCGCCGTCAAGAGCCTCGCCGATCTTAAGGGGCTGAAGGTGAGGGTCGGCGACCAGAGCGCCGCCAATTTCGTCTCCGGCCTCGGCGCCACTGGCATCCCGATGCCGTTCGGCGAAGTGCAGCAGTCGCTGGCGCGCGGTGTGGTCGATTGCGCCATCACCGGACCGGCGTCGGCCAATTCGGCGGGCTGGCCGGAGGCGACGACGACAGTGCTGCCGGTCTCGCTGCAACTTGCCATGAATGGCTACGCCATCAATCTCGACCGCTGGAAGAAATTATCGGACGCCGAGCGCGAAAAGTTGCAGAAGGCCATCGATACGCTGACCGCGAATATCTGGTCGTATTCGCAGGAGCTGTATGACGACGCGATGCGTTGTAACGCCGGTCAGGAGCCCTGCAAGCGCGGTACGAAATACAAGCTGACCATTGCGCCGGTCAGCGAGGCCGATCTCAAGATCGTCAAGGAGGCGTTGACCAGCAAGTCGCTGCCGGTCTGGTTCAAGCAGTGTAACGCAACCAATCCGTCATGCGAGGCGGACTGGAAGGCAACCGTCGGCGCAGCGCTCGGACTTTAGGGGCTGCGCCATGCAGGGTGTCGCCAGGGTTCTGAGCATCGTCTTCGGCGTCATGATGCTGGCGCTGTCCGCCGCGATCGCGGTGGAGGCGACGATCAGAAAATTGTTTTCAGTCTCCCTTGGCGGCATCGACGAACTGTCTGGATATGCGATCGCCATTGGCGGGCCCATAGCTTTCGCCGTGACGTTGATCGATCGATCGCATATCCGCATCAACCTGCTGCATATGAGGATGCCGCTGGCGCCGCGCGCAATCGTCAACGCGTTATCGGCCTTGACGCTGGCGGTGCTGGCTGTGGCGCTGCTGGCGTTTTCCGTCGCCACCGTGCTCGATACCCGGCTTTACGGGTCGATCGCCCAGACGCCTTGGGCGACGCCGTTGATCTATCCGCAGACGCTTTGGCTTGCCGCCATGGCCATTTTTGCCGCCGTCGCGCTGTGGCTGACGGTACGGGCGGCGGTGCTGGTCGCGCGCGCCGACTGGCAAAGCCTCGACCGCGACTACGCCCCGGAAACCGCGGCGGACGAGCTCAAAGCCGAGCTCGACGACCTGGACAGACGGTGAGGGGGTGACGATGGCGCTCGGGACCATTGCGATCGGCTTTGCTGCGATGCTGACACTGATGTTCGTCGGCCTGCCGGTGGCCGTGTCGATCATCGCGGTCGGTGCGCTCGGCGGCTACCTCGCCTATGGCGCACCGTTGGTCGACATGATGGGCGGCGTGGTGTGGAGCACGCTCAACAATCCGATCATGACGGCGGTGCCGTTGTTCATGCTGCTCGGCGAAATTCTGCTGCGCGGTGGCATTGCGGACAAGATGTACGACGCACTTGCGGTCTGGCTCGGGCGGCTGCCGGGCGGCTTGCTGCACACCAATATCGGCACTTGCGCGCTGTTCGCGGCAACCTCCGGCTCATCGGTCGCGACCGCGGCGACGGTTGGCACCATCGCCTTGCCGGCGCTCAAGGCGCGCGGCTATCCGGAAGCCGCCTCGCTCGGCTCGCTGGCGGCGGGCGGCACGCTCGGCATTCTCATCCCGCCCAGCGTCAATCTTCTGGTTTACGGCTCGCTCGCCAATGTGTCGGTCGGCCAATTGTTCATCGCCGGAATCCTGCCCGGCCTCTTAATGACCGGCCTGTTTTCCGCCTACGTGCTGATCGCGCACGGCGACGCCGGCAATAGCGTGCCAACGCCGCCAATGCCGCTGGCCGAGAAACTGGTGTTGCTCAAGCATCTGTTTCCGCCCTTCGTGATCTTTTTCGTCGTCATGGGCAGCATCTATGGCGGGCTGGCGACGCCGACCGAGTCGGCGGCACTCGGCGTCATCGTTGCCATCTTTTTCGTGTGGTGGACCGGGCGTCTCAAGCTGGAACTGCTCGAGCACTGCTTTCGTCAGTCGGCGCGGACCACCGGCATGGTTACGCTGGTCATCGTCTGCGCGCTGCTGCTCAATGTCACGCTGTCGATGCTCGGTACGGCGCAAAGCGTCACTGCGTGGGTAGCGACGCTCGGCCTGCATCGCGTCACGCTGCTGGCGGTGCTGATCGGGTTCTACATCATCCTCGGCATGTTCATGGACGCGATGTCGATGCTGGTGCTGACCGTGCCGATCGCGGTGCCGATGGTGAAGGCGGTCGGCGTCGATCCGGTCTGGTTCGGCATCTTCATCGTCATCATGTGCGAAATCGCGCTGATCACGCCGCCGGTCGGCATGAACCTGTTCGTAGTCCAGGGAATCCGGCGTGGTGGCGGCAGTTTCGGCGATGTCGTTCGCGGGTCATTGCCTTACGTCTTCCTGATGATCGGCTGTACCGCGCTTCTGATCGCGTGGCCGGACATTGCGCTCTGGTTGCCGCACTCGATGGCGGGGCGCTGATGAGCCGCCTTGCCGGGGCCGGCGCGCGTTTGCTGGTGCTCAATCCGAATACCAACGAACAGGTGACCGCGAACATCCGCAGCGCGGCCGAGCCCGCCGTTGCGGCCGGCACGCGGCTGACGGTGTGCAATCCGCCCCGCGGACCTTTCGCCATCGAAGACGCGGCCGATCGCGCTGAAGCTGAGCCGAACGTGATGGAGCTCATTCGGGCCCAGGCGGCGCAATATGACGCCGTCGTCATGGCGTGCTTCGACGACATCGCGCTTGATGAAGCGCGTCACGTTGCGGGTTGCCCGGTGATCGGCGCGGTCGAGGCTGCCTTGACGGCGGCGCTGGCGCTGGCGCCGCGTTTTTCGGTGGTGACGACCGTGGTGGCGGCCGTGCCGACGATCGTCGCGCTGCTGGAGCGCTATGGCGCCGCCGACGTATGCACCGTGCGCGCGGCCGGCATCGGCGTTGCGGAGGCGGCCTCGGGCGAGGGGGAAGCGAGCCGCAAGATCGCGGCGGCGATTGCCGACGCGGTTCGTCTTGATGGCGCGAAAGCCGTCATTCTCGGATCGGGCGGACTGGCGGGCCGCGCCGGCGAATTCGCGGCTGCGGCCGGCGTCCCGGTGATCGACGCCATCCTCGCCGCCGTCAGGATGGCCGAGGACGTGGCGTCAGCGCGTGGTAGAACGGCGGTGCCCTAGGCCGCCGGCTTGCGTTCGGGAGTCTTGAGACGCTTGTCGAGATACTGTTCGACCGAACCGAGCAGGGTGTCGACCTTGCCATCGAAGAAGTGGTTGGCACCGGGCACGACCTTCTGTTCGATGACGATGCCCTTCTGCGTCTTCAGCTTCTCGACCAAGGTGTTCACGTCCTTGGCCGGCACGACGGCATCCTTGTCGCCGTGGATGATCAGGCCCGAGGACGGGCAGGGCGCCAGGAACGAGAAGTCATAGAGGTTGGCCGGCGGGCAGATTGAGATGAAGCCCTCGATCTCCGGGCGGCGCATCAGAAGCTGCATGCCGATCCAGGCGCCGAACGAGAAGCCGGCGATCCAGCACGACTTCGCCTCCGGATTGATGGTTTGCGCCCAGTCGAGCGCAGCGGCCGCATCCGACAATTCGCCGGTGCCGTGGTCGAAGGAACCCTGCGAGCGGCCGACGCCGCGGAAATTGAAGCGCAGCGCCGAGAAGCCGCGGTGCACGAAGGCGTAGTAGAGTTGGTAGATGATCGCGTGATTCATTGTCCCGCCGAACTGCGGGTGCGGGTGCAGGATGATGGCGATGGGGGCGTTCTTCTGTCGGGCCGGGTGGTAACGACCTTCAATTCGGCCGGCCGGACCGGTGAAAATGACCTCTGGCATAGGGTCTACCTCTTCAACTTTAAGACGGCCCGCCAAGCCATTGTATTGTCCGGCATTTGGCGGCACTCGGAACCGAACAATCCCTCTTTAGAATTGTTCTAATTATATGGTTTTCGCTGGTCAGCGGCGCAACAATGGCTATAAGTGGCCAGTCTGCCAGCACTCGGCAGATGGCGGCTTCTACCACAGGCGCTAGGGCAAAAAGCAAGCTTTTTGCGAGGCCTAGCGGCCGGATGGTACTGCGTTATTCGATGGTTTCATGAGCGACCGGGTCTATTTTGACTGGAATGCGACGGCACCGCTTCGCGCGGAAGCCAGGGCGGCCGTGCTCGGCGCGCTCGACGTCGTCGCAACGCCGTCGTCGGTCCACAGCGAGGGCCGCGCGGCCCGTGCGGTCGTCGAACGCGCCCGGTCCCAGGTCGCGGCGCTTGTCGACGCCGAGGCCAAGGAGGTGGTTTTCACCTCCGGCGCGACCGAGGCCAACGTCCTGGCCCTGACCCCGGATCTGGTGGCCAGAGGGCGGCAGATCACTTGCGACCGTCTTTTCGTATCCGCGATCGAACACAGCTCCGTGCTGAGCGGCGGCCGTTTCGCGCCGGAGCAGGTCGAGCGCCTTCCGGTGACCACCGATGGCGTCGTTGATCTGGCGGCGCTGAAGGCCGCGCTCGCGCGCGCCACGACGCCGCTGGTGTCGGTGATGCACGCCAATAACGAAACCGGCGTCATCCAGCCGATTGCGGAAATTGCTGCCATCGTCCACGAGGCCGGCGGCTTGCTTCATGTCGATGCCGTGCAGACCGCGGGCCGTATCGCCTGCGATATCGCGGCGCTGGGCGCCGACATGCTGACGATCTCCTCGCACAAGATCGGCGGGCCGCAGGGCGCCGGCGCCCTGATCATGCGCGGCGTGCAGCCAGCCGCAGCGCTGCTCAAGGGCGGCGGGCAGGAGCGCGGGTTCCGCGCCGGTACCGAGAGCGTCGCGGCGATCGCCGGTTTCGGCGCGGCGGCCGAGGCGGCGGCATCGTCATATGAGGCGTCCGCCGACCGCATGGCGGCGCTGCGCGACCGTTTCGAGACGCTGTTGAAGCATACAAGCCCGGAAGCGGTGGTGTTCGGTGCCCAAGTTCCGCGCCTGCCGAACACCACGTATTTCTCGGTTCCCGGTCTGAAGGCGGAAACCGCGGTAATCTCCTTTGATCTCAATGGTGTGGCGCTATCGTCCGGCTCTGCTTGTTCGTCCGGCAAGGTGACGCAGTCGCACGTCCTGACGGCGATGGCGGCCGATCCGGCGCTGAGCCCCGGTGCGCTGCGCGTCAGCCTCGGCTGGACCACCGCCGAAACCGATATCGACCGGCTGCTCATTGCTTGGAAGCGTGTGGCCGCAGCACTACTTAAGAGGCAGGCGCACGCCGCCTGAACCGAAGCAACACAGGGACGATCGCGACGGCACACGCGAACCGACCATAACCGACTGATCCAACCCGCGGTCCTTGAAACCGTGAGCGGAGGGAAGAATGCCGGCCGTACCAGAGACCGTCGATCGGGTCCGCCAGATCGACGTCGACCAATACAAATATGGATTCGTCACCGACATCGAATCCGAGAAGGCCCCGAAGGGTCTGAACGAAGACACCGTCCGTTTCATCTCGGCCAAGAAGAACGAGCCGCAGTGGATGCTCGACTGGCGCCTCGAGGCGTTCCGGCGCTGGCAGACCATGCGCGAGCCGACTTGGGCGCGCGTCCACTATCCGAAGATCGACTATCAGGACGCCTATTATTACGCGGCGCCGAAGGCGTTCAAGGCGCCGAAGTCGCTGGCCGATGTCGATCCGGAATTGCTGCGCACCTATGAGAAGCTCGGCATTCCGCTGAAGGAGCAGGAGATCCTCGCCGGCGTGCGCAAGCAGGGGGAGCCGAGCCAGCTCGACGGCGACATGATGGAGGGCATGCGCTCGTCCGGCCGCGTCGCGGTCGATGCCGTATTCGACTCGGTGTCGGTGGCCACCACCTTCAAGGAAGAGCTCAAGCGCGCCGGCGTGATCTTCATGCCGATCTCGGAAGCGATCCAGGAACATCCGGAACTGATCAAGAAGTATCTGGGCTCGGTGGTGCCGACCTCGGACAACTTCTTCGCCACGCTGAATTCGGCGGTGTTCTCCGACGGCTCGTTCGTCTACGTGCCGAAGGGCGTGCGGTGCCCGATGGAGCTGTCGACCTATTTCCGCATCAACGAGCAGAACACCGGCCAGTTCGAGCGCACCCTGATCATCGCCGACGCCGGCGCCTACGTCTCGTATCTCGAAGGCTGCACCGCGCCGATGCGCGACGAGAACCAGCTCCACGCCGCCGTGGTCGAGCTGGTGGCGCTCGACGACGCCGAGATCAAGTACTCGACGGTACAGAACTGGTACCCGGGCGACGCCGACGGCAAGGGCGGCATCTTCAATTTCGTCACCAAGCGCGGCGACTGCCGTGGCAAGAACTCGAAGATCTCCTGGACCCAGGTCGAGACCGGCTCGGCGATCACCTGGAAGTATCCGAGCTGCATTCTGCGCGGCGACAATTCGCGCGGCGAGTTCTATTCGATCGCGATTTCGAACGGCTATCAGCAGGTCGATAGCGGCACCAAAATGATCCATCTCGGCAAGAACACCGTGAGCCGGATCATCTCCAAGGGCATCTCGGCCGGCAAGTCGCAGAATACCTATCGCGGCCTCGTCACCGCGCACCGCCGCGCCACGGGCGCGCGCAATTTCACCAACTGCGACTCGCTGCTGATCGGCGACAAGTGCGGCGCGCACACCGTGCCCTACATGGAAGCCAAGAATTCATCCGCCGTGTTCGAGCACGAAGCCTCCACCTCGAAGATTTCCGAAGACATGCTGTTCTACTGCCAGAGCCGCGGCATGTCGGCGGAAGAGGCGACCGCGCTCGTGGTCAACGGCTTCGTCAAGGATGTGCTGCAGCAGTTGCCGATGGAATTCGCGGTCGAAGCGCAGAAGCTGATTTCAATCTCGCTCGAGGGGAGTGTGGGCTGATGGCTGACCGGAGCAAGCTGAAAGCGGAAGCGGGCGCCTGCCTGGGTCAATCCAAGCCGGCCGGCGAACTGGTCGATTGCGTGAGCGCACACTTTCCGGACGTCGAGGTATTCCGCGAGAATGACGATCTGATCATCAAGGGCGGCCACCGCTTCTTGATCGTGCGCCGGGCTGGACCCGATGCCTTTCGGGTCAGCGAGAACGTATCCGTGCCGTCGACCAACCTGGTCGATTCTGGCGGCGGCATGCCGCGGACGCTGGACCAGTTAATCGACGAAATCGCCACCTTGGCGGAATGATTTAAAAAGAGACGCTGAACATCATGTCGCTGCTTGAGATCAAGAATCTGCATGTCGAGATCGAGGACGAGGGCAAGAAGATCCTCAACGGTCTCACTCTGACCATCGAGAAGGGCCAGGTCGCCGCCATCATGGGGCCGAACGGCTCCGGCAAGTCGACGCTGGCTTATGTGCTCGCTGGCCGGCCCGGCTACGCGGTCACCGAAGGCGACATCCTGCTCGACGGTGAAAGCATTCTCGACATGGCGCCAAACGAGCGCGCCGCCAAGGGCGTGTTCCTCGCCTTCCAGTATCCGGTCGAAGTGCCGGGCGTCGCCACCATGACTTTCCTGCGCACCGCGCTCAACGCCCAGCGCAAGCTGCGCGGCGAAGGTGAAATTTCGACGCCGGAATTCCTGAAGCTCGTGCGCGCGGAAGCGGGCGACCTCGGCATCAACCAGGACATGTTGCGCCGTGGCGTCAATGTCGGCTTCTCTGGCGGCGAGAAGAAGCGCGCCGAGATCCTGCAGATGGCGATTTTGCAGCCGCGTATCGCCGTCCTCGACGAAACCGACTCGGGCCTCGACATCGACGCGCTGCGTATCGTCTCGGAAGGCGTCAATCGCCTGCGCTCGCCGGAGCGCTCGATGATCGTCATCACGCATTATCAGCGGCTCTTGAACTACATCGTGCCGGATGTCGTGCACGTGCTGGCCAAGGGCCGCGTCGTGCGCACCGGCGGCAAGGAGCTGGCACTCGAACTCGAGGCCAAGGGCTATGCGCAGTATACCGACGAGGCGGCGTAAGGTTTGACGATGGCTGACGTGACTCCCATCAAGACTCCCGCTGAGCAGGCGCTCGCCGCCGCCTATAACGGTGCGCGCGGCAAGCTGCCGGGGCAGGGCACCATCGCCATTCTGCGCGCCGACGCCTTCAAGCGCTTCGACGCCAAGGGGTTGCCGCACCGACGCGTCGAGGAATGGAAATACACGGACCTGCGCACGCTATTGAGCGACGCGCTGCCGCTGGCGACCCCGCCCGACGCCGAGGCCAGGAAGACAGCGAAGGATTCGGGCGCGGTGTTCGCCGCCCTGAACCCGCGCCAACTGGTGTTCGTCGACGGCGCCTTCGTGCCGGAACTGTCGGACCTGTCGCCGGAGCCGGGTTTGACCATCGGTTCGATGGCGGAGGCGCTGCTCAAGGGAGACGCTCTGGTCGCGGCGCATCTCGGCAAGACCTTCGAGAGCGACGATACGGCGCTGGCGCTCAACACGGCGATGATGGGCGATGGCGCGGTGATCCGGGTCGCCGCTGGCGCGGCGCTGACGCGGCCGCTGCAACTTGTCTATTTCACCGCGACCGAGACCTCGAATTACACGCGCTCGCTCATCGTCATCGAGAAGGGCGCCCAGGCGGCGATAGCCGAAACTCATGACGGCTGCGCCGCGCAGGTCAACACCGCGCTCGAACTCGTCGTCGGCGACGAGGCCCAGGTCGATTACTTCAAGATCGTGGCGGCGCGCGGCATCCACGTCGGCAGCCTGTTGATGAGCGTCGGCAAGAAGGCGCGCTTCGATACCTTCGTGCTCAACCAGGAAGTCGGCGTCGTCCGCAATCAGAGCTTCATCCGATTTGCCGGCGAGCATTCGACCGGCTCGGTGCGCGGGGTCAATTTGCTACGCGGTGAGGAGCATGTCGACAATACGCTACTGATCGAGCATGCCGCCGCGCATTGTGCCGGCCGCGAGCAGTTTAAGGCGGTGCTCGACGGCGAGAGCCGCTCGGTGTTCCAGGGCAAGATCGTGGTCAAGCCCGGCGCGCAGAAGACCGATAGCAAGATGATGACGCGGGCGCTGCTGCTGTCCGACAAGGCCGAAGCCGACAACAAGCCGGAATTGGAAATCTTCGCCGACGACGTGGTCTGCGGTCACGGCGCCACCGCCGGCGCGCTCGATCCGACGCTGAAATTCTATCTGATGTCGCGCGGCATCGACGAGGCCCAGGCCGAGACGCTGCTGATCCAGGCCTTCATCGGCGAGACGGTGGAGGAAATCCCGCATGAAGGTTTCCGCGACGCCATTATGAGCGCCGCGCTGGATTGGCTGAAGACCCGTGAGGTCAAGCCATGAACATGCACGCGGCCATCGCCAACGGCGCCTACGACGTCGACAAGATCCGCGCCGATTTCCCGGCGCTGGCGATGCAGGTCTATGGCAAGCCGCTCGTTTATCTCGACAACGCCGCTTCGGCGCAGAAGCCGCAGGCCGTACTCGACCGCCTGACCAAGGCCTATACCCGCGAATACGCCAATGTGCATCGCGGCCTGCACTTCCTCGCCAATGAGGCGACCGAGGCTTACGAAGGCGCGCGAGAGAAGGTCGCGAGCTTCATCAACGCGCCGCGCAAGGAAGACATCGTTTTCACGCGCAATGCCACCGAGGCGATCAACCTCGTCGCGTCGAGCTTCGGCGCCGGGCGGATCGGCGAGGGCGACGAGATCGTGCTCTCGATCATGGAGCACCACTCCAACATCGTGCCCTGGCATTTCTACCGCGAGCGCCACGGCGCGATTTTGAAGTTCGCGCCGGTCGACGAGGAGGGCAATTTCCTGATCGACGAGTTCGAAAAGCTGCTGTCGCCGCGCACCAAGATGGTGGCCATCACGCAGATGTCGAACGCGCTCGGCACCGTGGTGCCGGTCAAGGACGTCATCAGGATCGCGCATGCCCGCGGCATTCCGGTGCTGGTCGACGGCGCGCAGAGCTCCGTGCACATGGATATCGACGTGCAGGCTCTCGATTGCGATTTCTTCGTGCTGACCGGCCACAAGCTCTACGGCCCGACGGGCATCGGCGCGCTGTACGGCAAGACCCAGCACCTCGAGGCGATGCGGCCGTTCCTCGGCGGCGGCGAGATGATCCGCGAAGTGTTCGAGGACCGCGTCACCTATGGCGAGCCGCCGCACAAGTTCGAGGCCGGCACGCCGGCCATCGTCCAGGCGATCGGGCTCGGGGCCGCGCTCGACTACATCCAGTCGGTCGGCAAGAGCCGCATCCGCGCGCACGAGACCGAGCTCGTCAAATACGCCCACGAGAAGCTCGGCGCCATCAATTCGCTGCGCATCATCGGAACGGCCAAGGACAAGGGGCCGATCGTCTCCTTCGAGATGAAGGGCGCCCATGCCCACGACATCGCCACTGTGATCGACCGCGCGGGCGTCGCCGTGCGCGCCGGCACCCATTGCACTATGCCGCTCCTGGCGCGGTTCGGCGTCACGGCCACCTGTCGCGCCTCGTTCGGCATGTACAACACCAAGGCCGAGGTTGACGCCCTGGCCACAGCCCTGATCAAGGCTCAGGAGTTTTTCGCGTGACCGACAATCCCGCAGACGAGACCGTCCAGCAGGCTGCGGCCGGGACCGCCGTCGCCGAGAAGGCGCCGGAGATCAGCGATCCGAATGCCGCCGTGACCGGCGCGTCGGCGCTGCCGCAGGAAGAGCTGAACCGGCTGACCGACGAGATCGTCGCCGGGCTCAAGACCGTCTACGACCCGGAAATCCCGGCCGACATTTACGAACTCGGCCTGATCTACAAGATCGACATCGCCGACGACCGCACCGTGAAAGTTGATATGTCGTTGACCTCGCCGAACTGCCCGTCGGCGCAGGAACTGCCGATCATGGTCGAGAACGCCGTATCCGCCGTTCCTGGCGTCAAGGAAACCAAGGTCGCCGTGGTCTGGGATCCGCCGTGGGACCCGAGCCGCATGTCCGACGAGGCGCGGCTCGTTCTCAATATGTGGTGAGTACAAATTCCAGAATCGGTGCTTAGATAAGGGTCAACTGACGAGGACGATCATGGCGACTGCCAATCCGAGACCCCGCCCCCAGGTGATGCGGCTGACCGAAGCCGCGGCGACGCGCATCAAGGCCGTCATGGCCAATGCGGACAAGCCGGTTGCCGGCTTGCGCGTCGGCGTCAAGAACGGCGGCTGCGCCGGCATGGAATACACCATGGAATATGCCGACGCGGTGAAGCCGAGCGACGAGGTGATCGAGGACAAGGGCGTCAGGATCCTGGTCGATCCCAAGGCGGTGCTGTTCCTGCTCGGCACCGAGATGGACTACAAGACCGAGAAGCTGTCGTCGCAGTTCGTGTTCAACAATCCGAACCAGACCTCGGCCTGCGGTTGCGGCGAGAGCGTTCAGCTCACGCCGGCGCAACTCAGCGACGAGAAGCCGGCGCACTAATCCGGAGCGCTGCGGTGGACCGCGACGACCTCGCCGAGTTCTTCTCGTCCTACGGCCCGGTCAGCGTCAAACGCATGTTTTCCGGCTTCGGCGTGTACGCCGATGATGTCTGCTTCGCCGTGTTCCTGCGCGGCGAACTGTTCCTCAAGGTCGACTCCGCATCGGTCGCGCGTTTCCAGGCCGAGGGCTCGACACCGTTCAGTTACAGCCAGACCCGAAGCGGCAAGGTCATCCAGGTCAATTCGTGGTGGCGGCTGCCGGCGCGGCTTTATGACGAGCCCGACGAACTCGCGGAATGGACCCGCGCTGCGGTGTCGGTCGCGCATGCCGTAAAGGTCAAGAAGGGCAAACGGAGGCGGGCCGGGATGGCCAAAGCGTCGGCGGGAAAGGCGGCACCCGCCAAACCCGCCGCGCGCAAGACGAAGACCGCGGTGCCCATTCGCCGGACCGCGAAGAAAGCGGTCAACAGGAAGAAGCGCTAGGCCCGTTCCCTGCGCCTTGACTCATCGCCGGCTTTCCGCGCGAATGAGATCGGTGGTGGGGACGGACGGAACATGGCGTCGCGTGGAGTCGATAGGGCCGGCGCCCGGCTTCTGTGGCTGCTGATGACGATGGCGGTGGCGTTTGCCGGTTCTTCATACGCCGCGCCGAAGGGCGGCGGAGCAAAAAGCGCTGGTGCCGCACCCTGCCAAAACGGCAAGACCGCCGACATCAAAAAGGACGGCGAAGACGACAGCGGCGATGACGACGACGAGGGCGTGCGCTTCGCCGTCGGCGACGGCTGTGGCAAGCTGACCGCCGGCGTCTCCTATACCTATCAGGCAACCAAGCAGATCGCCGGCGTGCCGCGCATCGTCAACCGCAACGGCACGGTGACGCAGAACACCATGTCGCAATCGGTGACCGCCAGCAGCGGGCTGGAATACAGCCGGCAGACCTCGCTTGGCGAGTTCAAGACCACCATCGGCGGGGAATGGTCGAAGTCGACCGACGACGGCACGACCAATGGCAGCGCCTATTTCACCGGCTGGAGCGTCGGACTGGGGGGCCTGACGGTCGGCTACACCGGCTCGCTGATGAGTTTCTGGGAAGGCAATTTTCTTACCAGCGCCAGTTCGCCCGGCCGGTCGGCGACCACCGTCGTTTACGAGCACGCGCTCGACGACGCCAACAAGATCGCGGTCGGCCTGGAATCGAATCTGCCGACCTCGCCGAACGCCGACACCAATATTTGGGCGTTCGATTTCTCCAACCCGATCTATTCGCTGCGCTGGCGCCGCGAAACCGACGCCCTGACGACCCATGTATCTGGCGTGGTGCGTCGGGTCGATTTCTCCAGGTCGCCGCTGCTGCCGCAGATTTCCAGTACCGACACCGATCGCATCGGCTGGGCGGGGTCCTTCGGCCTCAAGGTGCCGATCAAATTCATCACCGACGGCGACGAAGCGAGTTTCCAAGCGACCTATGCGGTCGATGCCTCGTCCTATCTCGGCACCACCAACGATCTCGTGACCTATCAGAATGTCGTGCGATCGACCGGGCCGACCAAAGGCTGGAGCGCGGTTGCATCATATCATCACGAATGGTCGGACGAATTCGAATCCAATGTCTTTGCCAGTTTCGTCGCGGTGAAGGCGGATTTGCTGCTGGCCAAGCCGGAGAGCGCGACGTTCCGCAGCGCCGTCAATCTGTACTGGAAGCCGATCGACCACCTGAAGTTCGGCGTGGAGTTCGGCTATGTCGACATGACGATCGCGCCCAACGGCAATGCCGGCTATTTCACCGGCAATAGCGGCCGCGCCTATATCGGCACGTTGTCGGTCTCGGCAGAGCTTTAAAGAGAACGGGACGTCGTCCCGTCAGGCGACCTGCATGGCGTCGTCCGGCGTGACTTCCGGATCGGCTTCGCAGATCACGCGGTTGCGGCCGTTGCGCTTGGCCGCATAGAGGCAGGCGTCGGCGCGGTCGATCAGCGCGGCCGCGGTATCGTCCTGCTGCAAGGCGGCGACGCCGATGGAGATCGTAACGCGGCCGAGATGCTCGCCGGTCGAACGCTTCATCAGTTCCTTGGTCATAACGGCGCGGCGGATGTGATCGGCGACGGTGATTGCCGAACGCAAGGCCGTGTTCGGCAGGATGACTGCGAATTCCTCGCCGCCGTAACGCGCCGCGGTGTCCTGGCCCTTGACGTTCTGCTTCACCGACATGGCGACGAGGCGCAGCACCTGGTCGCCGGTGAGGTGGCCGAACGTATCATTGAACTTCTTGAAGTGATCGATGTCGGTCAGCATCAGCGCCAACGGCTCTTTGTTCTCGCGCGCGAAAGCGATCGCTTCGTCGAGCGTGCTGTCGAAGAACTTACGATTGGCGAGCTGCGTCAGCGGGTCGGTCAGGCTCTCGGTGCGGACCGCCTCGAGATTGACCTGAAGCTCGTTGATTTCCTGCTTGGAGGCGCTGAGGCGCTCTTCCAACTGCTGGTTCGACTCTTCCATTTCCTTGACGGTCGCCACCAGGCCTTCGACGATGGCGCGCAGACCCTCGCGGTCGGAGGCGCCGATCTTCTCGCTCATGCCGGCGAGGCTTTCGGTGTAGCTCGAGGCGTTGCCGGCGGCGGCGTCGATCATCGCCATCACCTGCTCGATCTCGCCCATGACCTTCGAGCCGACCGTATCGATGCGGTCGCTCAGACGGTTCGGCGCCAGATAGGTCTCGTAAATGCTGTCGAGATCGGCGTCGGTGAGCGTGCCGTTCTGGGTCAGCGTTTCGTTGATCTTCTGATTGAGGGAGGGGTGGTATCCGGTCGCGTAGGAATACCAAATCTCGTAATTGCGCGGCGTCGCGGCGTGACGCAGCGCCTTGATCTGCCCAAGCGCGATATCGCAGAACGCCATCGTGCGTTCATGTTCGTCGCTTTCGCCGCTCATCCGAAAAACCCCCTTGAGGCGTTTTGCCCGTGGGTCTCCAGTCGCGCGCCAATATGGCCGCGTTTCGTCCCCGGCCGGAACGGTATTCCAGGTATATGAATGGTGGGTAAATAGGGAACCGGTTGCAGGCGGCGAAATGCCACCTACGCGCGTTGCGCTACGATACTACCATTAAGCCTTGATATTTACCGGCCGCAGCAGGAAGGCGGGCAGGTGACTGGCATCCGGCTCGACATGATCGCGCTGGGGACGCTCACGATAAGGTTGTGGTTCGCGGGGGCGCACGGGCGCCGGTTTCTCGGTGCGCGGCGCTGCTGCCTCCTCGCGGCGCGGCTGCGGGTCGCGCGGCGGCCGGGCCTCCGGTGAACGATTGCCGCGGGGCTGACGGCTTCGACCGCCGCGGCCGCGTTCACCGTGGCCGTGACGGTTCGGACGTTCGCCCGGCTCGGCAGCGGCGACCGGCTCGCCCATCCACGGGATGGACGTGCCCATCAGCTTCTCGATGGCGGCGACCGACTTGGTGTCGAACGGCGCCACCAGCGAAATGGCGGTGCCGGTCAGGCCGGCGCGGCCGGTGCGGCCGATGCGGTGAACGTAGTCGTCCGGGTGGTGCGGTACGTCGAAGTTGAAGACGTGGCTCACCGCCGGAATGTCGAGACCGCGCGCGGCGACGTCGGAGGCGATCAGCAGCTTGGCATCGCCCTTGCGGAAGGCGTCGAGCGCTGCCATGCGGGCCGACTGGTCGAGATCGCCGTGCAGCGCCACGGCGTTGTAGCCGTGCTTGACCAGTGATTTGTGCAGCGCCGCAACTTCGAGCTTGCGGTTGCAGAAGATGATCGCGTTCTTGAAATTCTCGGCGCCGTCGATGAGATGGCGCAAGGTGGCGCGCTTCTCGTAATCCTCGCGGCCGGTCGCGACCTGAAGCTGGGTGATGGTGGTGGCGGCGGTCGCCGGCTTGGCGACTTCGACGCGCACTGGATTGTGCAGAAATGTATCGGCGATGCGCTGGATTTCGGCCGGCATCGTCGCCGTGAAGAACAAGGTCTGGCGCGTGAACGGCACCAATTTGCCGATACGCTCGATGTCTGGGATGAAGCCCATGTCGAGCATGCGGTCGGCTTCGTCGATGATCAGCAATTCGCATCCCGACAGCAGCAGACGGCCGCGTTCGAAATGATCGAGCAGGCGGCCCGGCGTCGCGATCAGCACGTCGACGCCGCGGATCAGCTTGGCGTCCTGGTCGTCGAACGAAACGCCGCCGATCAGCAGAGCGACGTTGAGCTTGTTGTTCTTGCCGTATTTCTCGAAATTCTCGGCGACCTGGGCGGCCAGTTCGCGGGTCGGCTCGAGGATCAGCGTGCGCGGCATGCGGGCTCGCGCGCGGCCTTTCTCGAGCATGGTAATCATCGGCAGGACGAAGGCGGCGGTCTTGCCGGTGCCGGTCTGCGCGATGCCGAGAACGTCGCGGCGCGCCAACACGTGCGGGATGGCTTGTGATTGGATGGGGGTGGGGGTCTTGTAACCAGCCGCGTCTATCGCGCCCAGAACCTTGTCGGATAAACCGAGATCAGAAAAGCTCATGAAACCTCAAACGGCGACTGATCGCCAAGCGCCGCGCCGGACGTAAAACCAGTTGTCAAAACCGGGTACAATGCGCGGGAGCACGGTCGAATCTGATTTTGGCTCGCACCGGCTGCCCGGAACATAGGGTGGACGTGGACAAAGTCAATCCTTCCGCAGCGCAGTATGGCTAATTTTGGCCGATTTTTCGGGCTTTTTGCCCTCTGGAGGCTCTGAAATGGCGACTTCGCTCCCGCTCGTGCTGGTCCCGGGGCTGCTGTGCAGTGCACGGCTCTTTACCCCGCAGGTCGAGGCGCTATGGCCCGAGGGCCCCGTGATGGTCGCCGACCACCGCCGCGATGCCGACATGGCGGCGATCGCCGCGCGCATCCTGGCGAACGCCCCGCCGAAATTCGCGCTCGCAGGCCTGTCGATGGGCGGCTACATCGCCTTCGCCATGCTGCGCCTGGCGCCGGAGCGCATCGGCAAACTGGTGCTGCTCGACACCTCCGCCCGCGCCGACAGCGATGAGCAGAAGGCGAACCGCGAGAAGTTCATTGCCATGGCCCAGGGCGGCAAGCTCATGGACATCGTCGATATGTTGACGCCGAAGTTCCTGCACCGGAACCATGCGAGCGACGAGCGGCTGAAAGGCGTCGTGCGGGCGATGGCGCGTGACACCGGCGTCGACGCCTTCGTCAGCCAGGAGCGGGCGATCATGGGGCGGCCGGATTCCCGCCCGTTGCTCGCTTCGATCAAATGTCCGACCTTGGTAATCGTCGGCGACGGCGACGAACTGACGCCGCCGGATCTGGCGAAGGAGATCGCCGGCGGCATTCCCGGTGCCAAGCTCGCCATCATTCCGGAATGCGGGCATCTGTCGACCATTGAAAAGTCGGAGGCTGTCAATGCCGCGATGGCTGAATTTCTCAAGCCCTGACGATCCTGCGACCGCCGACCAGGCCGGCGTCATCGCGCCGCCGCCGCTGATCGCCCTGACGGTGATCGTCCTCGGCCTGCTGCTCGACTGGCGGCTGCCGGCCTATGTGCTGACGGTGCTGCTGTCGCTGCCGGTGCGCATCGCACTGGCGATCGTTTTGATCGGCACCGGCGGTTATCTCGGCCTCACGGCGATCATGGCGTTCCGCACCGCCGGCACCCATATCGAGCCATGGAAGCCGGCGACGGCGCTGGTCGGCGGCGGCATCTACGCGCATCTGCGCAATCCGATGTATGTCGGGCTGGCTCTGATGCTGACCGGGCTCTCGTTTCTTGTGGCGTCGGACTGGATGCTGGTGCTGACCATCGTCCTGTTCGCGCCGGCCATCCACTTTGGCGTGGTCCGGCGCGAGGAGCGCTATCTCACAGCGAAGTTCGGTGCGCCTTATGTGAGCTATCTGCAAACGGTGCCGCGTTACGGCGTGCCGATCTGAGCGCGGCGCGCCCTCGCACAAAAAACTGCGACTTTGACCTATCGCAGATTGTCGCCGCCCGGCCCGTTGCTATGCTGCCCAAGGGCAGGGGATCGGGAGTCGCGGCTTGTTGTTGAAGCGCTTTGCGGTGTGGGCGTGTATCGCCGCGCTGTCTGTGATGCCGGCGATCGCCGCCACCGAGCCCACGGCCGACAACGCCGAGTTGGCGCGGCCTTCCTTCAATGCCGAACCGGTGTTCCGCGATCTCAATTTGCTCGGCAACTGGGCGCGTGATTGCGCCGCGCCGGCGAGCCCGCAAAATCCGCATGTCGCCACCACCGCGCCGGGCGACGGCCGCGTCGTCGAGGTCCACGATGTGGGCCCCGAATACGCCAGCAACCTTTATCATTTCATCGCCGCGCGCCGTCTCGACAAGGACAGTATTGAGGCACAGGCGCTGTTCCGCCCGGGCCTGGAAGGCGAGGAGCCGCAGACCTTGGTGATGCGGATCGGCAAGGACGCGCGCGGCACCGACACGCGGCGCACGATCTATAACCGCGGCGACGACGGCGTACGCGTGCGTAACGGCGTCGCGCTGAGGAGTGGGTTGAAGACGCCGGTGTTGAGGAGGTGTGGGTAGGGGCGTTTAGACGCAATTCACCGTGTTTGATAGTGTCGATATTTTCATGCGAAAACCTGCAATGATCCATTGGCCGCAAATGGAAATTGACGGGTCAGTATGGGTAGACGAAGCGGTGTCATCGAGCACGAAAGAGAGTTGGCGAAGCTCAGTTTGAAAGAGCTCGACGCCGAAATTGCTCGTTGTCGTATGCGATTGAGCATTGCGGTGAACGAGAGGCAGCGTAAGTCGTTCGCAAGTCGCATTCGCTGGCTTGAGCGATTTCGTGAAAAAGCGCGAGAAAATCGCGCCACGTAATCCTGGCCTATTCCGCCCTCATGGTGAGGAGCGCGCCTAAGGCGCGCGTCTCGAACCATGGGGCGGCCTCGATCCTTCGAGACGCGTTGCTGCGCAACGCTCCTCAGGATGAGGCCGGTCGGGCGTTACACGTCGAGGAGTTCCTCGCTCGCAAACTCCGCCTTCTCCTGGATGAACTCGAAGCGCGCTTCGGCCTTGTTGCCCATCAGCCGTTCGACCGATTTCGCCGCCGCTTTCGCATCCGCTTCGGCAAGCGTCACCTTGAGTAAGGTCCGCTTGTTCGGGTCCATCGTCGTTTCTTTCAGCTGCGCCGCCATCATCTCGCCGAGGCCCTTGAAGCGGGACACCTCGACCTTGGCATTGGCGTTGAACTCGCTCTTCAGAAGCTGCGCCTTGTGCGCCTCGTCGCGCGCATAGGCGATCTTGCCGCCGTGCTGCAGGCGGAACAAAGGCGGCACCGCGAGATAGAGCCGGCCGAGATCGATCAGCTTCGGCATCTGCCGGTAGAAGAAGGTAATCAGCAATGACGCGATATGAGCGCCGTCGACGTCGGCGTCGGTCATGATGATGATCTTCTCGTAGCGCAGATCCTTTTCGTGGAAATGCGCGCCGGTGCCGCAGCCGAGCGCCTGAATGAGATCGGCGAGCTGCTGGTTCTGCGCCAGCTTGTCCTTGCCGGCGGAGGCGACGTTGAGGATCTTGCCGCGCAACGGCAGCACGGCTTGCGTGCGGCGGTCGCGCGCCTGCTTGGCCGAACCGCCGGCCGAGTCGCCTTCGACGATGAACAGTTCGGAGCCTTGCTCGGCCGAGTTCGAGCAGTCGGCGAGCTTGCCGGGCAGGCGCAATTTGCGCACCGCGGACTTGCGCGCGACGTCCTTCTCGGCGCGGCGGCGCAAGCGGTCCTCGGCGCGTTCGATGACGAAGTCGAGCAGCTTGTTGGCCTGCACCGGATTGCCCGACAGCCAGTGATCGAACGGGTCCTTGATCGCGCCTTCGACGATCTTCTGCGCCGAGGCGGTGGCGAGGCGATCCTTGGTCTGGCCCTGGAATTCCGGCTCGCGGATATAGACCGACAGCATCGAGCCCGAGCCGACCATGACGTCTTCGCTCGTCACCGGAGCGACGCGCTTTTCCTGGCCGATGCGCGCGGCATGGTCCTTGAGGCCGCGGAGCAGGGCCGAGCGCAGGCCGGACTCATGCGTGCCGCCATCGGGCGTCGGGATGGTGTTGCAATAGGAATTGCTGAAGCCGTCGGCATCCGCCGTCCAGGCCACCGCCCATTCCACCGCGCCGTGCTTGCCGCTCTTGCCGGCGGAGCCTGAGAAAATATCGGGATGCACGAAGGTCGCGCCTTCGAGATTGGTGCGCAGATAGTCGGACAGGCCGTTGGCGAAATGGAACGTCGCCTTGTCCGGAATGTCGGTGCCTTCGACCAGTTCGGGCGCGCAGGACCAGCGGATTTCGACACCGCCATAGAGATAAGCTTTCGAGCGCGCCATCTTGAAGACGCGCGCCGGATCGAACGCCGCCTTCTTGCCGAAGATTTCCGGGTCCGGCTTGAAGCGCACGCGGGTGCCGCGCTTGTTCGGCGCGCGGCCGACCTTCTCGAGTTTGCCCTTCGGCTTACCGCGCTCGAACGCCATGTGGTATTGCGTCTGCTCGCGCCAGACGTCGACTTCCAGCCGCTCCGACAGCGCGTTGGTGACGGAGACGCCGACGCCGTGCAGGCCGCCCGAGGTCTCGTACACCTCGGAGTCGAATTTGCCGCCGGCGTGCAGCGTGCACATGATCACTTCCAGCGCCGACTTGTTCTTGAACTTCGGATGGTTGTCGACCGGCATGCCGCGGCCGTTGTCGGTGATGGCGATGAAGCCGTCGGCGTCGAGTTCGACCTCGATCCAGTCGGCATGGCCGGCCAAGGCCTCGTCCATCGAGTTGTCGATCACTTCCGCGAACAGGTGGTGCAGCGCCTTCTCGTCGGTGCCGCCGATATACATGCCGGGGCGGCGGCGCACCGGTTCCAGACCCTCGAGCACCTCGATGTGCTTGGCGCTGTAGCCGCCGTCGCCGCCGCCCTTGGAAGCTTTGCGCGCGCTGTCCTTGGGCGCGGGCCGGGAGGCCGCCTGGCGGGCCGGGGCGGCGAACAGGTCGTCCTGCTTGCCGGTCTTTTTGCTGGTCGCGGATTTTGCCATCGTTACAAGAGGTTCTTTGTAGTTCTTGAATTGGTGAGTGAGGAAGATCGCGTCCGACAGATAGGCTGCCAGCGAATCATTTGCCACTGACTATGCCACGATCGGGCCAAAACCGAGACCGGCGGGCCCTTCGCGGTCGGCGACCTTCTGCCGATCTTGCCGCACTGGCGGGTTCCGAATGGGCAGGTTAGATCGAACCCGAATGGACCTCTTCACTTCCAGTTTCGACCAGATGGTTGCCTTCGCCCGGGATCACGCCGCCTGGGCGCCGCCGATCGTCTTCGTGCTCGCCTTCGGGGAATCGCTGGCCTTCATCTCGTTGCTGCTGCCGGCCTGGGGGGCGCTGGTCGCGCTCGGCGCGCTGATCGGCACGAGCGGCATCAGTTTCTGGCCGGTCTGGATCGCGGCGGCGGTGGGCGCTGCGCTCGGCGACTGGCTGTCCTACTGGATCGGGCTCAAGCTCGAATACCGCGTCCAACATATCTGGCCGTTGTCGCGCCATCCCGACCTGATCCCGCGCGGCGAACGTTTCATGAAGAAGTGGGGCGTGCCCGGCATCTTCATTGGACGTTTCTTTGGGCCGCTTCGGGCGTCCGTGCCGTTGATCGCCGGCATATTCGAAATGCCGTTCTGGTCGTTCCAGATCGCCAATTTTACCTCCGCCTTTGTCTGGGCCGCCGTCCTGCTGACGCTCGGCGATGGCGTGTCGCGCGTCCTGGCGGCGTGGCCCTGGTAAGCGCGGAACTGGTCACGGTGCCGTGACCGACCGCGCGATTTTGCGCTCTGGAATTTCGCCGCCCATCTGGTGTTAGCTTCGAGGCCTCAAGCCGCCTCATGCCGGGGCGGGAGGCCGAGTTTGCAAACGGGAGACAAGGATGGTCGAACTTTCGCGCCGCAATGTTCTAGCCGGTACGGCCGCGGCGGCCGCTGTTGCCAGCGTCAGTCCTTTTTCGGTCAATACCAGTCGTGCGCAAGGCGCGGCGGCCTCGCCGATGACCGGCGTCTACAGCTACAAGTTCGGTGACGTGAATCTGATCCAGGTGTTCGACGGCGCGCGCACCTTTCCGATTCCGGACAACTTCATCGTCAACCTGTCGAAAGAAGACACGGCGAAAGCCTATGCGGCCAAGTTCATGCCGCAAGGGCAGGTGACCATCACCTTCAGCCCGCTGGTCATCAAAACCGGTGGCAAGACCATCATCGTCGACACCGGCAATGGCCTGGGCGCTAACGCGGCGACCAAGGGCGCCGTCGGCAATATGCGCCACAGCATGAAGGCGGCCGGCATCGACGCCGGCGACGTCGACATCGTGCTGATCTCCCACTTCCATGGCGATCACATCAACGGCCTGAAGAATGCCGATGGCACACCGGCCTTCCCGAAGGCGGAGATCAAGGTGCCGGCGGGCGAGTGGGCGTTCTGGACGGACGAAGCGAACCAGAGCAAGGCCAACGGTTACAACAAAGGCAACTTCGCCAACGTCAAAAAAGTGTTCGACGGCATCAAGCCGACTCCGTTCGACGCCGGCAAGGAAGTGGCGCCGGGGATCACCGCGACGGCGACGCCGGGTCACACACCGGGCCACACCTCGTTCGTGATTGCATCAGGCAGCAAGAGCGTCATCGTGCAGGGCGACGTCACCAACCATGCCTCGATTTTCATGGAAAATCCGGGTTGGCACCTGGTGTTCGACAATGACGCCCAGATGGCCGAGGCGACGCGGCGCAAGTTCTACGACATGGTATCGGCGGAGAAGCTGCCGATTGTCGGCTATCACTTCCCGTTCCCGTCGGCCGGCTATGTCGAGAAGAACGGCTCCGGCGGCTATCACCTGGTCACGGCGCAAGCGCTGGGCTGACGAAGAGTCCGGTTTCGACGCCAAAGGCCGCCCTTCGGGGCGGCCTTTTTGCATTTCTCGGCCCCAGAGGCCGGGATTGACCGGTTCCGCCGGTAGCCTTATATCGCGCCGCATGACGACGATTTGCACCAGCTTCCGACCGCGCCGCCGCCGTATTGCCACGGCACGGGCGCGCTTTGGCGTGTAGATCAGTCCCCGTGCCGCCGGATTGGTCCGCGGCACCGTCGCTTTCAAACCGCTTGCCTTCCGATCATCCAAACCGCTTCCTGTCAGGAGCATCCGCATTCCTTCGCCGTTCAAGCGAGGCATGAAGACAAGGGCTTAAGACCATGGCGACAAAGGCAAAGATCGGCGTTCTCGGCGCTTCCGGCTATACCGGTTCGGAACTGGTGCGGATGCTGTTGCGCCACCCGCGCGCGGAGATCGTGCTGCTGACCGCGGAGCGCTCCGCGGGCAAGGCGATGCGCGACGTGTTCCCGCAGTTCTCGCCTTATGAGCTGCCGACGCTGGTCGCCATCGAAGGCCTCGACTGGAAGGCGCTGGCGCTCGACGTCGTGTTCTGCGCGCTGCCGCACGCCACGACGCAGAAGGTGCTCAAGGACCTGCTCGTCGCCGCGCCGGCCACCAAGGTGGTCGACCTGTCGGCCGACTTCCGGCTTGCGGATACGGCCGCCTACGCCAAGTGGTACGGCCATGAGCATCATGCGCCGGAACTGCAGAAGGAAGCGGTCTATGGTCTGGCCGAAATCCACCGGCGCGACATCAAGAAGGCGCGACTGGTTGCCAATCCCGGCTGCTACACGAGCTGTGCCGAATTGCCGTTGATCCCGTTGATCAAGGCCAAGGCCATCGATCTGGACGAGATCGTCGTCGACGCCAAATCCGGCATGACCGGCGCCGGCCGCTCGGCCAAGGAAGCGATGCTGTTCTCGGAAGTGTCCGAGGGCTTCAACGCCTATGGCGTCGGCAAGCACCGGCACATGGCCGAACTCGATCAGGAGTTTTCGATTGCCGCCGGCCGGCCGGTGACGGTGAGCTTTACGCCGCATTTGTTGCCGCAGAACCGCGGCATTCTCTCGACCATCTATGTGCGGGGTCGGCGAGGCCGCACGGCGCAGGATCTTCACGAGATACTGTCGAAGTTCTACGCGAAGGAAGCCTTCGTCCACGTTCTGCCGTTTGGCGAAACCCCGCACACGCGGCATGTGCGCGGCTCCAACATGACCATGATCGGCGTCGCCGCCGACCGCATCGAGGGCCGGGCCATCATCGTCTCGGTGCTCGACAATCTGGTGAAGGGCGCGTCCGGTCAGGCGATCCAGAACATGAACCTGATCATGGGTTACCCCGAGACCATGGGCATCGATCAGGTCGCGCTGTTTCCCTAGAATCGCGACATCGCATAAGGTCGGGCTTCCTTGCCGGGAGGCCCGACCATGTTCGAGGTCGCAAACCAGCCGCCGCCGCTCGAGCCCTACAATCTGTTCGCCAGCGACGTCGTGCTGCGCGAGGCGGTGCGGCGCGAGCAGGCCGAATGGGCCGAAGGCGGGCTCCATGCGCTCGGCGCGACGCTCGGCAAGCCCGAGACCGTCAAGCTCGGCTTCGACGCCAACAAATTCACGCCGCAACTGAAGACGCTCGACCGCTACGGCCATCGCCTCGACGAGGTCGAGTTCCATCCGGCCTGGCATGAATTGATGGCGATTGCGCTGCGCGCCGGGCTGCATTCGAGCCCGTGGGCGCATCCGCAGGCCGGCGCCCATGTGGCGCGCGCCGCCGGCACCTACATGCTCAACCAGATCGAAAGCGGCGTCTATTGCCCGGTCGCCATGACCTACGGTTCGGAGCCGACCTTGCGTCATGCGCCCGGCGTTGCCGTCGACTGGCTGCCGAAGGTCTATGGCCGCGATTACGACAAGCGCTTCATTCCCATGAAGGAGAAGTCCGCCGTCTTGATCGGCATGGGCATGACCGAGAACCAGGGCGGCTCGGATCTGCGCACCAATACCACGCGGGCGGAACCTCTCAGCGACGGTTCGTTCCGGCTGTTCGGCCACAAATGGTTCATGTCGGCGCCGATGTGCGACGCTTTTCTCATCCTGGCGCAGACCGAAAAGGGCCTGAGCTGCTTTTTGATGCCGCGCTTCACCCCGGACGGCGAGCGCAACGCCATCGAGATCGTGCGACTCAAGGACAAGCTCGGCAACCGCTCCAACGCCTCGAGCGAAGTCGAATTCGTCGGCGCCTATGCGCAGCTGATCGGCGAGGAAGGGCGCGGCATTCCGACCATTATCGAGATGGGCAATCATACCCGGCTCGATTGCGCCATCGGCTCGTCGTCCTTGATGCGCGCCGCGGTAGCGCAGGCGGTGCATCATGCCCGCCATCGCACCGTGTTCCAGAAGAAGCTGATCGACCAGCCGCTGATGACCAACGTGCTCGCCGATCTGGCACTCGAATGCGAGGCGGCGACGACGCTGACGTTCCGCCTGGCGCGCGCCTATGACGAGGACGACGAGGTCTCGACCGTGTTCCGCCGCGTCATCACGCCGGCGGCGAAGTTCTGGATCTGCAAGCGCACGCCCTTCGTCACCCTGGAGGCGATGGAGGTGCTGGGCGGCTCCGGCTACATCGAGGAAAGCGTGATGCCGCGGCTCTACCGCGAGGCGCCGGTCAACTCGATCTGGGAAGGTTCCGGCAACGTCATGTGCCTCGACGTGCTGCGCGCGCTCGGCCGCACCGCGCATGCCGGCGACGTGTTGCGCGCCGAGCTCGACGGCGCCGGCGAGCCGCGGCTCAAGGCTTTCGTCGCCTCCTTGGAAAAACGCCTCGGCGGGCCCGAGCGTAACGACGAGGCGCAGGCGCGAGCGCTCACACGCGATCTGGTGCTGGCGCTACAGGCGGCGCTCTTGATCAAGCACGCGCCACCTTACGTCGCCGATGCGTTCTGCGCGTCGCGGCTGAGCGGCGAGGGCGGCGGCGCTTTCGGTGCGTTGCCACGCGGAGCGGACACGCGCGCCATCGCGGCGCGCGCCGCGCCGCTGCATTAAAGTTTGCCGAAGATCGCCAGCACCAGCGCGACCTGGGCGCCGAAGCCGACGCAGAACGCCAAAGTGCGCAGCACCGGCACGCCGAGCGCATAGACGATGGCGTGGGCGAGCCGCGCCCAGAAATAGACGGCGCAGGCGATCACGGTGCCGCGCGACGAATAGCCGATATTGTCGAGGATCAGCACCAGCGGCGCGAAGACGACGAGATTGTCGACCGCGTTGGTGTGGGCGAAATACAGCCGCTGCGCCCAGGGGCTTTGCGGCTTGTCGTCACGCGACGGGTTCGCCATCGCGCCCCAGAGGCCGCGCACCATCATGCGGTCGAGGATGTAGGGGATCCACAGCACACCGGTCAGGATGACGGTGAAGGTGAGCCACATCAGTTCGCGCGACATCATATCCTCCATTGCACGCATCGGCCGGAGCCGGCGGCGCGAAGCCTAGCCGATCCAGTGTGTGCCGGCTATCAACGGCCCGTGACAGGTGGATAATCAGCCGAGCAGCGAGCGGGCGATGACGTAAAGCCCGACGACAATGACGATGCCGGAGAAGATGCGCGTCAGCGCGTGTTTGTGACCGGACAGATGGCGGGCGAGCCGCGTGCCGATCAGGCCACCGACCGCGCCGCCGCCGATGAACAGGAGCGCCAGCGGCCAGTCGACCAGACCGGACCAGGCATAGCTTGCTGCCGTGGTGGCGCCGAAGGCGGTGACCGATACCAGCGACGAGCCGATCGCATTGATCAGCGGCATCGCGGTGGCGCCGATCAGGCCCGGCACGATGAGAAAACCGCCACCGATGCCGAAGAAGCCGGAGAGGGCGCCGACGACGAGGCCGCCGCCGACCAGCCAGGGCAGCAGCGCCGGGCTGCTCTCGGACGTAAGTTTCACCTCGGGGTTACCGCCGCTCTTGCGCGGCCGCAGCATCAAGACGCCGATGACGACCATCAAGCCGCCGAACAAAGCCAGCAGCCGCGCGCCATCGACCAGCTTGCCGACATGGGCGCCGAGCGCGGCGCCGGCCATGCCCGAGGCGGCAAAGACCAGCGCGCAACCCCATTTCACCGTCCGGGCGCGGGCGTGACCGGCCAGATTGAGCGCCGCGCTCGCCGCTACCGCGACGGCGCTGGTGCCGATGGCGACATGCGGCGACGACACGCCGACGACATAGACCAGCAAGGGCACTGCCAGAATCGAGCCGCCGCCGCCGATCAGGCCGAGCGTGAAGCCGACAAGACTGCCGGAGGCGATGGCGAGAAGGTGCTGCAGCATGATCGCTCCGGCGCGGCGAGACTTCGGTCTTGTAACGCGTGATGCTCAGGCGCGGAACAGCGAGGTGATCCGCTGCAGCAGGCCGCTCTGACCGGTGTCGGCACCCGGCTCGCGGGCCGGTCGCGCCGAGGTGGCGAAACCGGCGCGCTTCCAGGCCTCGATGCCGCCGCCCATCACGTAAACTTCGCAGTTGCCCGCCGCGGCGGCGAGCCGGCCGGCGTTCATCGCGGTGCGCCCGCCCGACTTGCAATGATAGATCAGCACGGTGTCGCCGGCCCGCAGAACCGAGTCCGGGCCGATCTGCGACAGCGCGTGGTGACGCGCGCCGGGAATGTTCTCGCTCGCATACTCATGGCGCTCGCGAATATCGATCAGGGTGGCGCCGGCCTTGACGAGTTCGGCGGCGCGATCGGCTGTGATGGTTTTCATTGTTCTTGTCCTGTTGGAAGAGGGGATGGGCGTCGTTCTTCGAGTTCGCTCACGGGCAGTAGATGTCCTTGAGCAGCGCCAGGAGGCGCGCGGCCTGTTCGTCGGCGATGCGGTAGTAAATGGTCTGAGCGTCGCGCCGCGTGGCGACGAGGCCGTCATCGCGCATCTTGGCGAGGTGTTGCGACAGCGCCGACTGGCTCAGGTCCACGGCTTCGGTCAGCGCGCCGACCGACGCTTCGCCGGCCGCGGCAAGACGACACAGGATGAGCAGCCGGTTCTCGTTGGCCAGCAGCTTCAACAGCGCGGCCGCTTCCGCGGCCTTGCGTTCAAGCTGGGCCATGCTCTTATCGGCGGGCAGGGTGGCGACGGAGGATGACCGCATCGGGAAACCTCTATATTAGATATTGCTAAATTAGTGATGGCTAATATATTCGTCAAGTCTCCGTCGTTGGACCGGAGAGAAAAGGCAGTCCGGTCCTTGGACCGGAGAAAATAGGAAAGGGCGTTCCGATGTCAGCAGCGCCAAACGCGAATAAACCGCAGATCCAGGCGTTTTTCGACGAGCCGACCAACACCGTGAGCTATCTGGTGTGGGATGGCGACACGATGGATGGCGCCGTGATCGACCCGGTGCTGGATTACGATTTCCGCACCGGCGACTGCTCTACGGCTTCGGCTGACAAGATTCTCGCGCGGGCCAGCGAGCTCGGCGTCAAGATCGGTACGGTGCTGGAAACCCACGCCCATGCCGACCACCTGTCCGGCGCGCCCTACATCAAGCTGAAGACCGGCGCCAAGGTGGCGATCGGCGAGCATATTCGCGACGTGCAGCGCATCTTCCGTCCGGTGTTCAACGCCATCGACGTCTCCGGCGACGGCTCCGAATTTGATCACCTGTTTAAGGACGGCGAGCGCTTCAAGATCGGCACCATCGAGGCCGAGGTGATGCACACGCCGGGTCATACGCCGGCTTGCGTCTCGTACCATATCGGTGATGCGGTGTTCGTCGGCGACACCATGTTCATGCCGGACTACGGCACCGCGCGCGCCGATTTCCCCGGCGGCAATGCGCGCGACCTCTATCGCTCCATCCACCGCGTGCTGTCGCTGCCGGGCGAGACCCGGCTGTTCATGTGCCACGACTACAAGGCCCCGGGTCGCGATAAGTATGCTTGGGAGACCACCGTCGCCGAGGAGCGCGCCCGCAACGTGCATGTGCACGAAGGCGTCAGCGAGGATGAGTTCGTGAAAATGCGCGAGACGCGCGACGCGACATTGGCCGCGCCGCTGCTGCTGTTGCCGTCGATCCAGGTCAACATCCGCGCCGGCAAGTTTCCGCCGGCCGAGGTCGACGGCGTTCACTATCTTAAGGTGCCCATCAAGCTGGCATCTTAAGGCGACGCGCGCATCGCGCGGGAGCCTGCTCTCTAATCCGGTATCAACAACAGGCTGCCGGTGGTGCGGCCGGCTTCCAGATCGCTGTGCGCCTGAGCGGCCTGGGAAAGCCGATATTCCGCGCCGATCTCGGGAACGATACCGCGGGCCATCGCGGCAAACAGATCTGCGGCGGCGGTCTTGTAGAGTATCGGATTGGCCGAATAGGCCATGACGCTGGGCCGCGCCAACGAGATCGAGCGCCGCGGGCCGAGGGCTTCGACCGACAAAGGCGGGATGAAGCCGGCGGCCTGACCGACACTGGCGACAAGGCCAAATGGCCGAACGCAACCGAAAGTTCGCTGCAGTGTGTCGCCGCCAATGCCGTCGATGGCGTAGTCCACGCCCATTCCCTCGGTCAGCGCCCGCACTTCCTTTTCGAGATCGGCGTTACGGCCGACAATCACATGGTCGGCGCCGTGCGTGGTGGCCATGGCGGCCTTGGCCTCGGAGCCCGCGGTGCCGATGACGGTGGCGCCAAGGTGTTTGGCCCAGCGGACCAGCATGGCGCCCAGTCCGCCCGCGGCCGCGTGCACGAGCAGGGTGGTGTCGGGTCCAACGCGATAGAGATGCTTGAGCAACATGTGGGCGGTGAGGCCGCGCAACATGCTGGCGGCGGCCAGGCGCGTCGAGATGCCGTCGGGCAGGCGAAGGGCGCGGCCCTGCGGCAGCAGACGCGTCGAGGCATAGGCCCCGATCGGCGCGCCGGCATAAGCGATGCGATCGCCTGGCGATAGATCGACGACGCCGCTGCCGACGGCTTCGACGATCCCCGCGCCTTCGACGCCAAGAACGGCGGGATAGGCGGGAAGCGGGTAGAGGCCCTGGCGAAAATAGATATCGATGAAATTGACGCCGATGGCGTCATGCCGGACGCGAATTTCACCGTCATTCGGGGGCTGCGGCGTGCCCGGCATCGCTTCAAGGCGGTCGGCGCCACCGGGGCCGGTCATCCGGATCATCAAATCCATGGTCATTCTCCGTTGTCGAACAGACCGAAGATGACGGCTGCCAAGATGGGTGAAAATCCATATAATGCTCCCACTACATGGGAGAAAATGCGCAATGGCCGACTGGGAGAATCTGCGGCATTTCGCGGCGCTGGCTCAGTGCGGCAGCTGGTCGGCGGCGGCGCGTCTGCTCCGCGTCGAGCATGCGACCGTTGCGCGCCGGGTTGCGGCGCTGGAACGCGATCTGAAATTGAAGCTGGTCGACCGCCGGGGGCGCCGGCTGACCTTGACCGTTGCCGGCCAACAGATGGCACCCTTGGTCGAGCGGATGCAGCGAGCGACGGAGACCATTGACCGGGCCGCCATTGGTGCGCGCGCCGAACTGGCGGGAACCGTCACCATCAGCGCACCGCCGGCCTTGGCGGCCGTCATGATCGTGCAGCCCATGGTCGCCCTCGGCAAACGACATCCCGATTTGCGCATTCACATCGTCGGCGAAACGCGGCGCGCGTCACTCGATCGCCGCGAGGCCGATATCGCGATACGGCTGAGCCGGCCCATCGAAGGCGACCTGACAGTCATCAAGCTTGGTGAGATCGTGTTTCGCCTTTATGCGAGCCAGGCCTATCTCGCGGCCACGCAACCGGACGATTGGAAGTTCATCGGCTACGACAAGGACATGGAAGCGGCGGAGCACCAGGCCGCATTGCTGCAATATATGGCCGGCCGGCCGTTCGCGCTTCGCGTCAGCACGGTCGACATCCAATTGGCGGCGGCGCGGATCGGTGGCGGCGTTGCCATGTTGCCGGATTTCATGGTGGCGGATGACGATCAACTGGTTCTCGCGGCGCCGAATGAACCGTCGGTCACCCAAGGCGTCTGGCTGTTGGTTCACACCGATATGAAAAACGCAGCGCCGATCCGCGTCGTCGCCCAGGAGCTTCGCGAATACGTGACGCGACGACTTCGGTCGGGATCGGCCGGGAGTCGTCCGCCCGAGAAGGGATCCGTCAAGCGGACCAAGGCGAGGCGACGAGCCGTTCGAGCGTAGTCGAGGCGGCCGATCGAAGCGTGGTCAGGCGTCAGCTTCGCATCTTCACATAGGCGCCCGGCGCATCCTCGATCGGTTCGAGCTGACCGCCGCCGATGACGCGGGCCGGCACCTTCTCGTCGTCGAGGCTTCTGATCCAGTCGAGCCAGTCCGGCCACCATGAGCCGGGATGCTCGGTCGCCGTCTCCAGCCAGTTGTCGACATCGTCGCCCTTTGGCGCGTCGCCGGTCCAGTACTGATACTTGATCTTCGGTCCCGGCGGATTGATGACGCCGGCGATGTGGCCCGATCCCGCCAGCACGTAGCGCACCGGTCCGCCGAAGAACTGCGAGCCGTAGAGCACCGATTTGGCCGGCGCGATGTGATCCTCGCGGGTGGCGAGATTATAGATCGGCACCTTCACCTTGCTCAGTTTCAGCTTGGCGCCGGCAAGTTCGATCTCGCCTTTGGCGAGGCGGTTATTGAGGTAGCAATTGCGCAGATAGAAGGAGTGGTTGGCCGCCGGCATGCGCGTGGCGTCTGAATTCCAGTACAACAGGTCGAACGGGTAGGGCTTCTTGCCCTTGAGATAGTTGTTGACGACATAGGGCCAGATCAGGTCGTTCGAGCGCAGCATGTTGAAGGTGTTGGCCATGCGCGAGGCCTCGAGATAGCCGGTCTCCTGCATGCGCGCTTCGAGCTGCTTGATGCGCTCCTCGTCGACGAAAATCTTGAGATCGCCGGCATAGGTGAAATCGACCTGCGCCGCGAACATGGTGGCGGAGACGACCGCGTTCTTCTTGTTGGCAGCGAGCCAGGCCAGCGTCACCGCGAGCAGGGTGCCGCCGACGCAATAGCCGATGGTGTGGACCTTCTTCTCACCCGTCACCTGTTCGACGACGTCGAGCGCGGTGAGTGGGCCCTCCTTCATGTATTCTTCGAAACTCTTCCTGGCCAAGGCCGCGTCCGGATTGACCCACGAGATCACGAAGACCGTAAAGCCGCGATCGACACACCACTTGATGAAGGATTTTTCCGGCGTCAGGTCGAGGATGTAGAACTTGTTGATCCACGGCGGCACGATCAGCAGCGGTACCTTGAAAACCTCATCCGTCGTCGACTCGTACTGGATGAGCTGCATCAGGTCGTTCTGATAGATCACCTTGCCGGGCGTCAGCGCCAGGTTCTTGCCGACCGCGAAGTTCGCCGGATCGGTCTGGCGGATGCGGAGATTGCCTTGACCGGCTGCGATGTCCTCGCCCAGCATGGCCATGCCGTTGGCGAGGTTCTCCGCGTTCGACGCCATCGTCTCGCGCATCAGTTCGGGATTGGTCAGCACGAAATTCGACGGCGAGATCGCATTGGCGAACTGCCTGACGTAGAACTCGGCCTTTTGCCGGGTGTGTTCGTCGATGCCGTCGGCGCCCTGGACCAGCTTCTCGCTCCACTGCACGGTCAGCAGATAGAGCTGCTTGAGGAAGTCGTAGAACTGGTTCTGCGACCATTCCGGATCGGCGAACCTTTTGTCTCTCGGATCGGCGCTGACGACGGGTGCGGCGTCCTCGCCGGACATGCGGCGCATCGCACTGCCCCACAGGTCGAGATAGGAGCGGCCGACGCTGGTCTGCAGTTCCAGCGTGCGCTGCGGATCCGACAGCCAGAACTCCAGAACCTTGGCGATGGTCTTGACGATGTCGGCGACGTCCTCGTTGAACTCGTCGCGGACTTTGCCTTCCTCGCGCGGCTTCATATAGGCGGCGAGCGCCTTGCCGCCGTTCTCGATAACGCGTGCAAGGTTACGCGAAAACGCCTCGACATCGACGCTGCCGAAGGACGGCGCCTCGGCCGTGGGGGGTGCGGTTCCGCGCTTGGCCGGACCGGCGGCGGGCGTTGGCTGGTCGTTGGAAGCGACGAGTTTCAGTTCGCCTGGGGCGGCCGCGCCCCTGGTCTCACCTGCCGTCGTACCCTTGGACGTTTCCATCGTCATTGTTTTTGTGTCCCCAAGCCAGACTTGGCCCGGAGCCTTCGCCATCGCAAGGCGCCTTTTGCGGCAATTCTGCGCCAAATGTTCGCAGAAGCGACTACGTTCGGCACACCTTGCTGCCGCCATATTAACCCGATAGCGCCAATATGCTATAATTCATTGAGTCTGCACTAATTTTTCAAGGTGGCCGGCGCCCCCGGGCAGTCCGGTAGGAACGGGCGATGTGAAGGCGCGATTGATGGGCTGGTTGACACGGCGGCGGTTCAAGACCATCGCGCTGGCGGTAATTCTGCCGGTTGCGGCGCAACTGCCGCTGTCGGGCTGCGCCCAGGGCGGCATGGGCGATGTCCTGCCGCAGGCCCTCGGCGGCCTGCCAGACGGAGCGCCAAAGCCGCCGACGCAGTCCTATAAGTACCCCAATGTCTACGGTACCCAGCCCGAACGGCCGGATGCCCCACTGGACGATCAGCAGCAACTGAACCTGCAGAAGGACCTGCAGAAGCTGCGCGACCAGCACCAGACGCTGTCGGCCGACCCGACTCTGCCGCCGCCCGAAGCCACCACGCCGGCACCTGCAAAAAAGAAGGCTGCCGCCCCGAAAACCGGGCAGGGCTCTGGCGCAAAAGCGAACCCATGATAAAAGCCAGCCGGGGTTTTGATGGCTCGCCGGAGAGGGCGGCAAAGTCTTTTGACTGGGCTCCAGCCAAGGTCTGAAACGATGGAAGAATTTTACCGCATCCGCCGCCTGCCGCCGTACGTGTTCGAAGAGGTGAACCGCGCCAAGGCCAAGGCCCGGAACGCCGGTGCGGACATCATCGATCTCGGCATGGGCAACCCGGACCTGCCGGCGCCGCAGCACGTCATCGACAAACTCAAGGAGACCTTGGGCAAGCCGCGCACCGACCGCTATTCCGCCTCGCGCGGCATCCCGGGCCTGCGCAAGGCGCAGGCCGCCTACTACGAGCGCCGCTTCGGCGTGAAGCTCAATCCTGATACCCAGGTCGTCGCCACGCTCGGCTCGAAGGAAGGCTTCGCCAATATGGCACAGGCCATAACCGCGCCCGGCGACGTCATCCTGGTGCCGGACCCGAGCTATCCGATCCATGCCTTCGGCTTCCTGATGGCGGGCGGCGTGATCCGCTCGGTGCCGTCGGAGCCGACTCCGGATTTCTTCAATCACGTTGAGCGCGCCATCCGCCACTCGATCCCAAAGCCGATCGCCATCGTCGTCTGTTATCCGTCGAACCCGACCGCCTTCGTCGCCAGCCTCGACTTTTACAAGGACCTCGTCGCCTTCGCGAAGAAGCACGAGATCTTCATCCTGTCGGATTTGGCCTACGCTGAGGTTTTCTACGATGGCGAGCCGCCGCCGTCGGTGCTGCAGGTGCCGGGCGCGATCGACGTCACCGCCGAATTTACCTCGATGTCGAAGACCTTCTCGATGGCCGGCTGGCGCATGGGCTTTGCCGTCGGCAACGACCGGCTGATTGCGGCGCTCGGCCGCGTCAAATCCTATCTCGACTATGGCGCCTTCACGCCGATCCAGGTCGCGGCCGCAGCGGCGCTCAATGGACCGGACGATTGCGTGCGCGAGATGCGCGACACCTATACCAAGCGCCGCGACGTGATGATCGATAGCTTCTCGCGCGCCGGCTGGAACGTGCCGTCGCCGAGCGCTTCGATGTTCGCCTGGTCGCCGATCCCGGAGCCGTTCCGCGACATGGGCTCGGTCGAGTTCTCCAAGCTGCTGGTCGAGAAGGCGGAAGTCGCGGTGTCGCCCGGCACCGGCTTCGGCGAGCGCGGCGAGGGCTTCGTGCGCATCGCGCTGGTGGAGAACGAACAGCGCATTCGCCAGGCGGCCCGCAACATCAAGCGTTTCCTCGAGACGGCGCCGACGCAGCTGCACAACGTCGTTCCGCTGGCGAACCGGCGTTAGCGCATGATCCCGAAAAGTGGGTACCGGTTTTCGGATCAGATCATGCGCAAGGCAAAGAAATAAATTATGGCCGAACCATTGAGAGTAGGCGTCGCCGGCCTCGGCACGGTTGGCGCCGCCCTGATTGCCCAGATGATAGCGCAGCGCGGCGCGCTTGCCGCGCGTTGCGGCCGCGCCATCGAGGTCGTCGCAGTGTCGGCGCGATCGCGCAACAAGAGCCGCGGCATCGATCTGAAGAAGATGAAGTGGTTCTCCGATCCGGTCGAACTCGCCGGCTACGAGGGCATCGACGTGTTCGTCGAGCTGATGGGAGGATCCGGCGATCCGGCCAAGACCGCGGTCGAATATGCGCTCGCTTCGGGCAAGTCGGTGGTGACGGCGAACAAGGCGCTGCTCGCCAAGCATGGCTTCAAGCTCGCTCAGCTAGCCGAGAAAGCCGATGTCTCCCTCAATTACGAAGCCGCCGTCGCCGCGGCCATTCCGGTCATCAAGACCTTGCGCGAAGGGCTTGCCGGCAACGCCATCAACCGCATCTATGGCATCCTCAACGGAACCTGCAATTACATCCTGACGCGGATGGAGCAGGAGGGCATGTCCTACGCCGACTGTCTCGCCGACGCACAGCGGCTCGGCTATGCCGAGGCCGATCCGACCTTCGACGTCGAGGGTTTTGACACGGCACAGAAGCTGGCGCTGCTGGCGAGTCTCGCCTTCGGCAGCAAGGTCGACGAGAGCGCGATCTATGTCGAGGGCATTTCCTCGATCGCACCGGCCGATCTCGCCGCCGCCGACGAGCTCGGCTATCGCATCAAGCTGCTCGGCGTCGCCGTACGGACAGCGAAGGGCATCGAGCAGCGCGTGCATCCGACCATGGTGCGCAAGGACTCCTCGATCGCGCAGGTGATGGGCGTCACCAACGCTGTGACGATCGATGCCGACGGCATTAACCCGATCACGCTCGTCGGCCCCGGTGCCGGCGGCGCGGCGACCGCGTCGGCCGTGTTGTCCGACATCGCCGACGTCGCGCGCGGCGCCAAATCGGCGCCATTCGGCCGGCTGACTTCCAAGCTGGCGCCGGTCAAGAAGGCGCCGATGCAGCGCCACGAGGGCGGTTATTACATCCGCCTCGAGGCGCGCGACAAGCCCGGCACCGCGGCGACCATCGCCACGCGGTTGGCCGAACAGGAGATTTCGCTGGAATCGATCGTGCAGCGCCACCCCAAGGGCGAGGTTGCACCGAAGTCGAAAAACGGCTCCGTGCCGGTTATCCTGATCACCTATGCCACCTCGGAAGACGCGGTGCGCAAGGCGCTCGCCGCGGTCGGGCGCGACAAGGTGATCTCCGGCCGGCCGCAGGTTATCCGTATCGAAAAGAATTAGTCAGTGACGAGGGGATTATTCGATGGCTTCGATTACCATTCAGCCTGAACTGCTGCTGGAGCGCATCCTGACGCTGGAGATCGTCCGCGTCACCGAGCGCGCGGCGGTGTCGGCGGCGCGGCTGCGCGGCCGCGGTCTCGACAAGGCCTCCGATCAAGCGGCGGTCGACGCGATGCGGCGCGAACTCAACAAGCTGCCGATCGACGGCACCGTCGTGATCGGCGAGGGTGAGATCGACGAAGCGCCGATGCTGTTCATCGGCGAGAAGGTCGGCAACAAGAACGGCCCGAAGGTCGATATCGCCGTCGACCCACTCGAAGGCACCGTGCTCTGCGCCAAGAACATGCCGGGTTCGATCGCCACCATCGCGATGGCCGACGGCGGCACGCTGCTGCACGCGCCGGACTGCTACATGGACAAGATCGCCATCGGCCCTGGTTATCCGAAGGGCACGGTCGATCTCGACGCCCCGGTCGAAGAGAACATCATCAACCTGGCCAAGGCCAAGGGCGTCAAGCCAAGTGAGATCACCGCGATCCTGCTGGACCGGCCGCGCCACGCCGACGCTATTGCCGCGATCCGCAAGCTGGGCGCCGCAGTGTCGCTGATCTCTGACGGTGACGTCGCCGGCGTCATTCACTGCGCCGAGCCGAAGACCGGCATCGACATTTATCTGGGCATTGGCGGCGCGCCCGAGGGCGTTTTGTCGGCCGCGGCGCTGCGTTGTATCGGTGGCCAGATGCAGACGCGTCTCGTCATCGACACCGAGGCCCTGGCCGAGCGCATCCACAAGATGGGCATCAAGGACTCCAAGAAGAAATACGAGATCGAGGACATGGTGAAGGGCGACTGCCTGTTCGCCGCCACCGGCGTCACCACCGGTGCGATGCTCAAGGGCGTCACCTTCGGCAAGGACGTGATCGAGACCGAGACCGTGGTAATGCGCTCGACCACCGGCACCGTGCGCCGGGTGATCGGCGAGCACCGCCAGCTCGAGAAGTTTCATCTGGATTGAGGTGGCGGCTTAGCAATCCGTTCGTCCCCGCGAAGGCGGGGACCAGCTTTTTTTCTTGAGAAAAGGCGTGGATGGCCGGGACAAGCCCGGCCATGACGGTGTTTTAGATCGCCGTTCGTTCCTATATTCCCGGCATGGCCTTGCCTGCCGCCACTTTCGACGATCGTGAGCGCTATTTCCTCGGCGTGGAGAAATCCGCGACCGGGCGGGCGTGGCGCGACCGGCTCGACGACCGCGGCCTGGCGCGCGCCACCACGATCACCCAGCGGCTCGGCACGCCGGAATTGCTGGCGCGCGTGCTCGCCGGGCGCGGCGTCGAAGTCGAGGAGGTCGAGGCCTATCTCGATCCGACGGTGAAGAACCTGATGCCCGATCCGTCGGTGCTCACCGGCATGGACGCGGCGGCGGCGCGGCTGGCCGATGCCATCGGGCGCAACGAGAAGATCGCGATCTTCGGCGATTACGACGTCGATGGCGCCACGTCGTCGGCGCTCTTGGCGCGTTATCTCAGGCAATGCGGGCTCGATCCGATCGTCCACATTCCCGACCGCATCTTCGAAGGCTACGGCCCCAATGCCGACGCCATCCGCTCCTTCGCCGAGCGCGGCGCGACGCTCCTGGTGACCGTCGATTGCGGCACCACCAGCCATGTCGTGCTGGCCGAGGCCGCGACCCTCGGTCTGCAGTCGATCGTGCTCGATCATCATCTGGCCGATGAGCAATTGCCGCCCGCCGTCGCCGTGGTCAATCCGAACCGCGCCGACGATATTTCCGGGCTCGGTTATCTCGCCGCCTGCGGCATCGTCTTCATGACTCTGGTGGCGCTGACGCGCGAACTGCGCCGCCGCGGCTATTTCGATGCGCGCAAGGCGCCTGATCTGTTGTCGATGCTCGACCTGGTCGCGCTCGGCACCGTCGCCGATGTCGTACCGCTGAAGGGCCTGAACCGCGCCTTCGTCGCCAAGGGCCTCATTGCCATGCGCCGGCGCGAGCAGGTCGGCCTGACCGCGCTGATGGATGCCTCGCGGCTGAGCGGCCCGCCCGAGGCGTTTCATCTTGGCTTCATGCTCGGCCCGCGCATCAATGCCGGCGGCCGCATCGGCCGCGCCGATCTCGGCGCGCGATTGATGCTGGAAGACGACGGCACGGAAGCTGCGCGCATCGCCGTCGAACTCGACCGCCTCAATCACGAGCGCCGCGCCATCGAGGTCGCCGCGGTCGAGCAGGCCGAAGCCGAGGCGCTGGCCGCGCTCGGCCTCGAAGAGAAGGGCGCCGTCGTCGTCACGGCGCAGTCGGGCTGGCATCCCGGCGTCGTCGGGCTGGTCGCGGCGCGGCTGAAGGAGCGCTTCGGCCGACCCGCTTTCGCCATTTCGCTGGAGCCCGGTGGCACCGGCACCGGCTCGGGCCGCTCGATCCCCGGCGTCGATCTCGGGCGCGCCGTGCGCGAGGCGGTGCATCACGGCCTGCTCGTGAAGGGCGGCGGCCACGCCATGGCGGCGGGCATCACCGTGCGCAAGGATGGGCTGGGGCCGTTCCGCGCCTTCATGGAAGAGACCTTGTCCACGGCGGTGGAGGCGGCGCGGCGCGAGACAGCGCTCAAGATCGACGGCGCCGTCAGCGCCGGCGCAGTCAATCCCGAACTCTGCGCGCTGCTAGCCAAAGCCGGGCCTTACGGCGCCGGCAATCCCGAGCCAGTGCTGGTGCTGCCGTCGCATACGCTGGCTTATGTCGATCCGGTCGGTGAGAACCACATCCGCGCGCGGCTCAAATCGGGCGATGGCCAGTTCGTCAACGCCATCTGCTTCCGCTGCGTCGGCACGCCGCTTGGCAAGGCCTTGCTCGACAATCGAGGCCGCTCGATGCACGTCGCCGGTTATCTCACCGTCGATCGCTGGCAGGGTGCCGAGCGCGTGCAGATGCGGATCGTGGATGTGGCGGTGGGATGAGGAAGATACTAACGAATGAAAGTTAAGTGCGTCAAAAACCTCGCTTCTGATATACCCAAAAAGATCAATCCAGATCTGGTGCTAGGGATATCAGATCCGTCCAGGGAACGGCGTTTTCCATTGGTGATCGGAAAAGAGTACGTCGTCTATGGAATTACAATCCGCCTTGACGATGCTTGGTACTATATTTGCGACGAGGACTTTACATACTACCCCGTATGGGCGCCGGCATTTTTATTCGAAATCACTAATAGTAAGATTCCAGAAGATTGGCGGGCTGGATATCATTCGTACGGTGGCGCAGGAGACGAGTCGTATTTTATCGTTTCATTTCGTGAATGGGTGGATGATCCGTATTTCTACGACAAGTTGACGGACCGAGAGGCCGAGCAAGTTGGCATCTTTGAGCGATACCGCAAATTGATGGAATGCGAATAGTCCGTAATCCGGATCGCGCTGCGCTCCATCCGGGCTACGAAGCCCGCACCTTCTTATACCCCTCCAGCGCCGCCTTTCTTGCCTCGTCATGATCGACGATCGGCTTCGGATAATCCTTGCCTAAAACGACGCGCGCCGCCTTCAACGTCTCGTCATCCGCCTTGAACGGCGCGTGGATGAACTTGTCCGGTAGCTTTGCCAGTTCCGGGCACCAGCGCCGCACATAATCGCCATTGGGATCGAACTTCTCGCCCTGCGCCATCGGATTGAAGATGCGGAAATAGGGCGAGGCATCGGCGCCGGAGCCGGCGACCCATTGCCAGCCGGCCGCGTTGTTGGCGAGGTCCGCGTCAACAAGTGTGTCCCAGAACCATTGTTCGCCGAGCCGCCAGTCGAGGCGCAGATGCTTGATCAGGAAGCTCGCCGCGATCATGCGCACGCGGTTGTGCATGAAGCCGGTGGCCCAGAGTTCGCGCATGCCGGCATCGACCAGCGGATACCCGGTGAGCCCGCGCTGCCAGGCTTTGAGATCGGCCTTGCTGGTGCGCCACGGATAGGCGTCGAATTCGGCGCGCCAGTTGTCGTCCGGCAACGTTGGGAAATGATAGAGCAGGTGATGGGCGAATTCGCGCCAGCCGATCTCGCTCAGGAATTTCGTGGCGCCGGACCGCGTCGTCTTACTGTCGAGTTCGGCTTGCAGCCGCGCGTAAATCTGCCGCGGCGAGATCTCGCCGAAATGCAGATGTGGCGACAGGCGTGACGTCGCCGGTCTGTCCGGGCGGTCGCGCAACTCGCCATAGGCCGCGAGATCTTCGGCGACGAAGCGCTCGAAGCGGTCGAGCGCGCCGTGCTCGCCGGGCGTCCAGTGTTCGGCAAAGCCGGCAGCCCAATTGGGCTTGGTCGGCAGCAAGCCCCAGCCGTCGAGGGTCTCGCTCGAGGCGTGGCGATGGGCATCGATCTTTTTCGGCTTGGCTATGGGGGCGGCCATGTCGCGCGCCAAGGCCGCGCGCCAGTAAGGCGTGAACACCTTGTACGGCCCGCCGCCGCCGGTCTTGATCTCCCACGGCTCGTGCAGCAGCGAGCCGTTGAAGCTCTCGACCTCGAGGCCGTCCTTCTTGAGACGCTCCTTCAGCGCCGTGTCGCGCTTCACCGCGTGCGGGTCGTAGCACCGGTTCCAAAAGACCGCGGTCGCTTTTGCCTTGGCGGCAAGCTTCGGCAACAGCTTGAGCGGATCGCCGCGAAGAAACGTCAGCGCGCCGAGGTCGCGGCGCAACGCATCGAGGCTGTGATGCAGCCACCAGCGGCTGGCCGCGCCCGGCGCCCAGGCCGTGTCGGTGTCGTCGAGGATGTAGACCGCCATGATCGGCCCGCGCGCGGCGGCGGCCGCCAGCGCGGGATTGTCGTGCAGCCGCAAATCCTGGCGGAACCAGACAAGCGTCGTCATGCGCTGCTTATACGACAGCGCTCCGCCTTCGGATCAAGCCGAACGAATGCGTTAATGATTGAGCAGGGCGGCTCGCGCGCCGGCCGGAATGACGCGGCGCGTCGGCTTGCGCTCGACGACGATGGTGCGCGGCGCGGTCGCCGAACCGGTGAACACCACCGACTTCTGCGGTTCCTTGCGCGGCGGCGCCATCTTCAGGATTTCGGCGCGCACCTGGTCGACCGGCAGCCCCATCAGCGAGGCGGCGAATTCGGCCTGTTGGTCGAGATCGTCGATAAATCCCCGGGCGGCTTCGATGGCCTCGACCAAGGTCGGCTTTTCGTCGCGGACGCGGCGCTTGCCGTACTTGGTGTTCCAGGTTTCGTTGTTGTTTTTGCTCATAAATTTGCCCCGGGAGGCTCCTTGAATCGGACGCACTATGGCGCATCTTGTGCGCTGCAGCAAATGAAACCTGCTTTGCATTCCGAAGCGGTAGATAGGCGCTTCGCGACGCGCCCGCACCGGAAAAGCGCAGCCGTCCGCACACATTTCGCAACAGTTTTCAACAGTCATGGTAGTGACTTACCGATCTTCGATGATTGACGGTGAAACACATTGTCAGCGTGGTGAAAGCCACCGAACATCGCCGGGCAAAATGCGCCATCACGGCACACCGGTACGGGCGCCGCGTGGTGACAGTCAAAGGAATGCGGGCCATGTTCGAGGAGTTCAAGAAATTCGCCTTGCGCGGTAATGTCGTTGATCTCGCCGTCGGCGTCATCATCGGCGCCGCCTTCGGCTCGATCGTGTCGTCGCTGGTCGCCGATATCATCACTCCGATCATCGGCGCGATTACCGGCGGACTGGATTTCTCCAATTACTACCTGCCGCTGTCGTCAAAGGTCCAAGCCGGTCTGGCTTATGCCGACGCCAAGAAGCAGGGCGCCGTGCTCGGCTGGGGCCAGTTTCTGACGGTGACCGTCAACTTCCTCATCGTCGCCTGGGTTCTGTTCGTCGCCATTCGCTTCATCAACAAGCTCAAGCGTCAGGAGCCGCCACCGCCGCCGCCGGCACCGACCGAAGAAGTCAAGCTGCTGGCCGAAATCCGCGACGCCATCAAGGCCAAATGAACCATAGCGATTCAAGTCAATTCACGGCCGGTTCAGGTTTGCCGAGCCAGGCTGAACGTCATCCGGGTGTGCCGGACAAAGGGAGAAAATCATGAAGCGTCTGATTCTGGCTGCGTTGATTACCGCTTTCGCCGCGGGCAGCGCGATGGCGCAGAGCTGCGAGACCAAGGCTGTCGGCAAGGACGGCAAGCCGCTGGCCGGCGCGGCCAAGACGAGCTTCCTCAAGAAGTGCAAGGAAGATGTCTGCACGCCGAAGGCCGTGGGCAAGGACGGCAAGCCGCTCGCCGGTGCCGCCAAGGCGTCCTTCATGAAGAAGTGCGAAGCGGAATCTTGATCTAGCAAAAAACTCCGCTCACCCCGCGTCTTCGCGAGAGTGAGCGGAGTAAATTACCTTCTCAACATCCCGCCCAAGGTGCCGCGTATGATGGCGCGGCCAATGGTCGAGCCGGTGCGGCCGCCGATCGATTTGCCGAGGTCGGCCGCGATCTGACCGGCGACGCGATTGGTGATCGAGCGCGTGACTTCGCGCGCGACATATTGCGTCGTCGTCAGCTTCTGCCCGCGCGGCCGGTTGGTGCCGAAAATGCCGCCGATCAGGCTGCCGAGTCCGCCGAGCAGCCCGCCACCGGCCGGCGCGTCCTGTGGCGCCGGCTGACCGGAAGTCGGGGCCTGACCCTGCGCGGGTGGCGGCGCGGCCTGGCCCTTGGCGCGGGCCTGCAGCATCTCATAGGCGGAGACGGAATCGACCGCGTTGTCGTATTTGCCCTTGATCGGGCTCGCCGCGATGATCGCCTTGCGTTCGTCCGGCGTGATGACGCCGAGACGCGCCGAGGGCGGCCGGATCATGGCGCGCTCGACCAGCGACGGCACGCCATTGCCTTCGAGGAACGACACCAGCGCTTCGCCCTTGCCAAGCTCCATGATCACCTGCGCGGTGTCGAGCTTGGGGTTGGGCCGGAAGGTTTCGGCCGCCGCCTTCACCGCCTTCTGGTCGCGCGGTGTGAAGGCGCGCAGGGCGTGCTGCACGCGGTTGCCCATCTGCGCCAGAACCTTGTCCGGCACGTCGAGCGGGTTCTGCGTGACGAAGTAGACGCCGACGCCCTTGGAGCGGATCAGGCGCACGACCTGCTCGATCTTGTCGAGCAGCGCTTTCGGCGCGTCGGTGAACAGCAGATGCGCTTCATCGAAGAAGAACACCAGCTTCGGCTTGTCCGGGTCGCCGACCTCGGGCAGTTCCTCAAACAATTCCGACAGCAGCCACAACAGGAAGGTGGCGTAGAGCCGCGGATTTTCCATCAGTTTATCGGCGGCGAGGATGTTGACATAGCCGCGGCCGTCGCGATCGGTCTTCATGAAGTCGGCGAGTTTCAACGCCGGCTCGGTGAAGAACTTGGTGCCGCCCTGATTTTCCAGAACCAGGAGCTGGCGCTGAATGGTGCCGACGGTCGCCTTCGACACGTTGCCGTATTGCGTCGTCAGTTCGGCCGCGTTGTCGGCGACCAGCGACAACACTGCGCGCAGGTCCTTGAGGTCGAGCAGCAGCAGGCCCTGTTCGTCGGCGATGCGGAAGACGATGTTGAGTACGCCTTCCTGCACGTCGTTCAGGTCGAGCAGGCGGGCGAGCAGCAGGGGCCCCATTTCGGAAATGGTGGCGCGGACCGGGTGGCCCTGTTCGCCGAACAGATCCCAGAACATCACCGGGAAACGGTCGGTCTGATAATCGAAGCCCATCGACTTGGCGCGGGTGACGAAGGCGTCCTTGGCTTCGCCGGGTTCGGCAATGCCGGAGAGGTCGCCTTTGATGTCGGCGGCGAACACCGGCACGCCGGCGTTGGAGAAGCCCTCGGCCAGGATCTGAAGGGTCACGGTCTTGCCGGTGCCAGTGGCGCCGGTGACAAGGCCGTGGCGATTGGCAAGTTTCAGTGTGAGATATTCGGGCTTTTCGCCTTTACCGACGAAAATCTGGCCTTCCGGGTCGATCCCCGTCATTCCGCGACGCTCCGCATGTTTTAACCTTGCCGCAGCCAAGAAAAGGGGGCGACGGCGGTCGTCAACATGCCCGATCCGGGCGACGGCGGCAAACCGATCAGCGCTTGCGCAGACTGCGGCAGAAAACGTCGTAGACCGCGCCGATGACGACGCGCGCTTCCTCGCTGGCGAGGCTGTAATAGATCGTCTTGCCGTCGCGCCGCGTCGACACCAGGCCGTCGCCGCGCAACCGCGCCAGTTGCTGCGATACCGTCGGCTGGCGCAGCGACAAAATGTCTTCCAACTCGCTGACCGATTTCTCACCCTCGGCGAGGATGCACAGGATCATCAGCCGGCTCTCATGAGCGAGCGCCTTGAGGAATTCGCTGGCGCGCTTGGCATTGAGCGCCATGCGGTCGAGTTCTTGGCCGCGTTCGACCGTATCCAGATGCTGTAAGTCCATCGAGCTGTCCTGCGCGGTGACGTGGCGCTATGGCACGATCGCTTCCGCGTCCCTAGCGAAGAATAATAAGAATCATTGGCCGTTGCGTGCAGAATTTTCGCTCAGTGGTACCGCGCCACCATCGCCCCTTTGAGGGTTGTCGAGTTTCTGCATCAATACACCGAGCAATCCCCAGAAGTGATCCTCACCCGGATAGCCGCGAATCCGGCCGATTTCGCGGCCCTGATCAACCAGCACGAACAAGGGCGTCAGCCGCTCCGGCGCCACGAAAGCAAGGTCAGCGGGCAGGGCGCTGCCACTGTCGACCCGGCGCAGCGGCGCGCGTTTGCCCTCGTCGGTCTTGGGATAGATCGGGGCAATTTCGGCATTGAAGCGGGCGCACCACACGCAGCCAGCGTCCTCGAACATCACCAACTCGGCGGCAGTAGCCGGGGCAGCCGTGATCACGACGAGCGCGGCGGCTGTGCGCAGAAGCAAGGCTGGGATCAGGGACAGGCGGCTCAAGGACGTTCTCGCGAAACCGTGTGAAACCGTGGATAGGCGTGGGCAGCCGGTTTGGCAAACGATATATCATTAAAGCAGAATGTGTGAAACGAGCGAGCGGTCATGAGCCTGGATGTTTCGATCGGCGGCGCCTTCGTCGCCGGACTGCTGTCGTTCTTTTCGCCCTGCGTGTTGCCGCTGGTGCCGCCTTATCTGGCCTATATGGGCGGCGTGTCGGTGACCGAACTCCGGGACGGCGAGGACGCCGGCCGGCGCTGGCATGTGATGCTGACGGCGCTCGCTTTCGTGGCCGGGTTTTCGGCGGTCTTTGTGGCGCTCGGCGCCACGGCATCGGTTATCGGCAAGGCGGTCAGCGCCTGGCTTGGCGTGCTGAGCTACATCGCCGGCGGCCTGATCGTGATCATGGGCCTGCACTTTCTCGGCGTCTTGCGGATCGGTCTTCTCGAGCGTACCGCGCGCGCCGACGTGACGCGCAAGCCGGGGGGACTCCTCGGAGCCTTCGTCATCGGGCTGGCCTTCGGCTTTGGCTGGAGCCCCTGTGTCGGCCCGGTGCTGGCCGCGATCCTGCTGATCGCGGGCGCCGCCGACAGCGCCGGCGAGGGCGCGCGGCTGCTGTTCGTCTATTCGCTCGGCATCGGTGTGCCGTTTCTGGTGGCCGCGGCCTTCGCCGGCGCTTTCATGCGCTGGACCGCGCGCTTCCATGCGCGGCTGGGGCTGATCGAAAAAGCGATGGGCGCCTTCCTTGTGCTTGCTGGCGTTCTGGTCTTCACCGGCCAGATGCCGACCATCGCCAACTGGCTGATCGAGACCTTGCCGGCCTTGGGGAAAATCGGCTGAAAGCCTGTGAATTCTGGCGCGGCCGGGTTGCCTCCGCTAACATTACGCGCTGGACGACAGGCGAGGGATTCCGACGAATGCTGACGACTTCTTTGCGGCGCTTTCGCGTGCCGGCGCTTCTGGTTGCCGCGCTGACGATGACGATCGCGGCATCGCTGACCGCACCGGCGGCAGCCGAGGAAGAGAAAGTGCTCAACGTGTTCAACTGGAGCGACTATGTCGCGCCGGACACCATCGCGAACTTCACCAAGGAAACCGGCATCAAGGTCAATTACGACGTCTACGATTCCAATGACATCCTCGAGACCAAGCTGACGGTCGGCAAGTCGGGCTACGACGTGGTGTTTCCTTCGGCGTCGCCGTTCTTCGCGCGTCAGGTGAAGGGCGGCCTCTATCAGAAGCTCGATCTGGCGAAGATTCCGAACGCCAAGGGCGTCGACGCCAAGGTGCTGGGCCGTCTCGCCACCGTGGATCCGGGCAATGCCTACGGTCAGCCCTACATGATGGCCGGCACCGGCGTCGGCTACATCAAGAGCAAGATCGACAAATTGTTGCCGAACGCGCCGATCGGCAGCCTCGCAATGCTGTTCGATCCCAAGGTGGTCAAGGCGCTGCAAAGCTGTGGCGTCACCGTGCTCGACGCGCCGGAGGAGGTAATGCCTGCCGCGCTGTCCTACATGGGCAAGAGTCCGCTGAGCGTGACCACCGACGATCTTGACGCCGCCGGCAAGACGGTGAGCGCGGCGCGACCGTTCTATCGCTACATCCACTCGTCGAAATACATCAATGATCTGGCTGGCGGCGACATCTGCGTGGCGCAGGGCTATGCCGGCGACCTGTTCCAGGCGCGCAAGCGCGCGCAGGAGGCCAAAAACGGTGTCGATATCGGCATCTTCCTGCCGAAGGAGGGCGCCGCCTTCAACATCGACGTCATGGCGATCCCGAAGGATGCGCCGCATCCCGACAACGCGCACAAGTTCATCAACTACATCCTGACGCCGAAGGTGGTCGCCGACATCACCGCCGCGGTCGGCTACGCCAATGCAGTGCCTGCCTCGCTCGAATTCGTGCCGGCCGAGATCAAGAACGATCCGGTTGTGTTTCCGCCGGCCGACGCCAAGCTCTACACGCCGTCTTTGGTGACGCCGGCTTTCGAGCGGGCGCGCAACCGGCTGTGGACGAGCATCAAAGCCGGGAAATGATAGACCGGCCGGCCAGGGGCGCAGCGCCTGTCATTGCGATCGAGGGCGTAGCCAAGAGCTTCGGCGCTGTGCCGGCGGTGGCGGGCGTCACGCTCGACATCGCGCGCGGCGATTTCTTTTGCCTGGTCGGCGCCTCCGGCTCGGGCAAGACGACCTTGCTGCGCCTGATCGCCGGCTTCGAGGCGCCGGATGAAGGCCGAATCCTGATCGACGGCGAGGACATGACGAACCGGCCACCTTATGCGCGGCCGGTCAACATGATGTTTCAGTCCTATGCGTTGTTCCCGCATCTTTCCGTCGCCGACAATGTCGGCTTCGGCCTCGAGGAGGAGCGTCGCCCGCGCGCCGAAATCCGAGAGCGCGTCGCCGCAGCGCTCGATCTGTTCGACATGGGTTCCCTTGCGGCGCGCAAGCCGCATCAATTGTCGGGCGGCCAGCGACAGCGCGTCGCGCTCGCCCGCGCGCTGGTGAAGAACCCCAAGATCCTGTTGCTCGACGAACCGCTGGCCGCGCTCGACAAGAAGCTACGTGAACGCGCCCAGCTCGAACTGGTGGCGCTGCGCGAGCGCGTCGGCATCACCTTCGTCATGGTCACGCACGACCAGGAGGAGGCGATGAGCATGGCGACGCACATCGCCCTGATGCGCGACGGCGCGCTCTGCCAGGTCGGCACGCCGCGCGAACTCTACGACGCGCCGCAGTCGCGCTTCGCCGCCGACTTTTTCGGCGCAGCCAATCTGTTCGACGAAACAGCGGGGCGGACCGTCATGGTGCGGCCGGAGCAGATGATGGTGAGCCGCGCGCACCCGTCGCGAACCGGCGTGCTGGCGGCTTCGCTCGCCAACGTCGTCTTCCTCGGCAACGCCTATGTCTGTCATTGCGCGCTCGACAGCGGAAAGGCGGTTCAGGCACGGCTGTCGCCGGCCGACATGGCGGCGCTCGGCGCGCTGAGCGCCGGTGACCGGGTCTATCTGTCCTGGGATCCGGCGGCGGCGCGTGTGCTGACGTCATGACCATGGCGGCGGGCGAGGCGCGCGGGTTGCGCCGGGTCATCCTCGGCACGACGACGACGTGGCTGGCGCTGTTCACGCTGGCGCCGTTCCTGATCGTGCTGGCGATCAGCTTGGTCGAGTCGCGCTTCGGCGTGCCGCCTTACGAGCCGTTGTTTGCGTGGAGCAAGGGCCTGTGGCCGGTCTTCAACGGCACGCTCGCCAATTATGCGACGCTCTTAACCGATCCGCTTTATCTCGAAGCCTTCGGCTCGTCCTTGCGCATTGCCGCGACCTCGGCGCTGATCACGCTGACCATTGCCTATCCGATGGCCTATGCGATTGCCCGGGCGCGCGCCGAATGGCGGTTCGGCCTGCTGATGATGATCATCCTGCCATTCTGGACGTCGTTTTTGATCCGCGTCTATGCGTGGATGGAACTGCTGAACGCCAACGGCCTGATCAATGCGCTGCTGATCAAGCTCGGCGTTATCGATGCGCCGCTCACTTTGCTTAACACCGAGTTCGCCGTTCATCTCGGCATCGTCTATTCCTATCTTCCGTTCATGGTGCTGCCGATCTACGCCGTGCTCGAGCGCATGGACTGGACCTTGCTCGAGGCGGCGCAGGATCTCGGCGCCGGGCCGTTCTCGGCTTTCCGTCGCGTGACATTGCCGCTGTCGCTGCCCGGGATCATCGCAGGCCTGCTCCTGGTCTTCATTCCGGCGCTCGGCGAATTCATCATCCCCGATCTGCTCGGCGGTCCGGGCACCTTGATGCTCGGTCATGTGCTGTGGACCGAGTTTTTCAACAATCACGACTGGCCGCTGGCCTCGGCGCTGGCGGTCAGCCTTTTGGTCTTGGTGCTCACCCCGGCGGCGTTGCTCTATCGCACGCTGCGGCGTGCCGAGGTGACGTCATGACCGGCCGCCGTTCCATCGCGCTCGTGAGCATGCTCGGCTTCGGCTATGCCTTTCTCTATCTGCCGATCGCGATCCTGATCGTTTATTCGTTCAACGACAGCCGGCTGGTCACGGTGTGGAGCCACGCCTCGCTGCGCTGGTACGGCGCGCTGCTCGACAACGACCAGTTGCTCGACGCCGCCTGGCTGTCGCTGCGCGTCGCCGCGGTCAGCGCCACGCTCTCTGCGGCGCTCGGCACTGCCGCGGCCTTCGCCTTGCAACGGCTGAGGCCGTTCTTCGTCGCGCGCGGCTACGAGGCGCTGGTGATGATGCCGCTGATCGTGCCGGAGGTGCTGATCGGCCTGTCGCTGCTGCTCTTGTTCGTGGTGCTCGGCAACACCGTTGGCTGGCCGCCCGAGCGCGGCGCGATGACGATTACGCTGGCGCATGCGAGCTTCGGCGCCGCCTATGCCACGGTCGTCATCCGCGCGCGGCTGTCGCAGCTCGATCCATCGCTCGACGAGGCCGCCGCCATCCTCGGCGCGACGCCGTGGCGGACGTTCCGCCGCGTTACCCTGCCGCTCTTGATGCCGGCGATCGCCGCCGGCTGGCTGCTGTCGTTCACGCTGTCGCTCGACGATGTGGTGGTGGCGAGCTTCGTCACCGGACCCGGCGCCTCGACATTGCCGATCGTGGTGTTCTCCAGCGTCCGTCTCGGCGTCTCGCCGCAGATCAACGCACTGGCGACCCTGATCGTCGCCTTTGTGTCGTGCCTGATCCTGGCCGCGACTCTGATGGCGCGGCGAAGGAGTGCTTAGCTTAGCCGAAACGGAAGGCGAGCAGGTTGTCGAACGAACGCAGTTCGCTGAGAACCCGCTGCAGTAAATTGGTGTCGTGCGTCTCGATGGCTTTGGGAATGAAGCCGAGGCCATTGCGCGCGCCATCGACGAGGCGGCGGAATTCCGGGCTTTGGCGGATGTCCGGGCTGGCGATGCCGTCGCAGCGGTCCATGGTCTTGGCGTAGTCGGCGGCGCGGTCCGCCAGGTCCTTGCGCTGCTCGGCATTATCCCAATCGATGCTGCGGTGATAGACCATGAGCTTGTCGGCGATGGCGTTGGCGTCGCGCACGCAATCGGCCAGCACGACGATGCCGGCCGATTTGCGCAAGTTATAGAGATCGGCGCGGATGCCCTCGAGCGAGGCACGCGCCGCATTGGCGCGGCCCGATTGCAGCATCATGTCGGCGGCGACGAGGCCGGTGCTGACCTTGAGCAGGGTGGTCGTGTAGAGCTGGCCGTCCTTGAACGCCGCCGGCCGATGGCCGCCGAAGCGTTCGGTCAGCGCCGTCCAGGCCTCGCGCAGCCGGTCGATCTCCAGCGAGGCCAGATCGACATTGCCGGTGCGCAGGTAACCGTCGGCGACGCGGTTGTGTGATGCGGCGCGCTCGACGGCCGCATTAAAGTCCGCGAGATCGTCGGCGGAGGCGGCAACGGTCGTCAGCCCCAGCGTCAGGACGAGCAGGGTTGCGCGCGCAAAGTTGATCGCAAAGTTCACGGGCATGGGCCTTCACCGGGCTGTCCGACGCAGATATATGCTAATATGAATATCAAGGCGCGGGGAATCCGCGGGCAAGGTGAAATCGATGTCAATATCCCGGCGGCATTTGATGCTTGGCGCTGTCGCGATGACGGCGCTGTCCTCCGGTTGGGCCGGCGCCGAGCCGATCCTGACCGACGACGGGCTCTACAAGGAGCCGTGGTTCCTCGAAAGCTTCCTGGAACTGCCTGAGGACTTGGACGATGCGCGCAAGGCCGGCAAGCGCTTCGTCGTGATGTGGGAGCTCAAAGGCTGCCCGTATTGCAAGGAAACGCACTTCGTCAATTTCGCCCGCGCCGATATTGCCGACTATATCAAGGCCAATTTCGTCGTTCTGCAGCTCAACATCATCGGTTCGCGCAAGGTCAAGGATTTCGACGGGCAGGAATTGTCCGAGAAGGACATGGCGGCGAAATACGGTATCCGCTTCACGCCCACCTTCCAGTTTTTCGACGAGGATAGCGCGTCGATGAAGGGCCGCGAGCCGCAGAAGCGGGAGGTGGCACGTGCACCGGGTTATCTCAGGCCCGACGATTTCCTTGCCATGTTTCGCTTTGTCCGCGACAAGGCCTATCAGGCCAAGAGTTTCCGCGATTATTTGAAATCGCAGCCGAGCTGATTGTTCAAAGCGATGGCGGAAAACTTATGCCACGCCGTCGGTGGCCGGGAGTAATCCCGTTCTGCCTTATGTTGCGATGCAAAATTACATTCTTTCCTGTGAATATGAATTGACCTTGCTATTGTCGCCGTTATGGTCGGTTCATGCGGGGCGGGCGGCCGCTCCAAGAAATATCCGGGAGGAGTCTCGATGCAGCAAATCTCTCGTCGTGCGGCTTTGGCGCTGGGCGCCGCCGGCGCGACGTTGTCCCTGATCGGTTGGAGCAGGGACGCGCAAGCGACCCCCGATGCCGCCAAGGCCGAGATCGCCAAGTTTACCGGCGGCAAGGCGCCGACCGCGGGCAAGATCTCGATCGATCTTCCGGAGATCGCGGAAAACGGCAACACCGTGCCGCTATCGATTTCGGTCGACGCGCCGATGACCGCCGACGATCACGTCACCGACGTTCTCGTGCTCGCCGAAGGCAATCCGAACCCCGGCGTTGCGACGTTCCATTTCACGCCGATGTCGGGCAAGGCGGAAGCCTCCACCCGTATCCGGCTTGCCACCACGCAGAACATCGTGGTGACCGCCAAGACCTCGAAGGGCGCGTTCTATACGGCGTCCAAACTGGTCAAGGTCACCATTGGCGGCTGCGGCGGCTGAACTCAGAACGAATTTTCAGGAGGCGACGATGGCGGACACGCCGAAGATCCGAGTGCCGAAGACGGCCAAGAAGGGCGAGATCATCGAGATCAAGACCCTGATGCCCCACATCATGGAATCCGGTCAGCGCAAGGATAAGGATGGCAAGATCATCCCGCGCAAGATCATCAACAAGTTCGTTGCCGAGCTTGACGGCAAGCCGGTGTTTTCGGCGACGCTCGAGCCGGCGATCGCGGCCAATCCCTATATGCAATTCTACGCCAAGGTCGAGGCCAGCGGCACTTTCAAGTTCTCCTGGACCGACGACGACGGTACCGTGACCACGGCGGAATCGAAGATCACCGTCAGCTGACCGCCCGGTCCGGCGCCTCGCGAGGCGAAGGCGAGGCGCTCGCATCGGGAAGGATTCGAATAAGACGTGGCGAAATTTGCGAAGCGCGTCGAATCGAGGAATGCAACCAGGATAAGGTTGCGTCAATAAAAGCCAGGCTGGGAGGACAACCGATGGAACTGAGGCAATCTCATCTTGTATTGGCGGCCGTGGCGAGCGGCCTCATCGGCGCCGCCGTGCTGGGCTGGAGCGCCGCCTCGGCTGCGCCGGCGGACGGCCAAAAATTGGCGTTCGATCGCGGCAAGGGAAACTGCCTGACCTGCCATGAGATCAAGGACGGCCCGGCGCCCGGCAATCTGGGGCCGGCGCTGAATGACATGAAGGCGCGCTTTCCGGACCGCAAAGAGCTCATCGCGATCATATCCGATGAGACCAAGCGCAACGCGCTCACCGTGATGCCGCCGTTCAAGCGAAACCTGATTTTGAACGACAAGGAAATCGAGGAGATCGTCGATTTCCTTTACACTCTATAGGACGAAGCGCTCGGACTCAGCGTGTCGATAAAAAGATCGAGCCTGAACGGCTGAAATTGCAGGGAGGATTGAATGCTGCGCAAGATATTCGTAGCGGCTGTATTCGTGATTGGCGCGGCGCAGCCTCTGCTGGCCGACAATGCCGTCGATCCGCAGGCGGATTTCAAGGCATTTCGGGAGTACTTCACCAAGCGTTTCCCCAAAGTGCAGCTGAACGATTTCGTCAACGGCCCTTATTCGATGGACGAGGGGCTGCGCAAGCAGTGGCAGCAGATCGAAGAGTTTCCCCCTTACGAATTCGCGGTGGAACACGGCAAGGAAGCATTCGCGAAGCCGTTCAAGAACGGCAAGACCCTCGGTGACTGCTTCCCCAACAAGGGCGTCGGCATTCGCCAGAACTATCCCTATTTCGACACCAAGTCCGGCGAAGTGATCACGCTGGAACTCGCGCTCAACCAGTGCCTCGAAGCCAACGGCGAAAAGCCGCTCAGCTACACCTCGCAAGACATGGCCGCATTGACGGCCTATATGGCCTTCACGTCGCGCGGCAAACCGTTCGACATCAAGATTCCGAACGATCCGAGGGCGCTCGCGGCTTATCGCAGCGGCGAGGAATATTTCTACACGCGACGCGGTCAGCTCAATTTTTCCTGCGCGAGCTGCCATGTGCAAAACCCGGGCGGGCATATCCGCACCGAGGTTCTCGCGCCGGCGCTTGGCATTCTCAACGCCATGCCGATCTACCGTTCCGCGTGGGAGAACATGGGCACGATCACGCGCCGCTTTCAGACCTGCAACAGTCAGGTGCGCGGCGTTCCGCTCCCGGGGCAGGACGTGCTCTACCGCAACGTCGAATATTATCTCTCTTACATGGGCAACGGTCTGCCGATCTCGGGACCGGGCGCGCGTCCATAAACAGGGTCAAAGGCGGTCTGCTTGACGGTTCGCCGACATTTTGGAGGAAACACATGCGCACCCGTGCTCTGATCCGGCTGGCGGTCATTCTCTCGGTCGCGGGCCTGACGACGGCGGCCTTGGCCGCATCCGCGGATGACTTCAAGGCAGCGCTCGCCAAGGCCGAAGCGGCGAACAAGCAAGCCGGCGCGCTCAAGAATCAATGGACGACGACGAAGGACGCGCTCAAGGCGGCCAAGAAGGCCGCCGACGGCGGCAAATTCGACGAGGCCGTCGCGCACGCCAATCAGGCCGAGGCCTTGGCCAAGGCGTCGATCGCGCAGGCCGAGGCGGAAAAGACGGCCTGGACGGCTGCCGTGGTCCGCTGAACTCCGCGCCATTTATTGTCGAGAGCGGTAGAGCAAGATGATCACCCGCCGTGAAATGTTGCAGGTCGGCGCCGCGACGGCGGCGCTGATGGCGGGCGGCGGTTCGCTGACGCGCGCCTTCGCGCAGCAGAAGCTGACGCAAGAGGATCTCCTTAAGTTCGATCCGCTCGGCAACGTGACGCTGCTGCACGTCACCGACATCCACGGCCAGCTGATGCCGGTCTATTTCCGCGAGCCGACGGTCAATCTCGGCGTCGGCGAGGCCAAGGGCCAGCCGCCGCATGTCACCGGCGCGGATTTCCTCAAGCGTTTCGGCATCGCGCCCAAATCGGCCGAGGCTTATGCGCTGACCGATCAGGACTTCACGGCGCTGGCGCACAGCTATGGCAAAATCGGCGGCCTCGACCGGCTCGCCACGGTGGTGGCGCAGGTGCGCGCCGAGCGCGGCGACAAGGTGCTGCTGCTCGACGGCGGCGACACCTGGCAGGGATCGCTCGGCGCCAATGCTTCCAAGGGCCAGGACATGGCCGACTGCATGGCGCTCCTGAAGCCAGACGCTATGACCGGTCATTGGGAATTCACCTACGGCGAAGACCGGGTGAAGCAACTGGTCGACAAGCTCGGCTTCGCCTTCCTCGCGCTCAATGTGCGCGACACCGAGTGGAACGAGCCGGTGTTCGAGGCCTTCAAGATGTTCGAACGCGGCGGCGTGAAGATCGCCGTGCTCGGCCAGGCCTTTCCCTATACGCCGGTCGCCAATCCGCGCTGGATGATCCCGAAATGGTCGTTCGGCATCCGCGAGGAGGACGTCCGCGCCCAGGTCGAGAAGGCACGCAAGGCCGGCGCCCAGCTCGTGGTGCTGCTGTCGCATAACGGCTTCGATGTCGACCGCAAGCTCGCCGCGCGTGTCGATGGCATCGACATCATTCTCACCGGCCACACCCATGATGCGCTCCCCGAGGGGATCAAGGTCGGCAAGACGCTACTGATCGCCTCGGGCAGCCACGGCAAGTTCGTCTCGCGGCTCGATCTCGACGTGCAGGGCGGCGCGCTCAAGGGCTTCCGCTACAAACTGATTCCGTTATTTGCCGACGTCATCAAGCCGGACGCGGCGATGACGGCGGCCATCACCAAGGCGCGGGCGCCTTATGCCAAGGAACTGGCGCGCGTCGTCGGCCAGGCGGATTCGCTGCTGTACCGCCGTGGCAATTTCAACGGCACCTTTGACGACCTGATCTGCGCGGCGTTGTTGAAAGAGCGCGACGCCGAGATCGCGCTGTCGCCGGGCTTCCGTTGGGGCACCAGCGTGCTGCCGGGTTCGCCGATCACCGTCGAAGATATCCACAACGCCACCGCGATCACTTATCCGCAGGTCTATCGCCAGCCGATGACCGGCCAACGCCTCAAGGACGTGCTCGAGGACGTGGCCGATAACCTGTTCAATCCCGATCCGTACTATCAGCAGGGCGGCGACATGGTGCGCTGCGGCGGCCTTGGCTACACGATTGACGTGTCGAAGCCGATCGGCAGCCGGATCTCCGGCATGACCTTGCTGAAAACCGGTCAACCCATCGACCCGGCGCGGGAATACACCGTCGCCGGCTGGGCCAGCGTCAATGAGGGCACGCAAGGCCCGCCGGTCTGGGATCTCGTTGAGCATTATGTCGCCGCGGAAAAGACCGTGCGCGTCGCGCCGAATACGAGCGTGAAGATCACCGGCGTTTGAAACAACCATCCTTGCTTCGGCGGCGGAACGATAAAATAGTTTCCCACCACGGTGGGGAACGAGAAGATTTCATTACATTCACCAAAAGGAATATGATAAGAACGCCGAGCATGATCGGGAACGGCTGCGCTCAATGGCCGCCCTGCGGGAGGATGCGATGACAGATAAAACCGACGCACCGCGACCGTCGCGACGGCGTTTCCTGACCGGGGCAGCCGGTCTGGTCGCCGCCGGTGCCGCTGGCGCGGTACACGCCGACGATGCCAACCTGCCGCCGAACGTAGCGCCCTGGAGCAAGACGCTGGGCGATGGCGTGGCGGTGCGACCCTACGGTCATCCCTCGAAATTCGAAAAGGATGTGATCCGCCGCGACGTGCAGTGGCTCACCGCCACGCGTGAGTCCTCGGTGAGTTTCACGCCGCTGCATGAGCTCGACGGCATCATCACGCCGAACGGGCTATGCTTCGAGCGCCATCACGGCGGCATCGCCGAGATCGATCCCGCCGACTATCGCCTGATGATCCACGGCCTGGTCGACAAGCCGCTGATCTTCACGCTCGAAGACTTGAAGCGGCTGCCGCGCGTTAACCGCATCTATTTCCTCGAATGCGCCGCCAATTCCGGCATGGAGTGGCGCGGCGCCCAGCTCAATGGCTGCCAGTACACGCACGGCATGATCCACAGCGTGATGTACACCGGCGTGCCGCTCAAGCTTCTGTTGGATCAGGTCGGCGTGAAGCCGAACGGCAAGTGGCTGCTGGTCGAAGGCGGCGATGCCTCCGGCCTCGATCGCTCGCTGCCGATGGAAAAAGCGCTCGACGATTGCCTGATCGCCTATCGCATGAATGGCGAGATGTTGCGGCCGGAGCAGGGCTACCCGGTGCGCCTCGTGGTGCCGGGCTGGCAGGGCAACATCTGGATCAAATGGCTGCGCCGCATCGAAGTCGGCGATCAGCCCTGGTACACGCGCGAAGAGACCTCGAAATACACCGACCTGATGCCGAACGGCAAAGCGCGCAAGTTCACCTTCGTGATGGACGCCAAATCGGTGATCACGTCGCCGTCGCCGCAGGCGCCGATCAAGAAGAAGGGCTTCCTCGTGATCTCGGGTCTCGCGTGGTCGGGGCGCGGCAAGATCGCCCGCGTCGATGTCTCGCTCGATGGCGGCCGCAATTGGCGCGCCGCCAAGATCGACGGACCGGTGCTCGACAAGTCGCTGGTGCGCTTCTACGCCGAGACCGAATGGAACGGCGAGCCGCTGCTGTTGCAGTCGCGCGCCATGGACGACACCGGCTATGTGCAGCCGTCGAAGAACGACCTGCGCGCCATCCGCGGCGTCAACTCGATCTATCACAACAACGGCATCCAGACCTGGTCGGTCAAGGCCAACGGGGAGGTCGAAAATGTCGAGGTGGGTTAATCTCGCGGCCGCGTTGTCGCTGACATTGGCGGCGCCGGCTTTGGCGCAGTCCGCCAAGCCGCACAATTACGGCATCGGCACGCCGGCGACGCCGCAGCAGATCGCCGGCTGGAATATCGATGTGCGGCCGGACGGCGAGGGCCTGCCGCCGGGCAAGGGTTCGGTGAAGGACGGCGAGAAGCTCTATCTCGAGCGCTGCGCCGCCTGCCATGGCGAGTTTGGCGAGAGCGCCGGCCGCTGGCCGCAGCTCGCGCAGGGCAAGGGTACGCTGGCGTCGAACGATCCGGTCAAGACCGTCGGCTCGTATTTCCCTTATGCCTCGAGCGTGTTCGACTATGTGCGTCACGCCATGCCGTTCGGCGACGCGCAGTCGCTGACCAATGACGAGCTCTATGCCGTCGTCGCCTTCGTGCTGAACCTCAACGACATCGTCGATGATAAGTTCGTGCTGTCGAAGGAAACCTGGAACCAGGTCAAGATGCCGAATGTCGACGGCTTCTATAACGACGACCGCGAGACCACGGAAAAGGCCTTCTGGAACAAGAGCCCCTGCATGAAGGATTGCCGCGCGCCGGTGAAGATCACCGGGCACGCCTCGGTGATCGACGTCACGCCGGACGACAAGACCGCGCGCAAGGGCGGGGTGGAGTAGGCCTCAGGGCTGGCGCAGCCGCGCCAGCAGCTTGAGCCCTGCATAGCCGTCCGGCTTCATGCCGACGCTCTTCTGGAAGGCGCCGATGGCGCGCACGGTGTCCGAGCCGGTGCGGCCATCGATGCCGTCGGTCTTGAAGCCGCGCTCGTTGAGGCGGCGCTGGATTTCCTTGACCTCGTCGATGGTCGGGATGCGCTCGCCGCCGGGAAACTTCTGACGGAAGTCGCCGTCGCCGCGCACCAGATCGCCGAGATGCACCAGCGCCAGCGTATAGCTGAGCGACGGATTGTAGGAATAGACGGCGCGGAAGTTCTGCCCGATCAGGAAGGCTGGGCCGCCGGCGACCGGGATCCACAGCTTCACCTGATCGTTCGGCCGGTGGAATGCCTGGCCATCGGCGCGGCGGACGCCGTGGCCGTGCCACGTGGCATAGCTCCGCATGGTGCGGTTATCCGCCATCCGATGCCCACCCGGCGGCACCGTGACTTCGCAGCCCCAGGCCTCGCCGCGCCGCCACTTGCCGCGCTCGGCCAGATAGCGCGCGGTGCCGGCGAGCGCGTCATCCGGCTTGCCGAACGGATTGATGCGGCCGTCGCGGTCGAAATCCACGCCCATATGCAGCCAGACCTCGGGCATCCACTGCGTATGCCCCATGGCGCCGGCCCATGAGCCGATCATCCCCGAAGGCTTCGCCCAGCCGTGATCGACGATCTTCAAGGCGTTGATCAGTTCGGCTTCCCAGTAACGGCGGCGGCGCGGCTCGCCATAAGCGAGCGCCGCGAGCGCCGGAATGATCGGCCGCATGTATTTCGGATTGTCGATGACGTCGCCGTAGGACGACTCCATGCCCCACAGGCCGAGCAGCACGTAACGATCGACGCCGTATTCGCGTTCGACCCGCGCCAGCACACCCGCATACTCCTTCGCGCGTTCCTTGCCGGTGATGACGCGCCAGTCGGAGCAGCGGCGGTTGATGTATTGCCACATCTCCTCGGTGAACTCGGGCTGCCGCCGCTGCAGTTCGTAGACCGCGGTGTCGGGCTTCACATGGCCCATGACGCGGTCATAGGTCGCTTCCGACACGCCGCGGCGCACGGCCTCGGCGCGGAAGCGCTCGACCCAGCGCTGGAACGAAGCCGATTGCGCGAAGGCATCGCCAGCCACGAGGCCGCCGGCCAGCGCCAGCGCACTGCGAAGCAGGGCGCGGCGATTGAAGAGAATCGGGAGACGTGGGGCGATTCGGGACATGCGGCAGTCTACCGGGCGGAGACCCGCGCACAATCGGAGCGCCGGCGCGCGGCTTGCGGCGGTTCGGCGCGGGACCTTTGTCGTAATCGGGCGCTAAGTTCCCCACCATCGTGAAGGTTAGTCGCCGTCCGTCTCCGTTCGCGGTCCATCTTCATAGCGCAGAAGATCGCCCGGCTGACATTCAAGGAACCGACAAATGCGCTCGAGGGTCTCGAAGCGCACGCCTTTGACTTTGCCCTGCTTGAGAAGCGAAAGATTGGCCTCCGTGATCCCGACATATTCGGCGAGATCCTTTGACTTGACGTGGCGTTCGGCCAGCATGACGGCGAGGCGCACCCTGATCGGCATAGCGCGCCCTCTAGACGAATTGTTTGTTTTCGTCCGAAAGATCGGCTGCCTCTGTCATCACCCAGGCAATGATCGCGAAGGTTCCGGCGAAGATCAGCGCGATCAGCGTGTCCGATCCGATGTGGAAGGCGAGAGTCTTCGTACCGGTCACAGTGCTGGCGCTCAAAAGAGCCGACAGCACCGCGCCGGCGAAAGGCTTGAGAATAGCGGAAGCCGCGATCGCGACCGCAAAGGCCATGAGATGGCCGATGGTCCGGCGCGAAAAAACGTCGCCGGCGACGAAGGCCTTGAAACAGCGGCGGGCGCTCAGCAGTCCATAGATCAACGCGGCGAGCGGTAGCATCGCGACGACGAAAGCCAGCGCCCGGACGGCCCCATCGAGTTCGGTCGCGGGGCTGTCGGCGAGGCCTGCCTGGCTGAGCAGCGTGCGCGTCGGCGTTGCCGCCCAATAGAATGCCATCGCCGCGGTGAGCAGGGCCGAGGTGGTGATGCAGGCCGCCGCCATGACGGCACTGAGGACGCGCATGCGCCGCAAACGTCGCTGGCGATCCTGCCTGGCCGGCACGTCCGCAGTGGTCGTTGATTTCATGATGAGGCGCTCCTTTATGCCGACGACGTGGTTGTGGCACAGAAATTATCGTTTTACAATAAAAAATATCTGTTATATAGGGTCAATTCAAACAGGAGTTTTGTAATGTCCCCCTCCCAAACCGCGCACGCCCTAATCGTTGGTCTCGCCGCCGCCTCGCTGGCTGCCCCGGCTCTAGCCACGCCATCGACCACGGACGGCCACGTCTCCATCGCCCAAGTGATGCACATGCTCGACACGGCGCCGCATGATCGGATGGCGCAGCAGGTTCTTACGGCCTATTTGGCTGGCGTCGGCGAAACCGCCAGCATCATGGCCGGTATGGGCGATGCGATATGCCGCACAACGTTAAGCCTGAGCGCCGAGAACGTCCGCCGCGCCGTCAGCGTCTCTGCAGCTCGGAACCAGGCTGAAACGCCAGCGACGCATGTGATCGTGCAGGACATGCTCGAGAGAGCCGGATGCAATCGGCGCTAGTCAGCCGCTTCCAGGCATCACTGCGCTTGCGGTGAAGCGGGAAACTACTCGTCGGTCTCGGTGCGCGGCTTGTGCCGGCGGTGGCGGCGGATGAATTTGCGCACCTTTTCGCGCACGCGTTTTACCAGCGGTTTCTTGGGTTCCGCGGTTTCAGTCTTGGTCTCCGTGCTCCCGGGCGTCGCCGCGGTCACCGGCGGATGCAGGATCACTGGCGGCTTGGCCGGCACCGGCGGCAGCGGATCGCCTTCGTGCAATTCGGTGCCGCGGCCGCCGATCAGCTTCTCATAGCTCAGCACCAGCGACATATACGGATTGACCCAGACCCAGCCGGATTTGGTCACCACCTGCATGTTGAAATGCAGGTGATAGGAGGTGCCGCTCTCGTAATCGCCCCAGGTCGCGACCTTGCCGATGATGTCGCCTTCCTTGACCACGCGGCCGGTGACGAGGCCGTCGTCGTCCATGAATTTCGGGTTCATGTGCAGATAGCGGAAGCGCACGAACTCGTTGGCGTTGTTGAGGATGAGATAGGCGGCGAGATTGCCGGGCAGGCGCCAGATCAGGCCGTCGCGCACGGCGGCGATGGTGTGCTGATAGGGCTCGCAGCGGTCCGAGCCTTCATTATCCATCACGCAATTGGCCGGGCGGATGTCCTCGCCCTGATGGCCATAACCGCCGGGACATTGGCCGACCAGGAAGTCGCGCAGTTCGCAGAAGTTGTCGCGCCACGGATAGTTGAAATTCACCGCCGCCGATTCATTGAAGATGAGCGGCAGGCCATTGACCTTGCAGGTATAGGTCGCGTCCTTTTTGCCGATCCGGCCGGTGTGACCGCTGCGATAGCAATCGCCCCAGGGCATGAAGCTTTGCGACTTCACATAAGCCGGCGCCTCGGCGATTGGAAAACGCATCAACGCATAGACGTGATAGTCGACGCGGCCCGGCATCTTCTTCCAGCCGGTGTTGGGAATGAGATCGCCCGGCGCGTAATAGGTGAAGTCTGAGGGCGCGGTCGGCCGGGTCAAATCGAGATGCGGTTCGGCGATGGTCTGCGGCGTGCCGCCGACGACGGCGAGCTTCTTCAGGAAGGCTTCGGCGATCGGGTCGGCCTCGCGGCACGACAGATATTTCGACGACACGCGCTGGTCGTAGCACTGGATCGAGACGATGTAGGGTACGCCGAAGCGCTCGAAGGCATAGCGCACATGGGCTTCGCGCAGGATGCGCTTGATGCCGGGAAAGAGCGTCGCGAGCTCCTTGTCCTTCGGCGGGAAGACCTCTTCATGGTTCGGCCCGTCGAGGTCATAGGTGAAACCGGCGCCGGTGATTTCGATCTCGACCGGCTTCTTCTTGTAGCTGACCTTGAACGGGCCACCGCCGACGTCGAGGTTGTACGTGCCGGTGAAGCCGGCCGGACCGGGCAGGAAATATTTGGTTGGGTGGAACGGCCCGAAATACTTGTCCGCTGTCGCGGCCTCGGGCTTGTCGGCATCCGCCTTGAAGGCGTCGAGGTCGAAGGGCGCAAGCACCGGCACGCTGCTCTTGGCGATGCCGGGGAAGCGCTTGTCGGAGATGGCGTTGAGCTTGGCGAATTGTTCGGCCGGCGTGCCGGCGCCGGCATCCTTCAGCGCGGCGGCGGCCGCGGTCCAGTCGACTGGGCTGATCGTCACCTTCGGCGGTTCGATCTCGGTCGCGGCGGCGAAAGGGGCTGTCGTCAGCGTGGCGGCGAGTACGGCCATGAGTGCCGCACTGGCAAGAACCCGTCGTCTCAAGTCACGCCCCTTGCTTCGCGCCCCCCACGGCGCCGTCCCCGAAACCGGGCGAGACTAACGGCATCACGGCGCCGCCTACAAGGGTGAGGGCGCTGCGGCCGATCGAAGCGTGCGTCAGTACCGTTTCGGGACACAAAACGGCAAAGCGGGACGCGTTCCCGCGCCCCGCTGCCAGCATCAATCCGGTATCGTCCGTCCGCCTGCGTCAGTCTTTGGCGCGCTCGACGTAAGCGCCGTCGGCGGTCATCACCACGACGCGGGTGCCGGCGACGATGTGGGTCGGCACCATGGTGCGCACGCCGTTCGACAGGATCGCCGGCTTGAACGAACCCGAGGCCGTCTGGCCCTTGACGACCGGCTCGGTCTCGGTGATTTCGAGCGTGACCTTTTGCGGGATCTCGATCGAGATGGCGATGCCTTCGTGCATCGAAAGGTTCACCTTCATGCCTTCCTGCAAATAGGCCGCGGCATCGCCGATGACATCGGCCTGCACCTGGACCTGATCGTAGGTCTCGTCGTTCATGAAGTGGAAGCCTTCGGCGTCGTTATAGAGATAGGAATATTCCACCTCTTCGACGTGGGCGCGCTCGACCTGGTCGGTGGTCTTGTAGCGCTGCTGGGTCTTCACGCCGTCGGAAATCCGGCGCATATCGATCTGGGTGGTGGGCGTACCCTTGCCGGGGTGGAAGCTCTCGGCGTTGAGGACGACATAGAGCTTGCCGTCGAGATCCAGAATATTGCCCTTACGAACTTGGCTGGCGATGACCTTCACGATAACGATCCTCGAAAATAGAACTCTCCCGGCGCCCGGGGCCGGATTCGGGGCGCACCATAGCGATCTTCTGGGGCATTTCCAGCCTTTCCGGTCGATTTCCCGGATGCGGTAAATGGCGGAAAAAACAACGACTTTTTGGCTGCCGGGACGGCATGCGGCGCGCCGGGACCACCTCCTGAACCGGGGCCGGGTCATGGCTTCGCTCCGGGCCTGGTTCGCGGGAGCCGGTTTCATCGAGGTCGAAACCGCCGCGCTCCAGGTCTCGCCGGGCAACGAGACCCATCTGCATGCCTTTGCCACCGACCTGATCGGGCCGGACACCGTGCGCCGGCCGCGTTACCTGCGCACCTCGCCGGAATTCGCCTGCAAGAAGTTGCTGGCCGCGGGCGAGACCCGCATCGTCGATTTCGCCCGCGTGTTCCGCAACCGCGAGCGCGGGCCGCTGCATCATCCCGAATTCACGATGATCGAGTGGTACCGCGCGAACGAGCCCTACGAGGCGCTGATGGACGATTGCGCCGCCATTCTCGCGGAAGCCGCGCGGGCGACCGGCGCGACGCGCTTCAGCTTTCGCGGCCGTCATATCGATCCGTTCGCGCCGCCGCACCGGCTCACCGTGGCCGAAGCCTTCGCACGCTATGCCGGCATCGATCTCATGCACACGATCAGTGGCGGCGAGGGCGATCGCGATCGCCTGGCCGGCGCCGCCGCCCGGGAAGGCATCGCTTACGGCAGCGACGACGACTGGGGCGACATCTTCAGCCGCATCCTGGTCGAGAAGATCGAGCCGCATCTCGGCAACGAAACCGCCACCATTCTTTATGAATATCCGTTGCCGCATGCGGCACTGGCGCGGGCCAAACCGGGCAGCGACAAGGTGGCGGAACGCTTCGAGATCTATGCCTGCGGCATCGAGCTCGGCAATGCCTTTGCCGAACTCACCGACGCCGCCGAGCAGCGCCGCCGCTTCGTCGCGGCGATGGACGAGAAACAGCGCATTCACGGTGAGCGCTATCCGATCGACGAGGATTTCCTCGCCGCGCTGGCGCAGATGCCGCCGGCATCCGGCATTGCGCTGGGCTTCGAGCGGCTGGCGATGCTGGCCTCCGGCGCCGACCACATCGAACAGGTGATCTGGACCCCGGTTCAGGATTAGACAGTCATGGACGCACGCATTCAGACGCTCCGAAATATCACGCAACTCGTCGAGAGCGGCTTTGTCACGCCGGAAGAACGCGCCGCGCTGGAACGGGTCGCCACGCGCTATGCCGTGGCGCTGCCGCCGGCGCTCGCCGCGCTGATCGACCGCACCGATCCGAACGATCCGATCGCGCGCCAGTTCGTGCCCGATGCCGCGGAATTGCAGACGCAAGCCGACGAACTCGCCGATCCGATCGGCGACGATGCGCATTCGCCGGTCGAGGGCATCGTGCACCGCTATCCCGACCGCGTGCTCCTCAAGCTCACCCATGTCTGCGCGGTCTATTGCCGCTTCTGCTTCCGCCGCGAAACGGTCGGGCCGGACAAGCCGAACGCGCTGTCGCCGCAGGCGCTTGCCGCCGCGCTCGATTACATCCGCGATCACCAGGAGATCTGGGAGGTCATCCTCACCGGCGGCGATCCGCTGATCCTGTCGCCGCGCCGCCTGCGCGCGGTGACGCTGGAGCTCGCTACGATCCCGCACGTGAAGGTGGTGCGCATCCACACGCGCATGCCGGTCGCCGAGCCGCTGCGCATCACGCCCGATCTCGTGCGCGCGCTGAAGTCCGTGGGCAAGGCCGTCTATGTCGCGGTCCACGTCAATCACGCCCGCGAACTCACCGACGAGGCGCGCGCCGCTTGCGCGCGCATGGCCGATGCCGGCCTGGTGTTGCTCGGCCAGTCGGTGCTGCTCAAGGGCGTCAACGACACGGCGGAGGCGATGCGCGACCTGATGCGCGCCTGCGTCGAGAACCGCATCAAGCCGTATTATCTGCATCACGGCGATCTGGCCCCCGGCACGGCGCATCTGCGCACCGACATCGCCACCGGGCAGGGGATCATGCGCGACATGCGCGGCCGCGTGTCCGGCCTGTGCCAGCCGTCCTATGTGCTCGACATTCCCGGCGGCCACGGCAAATCGCCGCTCGGGCCGAATTACCTCGAGCGGAGCGACGGCGGTTACGAGATCGAGGACTTCAACGGCCGGCGGCACGCCTACAAATAGGCGTTCACGGCTAGTGGCGGATCGAGATCAGGTCGAGCAAAGCGGAGGCCACCGCCAGTCCGGCAAAGCCGACGAAGACGACGACGATCACGGCATTCCAGATGAAGGCCGCGTCGCGCCGCAACGCCGTGACGACGTTCTTGCCGGTCATCATGCTCTTGCCGTTGATGCTGCTGTTGCTGTTGATCATGACGCAGCTCCTATACGAGCCGAACCAGACCAATTTAACGATCCGGCGGCCGCAATCGCATATTTTCCCCATTAATTCGTCGCGGAAATGCGTCGCATCCGCGCATGGCCAGAGCGCATGGCTGACATGAAGCGGGGCGCGGGACATAGCGCCGCAGCCTCAGATCAGCGCGCCGCCACCGGCTTCCGGCTCTTGCGCGATTTCGGATCGTAGCGCCCGCCGCCGAGATGGCGGTGGCCCCAGGCCATGACCGCGAGCAGCACCGGTTCCAAAGCCTTGCCCTTGTCGGTGAGGGAGTAGGCATAGCGCACTGGGTTCTGCTGATAGGCGGCGCGCCGCACCAGCCCCCAGTCCGTCAGCCGCTTGAGCCGTTCCGCCAGGATGTTGGAGGGGATGTGCTCGGCGCTGTCCTGCAGCGCCTGGAAGGTCTGCTTGCCGTGCCACAGCAGGTCGCGAACGATCAGCAGGGTCCATTTGTCGCCGGCCAGTTCCAGCGTGCGCGCGATCGAGCAATCCGACCTGAATTCGTGCTGGGTCATCGCTAAAGGTCCCGTGCGGCGCCGGCCGCCGCCGCTTCGATTGTCCACAGTCGTTACCTAGCAAGGTCACTTGCAAAGTGAAAGTGTCAAGGCTAGCGTGACTTTCAGTTTGAAAGCCACTGGCGGCGGCATGCCGCCCACGCTCCTGGTCCAAGCTCCTGGTCCAAGCCCTTGGTCCAAGCCCCTGGCGGTGCCCCATGAACAGAACCGTGCTCGCCCATCTCGCGGCTCTGACGGCGGCCTTGAGCGCTGGCACGGCGGTCGTCGCCACGCGCTATGTCATTGGTGAGACCGATCCGCTGGCGCTGGTGTTTTATCGCTACGTCATCTCGGTGGCGTGCTTTGCCCCGGCGCTGCCGCTCATCTGGCCGCGTCACCGCATCGAATGGACCGAGTACGCCAAGATCGCCGCTTTCGGCATTCTGTTCTTCGTACTGTTTCCCTGGGCCTTCAACGCATCGCTCAAGCTCATCCCAGCGGCGCGCGGCGCGGTCGGGCTGGCGACCATCCCGATCCAGACCATGCTGGTCGCGGCCATCTTCGGTCGCGAGCGGCTGACCGCGGCCCGCGTGGCCGGCGTGCTGCTGACGTTTTGCGGCATCGTCGCCGCCTTCGGCACGGCGGCGTTCGGCCAAGGTGGCGACACCGCCGTTGGCGACGGCCTGATGCTGCTCGGTGTTCTGTGCGCGGCGGTCTATTCGGTGTTCGGTAGAGCCACCTTGATGCGGCACGGCGCCGTCTTCGTCACGGCATCGGCGATGGCCTTCGCGGTCTTGGCCTTGCTGCCGGTGATGGCGTTCGGAGGCGGGCTCACCGCGCTGCCGGCCTTCAGTGCCAAAGGCTGGATCGCCGTGATCTTTCTCGGCACCGTCGGCGGCGCGCTGCAGTTCTCGCTGTTCATGTGGGCGCTGCGCTGGCTGTCGCCGACCACCACGGTGCTCTATCTGACGCTCAATCCGATCGCGGCGATGGCGCTCGGCACGCTGATCCTCGGCGAGCACCTCAAGCCGGAACTGGTGCTCGGGCTCGGCCTGGTGCTGACCGGCATCTTCATCGGCGCCGGGATATTTCCGGCGCTGAGGAAGAAGGCGGCGTAGGCGCCGCATACTGGAAAGCACCGCCACCTCGGACCAACGCTACGGTGTGAGGGGATCTCATCCGGCTTTCAGCGCCGACACTTGTTCTGTGTCAAAACGAGCGCGCAACTTGGCGATTGCGGTGGCGTCAGGCGGACCACCGGGCGTCACCAGTTTCACCAGTTCCTCGAAATATTGCTCGTGACCCGGCGGCGACACGGTCATGATCATTCGGGCCGGCTTGTCGCTGGCATTGGCGATGTTATGCGGCACCCCCGGCGGGATGAACAGATAGGTTCCCGGCTTGGCCTTGATCACTTCGCCGCCGACATGCCATTCGCATTCGCCTTCCAGCACATAGAACGTCTCTTCCTGGACGCGGTGAACGTGGGTGCCGGTGGAGAATCCGGCCGGCAATGTCCAGTCAAACATCGACGTGTGCTTGGTGTCCTGACCGGTGACCAGAAACACCAATGGCTTGCCGGCCAAGGAAACCTGCTTGCCTTCGCCGGGCATGCGGACGATAGCCTTCGCGCTCATGGAACCCTCCATTGGTTTTGCGCTCTTTGCGCCATCTGACCCTCTGACTATGGTTCGGTCGCCCCGGCAGGTCGTGAAATCGCTGCGAAAAATCTGCTAAACAGTTCCGAACAGGGCGGCGACCCATGGCGATGGCTTACGAATTCGGCCCGTTCCGGCTCGACGCCGAGGCGGAAATCCTGTTCCGCGACGGTGAGCCGATCGTCCTCGGCCAACGCGCGGTGGCGCTGCTAGGGTTGCTGCTGCAGCACGCCGGCGCTCCGGTCTCCAAAGAAGCCCTGTTCGACGCGGCATGGCCTGCGCTGGCCGTCGAGGACAGCAACCTGACGGTCCAGATTGCGGCCTTGCGCCGGGCTTTTGACGAGGTCGGCGGCGCCGACTGGATCGAGACCTTGCCGCGTCGCGGCTATCGCTATGTCGGGCCTGACGTGACGATCGACGCGTTGCCGGCTGCGTCACCGCCGGTGCCGCCGCCGGTGCTCCCGGACAAGCCGTCCGTCGCGGTGTTGCCGTTCACCAATCTCAGCGGCGATCCGCAGCAGGACTATTTCGCCGACGGCATGGTCGAGGACATCGTCGCCGGATTGTCGCGGATCAAATGGCTGTTTGTCATTGCGCGCCACTCCACCGCGGCCTTCAAGGGAACGGTTATCGACCTGAAGCAGGTAGCCCGCGAATTGGGCGTGCGTTATCTGGTGCAAGGAAGCATCCGCAAGGACGGCAACCGGGTCCGCATCTCCGCCCAGATGGCGGAGGCCGAAAGCGGACATCAGTTGTGGAGTGAGCGCTTCGACCGCGCGCTCGATGACGTGTTCGCGCTCCAGGACGAGATCGCCCTCAACGTGGTCAGTGCCATCGAGCCCAGTCTGCGGCGCGCGGAAGTCGAACGCGTGAGGCGCAAACGGCCAGACAGTCTGGACGCCTACGACCTCGTCCTGCAGGCGCAGCAGGACGTCGATTCCGGCATGCCGGCGCGGGTGACCAGGGCGCTCGTCGTCCTTCGACGCGCGCTCGCGCTCGATCCGGCTTATGCGCTGGCGCACGCCAATGCGGCCATGTGCCATCATTGCCTCTTTCTGCGCAGCGGTCTGCATGAAGAGGATCGTTCCGCCTCGGTCCGCTATGCCGAGGCGGCGATCGCGCATGGCCGCGACGACCCGCAAGCGTTGACCCTTGCCGGATTTTCCATCGGCATGGACGGACATGATCGCGCCGCGGCGTTCATCGCCTTGGAAGCCGCGCTGGCGATTAGCCCATCATCGGCGCTGACCTACATTCTCGGCAGCGTTATGCTGGCGTGGGGCAGCGAAGCCGAACGCGCCATTGAATGGAGCGAGCGCGGCATGCGTCTCAGTCCGCTCGATCCGTGGGCATTCGCCGCCTATGACGCGCAGGCGATGGGCCATTTTCATCTCGGCCGCTACGACAAGGCTGCTCAGGCCGCCTACAGGTCGGTTCAGGCCAACCCCGCTCATAGCATCACCTATGTGCAATTGGCGGCCGCGCTCGATAGACTTGGACGGACGGAAGAAGCCAAGGCGGCGGCGGCCAAGGTTTTGGAGCTGCATCCGACGTTTCGCTTCAGCCGCCAATTTGCCGGCGTCGACTGTGCGCCTGCGCTTGCCGCGGCCATGGGCGACGCGCTCCGCCGGGTCGGGCTGCCGGAGTGAAGGCGGCTTGTTTTGTCCGCGGCCGGGGAAGCGGCCGGCTCGGCCCGATGCGAGTGCCAATTTACTGAATTGGTAATGGCGCGCCCTAGGGGATTCGAACCCCTGTTACCGCCGTGAAAGGGCGGTGTCCTAGGCCTCTAGACGAAGGGCGCAAGAGGCGCCGGAACGGCGCCAAGGCGGCGACCTATAAAGGGCTTCGCCGCCTGCGGCAAGTGTCAGGCAAATCTTGGTCAAGTCATTGAAATCGCGGCCGGGAAACCGGTGGATAGCGGCCGCTCGGCTGCCGGAGGGACCGGAATCGGCCCGGTCCGACAGCCTCGGTTGCCTCACCCCCCTATATCGGGGCGAACGGCGGCCTTACCAGTGGCCGGTGTTCTTCATCGACGCCCACGGCTCCTGTGGCGGCAGCGCGGCGCCCTTCTGCAGGATCTCGATCGAGTGCTTGTCGGGCGAACGCACGAACGCCATGACGCCGTCGCGCGGCGGCCGGTTGATGGTGACGCCGGCCTTCATCAGCCGCTCGCAGGTCTCGTAGATATTGTCGACCTCATAGGCGAGGTGGCCGAAGTAACGTGCCTCGCCATAGTCCTCGGTGTCCCAGTTGAAGGTCAATTCGACCTCGGGGCCGGGCCGGCCCTTCTTCTTGGCGGCATCGAGCGCGTCCTGGTCGGCGTCGCCGGCGAGGAACACCAAAGTGTACCGGTTCTTCTCATCGACCCGGCGCCGGGTCTCCTTGAGGCCGAGCTTGTTGATGTAAAAATCGAGCGCATCGTCGAGATTGCGGACACGCAGCATGGTGTGCAGAAATCGCATGGGACAAACTCCGGCTGGAAACCTTCGGAACCCTGTACCGCACATAAAACGTCGTCGCGGAAACCGCAATGATCGCCGCCGATCTCGAGACTGCCATTGATGGCCTGCGCGATCTGATCGGGTCCGCGCAGCGGATCGTGCCGTTCACCGGGGCCGGCATCTCGACCGAGTGCGGCATTCCCGATTTCCGCTCGCCCGGCGGCGTCTGGACGAAAAACCGTCCGATCCCGTTTGACGAATATCTGGCGAGCGAGGAGGCGCGGCGCGAAGCCTGGCGCCGGCGCTTCAACATCGAGGCGACGTTCGCGCAGGCGAAACCGGGGCGTGGGCATCTGGCGCTGGCGAGTCTCTATCGCGCCGGCCAGGTTCCGGCCCTGGTGACGCAAAACATCGACAACCTGCACCAGGCGTCGGGTGTTGCGCCGCAAGATGTCGTCGAGCTGCACGGCAACACCACCTATGCCGCCTGCCTCGACTGTGGGCAGCGCTATGAACTTGAGCCGATCCGGGCGCGCTTCGAGAGCAACGATGAAGAACTCCCGGATTGCGATTGCGGCGGCATCATCAAGACGGCGACGATTTCATTCGGCCAGTCGATGCCGGGAGACGCCATGCGCCGTGCCCAGCAATTGGCTACCGAATGCGATCTGTTGCTCGCGGTCGGATCGTCGCTGGTGGTATGGCCGGCGGCGGGAATTCCGCTGATGGCCAAACGCAATGGCGCAAGACTTGTCATCATCAATCGCGAGCCGACCGAGTTCGACGAGTTTGCCGATCTTGTTGTGCGCAACGACATCGGCGACGCGCTCGCGCCCTTCATCCGCCACTGATTCGCGAAACGATTGCGACGGCAGAGAACTTGTGTGCAAGCACATTTTGCTCTTTGCGGGATTCGGCCGGGTGTTATCTTCAAATCACAGATTCGCCTGAACGATTCCAAACAAACGCCATTTCGAAGGGCGGACCGGAAGCGTCAAACGGCATTAGTCAGACCGGCAACATTCGTCGAACGGGATTGAACCGAAATGCCAGATACAAATCTCCGACCCGGCACGGTCCGAGACCTAGGCGACGAGGGAGCAACAGATCTCATCGAACTCGCTGGCGTCATCAAGTGGTTCGATGTTTCAAAGGGCTTCGGCTTCATCGTCCCGGATAACGGGATGCCGGACATCCTGCTCCACGTCACCTGCCTGCGCCGCGACGGCTTCCAGACGGCTTACGAAGGCGCCCGGATCGTGGTCGAGGTGCAGCCGCGGCCGAAGGGCCTGCAGGCCTTCCGTGTCGTCTCGATGGATGAATCGACCGCGATCCACCCGGCGCAGATCGCGCCGCGGACGCATGTCAACGTCACCCCGACCAGCGGCCTCGAACGGGCCCAGGTCAAGTGGTTCAACCGCCTGCGCGGCTTTGGCTTTCTGACGCGCGGCGAGGGCACGCCGGACATCTTCGTCCACATGGAGACCCTGCGCCGCTTCGGCTTTGCCGAGTTGCGGCCGGGACAGACCGTGCTGGTCCGCTTCGGGCCCGGGCCCAAGGGGATGATGGCGGCCGAGGTTCGACCGGACGGCGGGCCGATGGGACTGGCTTCGCACTGACCCACGGGCTTCATCTGCTTGACGCGATACGCCCCGGCCGGTCCGGGGCGTTTTCTTTTTGGTGCCAACGTTGCTGCCTCCGGGGCAGCGCGGTCTCGAACACGCCGTCTTGCCGCTGCCGTTTTTGCTTGCGATGGTGGCGGCTGTCGCGGCGGTTGCCGGCCGCCTTCGAGGTCATCCTTCCATGCGCTGCTTACGTCCGATCGCCGCCATCCTTCTGGGATTGTGGGTCGCCGCGCTGTCGGCGCGCGCCACCGACAGCAACCTCCTGGAGATCGCCAGCAGGAGCGGCGTGCACGCCTTTACCGTCGAGATCGCGCAGACCGACGCCGAGCGCGCCAAGGGCCTGATGTTCCGCAAGGAACTGCCCGAAGGCCACGGCATGCTGTTCGACTTCAAGAAGGACCAGGAAGTCGCCTTCTGGATGGAGAATACCTACATCCCGCTCGACATGATCTTCATCCGCGGCGACGGCACCATCTTGCGCATCGAGCAGAACACGACGCCGCTGTCGACGCGCAACATTCCCTCCGGCGGGCCGGTGCGCGGCGTGCTCGAGGTGATCGCCGGGACGGTCAAGAAGCTCGGCATCGCGCCGGGCGACAAGGTCGCGCATCCGATTTTCGGCAGTCATTGAGGCGGCGGTCGCCTTGCTTGCTGGCCGGGGCCGAAGCGTGTACCTAGCCGGCATTGCCGCGGTCGGTTGCCTTCATGACCGAGGGGCAGGTTCGGAGCGTAGCGCAGTCTGGTAGCGCATCTGCTTTGGGAGCAGAGGGTCGCAGGTTCAAATCCTGCCGCTCCGACCATTTTTATAGTGTTCATCCTTAAAGCTCTTGTCATATTGCTGTATTCGACAAGAAACCGGACGCAATCAGAAAGCGATTTCAATCTGTTCTCGGTTCTAGTCGACGCAATGCTTGTATTGGCAGTGCAATGCTCGGTCTTTCGGTCACGGGCGTTTGCAAACCCTATCCTGTTACGGTTGTGGTGGCGAGTGGGGCCTAAAGCGCGCTAGGGTCGCGATTTTTCGAATATCGCTCTGTAATATATGAAGAAATTTGATTGTGATAATTATTCAAGTATAGAAGATCATCAAATATAATTTTGTCTTGCTATCGTACCGTCGTTACACGAAAATTAATATGAAATTTATGAACGAGACTTCGAAAAATATGACGAAGTGCGAGAAAGCTGCGCGACAGTCAGCGTCAACAGGCTCCGTTTAAGGGGCGTCAAACAGTCCGACGAGTTATGCCAACGGTTGCGTTGTCCGCGAGTTTTGTGCGTCAGGCGCGGTGTGCGCCTGATCGCAAGAAGACCGACTATTTCGATGTCGGTCAGCGCGGCTTCATGCTCGAGGTGCGATCGTCGGGCGGCAAGACTTATTATCAGCGTTACACCGACGATCACGGCCGCGAACGGCAGTACAAGATCGGACCGGCTGACGTCGTCACGCTCGATCAAGCCCGTCGTAAAGCCAAACAGATCGTGGCGGAGGCGCTGCTCGGCGCCGATCCGCAACAGAAGCGACGCGAGATGCGTGCCATTCCGCTGCTTCGCGATTTCATCGCCGAGCGCTATTTGCCCTTCGTTCGGACCTACAAGAGCAGTTGGCAGACGGATGAGACTGTCTTGCGCATTCACGTTCTGCCGCGACTCGGCCAATTTGCGCTCGATGAAGTCAAGACCGATGCGATATCGGATCTCGTCAATTCGATGCGTGCCGATGGTTACGCGCCGGGAACGATGAACCGCGTCATCGTCATCCTGCGCTACATCTACAATCTAGCCCGCAAGTGGAAGACGCCGGGCGGTGAGGACAATCCGGCTGCCGGGCTCAGCGCCGGCCCCGACGTTCAGCGCAATCGTTTCCTTAACGAATGGGAAGCGGAAAGCCTCGTCCGCTCGATTCACGCCGACGAGAACCGCACCGCCGCACGGTCTATCCTTCTCTTGCTGCTGACCGGCGCGCGCCGCAACGAAATCACTTTCGCCAAGTGGGACTACGTCGACTGGAAAAACAGGACGCTGCTGGTGCCGAAGTCGAAATCGGGCAGGGCGCGCGTCATCGCACTCAATCACTCGGCGATCGCATTGCTGACAGCGACACCGCGCGTTGACGGCAACCCTTACATCTTTCCCTCGGAAGTCACGGGGCGACCTTCGGCTTCGCTGTTTTTTCCTTGGGATCGCATCAGGAAGCGTGCCGGACTCGGCGATGTGCGCCTGCACGATCTGCGCCATTCGTTCGCCAGTTTTCTGGTCAATCGCGGCGTCTCGCTTTACGTCGTGCAGGGCCTGCTCGGGCATTTGCACGCGCGTACGACGCAACGTTATGCACATCTGGCGCAAGAAACCTTAAGCGACGCCGCCGATCTGATCCAGCAGGTCGTCAATTTTCCAAGCCAGGCTCAGCCGCTAGGCAATTAGCTTAAGTGTCGATGGAGCGACATTGATCTTGCGCTGATGCGCGTCATTTTTCCGAACGTCACATTTACCGGTTGCTAACGAACCGTGCGCGATCATGCGCACGGTTCTTTTTTGCGTTCCGTCTTGACCGCGAAGAACGCGCCCCAGAGCATACCTATTTCTCGATCGACGGCATTTGCGGATTCAAATTTGATTCTGAAAGGCAGACCAAAAACTTGTGCGCCGAGCCGACCCAGATAGGGCCGAGTTCGTTTCCGGATGCTCAAAGCGTACTAAGTTCATCAGGTCCGGGACGCGCGGTTGAATTTTCTCCCGATTTTTCAAGGGCAATCGGCAAACCGGTCCAGTACGTGAAGATTTGCTCGCTCTACGGAGCTGGCTTCTACTAC
>JAFECJ010000110.1 GCA_018242205.1 Pseudomonadota bacterium
ACCTCCGTCTCGTCATCTCCATCGCCAAGAAATACACCAACCGCGGCCTGCAGTTCCTCGACCTGATCCAGGAAGGCAACATCGGCCTGATGAAGGCGGTCGATAAGTTCGAATATCGCCGCGGCTACAAGTTCTCGACCTATGCGACGTGGTGGATTCGTCAGGCGATCACGCGAAGCATCGCCGATCAGGCGCGCACCATCCGCATCCCGGTGCACATGATCGAGACGATCAACAAGATCGTGCGCACGTCGCGCCAGATGCTCAACGAGATCGGCCGCGAGCCGACGCCGGAAGAACTGGCCGAAAAGCTCGGCATGCCGCTGGAGAAGGTGCGCAAGGTTCTCAAGATCGCCAAGGAGCCGCTGTCGCTCGAAACCCCGATGGGCGACGAGGAAGATTCGCACCTCGGCGATTTCATCGAGGACAAGAACGCGGTGCTGCCGATCGACGCCGCGATCCAGTCGAACCTGCGCGAGACCACGACGCGCGTGCTGGCCTCGCTGACGCCGCGCGAGGAACGCGTGCTGCGCATGCGCTTCGGCATCGGCATGAACACCGACCACACGCTGGAAGAAGTCGGCCAGCAGTTCTCGGTGACGCGCGAACGCATCCGCCAGATCGAAGCCAAGGCGCTGCGCAAGCTCAAGCACCCGAGCCGGTCGCGCAAGCTGCGGTCGTTCCTCGACAACTAGCTCCGGTCATCCCCGCGAAGGCGGGGATCCAGCGTTTTCTAAATCGAAACGGCGGGCCCAAGGCCCGCCGTTTTGCTAGGTAGGATGTCGCCATGCCCACCCGCTACGCGATCGCCGCCGCCCTGCGCCACCTGGCGCCACGACTCCCGGCGCATGAGTTTGCCGCCGTCGTCGATCACGCCATGGACAGTCCGGGCCTGTCCGTTGCCTCGCCGGAGAACGCGGCTTGGCTGTCGCTCGTCGCCTACGCTCGCCACACGCTGACCGACTACGACGCGCTGCTCGCCGACGGCTACGACCGCGACAGCGCGCGCCACTTCGTCGCCGATGAGCTCGCAGAACTGCTCGGCGGATGGGGCGTGCGGCGCAAGCTCACGCCGGAGGAATGAGCCGGCAGGCGAAACGGTTCAGAAACCTAACTTGCTCCGGCGCCCCGCAATTAATGGCAATAAGTGGTCAGATAATACCCCGATTAGTGGCGAGAGGAGGTGCGAGATTTAGAAAGATGCGAGGGGTGGTGATGCGATTTCATTATCCGATTGTTTTGGCCACGCTTCTGGTAGCTCAGTGCTTCGAGGCTGCGCTCTCGGAGCAGTGCGATCCGCTTCGCCCGAACCCGCCTCGAAATGTATCCGAGGAAATGATCGGTAAGATTGACGCGAAGGTTGATGTTCTGGCGCGGCGTTTTGTTAATGTTGGAGGGGCGTTGGACGGAACCTACAAACAAATTTCGGTTGATGTCCTCAAGGATTATCCGGGCGCGGACAAGCTATATCTCTGGGACAAGACAATTTACATGTTCTGCATTGCCATCATCCAATCGAAGCTTTCTGACCGAGAGAAGGCTGATAGAATTGAAAATCTAATGAGGCGATTGAGTGAGCCGCCACGAGACTCATCCAGAATGAGAAAGCCCGACCCGCGTTCCTCTGTTTCCGACTTAGATCAGAATCGTTCGGGCTACGGGTATGGCTACACAGGCGTCGTTCCAGTTGACCCAGAAGTCAGGGCGGCCGAGGAAAATTACAAGAATTTTCGTCCTCCAAATGTGATTGGAGGATTCGGAAATGCGTATGGCGCTCCGCGCTGACCAAGTGCCTCACTCGCCGAGCGTATCGGCTAGTCTCCGCTGCCCTCTCAATTCCCGCTAGCTGCCTCGCGCACCAGCACCGGCTTGTCCCGCCACTCGGCCGCGAACATCTTTTGCAGATTCCGCACCTTCGGCGCGTCGTTGAAGGCGATATAGGGATTGCCGGGATGCAGCGTCGCGTAGTCCTGGTGATAGGCCTCGGCCGGGTAGAACGCCTGGTTCATCGTGCCCGTTCTGGTGACGATCGGCCGCTTGAACACCTTGGCCGCGTCGAGCTGCGCGATGTAATCCTTCGCCACCTTGGCCTGCGTTTCGCTCTGCGGGAAAATCTCCGAGCGATATTGCGGGCCGTGGTCGGGCCCCTGGTAGTTCAATTGCGTCGGGTTGTGCGCGACCGAGAAATAGATCTGCAGGATCTTGCCGTAACTGATCTGTTTCGGGTCGAAG
>JAFECJ010000111.1 GCA_018242205.1 Pseudomonadota bacterium
CTGCGGCCGAGACGCAGCCGCTGGTCAGCGTTAGCTGGCTCAAGCAGCACCTCGGCGACAAAAATCTCCTCGTCCTCGACATCCGCTCGGCGATCGATGGTGGCGGCACCAAGGCCTACGAGGAAGCGCACATTCCGGGCGCGATCCACAGCGACTATGACAAGGCCGGCTGGCGCGTGACGCGCAACGACGTGCCGTTCATGCTGCCGACCGTCGCCGAACTCGAGAAACTGATCGGCGATCTCGGCATCGATGAACAGACGCATGTCGTCGTGGTTCCGGCTGGCGTCAATTTCACCGATTTCGGTTCGGCTGCGCGCACCTACTGGACGCTCAAGGTCGTCGGCGTGAAGGACGTGTCGATCCTCGATGGCGGCGTCGCGGCCTGGAAGGCGGCCGGTCTGCCGGTCGAGGGCGGCGCAAAGAAGCCGTCGCCGACGATTTTCACTGCGACGCTCAATGCCAGCCTGCTGTCGAAAGTCGCCGACGTGACCAAGGCCGAAACCGCCAAGAACGCGACCCTGATCGATGCGCGGCCGGCTTCATTTTTTGACGGCAAGGAAAAGGCGCCTGCGGCCAAGGCCTATGGCCACATTCCCGGCGCGGTCAATCTCGACAGCGCCAGCTTCTACGATGCCCACGCCAACAAATTGAAGCCGCGCGCCGAACTCGTATCGCTCGCTTCGCATCTGCCGCAGGGGCCGGCGGTCGCCTATTGCAACACCGGCCACTGGGCGGCGACCGACTGGTTCGTGCTGCACGAATTGCTCGGCCGTAAAGACGTCAGCCTCTACGACGGTTCCATGGTCGAGTGGACCGCCGACGCGACCCGTCCGATCGAATCCTCCCGCACCAAGTGGGACGATCTGAAGAAGGCGCTCGGCCTCGGTACGTGATAGACTGAATTTGAGCCTTCCCAAATTTGGTGGAAGCGCGCGCTGACCGGCGCGCGCTTCGCCATGTGACGACAAGAAACATAGACATGTCCACCGAGACCCTTTCCGCTCCCTCGGCCGCCGCGCCGCGCGCCGACTACCTGTTTCTCACCATCTCCATTCTCGCCACGGCAGTCCTTGTCGCGCTTGTGCTGCTCGACGGCCAGAAGGCGTCGGCCGCACTGATCGTCGGCGGCTTCGGCCTCGGCGTGGCCTTTCTCAAGGCCGAGTTCAGCTACGCCGCGTCGTGGCGACGCTTTCTAACGCGCGGTGAAGCCGGCGGCTTGCTGGGCGGCCTGATCGTCATCGCCATCGCCGCTCTCGCGGTGGTGCCGATTGCGGCGCTGTGGAAGGGCTATGGCGGCGCCATTGCGCCGCTCGGGCCATCCTTGATCGTCGGTGCGCTTGTGTTCGGCGTCGGCATGCAACTCGGCAATGGCTGCGGCTCCGGCACGCTCTACACCGTCGGCGGCGGCTCCGGCCGCATGCTGGTGACATTGGCCTTCTTCGTCATCGGCAGCGTGTTCGGTTCGCTGTCGCTGCCGGCCTTTCTGGAGATGGGCGGTTTCGATCCGGTTCTGGCGTCGGATTATCTCGGCGCCTGGGGTGGGCTCGTTGCCACGCTGGCAAGCCTTGCCGTCGCCGCAGCGATCATCGTCGCGGTGGCGCGCCAGCGCGGCGCCAACTACCGGCCGTCGCGCAACTACATCATCGGTGGCATTGTCATCGGCGCGTTGTGCATCTTCGTGTTTTTCGCCGGCGGCCATCCGTGGAGCGTGACCTTCGGCTATACGGTCTGGGGTGCCAAGATCTTCCAGGCCCTCGGCTATGACTTCTCGCAGGCCGCGTTCTGGCAATGGCCGGGCCCCAAGCATGCGCTCGCCCAATCGGTGCTGTCTGATACATCGAGCCTGACAGATTTCGGCATGCTCTTCGGCGCCATGGCCGCGGCCGCCGCGACCAAGCGCTACGCCAACACGGCGTGGCCGCCGCTCGGTTCGCTGCTGGCCGCTGCCGTCGGCGGCTTGCTGATGGGCTGGGGCGCGCGGCTCGGCTTCGGCTGCAACATCGGCGCTTTCGTTGGCGGTGTCGCCTCCGGCTCGTTGCATGGCTGGGTGTGGTTCGCCATGGCGCTCATCGGCAGTGTGATCGGCATCCGCCTGCGGCCGCTGTTCGGCCTGTCGCGGGAGTAAATCTTATGAGGAAGGTTTACATCGTCGTGACGTTGGTTGCGGTCGTCGCCATCGTCGGCAATCACCTGATGAGCCCGTCGAGCGGGCGCGCGGTTTC
>JAFECJ010000112.1 GCA_018242205.1 Pseudomonadota bacterium
GGTCGATATGGCCTGATTGTTCGCCGTCCAGAAAATCGGCGACCGGGTCGGCCGCGGTGGACTTGTAGAGTCGCAGCAGGACGTCGTTGTGGCCGTCAAAAACCGGGATTTGCTTCGTCATCCGTCCTGCCTGATATCGCTTGCGGTGCGCCGAGGCAGCCTAGCACAGTCGACAAGGCGAGGGCGTCGTCGAATATCTGCCCGCCTTGTAGCCTTCGAGCAAAGACGGCGATCCCGTCACGCTCCATCAAGAAACGATATGAACTGCTGTCCGGCGGGCGTGGTCCAATCGGCCGCGCCGGCAATATAACCGACGACCCATCTGGACGCGGCAATCGCGAAGGTCACGGGCATGCCGTAGAGCGCGAACGGAGCGTTCCGTGGATTCTCGGGATTGCTGTAAGCCGCGTAACCATTGGGATCGAGATAGACGGGAACTCGAAGAAGCGAATCCCATTCGCCGACGCTCCTTGGCTTATGCGGCCGCGCCGCGACATCCGAGGTGAAGACTATTTTAAATTATTCTGCTCTGCGTATTGTCTCCCCTCCTTAGTAAGTCGCGCACACGTTAGACGATTTTCCCTTCTGCCAACGCGGTCCTCAATCAGGTTACCATCTTGCAATGATGCAAAGATTGACTCGACCGCTCCCACAGGGGCATCAAGCCCTTCCGAAATCTGATTCACACACAGTTCGCCAAGTCGATACAGGTTCATGACCACAACATCGACGGTAAGCGGTTGCTTTGGCTTGGAGCGCCGCGGTTGAGTCTGCTTTTTAAAAGCGGCGTTCTCACGCGTCAATCGATCGATCTCTTTATCTTTTTCCGTGGCTTCTTGCTCTTTAACCCTAAGCGTTTGCTGGGCGGCGTGGAGAGCGCTTTCGCGGTCTTGCAAAGTTAGTCTGAATTTGAGTAACTCATTACTGAGGCTCTTTATCGTATTGTCCCGTTGGTTTATGCCGCCACTCGCAGATAGAAGATCCTTCCGAACACGCTCATAGTCTGCCGTCGTTGTCTCTAGCTTTCGCTTCGTGACGTCTGTGTCGTCTTTCCAATAAGAAAGATGAACAGTGCCGATCGAATAGCCCGCCGCCAGAAAAATGGTTGCGAGCACGATAGCGGCAGCAGTATGTTCCGCCAAAATCTCTTTTAAATCTTCGTAGCCAGACATCTCAGCCTCGTATCTACATGCGATGCTATCGAGCGAAGAGATTAGCTACAATAGGGCTATTTGATTTCCGGCCTCGTTAGCTGGAGGCTCGCACATAACGCTTGAAAGCAGGGAGAAAGGCGGCGGGCCCGAGGGCACTAAGAATGGTCAGCCACCCGGCGCCTCACTGAGGCGCAAAACATCAAACTCCCCAGTACGCGGGAAAATTATAAGACAAAAACGGGAAGAGCCTTGGGGTCGGCTACGATTTTGCCCGAGAACATTAAGCAAGAAATGGCGGGCATACAGCGCCGATTAAATCGTGAGACGTGCTACATCAAGCCTCGCCTCAACGAAAAACCTTTACGTATCAGCGCGTGAAGCTCAATTGCACTAATTGCAAGCCCAATAGATAAAGACAAAAATACTTTGCAGCGGTGTCGCGCTAGAGCGCTCGCCTATTTCTTGCAAAGATTTTTATATACTCGGCCGGCTGGGACTCTCAAGTTTCCAGTTTTCAAACAGTTGGCAAGGTCACCGTCGCAGCCAACTCCTCCATAAGGACTCATGGCCTTGCAACGCGCTACGGCTTCGGTGCAGCTTCGTTTGCACGACGCCGCATCCGCAATTGAAGAAATGCCGATAAGAGCAGAAGCCGATAAAGCTATGAGCAAATATTTCATCTGTGGCCCCTCCCAATTAATAGTACAACTATAAGGAGCGGCGGTCCGCGACACAAGAGGATGCGACCGCGCCTTGCGAGGCGCGTTCGACCTTCACCAGCATCGCAAGTTCGCCGACGACCGAGGCCCGCGCCTCGTCCATCGGCAAGGGCGGCGGCAGGGGCCGGGAAAATGCGCCAACCGACGGCTCGGTCGTGTTAGCGGCCCTTGGCGAGGGCGAATAGAGCGCGAACAGGCCGCCGGCGAAGGACCCGGCGCGGGCCTTCTTCAGGTCGATATGGCCTGATTGTTCGCCGTCCAGAAAATCGG
>JAFECJ010000113.1 GCA_018242205.1 Pseudomonadota bacterium
TCGGCCGGCTGCGGCGTCGGGGTGAGCGTGCCGCGATCGGCCGCGGCCAGCGCCACCGGCATCAGCCGCGCGCCCAATTGCGCGAGCGCGTCGTGCAGTTCGCCCGTCGTGGCGTCCGCGCCGATCGGCATCGCCTCGCGCATCGTCATGGCGCCGGTATCGAGGCCCTCGTCCATCTGCATGATGGTGACGCCGGTCTCTGAATCGCCTGCCATGACAGCGCGATGGATCGGCGCCGCGCCGCGCCAGCGCGGCAACAGCGAGGCGTGAACGTTGAAACAGCCGAGCCGCGGCGCCTCAAGGATCGGCTTGGGCAGGATCAGGCCGTAGGCGACGACAATGGCGGCGTCGGCGTTGAAGGCGGCGAACTCGGCCTGCGCCTCGTCGTTACGCAGCGATTTCGGCGTTAGCACCTTGAGGCCGAGCTTCTCGGCCTCGCGCTCGACCGGCGTCGGCACCAGTTCGAGCCCGCGCCGCCCGCCGGGCTTGGCCGCGCGCGTATAGACCGCGACGATCTCATGGCCGGCGGCCGCGAGCGCCTGCAGCGTCGGCACCGCGAAATCCGGCGTGCCCATGAAGATGAGGCGGAGCGGCATGACCTTTAACCCGTCATCCTGAGGTGCGAAGCGTGCGCAGCACGCGAGCCTCGAAGGATGAACGGCCCCTTCGATACCTTGGCCGTCGCCCTTCGAGGGCCGCGCTGGCGCGCGGCCGCCTCAGGGTGACGGATCACTACCCGATATGATGCGACGGCTCTTTGTCCTTGGCGAGCGCGGCCGAGACGCCGTGCTTGGCGGCCTTGGCGAATTTCTTCATCACCCGGTCGCGCTTGAGCTTGGAAATGTGGTCGATGAACAGGATGCCGTTGATGTGGTCGATCTCGTGCTGCAGGCAGGTCGCGAGCAGGCCGTCGGCCTCGACCTCATGGGCCTTGCCGTCGACATCGACATATTTCACGCGCACCTTGGCCGGCCGCTCGACCTCCTCGTAATATTCCGGGATCGACAGGCAGCCTTCCTCGTAGGTCGAGGTGTCTTCCGACGACCACACGATTTCCGGATTGATGAAGACCTGCGGCGCCTTCGGGTCGTCCTTCTTGGCAACGTCGATGGTAATGACGCGCACCGGCTCGCCGATCTGGATCGCGGCGAGCCCGATACCGGGCGCCTCGTACATGGTCTCGAACATGTCGTCGACCAACCTGCGCAGCGGCTTGTCGAAGCCGACGATCGGCTGGGATTTCAGCCGCAGCTTCTTTTCGGGGATGATGAGGATGTCGCGGATCGCCATGGCCGCGATGTAAGGGCTGGCAGGCGGAAGGTCAACGGAACCGGGCAAAAACCGGCGGTTTTGGGCCGCCCGGCCGACCGTTCGCCGTTCGTTCCCTCCCGCTCCGAATCGGGGTAGAACCCATCCCATGACCGAAACCCTGGCTGACCAGCTCCGTGATCTCCTGCAATCACCCGCCGCCCTGCCCGTCGGACTGGGGCTCGCCGCGCTGGTCGTCATCGGCGTGATCGCGATCCTGATCATCCTGCTGCGACCCAAGCCGCCGGTGAAGGATCTCGAGGGTGAGCAGCGCCTGCGCGAGCTCAACGCCCGGCTCGATGCCATGGGCGCGTGGCTGCAGAACGCCCACGGCCAGCTGGCCCAGACCGTGAATACGCGGCTGGATACCGTCAGCCAGCACCTCGGCGAGTCGATGAAGACCACCGCCAAGCACACCAGCGAGCATCTGCAGGCGCTGCATTCGCGTCTGGCCGTGATCGATCAGGCGCAAAAGAACATCACCGATCTGTCCTCGACTGTGACCTCGCTGCAGAACGTGTTGAGCAACAAACAATCGCGCGGCGCCTTCGGCCAGGGCCAGCTCGAGGCCATCGTTGCCGACGTGCTGCCGAAGGGCGCCTACGAATTTCAATACACGCTGACGAACCGCACCAAGCCGGACTGCGTCGTCTTCATGCCTGACAGTGGCCCGCTGGTGATCGACGCCAAGTTTCCGCTCGAAGCCATGACGGCGTTGCGCGACGCCGCGACCGATGAGGAGCGC
>JAFECJ010000114.1 GCA_018242205.1 Pseudomonadota bacterium
CCCGAACCAGCGGGCCACCGGCCTGGTGCAGCTCGACAACGAGAACATCCTGTCGCCGTCGCAGGATCTCAACCTGCTGCGCGCCAAGGTAGGCATGGTATTTCAGAAGCCGACGCCGTTCCCGATGACGATCTATGAGAACATCGCCTTCGGCATCCGCCTCTACGAGAAGCTGTCGAAGTCCGAACTCGACGGCCGCGTGCAGCATGCGCTGGAGCGCGCCGCGCTGTGGACCGAGGTCAAGGACAAGCTCGGCGCCAACGGCCAGTCGCTGTCCGGCGGCCAGCAGCAGCGTCTGTGCATCGCCCGCACCGTCGCGGTGCGCCCGGAAGTCATCCTGTTCGACGAGCCCTGTTCGGCGCTCGATCCGATCTCGACCGCCAAGATCGAGGAATTGATCGACGAGCTGAAGGAAGACTACACCATCGCCATCGTCACCCATAACATGCAGCAGGCGGCGCGCGTCTCCGACTTCACCGCCTTCATGTATCTCGGCGAGTTGGTCGAATACGGCGAAACCACCAAGATATTCACCGCGCCGACCGATCGCCGCACACAGGACTACATCACCGGTCGCTTTGGTTAGCCTCGTCGCCGGACAGAGATTGAGGAATTAGAACCATGAACGAGCAGCACACGACCAAGGCTTTCGACGTCGACCTGCAGGATCTGGCACGGATGGTCGCCGAGATGGGCGGCCTCGCCGAAAAGCAGGTCGCCGACGCCGTCGACGCGCTGGCCAAGCGCGACACCACGCTGGCGCAACGCGTCACCGCCGCCGACGTCAGCATCGACGATCTGCAGCGCGAAATCGAAGAGAAGTCGGTTCTCACCATCGCCCGCCGCCAGCCGATGGCGGTCGACTTGCGTGCCATCGTCGGCGCGCTGCGCCTCGCCAACGATCTCGAGCGCATCGGCGATCTGGCCAAGAATATCGCCAAGCGCGTCATCGCGCTGAACGCCGAATTCCCACCGCCGAAACTGATCCGCGGCGTCGAACATATGACCGACCTGGTGCTCGAGCAGCTCAAGGCGGTGCTCGACGCCTATGCTCACCGCGACGACAACAAGGCGATGGCGGTGTGGCGCGGCGATGAAGAGATCGATGCGGTCTGCACCTCGGTGTTCCGCGAGTTGCTCACCTATATGATGGAAGACCCGCGCAACATCACCTTCTGCATCCATCTGATGTTCTGCGCCAAGAACATCGAGCGCATGGGCGATCACGCCACCAACATCGCCGAAACCGTGCATTATATTGTCGATGGCCGCCCGATTACCGAGCGGCGGCCGAAGGGCGATACTGAAATCTCCGCGCTGGCGGGGATGAGCAGCTAAGGGCTTGAGTCATGAGCGCCCGCATCCTGATCGTCGAAGACGAGGAGCCGTTGACGATGCTCCTCGTCTATAACCTGGAGAAAGAAGGCTACGAGGTCGAGACCGCCGCGCGCGGCGACGACGCCGACACCAAGCTGAAGGAGAGCGCACCCGATCTGGTCGTGCTCGACTGGATGCTGCCGGGCCTGTCCGGCATCGAACTGTGCCGCCGGCTGCGCGCGCGCCCCGAGACCCAGCAACTGCCGATCATCATGCTCACCGCGCGCGGCGAGGAGAGCGAAAAGATCCGCGGCCTGGCGACCGGCGCCGACGATTACATCGTCAAGCCGTTCTCGGTGCCGGAACTGCTGGCGCGCGTTCGCGCGCTGCTGCGCAGGGCCCATCCCGATCGCGTCGCCACGGTACTCAACATCGGCGACATCGAGCTCGACCGCGAGAAGAAGCGCGTGTCGCGCAACGGCCGCGCCGTCGATCTCGGCCCGACCGAATATCGCCTGCTCGAATTCCTGATGGAGCGTCCCGGCCGCGT
>JAFECJ010000115.1 GCA_018242205.1 Pseudomonadota bacterium
AGGACGTTGTCGGCGCCCTTGAGGTGCAGCAGTTGCGACAGCAACAGGCCCGACGGGCCGCCGCCGATGATGCAGACCTGCGTTTTGACGGTGGTTCCCTGCGGCATCCTGCCCTCGCTTCTTTTGATGATTGCCGGTATTTGGCGCGCGACAGGCCATCGGCACAATGGATCAGGCCGACGATGTCTTGTACAAATCGAACATGGCCCGCACCCCACTTAAGCAAGCGATCCTGTCCTATAACCTGTTCGGCGAGGTCCGCGACCTGCCGGACGTGGTGCATTGCGAAACGCTGGCCGCGCGTTCGGTGCCGCATGACTGGCAGTTCCCACCGCACCGCCATGCCCGGCTGCATCAGGTGCTGCTGATCTCGCGCGGCGGCGGCCATGCCACCGTGGAAGGCCGGGACTACCGCCTGCGGCCCATGACCGCAGTCAACCTGCCGGCCGGGCATGTGCACGGCTATCATTTCACCAAGGGCACCAAGGGCTGGGTGGTGACAATCGCCACCGAAATTCTCGACGAAGTGCTCAGCGCGCCGGACGGGCTGTCACGCACCTTGTCGGAAGCCGCGCTGCTGCGCGCCACACCGGCGATGCGCCGGCTGATGCAGGAGATTTTCGCCGAATATGGCAGCCGCCATTTCGCGCGCGCCCATGTGCTCAAGGCGCTGTCGGCGACCCTGCTCGGGCTGGTGGCGCGCGCGCTTGCGGCGAAGACGCCGGCCGGCGCGCCAAGTGCCGGTGCCGGGCTGTTCGATCGCTTCAGTTCACTGATCGACGATCATTATCGCGAGCATTGGCCGGTGGCGCGCTATGCCGCGGCGCTGAAGGTGACGCCGACGCATCTATCGCGCCTGACGCGCGAGGCGTTCGGCTGCCCGGCCTCGCACATGATCCGCGATCGCGTGGTGCGCGAGGCGCGCCGCCAGTTGGTCTATACCAACACGTCGGTGTCGAACATCGCCTACGCGCTCGGTTTCAACGATCCGGCTTATTTCACCCGCACGTTCACGGTCGCCACCGGCCTGTCGCCGAGTGAGTTCCGCGAGCGCGTGTATAAGGGAAGCTGAGAGCTAGAATAACGTCCGCTGCTTCATCGCTGCCGACAGCGTGCCCTCGTCGAGATAATCCAGCTCGCCGCCGACCGGCACGCCATGCGCCAGCCGCGTCACCTTCACGTTGGCGTCGGCCAACAGTTCGGTGATGTAATGCGCCGTGGTCTGACCATCGACCGTGGCATTGAGCGCCAGAATCACTTCAATAACCTGCAACTCGTGCGCGCGGGCCACCAGCGCGTCAATCGACAGATCCTGCGGTCCGATGCCGTCGAGCGGCGACAAGGTGCCGCCGAGCACGTGATAGCGACCGTTGACCGCGTGCGCCCGCTCCAGCGCCCACAGATCGGCGACATCGGCGACAACGACGAGGATTGATTGATCGCGCCGCACGTCGGTGCACACAGTGCACGGGTCCTGGGTGTCGATATTGCCGCAGGTCTTGCAGACCACGATCTTTTCCAGCGCGGTCTGCAAAGCATTGGTGAGAGGCGTCATCACCTGCTCGCGCTTCTTGATCAGGAACAGCGCGGCGCGCCGCGCCGAGCGCGGCCCCAGCCCCGGCAGGCGCGCCAGCAACTGAATCAGGCGTTCGATTTCGGGTCCGGCAACGGCGGCGGCCATAATGTCAGCCCAACAGCCCCGGCGGCAGCGGCAGACCGCCGGTCATCGCCTTCATCTTCTCGGCGAGCACGGCTTCGGCCTTGCGGCGGGCGTCGGCATGCGCAGCGACCAGCAGATCCTCGAGCACTTCCTTTTCGGAATCCTTA
>JAFECJ010000116.1 GCA_018242205.1 Pseudomonadota bacterium
CTTAGAAGCGTTGCGCGCCAGCGTGACGGCGGTCGCCCGCAAAAAATATTCAGCCACGTGGCAAAAAATAACGCACCTGTAGCCCCGCTAGGTGGCCTCTAGTTCTTTGTGACAGTAAGCGGCGCGCTTTTTTTAGTTGCACGGCGACGTGGGGATCGCCATCGCCGGTAGCAGCATTCGCCTATTTGACGATCTCCATCACTATCGAGACAGCCGCGAGACGGCAAGGATGGCTCAACAAGGCAAATCCGGTTGCCAAACATACGCGCCACAGCGTTGCAAAGGTCTGCCGCCCCCGGTCCTATCTCAGCCTGAAAACGTATACCGCTTCAGATGTCAATCAAGCTCCATTGGGAAAGTCTGACAACGGCGCCAAATGCGATCGAACTCCAAATAAAAATACCGATAGAAACTGCCTTCGCTTGCCGTCGAATCGAGGCGCCATACTGGCGTGGAGTCGACGTGACCGGCACCGGGCAGATAGTACTGCACCCAGATAGTTCGGTTCGTGATGATCAATTTCCAATTAAGTTGACCATCATAATAGCGCCCCTCAACAGAATGTTGCTGCCGCTTTAGCTCCCTGAGTCGGCTGACAGAGGTTCGGATTGCGGAGTTGTACTCGTAAGTATCCATCCCAACCGCTTGGGATCTTCCGCGAACTTCATCGCTATTGGGACGGATGAGAATGGCGCGGATGGTGCCGGGGAATTGGCGCATGGCGCTATAAAGAGGAGATCCAGGCCGACCGAAAGTGTCGATGCCATTCGCTCCGAGGATGTAGAGGATATTGTTCTCTGGCCTAGTGATCTCTGCGCAGAGATCGCCCCAAGGAGCGCCCCCATCTTCGTGTTTCGCGTGAGGCCACCGGCCGCCAAGCCCTGCTTCTGTAGCAAGAGCTTTTGCCGCTTCGCCTTCTTTCACGAGCTTGCTTTGCTCGTTGAAACGCCACCTAGCGCGACGGAGCAAAAATATAAATACAACTACAACCGCGACAAAGAAAAGAACGCTGAACGAATGGACGGGGCTTTCGCGAATCAGCCCCATTAGGAAATCGAACGGTCCGCTCCGAATTTCCTCTATCGTAATTGCGCGATTTTTGACGAGCCGATTGGCGACTCCGACCAAGGCCGCAAGGAAAAGAGACCCAAGCCAAAGAGCAATGTATTTTAAAGCCTCTTTCGCGAGGGCACTTTTCCCTTCGCGAATAGACCAAAAAAAGAAATCTTTGAGGCGCTGCACGAGAAAGCCCACTATCGAGGGCTATCCGTCCAATCTTTTCCAGATGGGTGCATTGGGCGCACGATGGGCTGGTCTGGCGACATGTTCGTGCGCGAGAGGGGAATGTGGAATTCAATAAACCGCGTACCGGCAGAGACGCCGGCGACGATGGTTCCTCCAACAAGTGCAAGAGCTGCTAGTTCGATCATTGCCCTTCCCCCACGCAATGGTCGCGCCGCAATGCAACCATTCGGGGTTGTTCGGCGCATGTTCGCCGAACGGGTTTAACAGACGGTTACTAATTGTGGCAAGCCTGCCACAATTGAACTCGGCACCTAATCAGTCTTCCGGAACGCATGCCCGAAGCAGGCGTTCCCGGACCTTTATAATGGCGCCGATGATGGCGTTTTCAAGAGGCAAACGGGGCCAATGCCCACCATTTTCCCCTTATCACACAACGCGTTAGCCTGTCGGCCGTTAAGCTCCGCCGCATTCCTGCTGACGTACCCGGAAATTCAGACTGACACACCAACGCATCCGTCCGAACGCATGTGTGGAGCATGCCCGAACCATAGCCGAGCAGCGTC
>JAFECJ010000117.1 GCA_018242205.1 Pseudomonadota bacterium
GAGCGTCCCGGCCGCGTGTTCTCGCGCGAGCAGTTGCTCGACGGCGTCTGGGGGTCGGACATCTATATCGACGAGCGCACCGTCGACGTCCATGTCGGCCGTCTGCGTAAGGCGATCAATCGCGGCCAGCTCGCCGATCCGATCCGCACCGTGCGCGGCGCCGGTTACGCGCTGGACGACCGCTTCGGCCGCGTGGCCTGAGATCGGGCGGCGCGCGGTCCTCTTTCTTTCCCCTCTTCCTTGAGGGAGAGGGCAGGGAGGGTGCCGCACCTTCTTAAATTAATATTGGCGATTATCCCCTACTTGACGGATTGGATTTTCCATGTTAGTCTGCACCTACAATCGAGAGGCGGCTAAAATGACCAGTAAATCCAAGCAGTTGACGGCCCCACAGTTCGACAAGATTTTCCCGAATGAGGAAGCTTGCGACAACTATCTGGTCGCGAACCGCTGGCCGAAGGGCGTTCATTGCCCGCGTTGCGGCTCTGAGAAGGTCTATCCGCTCGCCACGATGAAATTTAAGTGGGAGTGCCCGGATTGCCGCGAGGGTGGCGCTTATCGCTTCTCTCACCTTGTCGGCACGATCTTTGAAAACACCAAGATTGACCTTCGCGATTGGTTCAAGGTTATCCATTTGATGCTGACCGCTAAGAAAGGCATGAGCGCGATGCAAATTCAGCGCATCATGGGCTTCGGTTCGTACAAGACGGCTTGGTACGTCTGCCATCGCATCCGCACTGCTTTGCAGGACAATGAATTTCGCAAGCTGATGGGCATTGTTGAGGTGGACGAAACGTTCATCGGCGGCAAGCGGAAGAACAAGCACAAGAACCTGCGTGGGAAAGGTAAGGCCACGCCCAAGACCGCGATCATCGGTGCCGTCGAGCGCAAGGGTAGCGTTGTGACCCGCGTTCTCGGTTCGCTGTCGGCGGTCGATATGCAGCGGTTTGTTCGCGAAGCCGTTTCGACCAAGGTTAGCTTGCTCGCGACCGATGAACAGGCTGCCTACAAGAGCCTTGGCGAATACCCGCACGAGACCGTCATGCATTCGGCGCAGCAATATGTTGTCGGCGCGGTGCATACGCAAACGATTGAAGGCTTCTGGTCGTTGTTCAAGCGGTCGATTGTCGGCAGCTATCACAAGGTCAGCGAAAAGTACCTGCCTCTCTACATTGCGGAATGCCAGTTCAAATATAACAATCGTGGCAACGCCAATATCTTCGGTTTGGCGATAGCAGGATGCTGAGGCGCAAGAACTGGCGACCGCCTCAGGCTCCGCCCGGCGGTCCCAGAAAACGAGAGGTGCAGTTGGAATTTTCATTTTGGCCTATGACGAGAGGCAAAAAAGAAAAGCGCGATAAAGTTTGCTAGAACGGCTGTTAAAAGCAGGGCGTTTTGTATGTTTGTGCCGCTGTCATCGCTATCACTAGATTTTTTAGAGTGGTTAAAATCACTTTGCATTGACGTATATATTATCGCAACATTTGGGGTTGTGATCGGTGTGTACTGGGAGCGCGATAGCGCGCCAGAGGCGGTACAACACGAAGGCTGGACATTATTAGTTAGGGCATTGGCAATTGAGTTGCTGGTTGGTGCTTTGGTATTTGCAATAGACGGCGAAATTAGCCACCGCCAACAAACAACCATCGCTTCACAACAACGAACAATCGAGCAACTTTTAAGACCGAGAAGACT
>JAFECJ010000118.1 GCA_018242205.1 Pseudomonadota bacterium
GCGGCCTCAACGCCACATTCGCGCCGGCGGCGGCATTGCCCGGCAACATTGCTTTCTTGACGCAATCCGGCGCCATGGCGACCACGGTGATGGACTGGGCGCTGCCGCGCAGCATCGGCTTTTCCGCCATCGTCTCGATGGGCGACATGAGCGATGTCGATTTCGGCGACCTGCTCGATTATTTCGCGCTCGACGAGGCGACGCAGGCCATTCTCATATATGCCGAGGGCGTCACGCATGCGCGCAAGTTCATGTCGGCGGCGCGCAAGGCCGCACGCATCAAGCCGGTCATCGTGGTCAAGGGCGGCCGCGCCGCCGAAGGCGCCAAGGCGGCATCATCGCACACCGGAGCGCTGGCCGGCGCCGACAATATCTACGAGGCGGCGTTCCGCCGCGCCGGCATGCTGCGCGTCGATGAGGTCGAGGAGCTGTTCGATGCCGCGACCACGCTCGCCCGCATGTCGTCGCAACGTGGCAAACGGCTCGCCATCGTCACCAATGGTGGCGGCGCCGGCGTACTGGCCACAGACCGGCTGATCAAGGAGGGCGGCGCGCTTGCCGCGCTGTCGCCGGCCACGATCGAGGCGCTCAACAAGGTGCTGCCGCCGACCTGGAGCCATGGCAATCCAGTGGACATCATCGGCGATGCCGACGCCAATCGTTATCGCAACGCCATCGATATCCTGATCAAGGACGACAATAACGACGGTCTGTTGGTCGCCTATTGCCCGACGGCGATTGCGACGTCGGCAGATGCGGCCAAGGGCGTCATCGATGCGCTGGCGCCGCTCGGCGCCCACAAGAATGTGTTCGTCTGCTGGATGGGCGAGGCCAGCGTGCGCGACAGCCGCGCCGAGTTGATCGCGGCGAAGCTGCCATATTACGAAACGCCGGAGCGCGCGGTGCGCGCCTTCATGCATCTGGTGCGCTACCAGGAAAGCCAGTCGCTGTTGCTGGAGACGCCGGCAGCGCTGGCGCCGTGCGCGCCGGACCGTATGGCGCGGGCTCGCGACATCGTCGCCGCGACTTTGGCCGACGGTCGCGAATGGCTCGACCCCGCCGAGGTCGCGACCTTCCTGTCCTGCTACGATATTCCGTTCGTGCGCACGCAGGCGGTCGGCGACGCGGCGGCAGCCGCAGCCTTCGCCGTCGAAGTCGAGCGGCCCATCGCGCTCAAGATTCGTTCGCGCGACATTATTCATAAGTCCGACGTCGGCGGCGTTGCGCTCAACCTGGTCGGACGCGACGAGGTCATGGCCGCCGCGGCGAAGATGATCGAACGCGTGACGGCCGCAATGCCGAAGGCGCGGCTCGAGGGCTTCATCGTGCAGGAGATGATCGAGCGGCCGAACGCCATCGAACTGATCGCCGGCGTCACCACCGATCCCACCTTCGGTCCGGTCATCCTGTTCGGTCATGGCGGCACCGCGGCCGAGATCATCAACGATGAGTCGCTCGAATTGCCGCCGCTCAACACCGCGCTGGCACGCGCGCTGATCGGCCGCACCCAGATCGCCAAACTGCTGAAGGGCTATCGCGACCGGCCGCCGTCCGATGTCGAAGGCGTCGTCGCGGTGCTGGTGCAACTCGGCCGCATCGTCGCCGACCACCCGCAGGTGACCGAGCTCGATATCAACCCGCTGCTGTGCGATCCGGCGGGCGTGATCGC
>JAFECJ010000119.1 GCA_018242205.1 Pseudomonadota bacterium
GCCAACCGGGGCGCGCGGGCTCAACAGCGCGGCGTCCGATATCTATTATCTCTACCACGCGCTGCTCGATCACTATCAGAAGGGCGATGACGCCGGCCTCGAGAATTATTCGGCCAAGGCGCTGGCACGCGTCTGGAAGGCGCAGCGTTTCTCGTGGTGGATGACGACGATGTTGCACAGGTTCCCGGATAACATCCCCTACGACAACAAATTGCAGAACACCGAGCTGGAATATCTGTTGTCGTCGGACGCGGCCAAGAGCGCGATGGCGGAGAATTACGTCGGCCTGCCGTTCTAATGCGCCGCTTTCGCGTGGTGAAGCTTATCCAGCGGCGTGAAATGACCGCGCCGCTGCAGCCAGGCCAAGAGCACGAGGCCCGGAATGGCGGCCAGCGCGCAGATGGCGAAGAACCAGACCCAGCCGGTCGCGGTGACGATGTAGCCCGCGGTCGCCGACAGATAAGTGCGGCCGACGGCGGCGAGCGCGGTCAAGAGCGCGTATTGCGTCGCCGTGTGCAGCGGATTGCGGCATAGCGCCGACAGATACGCGACGTAGATCACCGTGCCGATGGCGCTGGTGAAATTCTCGACCGTGATGGCGAAGGTCAGCCACGCCAGATCGTGACCGACCACCGCCTGCCACGAAAATGCGAGGTTGGCGGAGGCTTGCAACAGGCTGCCGATCCACAGGCTGGCGGCGAGCGGAAAGGCGCGCGCCACATAGCCGCCGGCGAAGCCGCCGATAATGGTGGCGACGAAACCGACGCCCTTGATGATGGTGGCGTATTCGTTGCGGGTGAAGCCGAGGTCGACCGCGAACGGCCCGGTCATGACGCCGGCCAGCGCGTCGGTCAGCTTGAACAGCACGACGAAGCACAGCACGACGAGCGCGACGATGAAGCCTTCGCGCAGGAAGAAGTCCTGGAATGCGCCGGTAACGGTGCGGCCGAGGCGCGTCAGCGGCGGTTCGCTGCGGTGCGCGGCGTCGGCTGCGACGGATTTCTCCGGCTCGCGCGCCAGCAATGTCGTCAGGATGCCGACGACGACCAGCGCCGCCATCACCATGTAGCTCGCGCTCCAGGCGCCGGATTTGGTGAAACCGAAGGCCTGAAAGCCTGAGACCAGGAACAGCGCGCCGGCGCTCGACGCCAGCATGGCGACGCGATAGGCGGCGACGTAAGACGCCATGCCGGCGGCCTGTTCTTCCTCCGGCAGGCTTTCGACGCGGAAGGCGTCGACGACGATGTCCTGCGTCGCCGACGCGGCGGCGACGATCAGCGCGCCGAAGGCGACAATGGCCGGTGCCTTCATCGGATCGTGCGCGCCGAGAAAGACGATGGCCGCGATCAGCACGATTTGTGACAGCAGCAGCCAGCCGCGGCGGCGGCCAACCAGGCGGCTCAGCAGCGGCACGTCGAGCGCATCGGTCAGCGGCGCCCACAGGAACTTGATGGTGTAGGGCGTGCCGACCAGCGCGAACAGGCCGATGGTCTTGAGGTCGACGCCGACTTCCGCCGCCCAGAACAAGAGCGTCGAACTCGACAGCGCCAGCGGCAGGCCGGACGAGAAGCCGAGGAACATGACGATCAGCACGCGCGGCTTGAGATAAACCGCGACGGCGTCGGTGAAGGAGCGGCGGGCGGCGGCGGTCTCGGCGTCGGG
>JAFECJ010000011.1 GCA_018242205.1 Pseudomonadota bacterium
GACCGTGCAGGCGCGCGAATTGTGGGAGAAGATCGGCTACGCAGCCTGGGCCTGCGCCGATCCGGGCCTGCAGTTCCACACCACCGTCAATGACTGGCACACCTGCCCGGCGTCGGGGCCGATCCGCGGCTCCAATCCGTGCTCGGAATACATGTTCCTCGACGACACGGCCTGCAACCTCGCCTCGCTGAACCTCTTGACGTTCCGCGACGGCAAGACCGGCGCCTTCGACGTCGAGAGCTACGAGCACGCCGTGCGGCTGTGGACCGTGGTTTTGGAAATCTCGGTGCTGATGGCGCAGTTCCCGTCCAAGGAAATCGCCCAGCTCTCTTATGAATTCCGCACACTCGGCCTCGGCTACGCCAATATCGGCGGCCTGCTGATGACCTCCGGCATGTCGTACGACTCGGACGAAGGCCGCGCCTATGCCGGCGCGCTGACCGCGATCATGACCGGCGTGTCCTACGCCACCTCGGCCGAGATGGCGGAAAAGCAGGGTCCGTTCCCCGGCTACAAGAAGAACCGCGAGCACATGCTTCGCGTCATGCGCAATCATCGCCGCGCGGCGTATGGCGAGCGCCAGGGCTACGAGAAGCTGTCGCAGGCCCCCGTCCCGCTCGACCACGCCGCCTGTCCCGATCAGGCGCTCGTCACCCACGCCAAGGCGGCCTGGGACCGCGCCATCGAGCTCGGCGAAAAGCACGGCTATCGCAACGCGCAGTCGACCGTGATCGCGCCGACCGGCACGATCGGCCTCGTCATGGATTGCGACACCACCGGCATCGAGCCCGACTTCGCGCTGGTCAAGTTCAAGAAGCTGGCCGGCGGCGGCTACTTCAAGATCATCAACCGCGCCGTGCCGGAAGCTCTCCGCACGCTCGGCTACTCGGAAGCCGAGATCGCCGAGATCGAGGTCTATGCCGTCGGCCACGGCTCGCTGGCGCAGGCCCCCGGCATCAACCACACGACGCTGAAGGCCAAGGGCTTCACCGACGAGATCATCGCCAAGGTCGACAAGGCGCTGCCGACCGCGTTCGACATCAAGTTCGTCTTCAACAAGTGGACGATCGGCGAAGCCTTCTGCCGCGACGTGCTCGGCATCGCGGCCGAGCAGCTCGCCAACCCGAGCTTCGACCTCCTCGCCGCGCTCGGCTTCACCAAGCGCGAGATCGAGGCCGCCAACATCCACGTCGCCGGCGCCATGACGGTCGAAGGCGCGCCGCACCTGAAGCTCGAGCACTATCCGGTGTTCGACTGCGCCAATCCGTGCGGCAAGATCGGCAAGCGTTACCTGTCGGTCGAGAGCCACATCAAGATGATGGCGGCGGCGCAACCCTTCATCTCGGGCGCGATCTCCAAGACCATCAACATGCCGAACGAGGCCACCGTCGAGGACTGCAAGGACGCCTACATGCAGTCCTGGCGCCTGGCGCTGAAGGCCAACGCGCTCTACCGCGACGGCTCGAAGCTGTCGCAGCCCTTGAACGCGCAGCTCATCGCCGACGAGGAGGACGAGGACGACGCGGTCGAAGCCTTCCTCGACAAGTCGGCCGCGGCCCGCGCCACGGGCCTCGCCGAAAAGGTAGTCGAGAAGATCGTCGAGCGCGTCACCGTGCTGCGCGAGCGCGAGAAGCTGCCGTCGCGCCGCAAGGGCTACACGCAGAAGGCCGTGGTCGGCGGCCACAAGGTCTATCTGCGCACCGGCGAATATGACGACGGCCGTCTCGGCGAGATCTTCGTCGACATGCACAAGGAAGGCGCGGCGCTGCGTTCGCTGTTGAACAACTTCGCCATCGCCATTTCGCTCGGCCTGCAATACGGCGTGCCGCTCGAGGAATATGTCGATGCCTTCACCTTCACCCGCTTCGAGCCGCAGGGCCCGGTGCAGGGCAACGACTCGATCAAATACGCCACCTCGATCCTCGATTACGTGTTCCGCGAACTGGCGGTGTCGTATCTCGAGCGCTACGACCTCGCCCATGTCGATCCGAGCCAGGGCTCGTTCGACGCGCTGGGCGCCGGCGAGAGCGAAGGCAAGGCGGCGCCGAATTTCATCTCCAAGGGCCTGACCCGCTCACGCAGCGACAAGCTCCAGGTGGTGGCGGCCTCCCCGGCCTCATCCGGCGCCTCGTCGGCGGTCGCGACCGCGAAGGTCACCGCCTTTGGCGGCGCCCACGCGGCCACGGCCCTGAAGGCCGAGCCGGAGGCGAAACTGTCGCCGGCGCAGCAACTCGAAGTCGGCCACGCCTCCCCGGCCGTTGCCCAGCCTTCGGCCAAAGCGATCGCCTCCGAGCGCCGCGCCGAAGCGAAAGCCAAGGGCTACGAAGGCGAGATGTGCGGCGAATGCGGCAACTTCACTCTGGTGCGCAACGGCACCTGCATGAAGTGCGATACCTGCGGAGCGACCAGCGGGTGCTCGTGAGCGGGCACCCCAACAGGAGGTTTTACTGAGCAAATCCATTAAAGCATCGTCCCCGGACGCCACCCTGCGAGAGAAACGCCGTCAGGACCAGGCGCGCGACGGATTGAAGGCCACGGCGGAATACGAAGCCGCCGCGACCGCGATGCGTGAGAAGACGGCCAAGCTGCGGGCGCTCAGGCTGGCCCGCGAAGCCAAGGACGCGGCCGAGGCCGCGGCAAACCCGCCGGAGCCGGTGAAGAAGAAGAGCAAGAAGAAGGCTGACTGATTTAACTCTCACGTCATGGCCGGGCTAAAGCGCGACGCGCGTCTTCGCGAAAATGTCCCGGCCATCCACGTCTTAAGGGCGGCCCGGCGGGCCGCCTTTTTCGTTTACAGCCTAAAGGACGGCCTATAGGCTTCTCTCAACCGTCAAAAGGCGGACTTTTGGGGGATTACATGACCAAGGCGGTACTCGCCGCGCTCGCCATCCTGTCAGCCGCCGGCTCGGCCCACGCGCAATATTACAATTCGAATCGCGGCTACAACTCTGGCTCTTTCGGCTACGGCACTGGCTCCAACTCTAGCTCGCACTACGTCCAGCCGCATTACAACAACAATGGCGGCTACACGAGCGGCCACTATCAAACCAATCCGAATAGCACGACGCTCGATAACTACGGTACGCGCGGAAATTACAATCCGTATACGGGCCAGACGGGCCGACGGAATCCGTGGTGATCGATGGAGACGAGCGGTGAAATTCAGTGCCCGAAAGCCGAGCATCAAGCGGAGCTTTGCCGCGCGCCCGTCTCCGACGGGCCGCGCCCGGCCCTGACAAATCGCTCCGAAATCGCTATATTCCGCCTATGAAAACCAAGCGCCTGACCGAAGTCCTCGAACGCATCGAGGCGTGGCCCGCCGACGCGCAGAATGCGCTGGCCGACATCGCACGCGATATCGACACCAGCCTGACGCAAGGCGACTACGTGCCGACGCCCGAGGAGTTGGCCGGCATTGACCGGGGTTTACGCAACGCCGAGGCCGGCCGCTTCGCCAGCGCAGCGGAGGTCGACGCGGCGCTGGCCAAGCTCAGGCAGGCGTGAAGGTCGTCTACACCGACGCCGCGCTTCGCGATCTCGACGACATCGCACTTTGGCTCTCGCAACACTATCCCGGGCTCGGCGCCGCCCTTGAACAAAGGCTGCGTACCATCGTCGCTCATATCGGGCGCTGGCCGGAAAGCATGCGCGCCTCCGCCCATCGGCCGGGCGTGCGCGTCGCCCCGCTCGGACGCTATCCGTACAAAATCTTCTATCGCGTCACTGCCGATGCGGTCGAGATCCTGCATATCCATCATGCCGCGCGGCAGCCATTCGACAAGGAGCCGTAGCCCCAACTAGGTCTGCCATCACCGGGCCTGACAAGCCCGGCCATATTGGCCCGCCTTCATCGGCCTACGTCGCCTATCGACGCGGCCGATCCCTCAGGATCGCTGATGGTCGCCGGCGTGGACGTCAAGGCAGGTCAACAACGCGACATAGCTGGGGTCGTCCTCATCGAGCCGATCGACGCATAAAACGCGGGACTTCTCGGGAAACCGCTGCCAGCTCTTCGACAGCTGCATCTCCGCCGATTTCTCCTGCTCCAAACATGGTGCAGCCGGGCGCGCGCCGCGGTCGCCGCCAACGACCCGATGTCGGCTACAGGTGCTCTGCAGATTGATCAACGGAATTTCGGCCGCTTCCGTCGCGAGGGCCGACGCCGGTGCGACGACCAGCACGCGCTCGACGAACGACGCCAGGAATATCCAGATCATTGTCGATGCCGCGATCGCCAGTGCGGTTTCGAGCGGCGGTAAGCGAAACGACGCCGCTGCGGAGCGACGGCCTCGCGACGCCGTCGCCGCCGACGCCGTGGACGTCCCGGCATCGATCGCAAGGCCGCCGGCTTGTGAAACGACGGCCATGCGTTGCTGGGCCTTGGTCCATTTGCCGACCGTCGAGTCGGCATATTGGAAAAATTCGTTGGTAAACGTGCCCTGATAACAGGTCAGTCGATAGCTGGTTTGGCGCACGGAGCGCCCGCGCAACGCGTGATCGAGAGCACCAGGGCCCGTCAGATCGAAAATGTTATTCGTCTCGGCCTTTTCGATCCGCTCCATGATCGTATCGATGACGGATTCGAGATTTGGACTGTTTGGCGCGCTGGCAATGAAGTAATTGCCGAGGCCGTCCTTGTGCTGGAGAAACATGTCATCGGCGTCATCGGGCACGACGGCCGAGAGCGGCCAGACCATATGGGAATCGATGTCGAGGTAAACACCGCCATGCCGTTGCAGAACCAGGACGCGCCATAGGTCTGCACGTGCCGCTCCGACTTGCAGCCTTGCGTAGCGCTCGCTGATGCGCCCCGGAAACTCCGACGCGACGAACCGATCGATGCTCGCATCATCGAGGAATCGAAATTCGTAACCCGGGCAGAGAAGGCGATTGAACAGATAATTCAGATAAACCGGCAAGGTCACCAGACCGGTATAATTCGTTTGCCAGACGGTCCGCGGAATTCTCGAAGGGCGGCCGGCGCGCATCAGCGGCTTCGCGCGCGCCGGAATGAGAAACCGCTTCGACGGCATGAACAAATGAAAGACGTAGAATGCCGCTTTGAGTGCGTTGCCGACCAGTTTGATGACGCGGGCCGAAACAAATCTTGCGAAATCACCGCTTATCTTCGGTTGATTTCGATAGCCCGGTGCACGAGGCAGCATCGTGACGTCCTTAAATCGGAAATGATTGTCTGCCCCGGACAATCAACGTGCTCACGTGAGTAAACCTGCGCTTGCCGAACACACCGGTCATGCTTGACGCATTAAAACGCCATATCCATTCACTGCCTCGGCGTGAGCGCGAAATAAAAACTGCGCCGTTGCGGCCATTGCGGGTCGATGACCGCCTGAACCCGTAGCCCACCGACGTTCATCTCAAGCGACGGCGCGGGCCGGGCGGCGTCTCGCGGGTGGCGCGCGGACAAGCCCCCGCGTCATCCCCCCGCCCCATTCCCCCTGCACACTCCGCGCCATGAACGCGCCGATCCGTTGGGACTACGACCGCGCCGAGACCATCGCCGATGCCGTCGTGCATGGCCTCGGCATCGCCTTTGCCGTGGCCGGCGGCGCGGCGCTGATCGTCGTCGCCGCGCTGTATGCCAATGTCTCGCAGGTCGCGGCGGTGGCGATCTACACCGCCGGCCTCGCCGCCATGATCGGCTTTTCCGCCGCCTATAATTTGTGGCCGCTGACGCCGGTCAAATGGTGGCTGCGCCGGCTCGATCACTCGGCCATCTATCTCCTGATCGCCGCGACCTACACCGCCTTCGTGCTGCCGATGCGGGGCACGGCCGCCGACGCCATCCTCATCGTGCAGTGGGCCGCGGCCGCGGCCGGCATCGCGCTCAAGCTTCTCTTCCCCGGCCGCTTCGACCGCGCCGCGATCGCGCTCTATCTGGTGATGGGCTGGAGCGGCCTGTTCGTCATCGGCCCGATGGCGGCGGCGCTGGCGCCGGTGACGCTCGTCCTGAGCGCCATCGGCGGCGTCCTCTATTCCGCCGGCGTCATCTTCCACGTCTGGGAGAGCCTGCGCTTCCAGAACGCGATCTGGCACGGCTTCGTGCTCGCCGCCGCGGCCTGCCACTACACCGCGGTCATGATCTCGGTGGTGTGAAAGCGACGACCCTCGCGAAGCGAATACCGCCTCCCCGGCCCGCGCCTCGCTATAATTTCCGCAACGAACAAATCGTCAGGGCGGAAACTCATGACCTCCTTCTCCGGCAAGGTCGATCCGGTGGTGCGGCCGGTCACCGGGCGCGACGTCGTCGAAGCGCTGGTCAAGGGCCTGCGCGATTTCCAGGCGGCGCCGCTCTACGGCCTGGCCTGCGGCACGCTTTACGCCCTCGGCGGCGTGCTGATCCTGCTGTCGGTCACCGCATTGGGCATGAGCTATCTGGCCTATCCGCTGGCCGCCGGCTTCGCGCTGATCGCGCCGTTCATGGCGATCGGCCTCTACGAGGTCAGCCGGCGGCGCGAGAGCGGCGAACCGCTGGCCTTCGCCGCCATCCTCACCACCGTGAGAAGCCGCGGCGAGATCGGCTGGATGGCCTTCGTCACCGTCTTCATCTTCCTGATGTGGATGTACCAGGTGCGGCTGTTGATGGCGCTGTTCCTGGGCCTCAACGTGTCGTTCGCCTCGTTCGAGCAGTTTCTCGCCGCGGTGTTCACCACCAATGCCGGGCTGATCTTCCTCGCCATCGGCAATCTCGACGGCGCGGTGCTGGCGCTGATCCTGTTCTCGCTCACCGTGGTGTCGTTCCCGCTGCTGCTCGAGCGCGACGTCGATTTCATCACGGCGATGATCACCAGCGTGCGCGCCGTCGCCGCGAGCCCGCTGCCGATGATCTCGTGGGCTGCGGTCATCGTCGTGCTGCTGATCGTATCGGCGCTGCCGGCCTTTCTCGGCCTGGTGGTGACGCTGCCGGTACTCGGCCACGCCACCTGGCATCTCTACCGGCGCATCGTCGCGCCGGCGGCTCCGGCGACGGAGGTCACTCCTGCACCCAGCGCTTGATCGGGCCAAGCTGCGGCGTCCTGTGGTCGAGCTTGACCACGGTGTCGTCGATGTAGCACCAGCCCCAGCCTTCCGGCGGGTCGTAGCCTTCAATGATCGGATGGCCGGTGGCCTCGAAATGCGCGCGGGCGTGCTTGTTGGGGGAATCGTCGCAGCAGCCGACATGGCCGCAGATGCGGCAGAGCCGCAGGTGCACCCACCAGTCGCCGGTCTTGAGGCATTCCTCGCAGCCTTTGGCCGACGGCGTGACGTCGCGGATCTCGGAGACGTGGGTGCATTTCAACGGCATTGCCGGCCCTTCCCTGTTGCGGCGGCGATGCTACGGCACGGCGGCGCCGGCGTCACGCGTCCGGCCTTTGGCACGAATCGTGCGCGAGGCTAACGTCAGACTTGGTCAAACGGAGGGATCATCGATGGTCAAACGGACGACGCTCTACTCATCGAAGGGCAAGAAGCTCTACGCGGTGCGCGACGCCGAAGGCAAGTTCAAGGACATCCAGACCTACAAGCGCGCTCACACCCTCGACATGAAACGCAAGTCGAAGGCCGAGCTCGCCGGCGCGAAGAAGAAAAAGAAGACGGCGAAAAAAGCCAAGAAGGCCGTGACGAAGAAAAAGCGCCTCTAGGCGGCGCGGCGGGATGCGGGCGGCGTGAGCTTACGCCGTCTCTTTCTCGCGGGCGTCGTAGACCTTCACCTTGGCGCCGGCGTTCTCGCCCTTGAGCTTGAGGCCGGCCGACAAAGCGGCGGTCAGCGAACCGAAATGCGAGATGCATTTGCCGCCGACTTCGACGACGTAATTCGGTTCCGGGCTGGCGTTCGCGGGCATGGCGGTATCGGGCATTGGAGCCTCAATGGTGCACCGTTTCCCGCCATCCGGTCGTCATCAGGCTTGGCGGGGCCGGCGTTACGATCACTTCACCCCCGGACTTCTTCATGATTCCGCCAGCCCGTTAAAATTGGCTGAAAGTCTTAGAAGCACCTCCCGCGGTTCACGCCCGCTGGCGATCGGCGTCGATCGGAAGTACCTGACCGGAAATGGTTTTCGCCGCCGGTGAGGCCAGGAATACCGCCAGGGCGGCGATGTCCTTAGGGTCAATAAAGGCCTTAATCGACTGGTGATTGAAGGCCTCTTCCTGGACCTCGGCGACCGAGCGGCCGGAGAGCTGCGCCCGGCCCTGGAACACCCGCTGGATGCGGTCGCCCTCCACCACCCCCGGCGCGATGGCGTTGGCGCGGATGCCCCATTCGCCGAGTTCGATGGCCAGCGTCTTGGTGAAGCCGATCACGCCCCATTTCGTCGCGGCATAGGGCGACCGGTTGGCAAAACCGAAGCGGCCGGCGATCGAGGCCATGTTGATGATGACGCCAGCCTCCGACTGTTTGAGCGCCGGAATGGCAAGCCGGGTGACGTCGAACATGCCGGTGAGGTTGATCGCCATCACCTTGTCCCAATCGTCCGGCGGATACTGGTCGACCGGCAGAGTCATGCCGGCAATGCCGGCATTGTTGATGAGCACGTCGAGCCCGCCGAGCGCGGCGATCGCCTCAGGCACCATCTTCTCGATCTCGGCGCGCTGGCTGATGTCGCAACGCCGGGCGACGAGCCCCGGGATCTCCTTCGCCATTTCGGCGAGGGCCTTGTCGTCGATGTCGCAGATGAAGACCTTGGCGCCGGTCTTGGCGAAGGCGCGCGCGAATTCGCGGCCAATGCCGGCGGCGCCGGCGGTGATCAAAACTTTCTGCGACATGCGATTCCTCCGGTTTGCGCCGAGCATAGGCGGAGAACGGCGCCGTCCGCTACTCCTCCTTCTCCGTGGTGAAATAGAGCGGATAACCGTTCATCTTGCCGAGCTCGGTCGCCTCCTTGGCCTTGGTCTCGGCGACATCCCGCGTATAGACGGCAATGACGCAGGCGCCCTTCTGGTGCGCGGTCATCATGACGCGATAGGCCTGGCTCTCATTGAGCCGGAACACGGCCTTGAGCACCTGCACGACGAATTCGCGCGGCGTGTAGTCGTCGTTGAGCAGGATCACCTTCCACAGTGGTGGCCGGGCGACCTTGCTCTTCTGTTTAGCGCGCGGCTTCGTCGTCGTGCCGGGATTGTCGACCGGGCTCATGAGGGCATTCCATCAAATCCTGCCCCGCGCCTGAATCCTGTTGCCGGCGGGGGTCCCCCGATTGCCTATCATCGCAAGTCCGGCCTAGAAGCAAAAGCCCTCAAAGCGTCAGGGCGGCCTCAATCAGAAAACGACGTTGCGGGGGAACCTCGATGCCGACCGTCCTGCTCACCCACACACCGGACATGCTCGCCAATTACTATGGCGAGCGGGCATTGTCGGCGCTGCGCGCGCTGTGCGAGGTGCGGCTGAACGAGACCGGCAAGGTGCTGGACGCCGCGGCGCTCGCCAAGGCGGCGCAAGGCTGCGACATCATCGTTTCCGACCGACAGACGCCGGGCCCGGCCGAGTTCTTCGCGCAGGCCCCCGCCTCGCTTGCCGCCTTCCTGCGCGTCGCCGTCGATATTCGCAACATCGACGTGGCGGCCGCGTCGCAGATCGGCGTGCTGGTCACGCACGCGACGCCCGGCTTCATCGCTTCGGTCGCCGAACAGGCCATCGGCTACATGATCGATCTCGGCCGCCATACGCTCGATTACACGAACGCGTACCGCGCCGGGCACGATCCGGAATCGCGCATGGGCCGGCAGTTGTCGGGCGCGACGCTCGGCATCCTCGGCTACGGCGCCATAGGTGAGCATCTGGCCCGTATCGGCGTCGTGCTCGGCATGAAGGTGATGGTGGCAGATCCATTCAAGACCGCCACCGAGCCTGGCGTCAGTCAGGCGTCGTTCGAAGATGTGCTGGCGCAGTCCGATTTCGTCGTCTGCCTGGTCGTCGCCAACGAGCAGACCGAGAACTTGATGAACGCGGCGGCGTTCGCCCGCATGAAGAGATCGGCCTTCTTCATCAATGTGTCGCGCGGCAATCTCGTCGACGAGAAGGCGCTCGAGGATGCGCTCGACCGCAAGATCGTCGCCGGCGCGGCAATGGACGTCGGCCGCGCCCCGGACCAGAAGCCGTCGCTGTTCCTGGCGAAGCGGTCCGATGTCATCGCAACGCCGCATACTGCGGGACTTACCCCCGATGCTGCCGAACATCAGGCTTTCGACACGGTCCATCAGGTCAAGGAACTGCTGTCGGGCCGGATGCCGCCCGGCGCTGCCAATCCGCAAACCGCGCAGCGTCTGAGCGTTTTCCGGAAATAACCGAAGCCGCCCCAGAACTTGTCGACCTATGGAACAAGGTTCCACGCTATGCGTTGAAAGGCATGCATCATTCCTGGGGGTGATATGCCAATCAACCGCAACGTTCTGATCCTCGCCGTCGCCGTGCTGTGCGTGGCCGTCGGCGCGCTTGGCTACAAGGTCTACGAAGACAACCGCGAGCCGAAAGGCGTGCAGCTCAAGATCGGTTCCGGCGGCATTTCGGTCGAGAAGAAGTAGTACTCACAATACCTTGTGGCTTCGTTGCACAAGGCCCGCGGCTGCGGCCGTGGGCTCGCATGCGTTTGCCTGCATTTGCCGGCCGCGCCGCTGGCGGTGCGACGCGCCGAGCGCGCTACACATCATTCGTGATCGGTTACGTCAGCCTTGCTGCTTCATTTGCGACTGACGATGCCGATAGCATTCGCGCCGGGGAGCGTGGGACAAGCCCGCGCGGTCAGCACGATGCTCATGATCGTGCACCGCGTCCAAGGACAGGAGGCACGAGGATGAGCCCGCACGCTCGAAGCGACATCGATCTGCTCAGAAAGTCCTTGCTCGGTAGGACGGCGCGTTATCGACCGGCTCATGAATGCGCCCAATGCGGCGAGGCGCTTTATATGCCGGAATTTTCCGAATGGCTCGACACAGGCAGCGCAAGGCATCTGTGGCAATGCGATGCCTGTGGCTACACATTCGAAACGACGGTTCAATTCGCAGCGGCGTAGTGCGCGATGCCGATCGCCGGCCCCGGGCCCGGCCCGATGCGGCGGAGGGGCTGTCGGCTATCGCGAACACGCAAGAAAGGAGTCGGCTTAGGCGCACGCGTCCTCGCCCCAGTGCAACCCAGCGGCGCAGATGCGGTAAGTCGGCTCCTTTCGCTGCGGCCTTGTTCCGCGGCTGCTGCTTCAATGGCTGCGGCTTCAATGGCTGCGGCTTCAGTGGCCGCAATGCCCGCCCTTAGGCGGCCGCGGCGGCGTCCCGTTCCTGAGCCGCGCCCTCGCCCAACGCATCCATCGCCTCGACGAGTTTCAAAAATGCGCTGCCCGGCAGCGGCGGCGCGAACACATAACCCTGCGCGGCGCGGATGCCGATCTCGCGCAAATGCATGACCTGCTCGAAATTCTCGACGCCTTCGGCAATGACATCCATACGCATATTGTGCGCCAGATCGACCAGGGTCTCGACGATGGTGGTTGAGTTGCGGTCGGTTCCGATCGAGTCGATGAACATCTTGTCGATCTTGATGATGTCGACGCCCAGCTTCAGCATGTAGGACAGGCCGCTGTGCCCGGTGCCGACGTCGTCGATGGCGATCCGCACACCCAGCCCCTGCAGCGAGCTGATGATCTGCCGGGTGACGGCAAAGTTCTCGATCGGGTCGCGTTCTGTGACTTCCAGCACCACCTGCGACATCTTGATCGCCGATTTGGCAAAGATGGCGAAGACATCCTGAACGATGGCGTCGTCGGCGAACAGTTTGCCGGCGAAATTGAAGGACACCTTCAGGCCGAGGCGCTGACCAATGGCTGGACCGACTTCGTCGCTGACCCGGCGCATGAGATCGTAGGTCATCGCCCGGATGAGACCGCTCGATTCCGCCAGCGGGATGAAGGCCCCCGGCAGCACCAGCGAACCATCGGGTTTCTTCCAGCGGACGAGGACTTCGGCGCCACGTAATTGGCCGGTCGCGATATCGACGATCGGCTGGTAATAGGGCACGAATTCGCCGGCGGCGAGCGCGCGTTCGATGTCGGCCACCGGGTTGTGCGGCTGCCGGAAGCTCAGAAACGCCGCGAACAAACCGAGTGCCATCACGACAGCACCGGTGACCAGGAGGCCGAGCCACCAAATTCCCCATTGGCCGTGGGCCATTAGTGACCGGGGCGCGATCATCTCGACGCGCAAGCCGAAACGGTCGGAATGGCTTTTGCCGATGAACAGGTCACCGATGGTCTCTTCCCGGCGCTGTCCGACCTCGGCGAGCATGGCGCGATTGCGCGTTTCCAGCCGCGCGTAAAGGCCCTGACCGTGCCTGTCGCCTGGGCCACCGAAGGCGCGCGCTGCGTGGGCATCGAAAAGATCGACCTCATATTGCGGCAGCAACAGAGTCGTCGGCACCAGCGCAGCGATCTCATGGCCTCCGCCGGCGGCCGGCCGGCGCAGCCGGATCATCCGTCGACCGTTGCCGGCGGTGAGCACGTCGAGTGCGTAGCCTTGGGGCGTGGCCAGCGACTCACTCGAATAGATGCGGCGGATGGCGTCATCGGCCGCAGCATCGTCGGCGCGCGGGCAGATCGAGCGCCCGTCGCGGTCGAGAAGCGAAATGTCCTTGATGGGCGCCGTCGCGAATACGGCGCGCTGCATGGCGCTGCGTTCCTCGGCGTCGCAGGTCCCCACGCCACCGGCAGCGAGCGCGTCGAGCGTCTCGATCACGAGCGCAAGACGATGCTCGGCCCGCACGATCGCGTTTCGCGCCGACAGGTCGATCTCTTCCTGGCCGATCCGTTCGGCTACGCCACTGAGCCAGAAGTTGAAAACGACCAATGGCACACAGGCAAGGACGGCGCCGACCGCGATCGCAACAATATTCTGGCGCGTGAACCCGCGCGCAAACAAACTCATTCCGCCTCACCGTTCTGGTGCAACCGGTAATAAGCCATCGCGCCGTAAAAACCGGCTTAAGCCTAAGCCCCCGGATTCATGGAAAAATCGGCCGCCGCGGCCTCATCGCCCGCATGGTTAACAGGGGGCAAAAATGGAACCTTGCCGAGCATATGAAAAACGCCATTCCGGTTGCTGGACACCGTTTGGGCCTATCGCACGCCCGGGCTAGATTACCGTCATGGGTGTGTCGTCCGCCGTCGTTCCAGAGCCGCCCGGGAGACAGATTATGAGCTTTTTTCCGGGTCAGGATCCGCGCGCCGGCGACGCCTATAGCTGCGAGGCCATCGCCCATGTCGTGGTGCCGCGCACGGTGGACCTCGGCGACGGCTTCGCCGTGCGCCGCGCCCTGCCCTCCGTGCGCTCGCGCATGGTCGGGCCCTTCATTTTTTTCGATCACTTCGGCCCGGCCGAATTCCGCGCCGGCACCGGGCTCGATGTCCGGCCGCATCCCCATATCGGGCTGTCGACCGTGACCTATCTGTTCGACGGCGAGATCATGCACCGGGACTCGCTCGGCACCGCGCTGGCGATCCGCCCCGGCGAGATCAACTGGATGACGGCGGGGCGCGGCATCGTTCACTCCGAGCGCACCGACAGCACTCTGCGCACCTCAGGCAGCCCGATTCATGGCCTGCAGATGTGGGTGGCGCTGCCGGCGGCGAGCGAAGAGATCGCGCCGGGCTTTGCCCATCACGCGACGTCCGAATTTCCGATTATCGAGGACGAAGGCAAGACCGTACGCGTGGTGGTCGGGTCGCTCTATGGGGCAAAGTCGCCGGTGCCGGTGCTGCACGAAACCATATTCGGCGACGTCGTGCTCAAGGCCGGCGCGTCAATCCCGATCGACGCCGATCACGACGAGCGTGCGCTCTATGTCATCGACGGCACGATCGACATTGCCGGCGACCGGTTCGAGCCGGGGCGGCTTCTGGTGTTCAAGCCGGGCGACCGCATCACCGTGACGGCCGCAACCGACGCGCATGTCGTGCTGGTCGGCGGCGCGCCGATGGACGGCCCGCGTCACATCTGGTGGAATTTCGTCTCGTCGCGCAAGGATCGCATCGAGCAGGCCAAGGCCGACTGGAAGGCCGGCCACTTCGACAAGGTGCCCGGCGACGAGATCGAGTTTATTCCGCTGCCTGAGCGATAACGCGCGCGTTCGGGCCGGCCATTTCGACCGTGCCGATCTTGGCGACCTCGAACGGCGTCGTCTGGTAGATCTGGTTGATCCAGTTGCCGAACAACAAATGGGCGTGGCTGCGCCAGTGGTTGAGCGGCGGCACGTCGGGATTGTCGCCGGGGAAATAGTTCTTCGGTACTTCGACGGCGACATTGGCGGCGCGGTCGCGGAAATATTCGTCCGCCAGCGAGCCGCTGTCGTATTCGATGTGGTTGAACATGTGCAGCGCGCGATGGGCCGGATCGTCGATCAGACACACGCCCGCTTCATCCGACTCCATCAACAGCTTCATGCCGCTCTGCTTCGGGATATCGGCGCGCCGCACCTCGGTCCAGCGCGATACCGGAATGGCGAAGTCGTCGGAAAAGCCGCGCAGATAAGGCGAGGTGCGGTCGAGCACGCGGTGCCGGTAGACGCCGAACATTTTCTTGTCGAGCGCGTATTTCGGCATGCCGTGGAAATGATGCACCGCCGCCTGCGCGCCCCAGCAGATCGTCATCAGGCCGTGCACGTTGGTCTGCGTCCAGTCGAAGACGCGCTCCAGTTCGCCCCAATACGTCACCTCTTCGAACGGCAGGGTCTCGACCGGCGCGCCGGTGACGATGAAGCCATCGAATTTCTCGTCCCGTACGTCTTCCCAGTTACGGTAGAACGAAACGATGTGGTCGGCCGAGGTGTTGCGCGGCACGTGCTCGGTCATCTTGACCAACGTCATCTCGATCTGCAGCGGCGAGGCGCCGAGCAGGCGCGCGAACTGCGTCTCGGTCTTGGCCTTGTTGGGCATCAGGTTGAGCAGGCCGATGCGCATCGGCCGGATGTCCTGGCGGACGGCGTCCTTCTCGAGCATGACGCTGACGCCTTCCGCTTCGAGCACGGAACGCGCGGGCAGATTGTTCGGGATCTTGATCGGCATGGATACAATCGGTCCTCAACCTCGTGAGCGCGACCGACTGTGACTGAGCCCGTTTCGTTGCCGGTTCGGCCACATCCTCCCTTTCGGGGAGCGCCACCTTGCTCGGGAAGCAGGTTGGCGTCGGGCGATGCCCAACTCTTGATGTTGGTTGTTAAATATACCTTTGCTGGCGGTTCCGCAAGCGGTCGCGCGGGGTCGGACCGGCACAGGCCGGCCGATACCGCGGCCGGAACGATAGTGGTTCCGGCGAGTTCCATAGACAGCGGCGCCCAAGGCCCGCCCTGAAATGGAGCCCGCCTTGATCCCGCGTTTGCTGACCATCTGGGACAATGTCCGGACCAGCTTGTGGGCCCTGCCCTTGGCCATGGTCCTGGCTGCCACCCTCCTCGCCATCGCGGCGCTGCGGGCCAAATTCGATCCGGGCGGCGATCCGGTCTGGTTTCTCTACAGCGGCAGCGCCAGCCAGGCGCCCCAGTTTCTCGGCAATCTTGTCAGCGCCATGATCACGATGGCGACCTTGGCCATCTCGATTACCATGGTGGTGCTCACGCTCGCCGCTCAGCAGCTCGGGCCGCGGTTGATCCGCAACTTCATGAGCGACAGGCTGACGCAGGCTTCGCTCGGCCTGTTCATTGCGACCGTGGTTTACCTGCTGCTGGTGTTGCGGAGCATTTATGGCGACGGCGATCATGTCGCCAATCTGGCGATAACGGTCGGCACTGCGCTCGTGCTGGCAAGCGTCGCCAATCTTCTCATCTTCGTTCATCACCTGGCCCGCGCGATCATTGCCGATAACATTGTCGATCGGGTCGGCGATGCATTGGACCGCGATATCACCCGCCTGCTGCCGGAGAAAGACGCAGACGAACCCCCGCCCGTGCCGGGCGGCGCTCTTGCAGGCGGTACAATTCCGCTGGCCGATGGCGGCTATATCCAGGCTATCGACATCGACACTCTGGTACACCGCGCCGCGGACGCCAATGCGCTCATCGAACTGCAGATCCGGCCTGGACAACATGCGGTGACCGGCGCGATCCTGGCACGCGTCACACCGCAAACCGCAACCGAGACCCTCACCAGCCCGGTGCAATCGGCCTGTATTGTCGGCCGCGGCCGCACGGCCGTGCAGGATCTCGAATATTCCGTGCATCAACTGGTGGAGGTGGCGTTGCGTGCATTGTCGCCCGGCATCAACGACCCTTACACCGCGACCGCGGTGCTCGACCGCCTGGCCCGCTCGTTGCGTCTGGTGATGACGCGCGGCACGGCGCGCTCCCGCTTTGCCGACGACAAGGGCATCGTCCGGATCGTTGCACCGATATCGACATTCGAGGGATTAACCGACGCCGCATTCAATCAGATCCGGCAGGCCGCCGGTTCTCATCCGGCGATCCTGATCCGCATGGCCGACAATATCGGACAGTTGCTACGTCAGGCCGACGACAGCCAGCGGCCGGCGCTGGAGAAGCATCTGCGTCTTGTCGTCAATGCCGGCGGTCGCGGCATCGAGGACGGCGACGACCGCAACGACCTCAAAGCCATCGCCAGCGCGGCGCGTGCGGCCGTGCGCGCTGCGGGCGCCGACGGCAGCGGCGCCCGCCCTTGACCGATCCTATTTCTTCGGCAAATCCAGCCGAATGCTCAGCTCTTTAAGCTGCTTCGGCGTCACTTCGGCCGGCGTGCGTCAGGCAGCCGTCGACCCGGCGTGATCCGACAACAGTTTTCGCGCGATCGCCATGGCCTCGTCGTGTGACGAGGCGAGCATCATTGGGTAACCCCAGAATTTGGCGAAGGCTACGCCGAAAGCTTTGAACGCGAGGCGCTTGGCGGCGCTCGGCTCGACGATGACCATCGCCAGCACAAGCTTCCGCAATTCGGCCTTGTGCTTCTTCATCCACAGCGCGGTGCGCTTCTTTTCTTCCTGGCTGTGCTCATGGTCCTCGCTCGGGGCGGAATCCGTCAGCACCACGAACGGCTCTCCGCGCTTCAGATTCTCTTCAAACGATGCGAAGTCCTCATCGTGATCATGATCGGGGTCGTCTGCATAATCCATCTAGACGAAGGGAAAATTGGCATTATCCATTGGCATGGGTTGCGTCCTTTATCGGGGATTGATGCCGATCATGTGGCCCGACGGCGCAGCCTCAACATCGCGATTGCGAAGATGTCGCCACGACATGGCGATTGCGCACAAGCCGGGAAACGTGATGGCCAAAAACGCCAAGAAAACGAGATGGCCGCCGTCGCGGATGCCGTCGAACACGCCCGATAGCGTGTTCAAGACCACGAGAATCCCGCCAAAGATGAGCGACGCCCAATTGGCGGCCGGCCGATCGTTCAGCGCCAGCAGAGCCGGAATCACCCAGGCACCATAGAAGGCCGAGAGCGCCCATACTTGGGCGGCGGTGAAATTGAGCGGAGGCGTCGCCCCGTGCGATACGGCAGAGGCATTCAAATAGGAGAAGATCTGGATCGTGGCGTAGATTGTCGCGCCAACCGCCGTGATAAGCCAAGCGAGCGAAAGGCGGCTTTGTCTCTTTTCGTCCATCTCTGATCCATCCAAGATCTGGTTAGGCGGCGATGACCGATGTCAGCCGCAGCTATGCCGCTGACAATAGGTAGGCCCGCTTGTGGCGTCATTGCGCAATTCAGACATTGTATGTTTTGATCCGGCCAATGTGGCAGCGCGCAGAGTCCCCCGTGTATCTGGATGTCCGTGGCGATTGGTCTTCGTATGTCGATGAGGTCCCTCGCGATCTCGTCGCGGTCAATGGTGTCGGCAGCCTGGAGAGCATGGAGCAATCAAAGCGTCACCATCATGAGAAGGCGCAGTTGCTCTATTCCGCCCGAGGCGTCATCAACTGCGAGGTTGATGACGGCGTCTGGATCGTGCCGCCGCAATGCGCCATCTGGATTCCCGGCAGTTTGCCGCACGCCGCATTCGGTTCGGGCGAGGTGCAGTGCATCTGCCTTTTCGTTGCGCCTGCGGCGGCTGCGAACCTGCCGGTCAAGTGTTGTACGATCGCGGTCTCGGGTTTGCTGCGGCATCTGCTGATCAGGGCCAGCGAGCTTCCCGAGCGCTACGAGGTCGACGGCCCGGACGGTCGCATCGTTTCTGTGATTCTCGATGAACTGGCCAAAGCCCCCGTCGAGGAACTCTGCCTTCCGATCCCCTCCGAACCGCGCCTGAAGCATCTCGCCGGGCTTTTGGTCTCGTCGCCTGCGGATCGCGCGACCGTTGCGGAGTGGGCCTGCCGGGTCGCGCTCAGCGAGCGCAGTCTCAGCCGCATGTTGATGGAGGAGATCGGCATGAGTTTCGGCCGCTGGCGTCGCCAGTTACATGTCGTCCTCGCCCTTCGGCGGCTGAGCGCCGGCCAGACAGTCCAGACCGTCGCGCTCAACCTCGGCTACGAGAGCGCCAGCAGTTTCGTGACCATGTTTCGCAAGATGGTCGGCAAGCCGCCAAGCCGCTATCTGCTGGAGCAGCGGAAAGCCGTCTGAGCCGCGATGAAAATCAGCCGCTCGAACCGCATGGGTGCCCCTTAGCGCGGCGCCAGCTTATCACCCGTTCGTCCCGCGACTGCGGGGACCCAGTGCAAATAACGAACTGGATTCCCGCCATAGGCGTTCTAAAAGAACGCCGTTATTCGAACAGCTACGCGCGGGAATGAACGGAGTTTGGATCAGCGCCGCGCTCACTTCTTCGGCAGATCGATCCTGATGCTCAGCTCCTTGAGCTGCTTCGGCGTCACTTCGGCCGGCGCGCCCATCATCAGGTCTTCGGCCTTCTGGTTCATCGGGAACAGCACGACCTCGCGCAGGTTCTCCTCGCCGGCGAGCAGCATGACAATGCGGTCGATGCCGGGCGCGATGCCGCCATGCGGCGGCGCGCCGAGACGGAAGGCGTTCAGCATGCCACCGAACTTCTCTTCCAAAACCTCCTTGGGATAGCCGGCGATGGCGAAAGCCTTCTCCATCACCTCGGGGCGATGGTTACGGATCGCGCCTGACGACAATTCGGTGCCGTTGCAGACGATGTCGTACTGATAAGCCTTGATGCCGAGGATCTTGTCGGCATCGCTCGCATCGAGCGCGAGAAACTCCTCGACGCCCATCTGCGGCATCGAGAACGGGTTGTGAGAGAAGTCGATCTTCTTCTCTTCCTCGTTCCATTCGAACATCGGAAAGTCGACGATCCAGCAGAACTCGAAACGGTCCTGCGCAATCAGGTTCAGCTCCTGGCCGACCTTGGTGCGCGCGGCTCCGGCGAACTTGTAGAAGTTCTTCGGCAGTCCGGCGACGAAGAAGCAGGCATCGCCGACCTTGAGGCCGAGCTGATCCGCGATCTGTTTGGTACGCTCGGGCCCGATGTTCTTGGCGAGCGGACCGGCGCCGCCCTCTTCGCCTTCGCGCCAGAAGATGTAGCCGAGCCCCGGCTGACCCTCGCCCTGCGCCCATGAATTCATGCGATCGGCGAACGCGCGGTTGCCGCCGCCGGGCGCGGGGATCGCCCAGACCTGCGCCTTAGAGTCACCTGCCAGGATGTTGGCGAAGATCTTGAAGCCGGAGCCGCGGAAGGCTTCGCTCACGTCCTGCATCACGATCGGGTTACGCAGGTCCGGCTTGTCCGAGCCGTATTTCGTGATCGCTTCGGCATAGGGGATCATCGGGAACTTCTGCGTCACCGACTTGCCGTTCGCGAACTCCTCGAACACGCCGCGCATCACCGGCTCGACGGCGTTGAAGACGTCGTCCTGCGTGACGAAGCTCATTTCCAGATCGAGCTGATAGAACTCGCCCGGCGAGCGGTCGGCGCGCGCGTCCTCGTCGCGGAAGCACGGCGCGATCTGGAAATAGCGGTCGAAGCCCGCCACCATGATCAGTTGCTTGAACTGCTGCGGCGCCTGCGGCAGCGCGTAGAACTTGCCGGGATGAATGCGCGACGGCACCAGATAGTCGCGCGCGCCTTCCGGCGATGACGCGGTGAGGATCGGCGTCTGGAATTCGAAGAAGCCGCCGTCCTTCATGCGCTTGCGGATCGAGTCGATGACGCGGCCGCGCAGCATGATGTTGTTGTGCAGCTTCTCGCGGCGCAGATCGAGGAAGCGGTACTTGAGGCGGATGTCTTCCGGATAATCGGCCTCGCCGAACACCGGCATCGGCAACTCGGCGGCGGCGCTCAGGACCTCGATCTCGGAGACATAGACCTCGACCTGGCCGGTCGGCAGGTCGGGATTCTCGGTCCCTTCGGGGCGCTTGCGGGTCTTGCCGTCGACGCGGATCACCCACTCCGAGCGCAGCGTTTCGGCGAGCTTGAACGCCTTGGAATCCGGATCGCACACCACCTGGGTGATGCCGTAATGGTCGCGCAGGTCGATGAACAGCACGCCGCCATGGTCGCGGATGCGGTGGCACCAGCCCGACAGCCGCACGTCCTTGCCGATGTCGGTCTCGCGCAGCGCGCCGCAGGTGTGTGAACGATAGCGATGCATGGTCATTCGGGCGGTTCCGGCAAGCCGTTAGGCAAGCGATTCAGGGGTGGGTGGAGGCGCGCGAAAAACGCATGGGGGGTGCCCTTTGTCAAGGCGAAGGCCGGTTTTGACGCATGGCTGGCCGAATTCCGGCTCATCCGCGCCTCGACAGACTCGCATCAATCTGCACACTCGGAGCATCAAGAGGGTACCGCGTTCAATGCCGAAATCTGCCGCCAAAAAGCCCGCGCCAAAAGTCGCGAAAAAGGCCAAAGCCGGGGTCACCGAGCTTTCCACGGGCGAAGCCACTGTCGAGACCCTGCTGAGCCACGGCATCCGTACGGTTTACGCCCTGCCCGGGGTCCATAACGACCATCTTTTCGATGCTTTCGCCCGGGCGAGCGACCGGCTGTCGGTGGTCCACACCCGTCACGAGCAGGGTGCCGCCTATATGGCGCTCGGCGCCGCGCTCGCGACCGGCCAGCCGCAGGTCTATTCGGTGGTGCCCGGCCCGGGTCTGCTCAATTCGGCCGCGGCGCTGCTGACGGCCTATGGCATGTATGCGCCGGTGCTGGCGCTGATCGGCCAGATCCCGGCCAAGGCCATCGGCCGCAATTTGGATCATCTGCACGAGATCAAGGACCAGGCCGGGATCGTGTCCCGGCTGGTCGATCATGCCGGCATCCTCAATGGCCCCACCGAGGCGCCGGCCAAGGTGGCCAAGGCGATCCGCGCCCTTCATGACCGAAGGCCAGGTCCCGGGGCGCTGGAATGCGCCATCGACGTCTGGGGCGAGCGCGGCCCGGTCGGCCAGATCCCCGACCCGACGCCGCCCCGCCGGCCGCGCCTCAACGAGGACAACGTCCGCAAGGCGGCGAAACTCCTTGGCAAGGCCAAGCGGGTCCTGATTGTCGTCGGCAGTGGCGCGCTGGATGCATCCCCCGAAGTGCGGCAGCTCTCCGACATGCTGCAGGCCCCGGTTCAGTCGTACCGCCGGGGCAAAGGCGTCATCGATGGCCGCAGCCCCTACTCCGTCAACCTGCCCCTCGGTCATGAACTATGGGGCGAGGCCGACGCCATTCTCGCGGTCGGCAGCCGTCTGTTCGCGCCGATCCTGCAATGGGGCGCCGATCGCAACCTCAAGATCGTCAACGTCAATGCCACCGCCGACGACGCCGGCAAACTCCACAAGCCGGATATCTCGCTGATCGGCGACGCCGCCCCGGTGCTGCGCCGCCTGATCGCGGCCCTGGAGAGCGTCAACGACAAGCGCGCCTCGCGTGAGGACGAGATGCGCCAGCGCCAGGCCAAAATGGCCGCGCGGCTTTCCAAGCTCGGCCCGCAGCTCGCTTTCCTCGACGCCATCCGCGCCGAACTGCCCGAGGACGGCATTCTGGTCGACGAGGTGACGCAGGTCGGCTTCGCCGCCCGCCTCGCCTTCCCGGTCTACAAGCCGCGCACCTTCCTGTCGCCGGGCTATCAGGACAATCTCGGCTGGGGCTACGCCACCGCGCTCGGCGCCCAGCACAGCCGGCCGGACGTCCCGGTACTGTCGATCAATGGCGACGGCGGCTTCATGTTCACCGCCAATGAATTGGCAACGGCCATGCGGCACCGCATCCCGCTCACGGCCATCGTCTTCGCCGACGGCGCCTTCGGCAATGTCCGCCGCATCCAGCAGGAGCAGTTCGGCAACCGGGTGATCGCCTCCGACCTCGCCAACCCCGATTTCGTGAAGTTCGCCGAGAGTTTCGGCGCCCGCGGCCTCCGGGCGCGGGACCCGCAGGAATTACGCTTTGCCTTGCGGGAGAGTTTTGCGGTACGCGAACCGACCGTAATCGAAGTCCCGGTCGGCGCCATGCCGAGCCCCTGGGAGTTTATCCATATGCCGCGGGTGCGCGGCAAAACCAAACGTTAGTCTGCGCGTGCGTGCTGAACGCACACCAAGAAGTCAGGTGCCTGCCGAATGTCTCCCTTGATAACGACCTCCGCCGAGCTCGCCGCGGTGTGCGAGCGCATGGCGAACCACGAATTCGTCACCGTCGATACCGAGTTCCTGCGCGAGACCACCTATTACCCTTTGCTCTGCGTCGCGCAGATGGCGACCGACGACGAAGCGGTGGTGATCGACGCATTGGCGCCCGGCATCGACCTTTCGCCGTTCTACAAATTGATGGCCAATGAGAAGGTCATGAAGGTGTTCCACGCCGCGCGGCAGGACATCGAAATTCTCTGGAACATGGCCCAGACCATCCCGCATCCGATCGTCGACACCCAGGTCGCGGCCATGGTGCTCGGCTACGGCGACAGCATTTCCTACGACCAGCTTGTGCAGCGCATCACCGGCGACGTGCTCGACAAGTCGAACCGCTTCACCGACTGGACGCGGCGGCCGCTGACCGACGCGCAGGTGTCCTACGCCCTGTCCGACGTCACACATCTGCGCGCGGTCTACGTCAAGCTTGCTGCGGACCTCGCCAAGCGCGGCCGCGCCACCTGGGTCGAGGCCGAGATGGGCGTGCTCACCTCGCCCGACACCTATCGCATGGAGCCGGAGCGCGCCTGGGAGCGCTTGCGCACCCGCGCCCGCAAGCCGAAGGAGCTCGCGGTGCTGATGGAAGTCGCGGCCTGGCGCGAACGCGAGGCGCAGACCCGCGACGTGCCGCGCTCGCGCGTGCTCAAGGACGACGTCGTCGGCGATATCGCGACGCAGGCGCCGACCACCATCGAAAAGCTCGGTCACTTGCGCTCTCTGCCCAAGGGCTTCGAGCGCTCGCGCTGGGGCGAACAGATCGTCGAAGCGGTGACACGCGGCCTCGCGCGCGATCCGAAGACGCTGCCGCGCTTCGAGCGTTCACGCCCGGCGCCGAACGGTGCGGCCATCGTCGAACTCCTGAAGGTGCTGCTGCGCATGACCTCGGAGAGCCACGCGGTCGCCGCCAAGGTCATCGCCACCGTCGACGACCTCGAGCGCATCGCCGCCGACGACAATGCCGACGTCGCGGCGCTCAAGGGCTGGCGCCGCGAACTGTTCGGCGACAAGGCGCTGGCCTTGAAGCATGGCAAGCTGGCGCTGGCGGTCGAGAAGAGCCGGGTCGTCACCGTCGACAAGAGCTGAGGATATGGCATCGTCGATCGACATCAACGGCGACGCCGGCGAGAGCTACGGCCGCTGGACGCTCGGTGACGACGCCTCGTTCCTGCCCCACGTTTCGTCGGTCAACATCGCCTGCGGCTTTCATGGCGGCGATCCATCGACCATGCGCGCAACCGTGCGCATTGCCAAGCAGGCCGGCATCGCCATCGGCGCGCATCCGTCGTTTCCCGACCTGATGGGCTTCGGCCGGCGCATGATGACAATCGCGCCCGACGAAATGGCCGACGCCACGCTCTACCAGCTCGGCGCTCTGGCTGCGATCGCGCGCTCCGAGGGCATGAGCCTCGCCCATGTCAAACCGCATGGCGCCTTCTACAAGGCGTGCTCAATCGACCTGAAACTGTCGGCGGCGATCGGCGCAGCCATCGCCACCTTTGACCCGAAGCTGTTTCTCGTGCTGCTCGCCGGACCCGGCGCCGATGCCGCTGAAGCGGCAGGCGCTCGCGTCGCCCGCGAAGCCTTCATCGATCTCGATTACGACGCCGACGGCGGTCTCATCATCGAGCGCGTCGCCAAACCGCGTGAGCCGTCACTGGTCGCCGAGCGCGCGCTGCGCATCGTGCGAGAGGGCAAGCTGACCAAGATCGATGGCGCCGACATGGACGTGAAGGTCACGACCTTGTGCCTGCACGGCGACCGCGCCAACTCGGCCGAGGTCGCGCGCATCGTCAAACAGACGCTGCAAGGCAACGGCATCGCGGTGTCGCCGCTCGGTACGGAGTAGACCGCATGAATTTCGCCAGCGACAACACGGCCGGCGTCGCGCCGCAGATCATGGCGGCGCTCAACCGCGCCAATGAAGGCTTCGCGCTCGGCTACGGCAATGACGACTGGACGCGCAGTGTCGAGAAGAAGTTCTGCGAGCTGTTCAAGCGCGACCTCGCCGTGTTCCTGGTGCCGACCGGCACCGCCGCCAATGCGCTGGCGCTGGCCCATGTCACGCCGCCCTGGGGCGCGGTGCTGTGCCATGCCGACGCGCATATCGCGGTCGACGAATGCGGCGCGCCGGAATTCTTCGGCAGCGGAATCAAGCTCGTCACTTTGTCGGGCGTCAACGGCAAGCTCGATGCCGTCACCGTCAAGACGCAACTCGACAATAAGGCGCAATGGGGCCCGCCGCATCACGTGACGCCGGCGGCGCTGTCGATCTCGCAGGCCAGCGAATCCGGCACCATCTATCGGCCGCAAGAAATCCGCACCCTCGCCGATATCGCCCATGCCCATGGCCTCGCTGTCCATATGGATGGCGCGCGCTTCGGTAATGCGCTGGTGCGCATGAATGTGTCTCCGGACGAGGCGACTTGGAAGGCCGGCGTCGATGTGCTGTCGTTCGGCGCCACCAAAGGCGGCGCCATGGGCGCCGAGGCCGTGATCTTCTTCGATCCCAAGCGCGCCGAGCACATGGCGGCGCGGCGCAAGCGCGGCGCGCAACTGGCCTCCAAGCACCGCTTCATCGCCGCGCAAATGGAAGCCTATCTCGACGACGACCTGTGGCTCCGGCTTTGCCGCCACGCCAATGCCATGGCGGATCGGCTGAGCAGTGGCCTGACCCAGGCCGGCTTCGCGCCGAAATGGCCGGTCGAGGCCAACGAGGTGTTCGCCGCCCTGCCCGTGGCGCTGTGCGACAAATTGCAGGCCGCCGGCGCGGTGTTCTATCGCTGGGCCAGCGAGACCGGCGCTGACGGCCGCGAGACGGCCCTCGTTCGGCTGGTGACGTCATTTGCAACGACGACCGACGAAGTCGATCGCTTTGTCGCGGCGATCGCGCCGCGCTGACGCGTCAGGCCAGGCGCTGCAGGCAATATGGCGCGCGCGGCACCCCGGCCAGTAGAGGGGCTGCCCGGCCGCCGCGCATGACCATTTCTTCATGATCTGACCTGGATCAACGCACTAAGTTGCTCGGGCGCGACAGTGGGCGCTGCGGAGGTGCATCATGATCGAACGCTTGCAAGGCTTTCCCGACAATGTTCTGGCCTTCGTCTGCAAGGGCCGGATCACGCGGCAGGATTACGACACGGTGCTGGTGCCCGCCGTCGAAGACGCGCTCAGACGGCATGACAAGCTGCGCCTGTACTACGAGACAGCCGGCGATTTCGCCGCTTACGACGCTGGCGCCATGTGGGACGACTTCAAGGTCGGCGTCGAACATCTGACACGCTGGGAACGCTTTGCCGTGGTGTCGGACGTCGAATGGATAAGGCACTCGGTCCAACTGTTCGGCTTCCTCATGCCGGCAAAAATGCGGATGTTCTCGACATCGGAAACGACTGCGGCCCGGGATTGGATCGTTGCGCCTTGATCCCGGCCTTCCACGGACCGGCCTTGCAACAAATTCTCGCCGTGCCGGGTTGATATCGATCCTCAACGCGGGGTGACAACAAGCGTGGATACCCGATGGACGACCTCAACCCCTCGAAAGACCGGGCTGGCGCAAACCTTCCCGAAAGCGAGCATCCGACCGGGCTGACCGATCGCGAGGCGGCGGCACGTCTCGCCCAGTTCGGACCGAATGCCATTCGGGAACGAAGCGAAAGCACCCTGCACCGTTTGCGTGGCTTCTTCTGGGGGCCGATCCCGTGGATGATCGAGATCGCCGCGGCATTGTCCGCGGTGGTCCGGCACTGGGCCGATCTCGCGATCATCCTCGTCATGCTTGTCCTCAATGCCGGCGTCGGCTTCTGGCAGGAGCACAAGGCCGGCAACGCCATCGCCGCGCTCAAGCAAAAACTGGCGCTGAAGGCTCGCGTGTTGCGCGACGGTCAGTGGCGCGACATCGCCGCCGCCGAACTCGTGCCCAACGACATCGTGACAGTACAGCTCGGCAACATCGTGCCGGCCGACCTGACGCTCCTGTCCGGCGACTTTCTCAGCGTCGATCAGTCGGCACTGACGGGCGAATCCCTGCCGGTCGACAAGAAGGTCGGCGATACCGCCTATTCCGGGTCCATCGTCAAACTCGGCGAAATGACCGGCCGCGTCACGGCGACCGGGATGAACACCTATTTCGGCAAGACGGCGCGGCTCATCGAAAGCGCGCATACCGTGTCGCATTTCCAGCGCGCAGTGCTGCGGATCGGCAATTTCCTCATCATCGTAACCGTCGGCCTGGTGGCCTTCATCCTGGGCGCGGCGCTGTACCGCCATGATCCGCCGCTGGAGACCATTCAGTTCGCCCTCGTCCTGACGGTCGCGGCGATCCCGGTAGCACTGCCGGCGGTGTTGTCGGTGACGATGGCGGTCGGCGCCGAGCGCCTTGCCGGCATGAAGGCGATTGTATCGCGGCTGGTGTCGATCGAAGAGCTGGCCGGCCTGAACATGCTGTGCTGCGACAAGACCGGCACGTTGACCAGGAATGAGCTGACGCTCGGCGACCCGGTCCGTATCGGCGCGGCCGATATCAAGGAGGTGCTGGTCGCGGCGGCCTTGGCCTCCACCCGCGAAACCGCCGACCCTATCGACCGCGCCATTTTCAACCGCGTCCACGCCGACGATCTGTCCAACTTCGTGATCCGCCACTTCACGCCGTTCGATCCGGTGCGCAAACGCACCGAGGGCGACATTGTCCGGGACGGCAAGGCCTTCAAGGTCAGCAAGGGCGCGGCGCAGGTCATCGTCGCACTGGCCAAGCCCGACGCGGAAACAGCCGCCACGGTGGACGCCGCCGTCGACGCCTTCGCCCGCGACGGCTATCGCGCGCTCGCCGTGGCGCGCACCGACGAAACCGGCCACTGGCGTATCCTCGGCGTGCTGCCGCTGTTCGATCCGCCGCGCGAGGATTCGGCATCGACCATCGCCAAGCTGCAACGCGTCGGCGTCGCCATCAAGATGGTGACCGGCGATCACATCGCGATCGCCAGGCAAATCGCCGCCAGGCTCGATCTCGGCCGCACCATCTTTTCCGCGCCCGATCTGCTGAGCGACGGCGTCTCCGACGGCGACCGGGCCAAGATCCTAGCCGCCGACGGCTTTGCCGAGGTCTTTCCCGAGCACAAGTTCGCCATCGTCAAGGCGCTGCAAGCCGAGGGCTATGTCGTTGGCATGACCGGCGACGGCGTCAACGACGCTCCGGCGATCAAACAGGCCGACGTCGGCATCGCCGTGAGCGGCGCGACCGACGCCGCCCGCTCGGCCGCCGGGCTCGTTCTCACCGCCCCCGGCCTGACGGTGATCGCGTCGGCCATCGAGGAATCGCGGCGCATCTTCGAACGGATGACGAGCTACGCCACCTACCGCATCGCCGAAACCGTGCGCGTTCTTCTGTTCATGACGGTGTCGATCCTCGTCTTCAATTTCTATCCCGTCACCGCCGTGATGATCGTGCTGCTGGCGCTGTTCAACGATTTCCCGATCATGATGATCGCCTACGACAACGCTCCGGTGGCGGAGCGGCCGGTCGTCTGGAACATGCGGCGCGTGCTCGGGCTCGCCTTCATTCTCGGCTTTGCCGGCGTGATCGCGAGTTTTCTCATGTTCGTCATCGCGCGCGATTATTTCGGCCTGCCACCGGCCGAAGTGCAGAGCATGGTGTTCCTGAAGCTGCTTGTCGCCGGCCACATGACGATCTATCTGACCCGCAACACCGGGCCGATCTGGCAACGTCCCTGGCCGAACTGGCGTCTCGTCGTCACCAGCGAGGCCACGCAAATCCTCGGCACCGTCGCCGTGCTGTCGGGCTGGTTCGTTGCGCCGCTGGCCTGGCCCTACGTGATATTCGTCTGGCTTTATTCGCTGCTCTGGTTCGCCATCAACAGCGCCGTCAAGATCGCGGCGATCGCCGTGTTCCGGCGCCTGCGCAATCGCACGGTCAAACCGTAACGGCTCAAACCTCGACCACCGCCTCACGTCCGATGAGGCGGCCGAGCTGGCGCAGGCGGCCGGAGACGCGGTCGGTGGCGAGCTTCTTGTAGTCGCCGGTCAGCTTGAGCACGAGCCGGCCGCGCACCACCTGCATCGGTACGCGCGGCAGCACGCCGTCCTGCCCCGCGGTGAGGATATAGGCCACCCGCATCGCCGCGCCGAGCACGCGGGCACGATCGAGGATATGCGGCGTCGCCAGTTCGCGGATCCGCGACGGCAATTCTTCTTCGTTCAAACCGGTGTGCCGCAGGAACACCGACAATGCCATATAGGTGCGCGATGGATGATCGACGGCGACGAACGGGCCGTGGGCGATGATGTTCATCGCCTGCTCGCCGCGATAATCCGGATGCGCGCGCCAGCCGATATCGGCCAGCAGGCAGGCGGCGTGCCGAAGCCGTTTCTCGTCGCCGCTTTCCTTGAGGCCCGACGAGGCGATGAAGCGGTCGGTCCAGACGACCAGCTCCTCGCCGTGCTTCGGCGCCCGCGAGCGCAACACGTTGAGGTCGGCGGCGGCGGCGATCAGCGGATCGCGCGCCCGCTCCTGCTCGTTGAGCAGTGAGTACAACAGGCCCTCGCGCACGCCCATCGCCGAGATGATGACCTCTTTCGGCCGGATGCCGCGCACCAGGTTTTCCAGCACCAGCGCCGCGTAAGCGAGTAACGGCCGGCGCGCGGCGTTGACGACTTCGATCTTCGACAAGGTCTCGGTATCGACCCGGTGCACCAGCCGCGAGAACTCCAGCGCCTCGCGCGCCGAAATGCGGTAGTTGTGCATGACGTGGAACGGATAGCCGGTCTGCCACATGTGCAGCCGCGCCAGCGCGCGCCAGGTGCCGCCGACGGCAAACAGCGTGCGGCCCTCGCCCTCGTCGAGGATGTCGAGATTGTCGAACGCCTTCTCGACCAGCTTCTCGGCCTTCTTGATCGAGCGGCCGGTCAGATCCTGCAAGGCGAGACCGCCGAGCGGCAACGTCAGGCCGTGACGCACGCGCGAGCCCTTGACGTCGACCAGCTCAAGCGAACCGCCGCCAAGATCGCCGACGATACCGTCAGGATTATGGATGCCGGAGACGACGCCGTAAGCGGTGAGCTGCGCCTCGCGCTTGCCGGACAGGATCTCGATCTTGGTGCCGCAGATGCGTTCGGCGGCGGAGATGAAGGCGCGGCCGTTGCGCGCGTCGCGGCACGCCGCGGTGGCGATGGCATAGATGCGGTCGACGTGCTGGATGTCGCACAGCGCCTTGAAGCGCACCAGCGCGCCCAGCGCCGTGTCGATCGCGTCCTGCGCCAGCAAGCCGGTGGTCTGCACCTGACGGCCGAGACCGGCGAGAACCTTCTCGTTGAAGATCGGCGTCGGCGATCGCGTCAGGCCCTCGTAGATAACGAGACGCACCGAGTTCGAGCCGATGTCGATGACGGCGATGGCCGGACCGTGATCGAGCCGGCCCTTGACGGTTTCGACCTTGCCCACGCGTGTCGTCGCCTTACGCGCCTTCGATGAGGCGGCGGATGAGGCTGCGCGGCGAAGAGTCTTTGAGCGATTTACCACGGCCCGACAAGCTCGGATTTGTCATGAAGTACTTGTGGGCGTTGAACGATTCCTCGCCCGGCCCGGCCTTTATGCGCGTCGAGGAGCCGTCCGGCAAGACCTTCCAGCTCTGCTCGTTATCCCGGAAGTTGGCGACCATGATCTGGCCGAGCACCTGTTCATGCACGGTCGGGTTGACAATCGGGCACAGCACCTCGACGCGGCGGTCGAGATTGCGCGGCATCATGTCGGCCGACGAGAAATACACCGCCGCCTTCGGGTGCGGCAGTTCGTGGCCGTCGCCGAAGCAATAGATGCGGGCGTGTTCGAGGAAACGGCCGACGATCGACTTGGCGCGGATGTTCTCCGAAAGGCCGGGCACGCCCGGCCTGAGGCAGCAGATACCGCGCACCACGAGATCGATCCGCACGCCGGCGGCCGAGGCATCGTACAAGGCGTCGATGATCCCGGGATCGACCAGCGAATTCATCTTCATCCAGATCGCGGCCGGCTTGCCGGCGCGCGCATTGGCCGCCTCGCGGCCGATATGGTCGAGGATGCGCTTGCGCAACGATACCGGCGACATCGCCATGCGCTCGAGCTCGGCCGGCTCGGCATAACCGGTGATGTAATTGAAAATGCGGGCGACGTCGCGCGCCACCACCGGATCGGCGGTGAAGAACGACAGGTCGGTATAAACGCGCGCCGTTACCGGATGATAGTTGCCGGTACCGACATGGCAGTAAGTCGCCAGCGTGCCACCCTCGCGGCGGACGACGAGCGACAGTTTGGCGTGGGTCTTGAGCTCGATGAAGCCGTAGACCACCTGGGCGCCGGCGCGCTCGAGGTCACGGGCCCAGCGGATATTGGCTTCCTCGTCGAAGCGGGCCTTGAGTTCGACCAGTGCGGTCACCGATTTGCCGGCCTCGGCCGCCTCGACCAGGGTCTTGACGATCGGGCTCTCCGCGGAGGTGCGGTACAAGGTTTGCTTGATGGCGACGACGTTGGGATCGCGCGCCGCCTGCTGCAGGAACTGCACCACGACGTCGAACGACTCGTAAGGATGGTGGACGATGAGGTCCTTCTGCCGGATCGCGGCGAAGGCGTCGCCGCCATGGTCGCGGATGCGCTCGGGATAGCGCGGATTGTACGGCACGAATTCGAGGTCGGGCCGGTCGATGCGGGTCAGTTGCGACAGGTCGTTGAGCGCCAGCACGCCGTCGACATTGAACACTTCGTCGTCGGCCACCGCGAGAGCGTGCTGCACGAAGTCGCGCAATTCGACCGGCATGGCGACGTCGAGTTCGAGGCGGATCACCGAACCGCGGCGGCGCTGCTTCAGCGCCGTCTCGAACAGCCGCACCAGGTCTTCGGCCTCTTCTTCGATTTCCAGATCCGAGTCGCGAATAACGCGGAACGAGCCGGCGCCTTTCACCGTGTAGCCGGGAAACAACTTGCTGACATGCAGCGCGGTCAGCTCTTCCAGCGTGATCAACCGGATGCCGCCGCCGCTCGTCGCCGGCAGGCGGATGAAGCGCTCGATCTTCTGCGGCATGCGGATCAGCGCGTTCATGGCCTTGCCGTCGCGGACGCGAGCCAGTTGCAGCGCGATCGAGAAGCCGAGATTGGGAATGAACGGGAACGGGTGCGCCGGGTCGATTGCCAGCGGCGTCAGCAATGGGAAGATGTGGGTGAGGAAATACTCCTCGAGCCAGCTTCGTTCGGTCTTCGACAGCTTGCTGCCGTCGACCAGAGCCACGCCGGCTTCGGCGAGATCGTCGCGCAATTCGATCCAGCGGTGCTGCTGATCGTAGGCCAGTTGCGACACCGCCTCACGGATACGGGCGAGCTGTTCGGCCGGGGTCAGGCCTTCCGGGCTGCGGGTGGTGATGCCCTGCCGCACCTGGCCTTTGAGACCGGCGACCCGGACCATGAAGAATTCATCAAGGTTGTTTGCCGAAATCGACAGAAAGCGCACCCGCTCCAGGAGGGGATGGGTCTCGTTCGCCGCCTCTTCGAGGACCCTGCGGTTGAACTGGAGCCATGAGATTTCACGGTTGATGAAGCGCTCCGGCTGCTCGCGGATCGGCGGTTCCGCCGATTCGGGAACCGCGGCCGGCAGCTTCTTCACGTCATCAGCGAAGAGGCCTTCCGTTGAAGAAACAGTGACTTGTGAGCTATCTTTCATGATGAAGCAGAACCTGAGAAAGCCCCTGTGCCACGTTTGCCAAGCCGACCGAACCGGGCGCGGGGACAATTCGGCGCCGACGACCGGGTTGCGTCAAGACCATAGAAGCGCCGCGTTAAGTCGCCCTGAACAGCTCGGCCGCGAGCGCCCGCGTCACCGGCCGGTGCCGGCGCAGCGCCTCCTCGTCCAATTGGGCCACGGCCCGGTGCACTCCGGTGAAGGAGCGCTCGACCCGGTTGACGACATAGTTGACCAGAGCCTCGTCGACCGCGAGCTGGCGGTCGGCGGCGAGCTTGACGATCAGGGCCCGCAGCAACGCGTCGTCCGGCGCCTCCAGTTCGATCACTGGCAGCATCCTCAAACGTGACTGCAGATCGCGGATGCCCACATTAAGCGATGGCGGCGACAGCCGCGCGGTGAACAGAACATCGGCCCCCTCCTCACGCGCCAGATTGATGAGATGGAACAGCGCACGCTCGTCGAGGTCCGGCGTGTCGATGTCTTCGACCACCAGCGCGCCGGTGGCTAAAGCCGACGGCAGATCGGAGTCGCCGAGGCGCTTGGCCGCGATCACCCGCGCGCCGCTCGCGGCCGCCCAGATCGCGGCCAGGTGGCTCTTGCCCGCCCCCTCCGGTCCAATCAGCGCGATCAGCCGGCTCGGCCAGTCCGGCCAGCGCTCGATCAGCGCCAGCGCCTTTTCGTTCGACGGTCCTTCAAGGAAATCCTCACGCGCATAGCTGATGGCGTGGTCGAGCGCGAGCACGAGCTGACGCGGCGCGGCCGCGCGCTCCAGTGCTTCGACGGTGGGGGTACGCTCGGACATGGACGCCGCCTACGAAACCGGCTCGCCGGTGTAGAAAGAACTTTGCAGATAGCGTTTGAGCCCAAAGCGCGCCAGCACGCCGATGATGGCCGAAACAGGCACGGCAACGAGCAGCCCGACGAAGCCGAACAGATAGCCGAAGGCGAGCAGCGCGAAGATCACCCAGACCGGGTGCAGGCCGACGCTCTCCCCGACCAGCTTCGGCGACAACACGTTGCCTTCGAGGAACTGTCCCGCCAGGAACACGCCCAGCACGACCAGGATCCACGTATATTGCGGCCAGAACTGCGCCACGGCGACACCGAGCGACAGGATCAGCCCGGTCATCGAACCGACATAGGGAATGAAGCTGATCAGTCCTGAAATCAGCCCGATCAGCAGGCCGAAATTGAGACCCGCCAAGGTCAGCCCGACGGCATAGAAGGTGCCGAGGATCAGGCAGACGGCGGACTGGCCGCGGACGAAGCCGGCGATGGTCGTATCGGTTTCGCGAGCGAGCTGATGCACGGTGTCGCGCTGGCGCAGCGGAATCCAGCTATCGACGGCATCGATCATCTTGTGCCAGTCGTAGATCAGATAGAACGCCACCACCGGCGTCACAACGATCAGCGAGAACAGCGACACCAGCGCCCGTCCGCCGGACCACAGCGATTTCAGGAACGTCGTCAGCCAGCCGGCGCCCTGCGTCAGCAGGTCGCTGATCGCCTTGTCGCTGCCGAAGCCGTTGCCGAGCAAGCCCTTCAGCCATGGCCACTCCGTGTTGCTGACCAGCGCCCGCAGTTTGGTGATGTAGCCGGGGATGTTGTCGATCAGCGCCGCGAGCTGATTGCCCAAAAGCGGCAGGATCAGCAGCAGCACCAGCACGATCAGCAGCACCACCATGGAGATGATCGCGAGTGCGGCGACCAGCCGATTGACCCCCATGCGTTCGAGCCGGTCGGTCAGCGGCGTGAGGAAATAGGCGATGGCGAGGCCCGCGATAAAGGGCAACAGGATATCGGCGAGCGACCACAGGAACAGCACGAAGATGGCCAGCGCCGCCAGCCAGAACACCATCTGCCGCTGCAGGGCGATGCCGCTGCGGTCGCGGTCCGGTCCCGGCGAAGGCTGCCCCGCTGCGTTCGCGCTCACGGGCCCGCCACCGGCGAGTTCATGTGCCGCACCCACTCGGCGAGGTAGGCGGCGATCGACAGCAATGTCAGCACCGCGACCAGCCCCATCAGCGCCAGCGTCAGCATCGGCACCGCGAGATGGAAGCCGAGCGAGCCGAGCACCACGCAGGCGAAGGCGATTTGCGCCGTGGTGTTGAGCTTCGACACCCACAGCGGCTTGATCTTCAACGGGTTCCCCAACAACCAGGACAACATGATGCCTCCGACGATCAGGATATCCCGTGACACCACCAGGATCACCAGCCAGCGCGGGATGTCCCCGTTGATCCCAAGGGTCAGATAGATCGAGACGATCAGCGCCTTGTCGGCCAGCGGGTCGAGATAGGCGCCAAGTTCCGTGGTCATGCGGAAGCGCTTGGCCAGGAAGCCGTCGACGGCGTCGGACACGCCGGCAACCAGGAACAGGACAAAGGCGATCCACATCGCGTTGGAGGCAATCGCCCAGACCACGACGGGCACCAGGAAGATGCGCGCCAGGGTGATCAGGTTTGGAATACTCAAGGCAGTCCCGGCTCTTGCGAAACCCCCGGCAAGGGGTCTGTTTGGGTCTGTTTGGGGTCGGTCTATGGAATCGGTTTGGGTCGGTTCGGCCCGTCCCAACAGATAGAGTATAACGGCGCTCGCGCCATTGCACGAACGGCCTTTTCGACGTACGAGGCGGCACTTACCGCCGCTGGCGCGCCTTTTTGTGTCGGCGACAGGCGGTCGACGAGGGGCCCAAATGGCGGATCAAGAGCGCGGCCTGACCTACGCGCAGGCGGGCGTCGATATCGACGCCGGCAACCGGATGGTGGACCTGATCAAGCCACTGGTGCGCGCTACCGCGCGGCCCGGCGCCGACGCCGAAATCGGCGGTTTCGGTGGCCTGTTCGACCTCAAGCGGGCGGGCTACGCCGACCCGATTCTGGTGGCGGCTAATGACGGGGTCGGCACCAAGGTCAAAATCGCCATCGAGACCGGCCGCCACGACACCATCGGCATCGACCTTGTCGCCATGAGCGTCAACGACCTCGTGGTCCAGGGCGCCGAGCCGCTGTTCTTCCTGGATTACTACGCTACCGGCCGCCTCGCGCCCGAGGTCGGCGCCGCCGTGGTCGCCGGCATTTCGCTCGGCTGCCGCGACGCCGGCTGCGCCCTGATCGGCGGCGAGACTGCGGAGATGCCCGGCCTCTATCAGGGCGAGGATTATGACTTGGCCGGCTTCGCGGTCGGCGCCGTCGAACGTGGCGAGGTGCTGCCGCGGCCGACCATCGCCGAAGGCGACGTCATCCTCGGGCTGGCCTCCTCTGGTGTGCACTCGAACGGCTATTCGCTGGTGCGCAAGGTGGTGGCCAAGAGCGGTCTGTTGTGGAGCACGGCGGCACCCTTCGCCAATGACGTGTCGCTCGGCGAAGCGATCCTGACGCCGACCCGCATCTACGTGAAATCCTGCCTCGCCGCGATCCGCGAGACCCGCGCGGTGAAGGGCCTTGCCCACATCACCGGCGGCGGTTTCCCCGACAACATCCCGCGCGTTCTGCCGAAAGGCCTCGGCGCCCGCATCGACCTCGCCAAGGTCAACGCGCCGCCGGTGTTCCGCTGGCTGGCCGAGGTCGGCAACATCGCGCCGAAGGAGATGCTGCGCACCTTCAACTGCGGCGTCGGCATGATCGTCGTCGTCGCCCCGAAGGACGAAGCCGCCGTGACCGACGCCTTCGCCAAGGCCGGCGAGAAGGTGACGACCATCGGCCGCGTTATCCGCACCGACAGCGATGAACGCGTCGTCTATGACGGCACGCTCGATCTCAAGCTGTAAGCCGATGGCGAAAACGCGCGTCGCCGTTCTGATCTCCGGCCGCGGCTCCAACATGGCGGCGCTGATCGAGGCCACCAAGGCGCCCGATTATCCGGCCGAGATCGTGCTGGTGCTTTCCAACATTGCCGATGCCGGCGGGCTCGACACCGCACGCCGCGAGGGCATCGACACCGCGGTCGTCGATCACAAGGCCTTCGGCAAGGACCGCGCCGCCTTCGACCGCGCGATGCACGAGCTGCTCGTCGCGCACAAGATCGATCTGGTCTGCCTCGCCGGCTTCATGCGGCTTCTGACGCCGGAATTCGTCGGGCTGTGGAGCGAGCGCATGCTCAACATCCACCCCGCCCTATTGCCGTCCTTCAAGGGCCTCGACACCCACAAGCGCGCGCTCGAAGCGCACGCCAAGGTGCACGGCGCCACGGTGCATTTCGTCGTGCCGGAAATGGACGCGGGCCCGACCATCATGCAGGGCGCGGTTGCGGTGCGGGATGATGACAGTGAGTCGGCGCTCGCTGCGCGAGTACTCACGGTCGAGCACCGCATCTACCCGGAAGCGCTACGGCTGGTGGCCGAGGGCCGTGTGACGGTTGTCGACGGCCGCTGCCTGATCGACGGCAAGCCGGTGCCCGACGCCGGCACCCTGATGCCGCCGGCCTGACCCATCCACACACTTCAACGTGAATAGGCCCGGGTTCCCCGGTGTTATACCTCAGACCGCGCAATATTTGCGCCGTGTCGAGCCAAGGGGTTGAGCCATGAACGGACAGTCGGGCAGCGAAGCGAAGTTGATATTTCCGGGCCTCGCAGGATTCTACGCATCGGTCGGCGACGTCGCCGTGACCGCCATGCGCGTCGTTATTGGCGCCATGTTGTTGATGCACGTGTCATTCAAATTCAAGATCGGCGCCACCGCGGTCGCGGCCAACATCATGGCGAAGAATGGTCTCGAGCCGGCCCTGACGTTCGCTTATCTCAGCATCGCGATTGAGCTCGTTGGCGGCATTTGCCTGATCCTCGGCCTTTTCACGCGCTTTTTCGCAGCAGTTGCGGCGGTCGAGATGCTGATCGCACTGTTCGCGGTACATCTCTCCAAGGGTTACAATATTGGCGTCGGCGGATACGAATATGTGCTGCTGATCGGCGCCGCGCTGTTCGTCATCGCGATGCGCGGCGGCGGTCCCTACTCGGTGGACCGCTTCATCGGCAAGGAACTGTGAGCCGCTAACCGGGCGCCGCATTCACGTTTTCGCGAGCGCGGCGCCCCACCCAAGTTTCTCCACAAAGCCCATTGCTTCTGACTTCAGCGCGCGGCCTGTCGCCGCGCGCTTTTGATCATTCTAGAGGTCAACTGATGCTTGCGCGCACGCCTGCCAACACCCGCCTGCTCATCCCCGGCCTCGCCGGATTCTACGACTGGGCTCCCGAAGTCGGCTACCTGCTGCTGCGCGTCACCATGGGCGCCATCTTCTTCGTGCACGGCTGGAACAAGGTGCAGGCCGGCTTTGCCGCCGAAGTCGCCTTCTTCGTGCGCGCCGGCTTTGCCCTGCCCGCGCTATGCGCCTTCGCCGTGATCTTTCTCGAGACCGTCGCCGCAGCCTGCGTCACCGTCGGCCTGTTCACCCGCTTCTTCGCCGCCGCCATCGCGGTCGAACTCGGCGTGATCTTCATCGCTTTCCACGGCCCGAAAGGCTTTTCGGTCAGCAAGGGCGGCTACGAATACGTGCTGCTGATGGGCGTGGTGGTGCTCTTCATCGCGCTGGCCGGCGGCCGCCGCTATTCCGTCGATCGTGTGATCGGCAAGGAGCTTTAGGAGTTCACGGCGCGGCTGATCCACACCTTGTTGTCGTGGAATGCCGCGCCGCCGAACGGCGCGACCGCATCGGCGCCGGTCAGCGTGTTGATGCCCTTGCCGTCGATATAGGCCGCGTTCGGCCAGATCGATTCCGCGATCAGCACGCCGCGCCGCACACCATCGAACACCTTGGCATGCAGGCGGACTTCGCCGCGCCGGTTGCCGAGCACGACGGCATCGCCGTCGGCAATGCCCTGCTCTGCCGCGTCGTCGGGATGGATCATCACCGTCGGCCGCTTCTCGTTGGTCCGCGACGTCGGCGTTTCGGTGAAAGTCGAATTGAGGAAAGCGCGCGCCGGCGACGTCGCCAGACGGAACGGATGCTCGGCGTCGGCGGCTTCAACCACGGCCCAGTGATCCGGCAGCGCCGGCATGGCTTCGACCGGCCCCGACGTATAGGGACTGCGGAACGGCACGTTCGGCCAATCCGGCTTGAAGCGGAATTTGCCGTCCGGCCAGTTGAAGCCGTCGAGATAATGCGCCTTCTCGAACGGCGGCTGACACTCGATCCAACGATTGGCTTCGAGTTCGGCCAAAGTGCCGCGGTTCGACAGACGCAACAGATCATCGATCAGTTCGCGCGGGCTCATCGTAAAGCCACGGTGCTCCGCACCCAGTCGCTTGGCCAGCGCCACCACGACCTCGTGATTGTTGCGGCATTCGCCGGGCGCCTCGACCAGCTTCGGCCCGAGCACGATGTATTGATGGCCGCCGCCGCGATAGATGTCATCGTGCTCGAGGAAGGTCGTCGCCGGCAGCACGATGTCGGCGACCTGTGCCGTCTCGGTCATGAACTGCTCGTGGACGCAGACGAACAGGTCGTCGCGGGCGAAGCCGCGCTTCACCAAGGTCTGGTCCGGCGCCACCGACATCGGGTTGGTGTTCTGGATGAACAGCGCATCGACCGGGGGACCACTCAGCAAGGCCTCGCGATCGCCGGTCAGGATCGGGCCGATCTTCGACTGGTCGAGCACGCGCACCGACGGATCGAACGCATCGGCGCCCTCGATGGTCGACTTGTTGAGGCCGAAGATGTCGTTGTTGTTGTGGAAAGCACCGCCGCCCTCGTATTGCCAGGCGCCGGTCACCGCGGCGATCGACAACGCCGCGTGCATGTTGACGGCGCCGTTGCGCGAACGGGCAAAGCCGTAGCCGAGCCGGAAATAAGTGCGTTTGTTCTCGCCGATCAGCCTGGCGAATTCCTCGATCGTCTCGACCGGCACGCCGGTGATGGCGGAGGCCCATTGCGGGTCGCGCGACTTCAGATGCGCCTCGAGTTCGCGCGGCGCGTCGGTGTATCTCTCGAGATAGGCCCAGTCCGCCTTGCCGTCGCGAAACAGGCAATGCATCACCGCACAGGCGAGCGCCCCGTCGGTGCCCGGCTTCACCAGCACAGGCAGATCGGCCTGTTTCATGGTGCCGTTCATATAGACGTCGACCGCCGCGATCCTGGCGCCGCGCTCTTTCCGCGCCCGTGTCGCATGCGTCATGACGTTGACTTGTGTGTTGACCGGATTGGTGCCCCAGATCACCACCAGATCGGACTTCGCCATCTCGCGCGGGTCGCTGCCGGCAATCTTGCCGGTGCCAGCGGCAAAGCCGGACCAGGCCGGGTTGACGCAAATGGTCGAATGAAAGCCGGAGTACTTCTTGACGTGGCGCAGCCGGTTGATGCCGTCGCGCTGCACCAGGCCCATGGTGCCGGCGTAGTAATAAGGCCAGACGCTTTCCGCGCCGTGACGCGCTTCCGCCTTCAGCAGTTGCTCGGCGACGACGTCGAGCGCGTCATCCCACGAGATGCGCCGGAATTCGCCCGAGCCCTTGACGCCGACGCGCTGCAGCGGATGCATCAGCCGGTCGGGATGATGCTCGCGCTCGGCGTAACGCGCGACCTTGGCGCAGATAACGCCGGCCGTGTAGTCGTTGTCGGCTGAGCCGCGAACGCGACCGATGGTGTGCGCGTCGATCAATTCGACGTCGAGCGCGCAGGTGGACGGACAGTCGTGCGGACAGGCCGAATGGCCGATCCGGACGGAATCGCGGGGAGAGCGGACGGCCTGGTTCATGGCCGTCCTTATAGCAGAGCCTAGACTTCGCTCTCCACTGACGTCTTGGACCGGCGCCACAGATAGCCGCCCCCGAGCGCGATCGCCGCGCCGGCGAACTTCGCCACCAGTTCGACCGTGCTTGCCGGATAGCCGCCAAACAGGCCCTCGATCACTGGATCGCTGGCGAAGATATCGCCGGCCACCCAGCCGAGAATCCCGGCGCCGCCCCAGATCAGGATCGGGAACCGCTCGAGCAGCGCCAGGATGATGGCGCTGCCGGCGATCACCATCGGGATGCTGACCGCGAGACCGAGCGTGAGCAACACGTACTGCCCATGCGCCACCGCCGCCACCGCAATAACGTTGTCGAGGCTCATGATGATATCGGCGATGACGACGATGCGCACCGCGCGCCATAGATTCTCCGCAGCCTCCGGTCCCTCGCCATCTGCTTCGGCTTCAGGCACGAGCAGCTTGATCGCGACCCAGAGCAACAGCAGCGAGCCGCCGAGCTTGAGATAGGGCAGCGTCAGCAACACCGAGACGACGCCGGTGAACAGGATCAGCAGTACCGAGGCGAAGCCGGCGCCAATGATCATGCCCCACAGCCGCTCGCGCGGCGGCAGGCCGCGGCAGGCAAGCGCGATCACCACCGCGTTGTCGCCGGACAGGAGAATGTTGATCCAGATGACTTGGAGAACCGACAGCCAGAAGCCCGGCTCGGCCACGTAGGCATAGATCGCCTGCACCTGCGCTTCCTCCACCCCCTGGGCCGCGGTTTCGGGCCGCGGGCCATTATTGCCGGGCTGCCCCCACGGTCAGAGGGGCAGTCTGGTATAATGTATACTAAAGGATAGTCCTGGAGTTAGGCTAGGGCCTTCATTTCCGCCTGTGAAAATGACGGTGTCAGGCGGGCTCCTCTTCCTCCTCCCGCCGCCGCGAGCGGAGCCAGTAGCCGACGAGCACGGTTCCCACCGCACCCGCCGCGCCCAGAACGAGCCGGATTTTCTCCAGCACGCCCTCGCCGCCAAGCACTTCGGCCTGGTCGCCGATCACCGGATCGCTGCCGATAACGTCGCCGGCCACCCAGCCCAGCAGGCCGGCGCCGGCCCACAGCAGAAACGGAAAGTGGTTGAGCATCGCCATGATGATCGTCGCGCCCGCCACGATCGCCGGAATGCTGATGCCGAGGCCGAACACCAGAAGCGCGGTGTTGCCGTTGGCCGCGGCGGCGACCGCGATGACGTTATCGAGGCTCATGACGATGTCGGCGACGGCGATCATCTGCACGGCGCGCCACAAGCTGTCGCTTGCTTCGGTGCCGTGCTCGTTCGAATCCTCGGGCAGCAGCAGCTTGACGGCGATCCACAGCAGCGCCAGGCCGCCGACGATCTTGATGTAGGGAAACAGCATCAGGCTGGAGACGACGCTGGCGAAGACCAGCCGCATGGCGAGCGCGACCAGTGTGCCGAGGATGATGCCGCCGAGCCGCTGCTTCGGCGGAAGATTGCGGCAGGCCAGCGCGATGACGATCGCATTGTCACCCGACAAGAGAACGTTGATCCAGATGATCTGCACCACCGCCACCCAGAAATGCGGCTGGGTGTATTGGTCGATGCCTGCGAGTAACGTGTCCATGTCGTTGCCGCCCCTCAATTACCGCGGCACGTCATGGCACCGCTTCGCTCGCATTATTGTTGAAATTTGATCCCGCGCCGGCGCAGCGGCGCCGGTTTGCGCTTCCGGCTTTCCCGCCATGAACTGACCAGAATACTGCCGGTTCCGATGGTCCCGATGATGAGCAGTGGCCATTGCAGGTCGTCGGCCACGGCCATGAGCTCCGCGTCGAGATCCTCAACGAGTTCGAGATAGGTCGAGCCCGATATCCCGATGAGGGCGGACCACGTCTCCAGCACCCGTTTTGGCGAAGGAATGTTCATCAAAACGAAAACACCCGTTGTGCGGCGTTTCGCCGCTCAACGGGTGTAAACCAGGCTTGGTAATCCGGGGCTGCGACAAATTGTCAGTCAGCCAACCGGCGGAACTTCAGCCGACGATTTCGTTGCCGGCGAAGAACTGATTAATCTCGATCACGGCGTTTTCCGGCGAATCCGAGCCGTGCACCGAGTTTTCACCGATCGATTTGGCATGGGTCTTGCGGATCGTGCCCTCGGCCGCCTTCGACGGGTCGGTGGCGCCCATGACGTCGCGATACTTGGCGATGGCGTTTTCGCCTTCGAGCACCTGCACCACGACCGGACCCGAGGTCATGAACTCGACGAGCTCGCCGAAGAACGGCCGCGCCTTGTGCACGCCGTAGAACTGCTCGGCCTGCGCCTTGGTGATGCGCACGCGCTTCTGCGCCACGATGCGCAGGCCCGCCTTCTCGATGATGGCGTTGATGGCGCCGGTGAGGTTGCGCTCGGTCGCATCGGGTTTGAGAATGGAAAATGTACGCTCGACCGCCATCGGCTGGGTGTCCTTCAGTGGGATTGATCGGATCGATGTCCGAGTTTCATTGGAAAGGCAATTGCGGGCGGCTTATACCGGCGGGCATGGGGGCGGGGCAAGGTCGGTTTTGGCCGAACTTTGACCGATTTTTCCGCCGAATCCGGGGGTCGAGGTGAAATCGCGCTACCAGATGTTCGCAGGCTACAATGCCTGGTGCAATGAACGGCTTTTCGAGGCGGCAGCCCTGGTGCCGGACGCCGACTACCGCGCCGACCGCAGCGCCTTCTTCAAGTCGCTGCACGGTACGCTGAACCACATCCTGGTCGGCGACCGTATCTGGATGCGCCGCTTCACCGGCGCCGGCGAGGTGCCGCCAAGTCTCGACGCCGTCCTCTACGACGATTTCGCCGCCTTGCGCGCGGCCCGGCGCTCGCAGGATGTCCTCATCAGCCGCTATATCGACAGCCTCGATGCCGCCGCACTCGACGGCACCCTTCGCTACAAAACCGTCGTCAATCCACAGGTGATCGAACAGCCGCTGGCGCCGGCGCTCGACCATTTCTTCAATCACCAGACGCACCACCGGGGTCAGGCCCACGCCCTGCTGACGTCGATCATCGGCAACGAGCGAACGCCGAGCTTCGACCTGATCGTCTACCAGCGACAGACCGGCATCGGCCTGGGCAAGGCCGGCTGAGCCCCTGCTATTGCGCGGCGCGGCGGGCTCGGCCACATAGCGGCCCATGCTGATCATCGACGACCTCACCGTCCGCATCGCCGGCCGCACGCTCCTGGAAGACGCCAGCGCCCGCATCACGCCGGGTGCGCGCGTCGGCCTGATCGGACGCAACGGCACCGGCAAGTCGACCTTGTTCAACGTCATCACCGGGCAGATGGGCGCCGAGACCGGCTCGATCGAGCTGCCGCCGCGCTGGCGCATCGGCCGGCTGGCGCAGGAAGCGCCGAACGGCCCGGAGAGCCTGCTCGAAGTCGTGCTCAAGGCCCCGAGTGAGCGCACCGATCTGCTCGCCGAAGCCGAGACCGCCACCGATCCGCACCGCATCGCCGAGATCCAGTCGCGGCTCGCCGACATCGGCGCGCACGCGGCCCCTGCCCGCGCCGCGGCCATTCTCTCCGGTCTCGGCTTCTCGCCCGCCGACCAGCAGCGGCCCTGCACCGAGTTCTCCGGCGGCTGGCGCATGCGCGTCGCGCTGGCGGCGGCGCTGTTTGCCGAGCCTGACTTATTGCTGCTCGACGAGCCGACCAACTATCTCGACCTCGAAGGCACTCTGTGGCTGCAGGACCACCTGGCGAAATATCCGCACACCATGATCGTGGTCAGCCACGACCGTGACCTGCTCGACAACTCGGTCAACCAGATCCTCGCTCTCGAGGCCAAGAAGCTGACGCTCTACAAAGGCGGCTATTCCGACTACGAGAAGCTGCGCAGCGAACGCCTCGCGCTCGACCAGAAGCTGATCAAGAAACAGGACGCGCAGCGCGCACATCTGCAGGCCTTCGTCGATCGCTTCCGCGCCAAGGCGACCAAGGCGCGGCAGGCGCAATCGCGCATCAAGATGCTGGCGAAGATGCAGCCGATCGTCTCGCTGGTGACCGACGACGTGCGGCCGATCCAAATTCCGGCGCCCGACAAACTGCTGTCGCCGCCGATCATCGCCACGGACAATGTCGCGGTCGGCTATGAGCCGGGTCATCCGGTACTGACCCACGTGTCGCTGCGCATCGACAATGACGACCGCATCGCGCTTCTGGGCTCAAACGGCAACGGCAAATCGACTCTGGTGAAACTGCTGGCCGACCGGCTCAAACCCGAGCGCGGCACCGTCACGCGCGCCGCCGCGCTGAAGGTCGGCTACTTCGCCCAGCATCAGGTCGATGAACTCGACCTTCAGGACAGCCCCTACGATCATGTGCGCCGGTTGATGCCGGACCAGCCGGAAGCCAGGGTGCGCGCGCGTGTCGGCGCCATCGGCTTCTCAGGCGATGCCGCCAACACCAAGGTCGAGAAACTGTCGGGCGGCGAGAAGGCGCGGTTGATGCTCGGTCTCGCCACCTTCAACGCCCCGCATCTCATCATCCTCGACGAGCCGACCAACCATCTCGACATCGACAGCCGCGGCGCGCTGATCGAGGCGATCAACGACTTCCCCGGCGCCGTGATCCTGGTGTCGCACGACCGCTATCTGCTCGAAGCCACCGTCGACCGGCTGTGGCTGGTGGCGAATGGTGGCGTCAAACCGTTCGACGGCGACATCGAGGACTATCACCGGTTCATCCTGTCGGAGGGCAAACCGGCGAGCGTCGCCAAGGCGGCGCCGCGCGTCGATCCGGCCGAGGCGCGCCGCGCCGCCGCCGAGAAGCGCGCCGAGACCGCGCCGCTGCGCAAGAAGATTCAGAAAGCGGAAGCCGATATCGCGCAGCTCAACAAGCAGCTCGCCAAGCTCGATGCGACATTGTCGGACGGCGAACTGTTCACCAAGAATCCGGCGCGCGCCGCCGAATTGTCGAAGACGCGTGCTCAGGTCGTCGACGCCATCGCCAAGGCCGAAGAGGAATGGCTCGCGGCGTCGAGCGCGCTCGAGACGGCGTGAGCGACGTCAGCCGCGCTTGGCCGGCGCTCGCTTTTTCTTCGCGACAGGCTTCTTTTTGGCCGGCTTTTGCGCCTGGGGCACCTCGTCGATCACTTTCAGGCGACCGGATTCGAACGTGTAGACGCCGGGCCAGGTGCCGCTGAGATACGTCAGCACCACCTTGCGCACGTTATTGTCACCGGTGCCGATCGCAACATTGCTCGGCGTTCCGGCACGACGCACGGCCTGACATTCGGTCATGCCCAGCGCGATGCCACCGAGCACCGGCGCCGACCCAGCCGCGGCGGACGACGCCGACATCGGTTCGCCGGCAAGATCCCCGGCCATCGAACCGACTGGCCGGTCGGCCTGCGCCGAGGCCGGCGCGGCGGGACTGGCAGGCGCCGCGTTCTCGGGCGCCGGCGGCGCGCAGGAGCCGTCGGCATTGACCAATTCCTCCGGGCCGACCGGGCCGGTCGGGCCAAGCGCAAAATTCTTGTTGCCCATATTCCCGGAGCCGTCTTCCCGAGACAGCACGCTGCTGAACGGCTTGGAGAACCAGCCGGCGTCGGACTTGAACGTGTCGGCCATGCCCGAGCAACCGCCGACGCTGAACGCCAGCAGCCCGGTCATCGCCAGTTTCCAATGCAGATCGCGTCGCGCCAAAGCGGTTTCTCCCCCGCGCTATCCTATCGTGTTGTCCCTTAAGACCTATTTTGCGACATCACAATGGCGCAGGACAAGGCGCAGGCCATCAGGACGTCCGGGTATCGGCCGCTGGGCCATGATTCGGCCAATGACCGAGCGGCGCCTCAGGCCTTCTTGACCCAACGGCCGTTGTCGTCGGGCTGCCAGTAGGTGGCGTCGAAGCCCTTGGACTTGGCCTCGGTCCAGAAGCCGCGGGCTTGCGCTACCGCCTCGTCGTCGTCGCCGTCGAACACCAGCACGATGCGCTGGTAGGCCTCGGCATCCGCGGGCAACCCGGCGCCGTCGATCAGGAAGCGCACCGTGGCCGCGTTCGGATTGGTGTCGTTGACCGTGAGCAGCACCGGCTGCCGCGCGGCTTCCGCCTCACGCCAGGTGCCGTGCGGCAGAAAGCCGTCGTCGCGGTAGGTCCACAGATGCGAGTCGAGCGCCTCGATGCGTTCCTCGCTGTTGCCCTGCACGGCGACGCGCCAGCCGCGCTCGACCGACTTCTCGATCAGCGGCGTCAGCACGCCTTCGAGCTTCTGGCCCTGCAGGTGATAGAACAGAACTTCGGTCATCGATGCGCCGCGGCGTTCATCCCTCGTAATAATCCGCCACCAGGCGATCGAGCAGGCGCACGCCCCAGCCCGAGGCCCAGCTTTTGTTGATCTCGTTCTGCCGCGAATCCATTCCGGTGCCGGCGATGTCGAGATGCGCCCACGGCGTCTTGTCGACGAAGCGCTGCAGGAACTGCGCCGCCGTAATCGCCCCGCCGTAACGCGAACCGCCGGTGTTCTTCATGTCGGCGAATTTGGAATCGATCATCTTGTCGTAAGCCGGACCGAGCGGCATGCGCCAGACCGTCTCACCGGTCGCCTCGCCCGATTTGGTCAGGCGCTCGCTCAATTCGTCATTGTTGGAGAACAGCCCGGCATATTCGTGCCCCAGAGCGACGAGGATGGCGCCGGTCAGCGTCGCCAGGTTGACCATGAATTTTGGCTTGAACTTTTCCTTCGTGTACCAAAGCACGTCACCGAGCACGAGGCGGCCTTCGGCGTCGGTATTGATGATCTCGATGGTCTGACCCGACATCGATTTGACGATGTCGCCGGGGCGCTGCGCGTTGCCGTCCGGCATGTTCTCGACGAGGCCGATGACACCGACGGCATTGACCTTGGCCTTGCGCGCCGCCAGCGCCTGCATCAGGCCGACCACGCAGGCCGCGCCCGCCATGTCGCCTTTCATGTCCTCCATGCCGGCCGCCGGCTTGATCGAAATGCCGCCGGTATCGAAGCAGACGCCCTTGCCGATGAAGGCGACCGGCGCTTCGCCCTTCTTGCCGCCATTCCAGCGCATGACGACGACGCGGCTTTCACGCGCCGAGCCCTGACCGACGCCGAGAAGCGCGCCCATGCCGAGCTTTTTCAGCGCCGCCATGTTCAGGATCTCCACCGCGCAGCCGGTCTTCTTGAGCGCCAAGGTGCGGCGGGCGAATTCCTCCGGGTAGAGGACGTTTGGCGGCTCGTTGACCAGGTCGCGCGCCATCAGCACGCCCTCGGCGATCGCCTCGCGTTCCGCGAAGGCCTTGCGCGCCGTCCCGACGTCGTCCGTGACGATGGTGACGTTGCGGGTACCGGACGGCAGTTCGTCAGGCTTGCGCTTGGTCTTGTAGCGGTCGAAGGCATAGGCTCTGAGCATCAGGCCTTGGCCGAGATCGGCCGCCTGATGGCCACTCGGGCCCGCGCCTTTACTCGCCGCCGGCAGGTCGGCGACCACGACCGCGTCGCCGGCCTTCGGCAGCTTGCCCATTGCCGCGCCCCCCAGGTTGACCAAGTCCTGCCGCTTAAGGTCCGTCGTCCTGCCGGCGCCAATAACGACCAGCCGGTCAGCCTTAAGCCCTTGCGGTATCAGGAGTTCCAGCGTCGTCCCGGATTTACCGGTGAAGCGCTCGGCCTTCGCCGCCCGGGTCACCACCGCGGCCACCTCGCCCAACATTCGGACCGCCAGCGGTCCGAACTTCAACGCCTCGTCGCAGAAGACGACCAAAGTGCCGACCGCCTTGCCAGGGGTTGCGGGGCCGAAAGCGATCTTGGGGGCATTCGCCATTACAGGAGATCCTTTGTTCTGCGAAACGTCGGGCAGTTGTCCCATATGCGCTGCCTGGACCGCCCCTGCAAAGCCCTGCGACGGCCCCGGACACCGGCTTTTCACAGGGCACCAATAAGGCTGGAAACAAGGCCGTTCGAACCCGCAAAAACGCCCTTATGTTCTTGCCAGAATCGGCCCTGAAAGGCTTGGTTCCGCTCGTCAGGAGACGTTCGGCCGTTTACCATTTGTTGGGCATGATCAATGGCTTTGCCTTGGCCGAGCCATTTTGTGCCCCGAACAAGGTTAACCGGTGGGGATGGGTTAGCTTTTGGTCGCGACGTTACGGTGGGTGCCGGTCGCAGGGGATTTGAGACCGGTACGGGGATCGACTGCACGCCATGGGCTCCATCAACCGGTACATTTTCCGCACGACGTTCGGTGCGTTCGCGCTGGTCCTGATCAGCCTTACCGCGGTGATCTGGGTGACCCAGGCGCTACGTGACATCGACATCATGACGAGCCAGGGCCAGACCATCCTGGTGTTCGTCGGCATCACCGGCCTGATCATCCCCCTGCTCGTTCTGGTGATCGCGCCAATCGCGCTTCTGATCGCGACCGCGCATGTCCTCAACAAGCTCTCGACCGATTCCGAAATCATCGTCCTGAACGCCGCCGGGATGTCGCCGTGGATCCTGTTCCGCGCGTTCATGTCGGTGGCGATCGTCGTCTCGATCATCGTCCTGGCCATCAGCGCCTATTTCGCGCCCAAGGGTCTTCGCATGCTGCGCGACTGGCTCACGGAGGTGCGCGCCAACGTTGTCAGCACGATTGTCCAGCCCGGCCGTTTCACGTCGATCGAATCCGGCGTCACCATCCATATCCGCGAACGGCGCGCCAACGGGCAGTTGGTCGGCATCTTTCTCGACGACCGGCGCAATCCCGAAGAGCGCATGACCGTCGTGTCGGAACGTGGCGAACTCGTCGATAACGAAAACGGCACCTTCCTGGTCCTGCAGAACGGCGTGGTGCAGCGCCAGCAGGTCGGCAAGAAGGACCCGGCTATGGTCGCCTTCGATCGTTATGCTTTCGACCTGTCGCAATTTTCCGCCGGCCCGCAGGCGGTGAAATATTCGATCCGCGAACGCTATCTCTGGCAGTTGCTTTTCCCCGATCCGAAGGACCCCTACTACATCGAACAGCCCGGCCAATTCCGCGCCGAACTGCATGACCGGCTGATCGCGCCGCTGTACCCGATCGCTTTCGTCGTCATCGCATTCGCCTATCTCGGTGCTCCGCGCACGACACGGCAAAGCCGCACGATGTCGATGTTGGGCGCGATCGGCGGTGTCGCTCTTCTGCGCCTGATCGGCTTTGCGTCCACCGTGTTCGGCGCCAACGCGCCGTGGATGCTGGTGCTGCAATATATCGCCGCCGCCGTGGCGATCGGCGGCGGCGCTTTCGTGATCCACCGCGGGTTGATCATCGAACCGCCGGCCTTCCTCACTGAATGGATATCGTCGATCGTCGCTCGCTTCGAACGGCTAACTCAGGGTGCGACTGCATCATGAGCGTCGTCGGCGGCACATTGGCGCGTTACTTCGGGCTGCGCTTCCTCAATACCGTGCTGATGGTGTTCTTCGGCATCCTCTTGCTGGTGGCGCTGCTCGATTACATCGAACTGATGCGGCGCGCCTCCGACATTCCGAATGTCTCGGCGGTGCTGGTAGCCAAAACGTCGCTGTTCCGCGTGCCGCAGGTGGCCGAACGCATCATGCCGTTCTGCATCCTGATCGGCGCCATGTCCTGCTACCTGAACTTGTCGCGGCGACTGGAACTCGTCGTGGCGCGCGCCGCCGGCATGTCCGCTTGGCAGTTCATCGCCCCGGCCCTGATCGTTGCCTTCCTGTTCGGCGTGGTCGCGACCACGATCTACAACCCGGTCGCTGCCGTGTTGCAGGAGCGCTCGAAACGGTTCGAGGCGGAATTATTCGGCCAGAACTCTGGCAGTGCCCAGGGGGGCGGCCCATTCTGGCTCAGCCAACGAACCGACAGCGGCCAGGCCATCATCAACGCCAAGTCCAGCCGCGACCAAGGCGTCTCGCTATTCGGAGTGACCGTGTTCACCTTCGACACCGCTGGTCACTTCCGGCAGCGGATCGAGGCGCAGTCGGCCGTGCTCGAGCCGGGCGTATGGCATCTCCACAACGTACGCGTGTATGAATTGCAGGCGCTACCGGTCGACCTCGCCGACTTCCGATTCAAGACCAGCCTGACGCCGGAACAGGTTCGTGAGAGTTTTGCAACCCCAGAAACCGTACCTTTCTGGGAGTTGCCTCTGTATATCCAGATTGCGGAGCACGCTGGACTTGTTGCTGCAGGCTATAGATTGCAGTTTCAGAAGCTTCTAGCGCGGCCGTTCTTTCTCGCGGCCATGGTTTTCCTTGCCGCTGCTGTAAGTTTACGTTTTTTCCGGTTCGGCGGCATCCAAAAGATGGTTTTAAGTGGCGTTGCGGCCGGCTTTCTGCTCTATATCCTGCAGAAGGTGACCGAGGATTTGAGCAAGGCCGACCTGATGCACCCTGTGGCAGCGGCCTGGCTGCCTGTGCTCGTGGGCGGCCTGACGGGGTTTGTGGCGTTGTTGTATCAGGAGGACGGCTGATGGCGCTGCTTGACAGCAAGCGTCCGCCAGCGCCGAGGCGTTTTCGCCGCGGCGCCTTCAGCATTCTGGCCGTCCTCGTTCTCGCCGCCGCAAGCGTGGGTCCGTGGACGACGGCGCACGCCCAGACGCTCGACTTCCCGCCTCCCCCACCGTCGCTCCCCAAATCGCCGGCGGCGATCGAACGCGACAAGACCGGCGACAAGCAGATGCTCGTCCAGGCCGACGAGATCGACTACGACTACGCCAACAACCGGGTCTCTGCCGTTGGCAACGTGCAGATTTACTACGGCGGCTCGACGCTCGAGGCCCGCAAGGTCATCTACGATCAGAAGACCAAGCGTCTGCACGCCGAAGGCAATGTCCGCCTGACCGAGGAAGACGGCAAGGTCACCTACGGCGAGATCATGGATCTCTCCGACAACTATCGTGACGGTTTTGTCGACTCGTTGCGCCTGGAAACACCGGACCGCACGCATATGGCCGCGGCACGCGCCGATCGGACCAAGGGCAACTACACGGTGTTCCACAATGGCGTCTACACCGCCTGCGAGCCCTGTAAGAACCATCCCGAAAAGCCGCCGCTCTGGCAGGTGAAGGCCGCCCGGATCATCCACGATCAGGGCGAGAAGATGATCTATTTCGAGGATGCGCGGATCGAATTCTTCGGCATGCCGATGATGTATCTGCCGTATTTCTCGGCGCCCGATCCGACGGTGAAGCGCAAGACCGGCTTCCTGATGCCCACGATCGCGACCAGCTCGAAATACGGCACCGCCGTCGAAATCCCCTATTACTGGGCGCTGGCGCCGAACTACGACCTCACGCTGGCGCCGATGATCACGACCAAGCAAGGTCTGCTGATGGAGGGTGAATTCCGCCAGCGCTTGATCAACGGCTCCTACTCGATCCGCGCCGCCGGTATCCACCAGAACGACCCGACCTATTTCGTGCGCAGCGACGGATCGCAGACACCCGGCTATCGCACCAACCGGGGCAGCTTGGAAACGACCGGTCGCTTTGCCATCAACGACAAATGGGCGTGGGGCTGGGACGCGCTGATGGTGTCGGACAGGTCCTTCATCCAGGACTACAACCCGCGCCTGTCGCACTACCGTGTCAACGATCCGCTGCAGAGCGGCGTCACCGAAGGCGTGTCGCAGCTCTACCTGACCGGCAAGGGCAATCGCAGTTACTTCGACGCCCGCAGCATCTATTACCTCGGCATGTCGGAAGCCGACACACAGGCGCAGATCCCGGTTGTCCACCCGGTGATTGACTACATGTACACCGTCGATCACCCGGTCGTCGGCGGAGAACTCGGTTTCAATTTCAACTTCACCAGCCTGTCGCGCACCCAGGCCAATTTCGATGCGATAACGAAGACCGCGCTGACTGCCGGAACCGGCGGCGGAAATATCTGTAATACGGCGGATTCGGCAGCCAAGACCTCGGCCAACTGCCTGTTGCGCGGCGCGCCCGGCAACTTCAATCGCTTCACTTCCGAGGCGCACTGGAGCCGAAGCATTACCGACAGCTACGGCCAGGTGTTCAAGCCGTTCGCTTCGGTTCGCGTCGACGCCGGCTCGATGAACGTTACCAACGATCCGAGTGTTTCGAACTACCTGACGCCAGGCGAGACCGATCTGGTCCGCGCTATGCCGACCGTCGGCCTCGAGTACCGCTTCCCCTTTATCAATGTGAGCTCCTGGGGCACGCAGACGATCGAGCCGATCGCGCAGATCATCGTGCGCCCGAACGAGACGCAGATCGGCAAGTGGGTGAACGAGGATGCGCAGAGCCTGATCTTCGACGACTCCAATCTGTTCAAGGTCGACAAGTTCTCCGGCTATGACCGCGTCGAAGGCGGCAGCCGCGCCAATTACGGCGTGCAGTACACTGCCCAGTTCAACAAAGGCGGCTTCATCAACGCCCTGTTCGGTCAGTCCTACAGCCTGTTCGGACAGAACTCCTTTGCCGTCAACGGCACGACCAATACCGGTCTCGACAGCGGCCTCGATACCCGCCGGTCCGACTACGTCGCCCGGCTCTCCTATCAGCCGAACGGTACTTACGCGTTCAGTTCGCGGTTCCGCTTCGATCAGGATACCTTCGCCTTGCAGCGGCTTGAGGTGGAATCGACGGCGACCTTCGACCGCTGGTCCGCTTCGGTGCTTTATGGCGACTATGCGGCGCAGCCGCTCATCGGCTTCCTTGACCGCCGCCAGGGCATTCTTGGCACCGGCCAGTACAAGCTCGACGCAAACTGGGTCCTGCTCGGATCGGCGCTTTACGACATCAACGAAAAGAAGTTTTCCCAGACGCGGCTGGGGCTCGGCTATATCGACGACTGCCTCATCTTAGCCGTGAATTATATTACAAATTACACGTATAGCGGAAACGTCGAGAATAACCACACGGTCATGCTGCAACTGAGCCTGCGCACCTTGGGCGGCACCTCGGTCAGCCAGGGTCTGAGCAGCACGCCGCAGCAATAGCTCTCGGCACGAGCGGCGCCAGCGCCGCAACCCCGTACGATGGATGAGATGATGTCGGGAAAATGGATGAGACGCCGGACGTTCGGGCTCTGGCTTGGCTGCGCGCTCGTCGCCGCGCTGGGTGCGACGGGCGTCGCGCGCGCCCAGGTCGTGGTCATCGCCAACGGCTCGCCGATCACCGAACTGGATATCGCGCAGCGTTCCAAGCTCATGGCGGCGGGAGCCCACAAGGCGCCGTCGCGCCAGGCGGTGATCAACGAGCTCATTGACGATCGGCTCAAGATCGCCAAGGGCAAGTACTACGGCCTCGAAGTCAGCGACAAGGAAGTCGACAACGCGTTCAACAACATGGCGCAACGTCAGCACATGTCGGCGGCGCAATTCGACCAGGTCCTTGCCCGCAGCGGCATTTCGCCGTCGGCGCTCAAGGCGCGCTTGCGCGCCCAGCTCATTTGGAACCAGTTGGTACGCGGCCGCTTCGGCACCTCGCTCGAGGTCGCTGATGCCGATGTCGCCAATGCCTTGCGCAAGGCTGATGCCGCCGCCTCCGTCGCCGGCTACGTCTACACGCTCTATCCCGTAACGGTTGTCGTGCCCAGCGGATCGCCGCCCGGCGTCGTCGATGCCAAACGGCGCGAGGCCGAAAACCTGCGCAGCCGTTTCGTCGGTTGCGATGCCGGCGTGAAGTTGGCGCGCGGATTACGCGACGTCGCCGTGCGTGAGCCGGTGACGCGCACCTCCGCGGACCTGCCCGAACAACTACGCGATGTCCTGGCCAAGCTTGAGGTCGGGCGCCTGAGCGCGCCCGAAGCCACGCCGCAGGGCTGGCAGATGTTCGCGATGTGCAGCAAGAAAGAGACCACGGCGGACTCGCCCGCCAAGCGCGAAATGCGCGACAAACTCTACAACGAGCGCTTCGAGGCGGAATCCAAGAAGTTCCTGGAAGACATCCGTCGATCCGCGATGATCGAATACAAGCGATGACATCCTCCGATCTTCCTGTCGCGCTGACGTTGGGTGAGCCGGCCGGGATCGGACCCGAACTCACTCTCGAAGTTTGGCGGCGGCGCGCCGAGTTCGGATTGCCGCCATTCTACGTCATTGGCGATCCCGCGTTTTATCGGAGGCGCGCCGCCGCACTCGGCCTCGATGTGCCGGTCAAGGTCATCACGGCGCCACAGGCAATCGACACCTTCGACCGCGCCCTGCCCGTCGTGCCGCTTGATGTGACGGTGACCGCTGCGCCGGGTAAGCCCGACGCCTCGAGCGCACCGGCTGCCATCGCCTCGATCCGCCGCGCCGTCGCCGACGTGATGGCCGGCAGCGCCGCCGCCGTCGTCACCAATCCGATCGCGAAGAACGTGCTCTACTCCTCGGGCTTCGCCGAACCGGGCCACACCGAATTCCTCGCCAAGCTCGCCGAGGAATCCACCGGCCGTCCTTTTCATCCGGTGATGCTATTGTGGTCTCCCGAGCTCGCCGTCGTGCCGGTGACCATCCATCTGCCGCTCAAGGACGTGGTCAGCCACCTGAGCCAGGGGTTGATCGTCGACACGGGCCGCATTGTCGCGCGCGACCTGCACGACCGCTTCGGCATCACCAGGCCGCGTCTCGTCGTCGCGGGATTGAACCCGCATGCCGGCGAGAACGGCGCGCTCGGTGAAGAGGATCGCGACATCGTCGCCCCCGCGGTCGCGGCGCTGCGCGCCGAAGGCATCGACGCCGTCGGGCCGCTGCCGGCCGACACCATGTTCCACGCCAAGGCCCGCGCCGGCTATGACGTCGCGCTGTGCATGTATCACGACCAGGCGCTGATCCCGATCAAGACGCTGGCCTTCGACCACGGCGTCAACGTCACGCTCGGACTTCCGTTTGTGCGCACCTCGCCCGATCACGGCACCGCCTTCGACATCGCCGGTACCGGCAAGGCCGATCCGTCGAGCCTCGTCGCCGCGCTGAATTTGGCGGCGCACATCTCCGCGCGAACGCCGACACTCGCCACCGCAAAATAGCGATCCCATGGGCTCGATCGACGATCTGCCCCCGCTGCGCGACGTCATCCGCCGCCACGATTTGCGGCCGAAGAAATCGCTCGGCCAGAATTTCCTGCACGACCTCAATCTCACCACCCGCATCGCCCGCGCCGCCGAGCCACTGGAAGCGACCACCGTGGTCGAAGTCGGCCCCGGCCCCGGCGGCCTGACGCGCGCGCTGCTGGCGCTCGGCGCCCGCCGCGTCGTCGCCATCGAGCGCGACGCCCGCGCCATCGCCGCGCTGCAGGAAGTCGCCGCCTATTATCCGGGCCGCCTCGACATCGTCGAAGGCGATGCGCTCGAAGCCGATTACGAGGCCCTGCTCGGCCCCGAGCGCGCTTCGATCGTCGCCAACCTGCCCTACAACATCGGCACCGCGCTGCTGATCGGCTGGCTGACAGCCGAGCCCTGGCCGCCATTCTACGACCAGATGGTGCTGATGTTTCAGCGCGAGGTCGCCGAGCGCATCGTCGCCCGTGTCGGCGACAAGGCCTATGGCCGGCTCGCCGTGCTCGCCGGCTGGCGCACCGAGGCCAAGATCCTGTTCGACGTGTCGCCGTCGGCCTTCGTGCCGCCGCCGTCGGTGACCTCGTCGGTTGTGCGGCTGGTGCCGATCGAGCGGCCGATCCCGTGCGACGCCGCGGCCTTGCAGCGCGTCACGGAGGCCGCCTTCGGCCAGCGCCGCAAGATGCTGCGGCAGAGCCTCAAGAGTCTCGGCGTCGACACCGCGGCGCTGCTCGCCAATGCCGGCATCGAGCCGACGGCGCGTGCCGAAGAGATCGACATCGCCGGCTTCGTCGCCCTGGCGCAGGACTATGCGAAGCTGAAGAAGGCCTAGTTTCGTCATCGTCCGCGAAAGCGGACGATCCAGCGCTTGCTCAACTTGCTGGATCACCCGCTTTCGCGGGTGATGACGTCAGGTTTAATTAGTTAAGGCGTCAGGCCCTTGAGCTCGGTCAGCAGCTTGGCGACGAAATCATTGAGGTTCGGCATCTTCACGCGCTTGAGCCGCTCGGCGGTGAGGATGGCGCGCAGCCGCGCGAAGCTCTTGTCGAGATCGCGGTTGACCAAGATGTAGTCGTATTCGTTCCAATGCTGGAATTCTTCCGCTGCGTTGCGCAACCGCTGCGCGATTACCGCGTCGCTGTCCTCGGCGCGCCGCACCAGCCGCGATTTCAGTTCCTGCGCCGACGGCGGCAGCACAAAGACGGTAACGACATCGTCGCGCATTTTTTCGATGAGTTGCCGCGTGCCCTGCCAGTCGATGTCGAACAGCACATCTCGGCCTTCGGCCAATGCCTTCTCCACCGGCTCGCGCGGCGTGCCATAGAAATTGCCGTGGACCTCGGCCCACTCCAGCAATTCACCGGAATCGCGCATCACTTCGAACTGGCGCTTGGTCTTGAAGAAATAATGCACGCCCTCGATTTCACTCGGCCGCTTGGCCCGCGTCGTCGCCGACACCGACAGCGCGAGCTTGCCCGGATAATCGATGTTCTCCTGCTCGAGCAGGTTGCGCGTCAGCGTGGTCTTGCCGGCGCCGGACGGCGACGACAGCACCAGCATGATGCCGCGGCGTGTGATGTCGGCTTCGTCGTTCATGCCAAATTCTATTCTAGGTTCTGCACCTGCTCGCGGAACTGTTCGACCACGGTCTTCAGTTCGAGCCCGATATTGGTCAGTTCGACGTCGTTGGCCTTGGCGGTCAGGGTATTCGATTCGCGATTGAGTTCCTGCGCCAGAAAATCGAGGCGGCGGCCGATCGAGCCGCCGTCGGCCAGGAGCTTGCGTACCTGGTCGCCATGCGAGGCCAGCCGGTCGAGCTCCTCGCGGATGTCGGCCTTGCTGGCGAGCAGGATCGCCTCCTGATACAGCCGGTCGCTGTCGAAGCGCTGCGAGGCCTCCATCAACGCCGCCACCTGTTCTGCGAGCCGCGCCTTGATCGCCTCCGGCTTGCGCCCCGGCGCCGCCTCAGCCCGCGCCGCCAACGCCGCGATCTCATCGAGCCGCGCCGACAACAGCTTGCCGAGCGTGTCGCCTTCGGCGCGCCGCATCTTCAAGAGATCGGCGAGCGTCGCGTTGAAGCCGGCGATGATGGCCTGTTCGGCGGCGCGGCGCTCGTCCGGCTTTTCGTCGTCCTCGGTGATTTCGATGACGCCCTTCAACGCGAGAATGCCATCGAGCGTCGGGCGGCCGGCACCGACAACGCGGTTATCGATCTGGTCGAGCGTGGCAATGATCGCCGACAGCACCGGTTCGTTGATCTTCACGGTCGGTGCCGTGCCTCTGCGCTCGACACTGAGATTGCCGTAGACGGTGCCGCGCGCCAGCGCGTCGGTCGCCGCCTTGCGCACCGCGACTTCGACGGCGTCCCACCCCGGCGGCAGACGCAGGCGGACATCGAGGCCCTTGGCGTTCACCGATTTAAGCTCCCAGCTCCAGACATAGGAGCCGATGACGCCCTGGCCACGGGCAAATCCGGTCATGCTCGACAACGCCATCGTCTTTATTCTTTCGTCCTCGATCGCAACAAATGCGGCGCGACCATAAAGCATAAGGTCACGGCGTGGGAGCGCCGCCCCGCGGAAAAATCGCAGAAGGAAACCACTTCGTTACCGTCGCACGCCGTTCTTCGGTTTGGCGGGTTCGGCCGGTCTGGCGACTTCGGCAGGCTTGGTCTCCGCCGGCTTCGGCGTCTCGGCCGGCGTCGCCGCGCCGCGCTCCATGGCACGGAGCTTGGCAACGTTCTTCTGGTGCTCGGCATAGGTATCCGAGAAAACGTGGCCGCCGGTGCCGTCGGCGACGAAATAGAGCTCCTTCGTCCGTGCCGGATTGGCCGCGGCCTCAAGGGAGGCGCGACCCGGATTGGCGATCGGGCCCGGCGGCAGGCCTTCGATCGTGTAGGTGTTGTACGGCGTCGGCTGTTCGATCTCGCTCTTCATGATCGGCCGGCCGAGTGCGCCCTTGCCGCCAGTCAGGCCGTAGATGATGGTCGGATCGGATTGCAACTTCATCTTCGCCTTGAGGCGGTTGACGAAGACGGCGGCAACGCGCGTGCGCTCGTCGTCGCGGCCGGTTTCCTTTTCGACGATCGAGGCCAAGGTGACGAGTTGCTCCGGCGTCTGGATCTGGCTCGGCAGATCCGGCGAGCGCCGCGCCCAGACTTCCTGCAGCACGCGCTTCTGCGCCTGCTCCATGCGCTGCACGATCTGTTCGCGCGACATGCCGCGCGTGAACTTGTAGGTCTCGGGCAACAGCGAACCTTCGCGCGGAATTTCCTTGATCGGACCGGACAGCGCGTTGGTCTCGAGCAAGCGCTGTACGATCTGCTCGGAGGTCAGCCCCTCTGGCACGGTGAAGGCGTGCTGCACCACCTTGCCTTCGCTCATCGTCTCGACGACGTCGGAGAGGCTCGCCTGCTTGGCGAACTTGTACTCGCCATGCTTCAGCGTCAGCCCGCGCGCCTTCAGCACCATGACGCCGCCGACAAAGACATAAGGCTGATCGATCACGCCCTCGCGCTGCAACAGGTCGGAGATGTCCCTGACGCCGTAGCCCGACGGGATGTTGACGATCTTGTCTTCGGTGAGCGGTCCGGGCGCGTCGAACTTTTGTTTGCCGATAAACAGGCCGCCGCCGAGCGCCACCGAAATGACGACGAGCAGCGTGAAGATGGCATTACCGAACACCACCATCGGATGGCGGGCGCGAGCCGAGGCACGGCGCGGCGCCGGTACTTTCTCCGGTTCCAGAGCGGCGCGCGGCGAGCGCGGCGGCTTGCCGATCGGCGGCGGCACGGCGGCGGCGCGCGCGAACGGCCCGCCTCGCGCTGGCGGCTCTGCCGGAGCGTCGCGTCCGTTCTGATCTGGTGGAAGGCCCGCAGTCAACGTCCGCTCTCGCTCGCTTTTCGATCGCCCCGAACGCTAACCCGCCGGGACAAAATTAACAGCAGATTGTTCAGGTTAGAAAGAAATGTGGCGAAAGCGCGGGACTTCTCCACGGCCCATATCAACGGCCATTTACGGCCGCAGCAGCGATCGAACGCGGCCGCAGTTCCCTGCCTGTACAGCCCGGTCCCCGTCTACCAGCGCGCCGGCGGCGCATCTCAGCCATTGTAACGGCTGAAGATCAGCGACGCATTGGTGCCGCCGAAGCCGAACGAATTCGACAGCGCGACATCGACATCTCGCTCGCGGGCTTTGTGCGGCACAAGATCGATCGGCGTTTCGACCGACGGATTATCGAGGTTGATGGTCGGCGGCACGATCTTGTCGCGGATCGCCAGGATCGAGAAGATCGCTTCGACCGCACCGGCGGCTCCGAGCAGATGGCCGATGCACGACTTGGTCGACGACATCGAAACATGCCCGGCATCGTTGCCGATCAGGCGCTGCACGGCGCCGAGTTCGATCTCGTCGCCGAGCGGCGTCGAAGTGCCATGGGCGTTGATGTAGTCGATATCGCCCGGGCCGATATTGGCGCGCTTGAGCGCCATCTTCATGCAGCGATAGGCGCCGTCGCCGTCCGGCGTCGGTGCGGTGATATGATAGGCGTCGCCCGACAATCCGTAACCGACGAGCTCGGCATAGATCTTAGCGCCGCGCGCCTTGGCGTGTTCGAGTTCTTCCAGCACGACGCAGCCGGCGCCTTCGCCCATGACAAAGCCATCGCGCGCCTTGTCATAGGGACGCGAGGCGCGGGTCGGTTCGTCGTTGAACGCGGTCGACAGCGCCCTCAGCGCGGCGAAGCCGGCGAGCGACATTCTGTTCACCGGCGATTCCGCGCCGCCTGCGACCATGACGTCGGCGTCGCCGAGCGCGATCATGCGCCCCGCATCGCCGATGGCATGCGCGCCGGTCGAACAGGCGGTCACCACCGCCGAATTCGGGCCCTTCAGGCCGTGCTCGATCGAGACGAAGCCGGAAGCCAGATTGATGATGCGGCCGGGGATGAAGAACGGCGAGACCCGGCGCGGCCCCTTCTCGTGCAGGATGACAGCGGTCTCGGCGATGCCTTCGATGCCGCCGATGCCGGAGCCGATGAGGACGCCGGATGCGACCTTCTCGTCCTCGGTCTTCGGATGCCAACCGGCGTCATCGAGCGCCTGCTTGGCCGCGCACATCGCATGGACGATGAACGGATCGACCTTGCGTTGCTCCTTTGGCTCCATCCACTGGTCTGGATTATAGGTGCCGTTCGAGCCGTCGCCGCGCGGAATCATGCAGGCGATCTTGGCCGCGATGTCGGACACCTCGAAAGTATCGACTTTCTTGGCGCCGCTTTCGCCCTTGATCAGCCGCGCCCACGTCGGCTCGACGCCGCAACCGAGCGGCGTAACCATTCCCATTCCGGTGACGACAACTCGTCTCATTCCCGGCTCCGCCCAATGTACGGAAGACATGCCGCCGCGCCGGCTTCGGCCGTCAATGACGGCCTCGGCCTCGCGCACCGCTGACCTATTTCATGGCCGAAGAAACGGCGATGCTCCATCAAGATGGAGAACGGCCGCGGCGCCTCGTCACGCAGCGTTTCAGCTCTTGGCGTTCTTTTCGAGGAACTTGACCGCATCGCCGACGGTCAAAATCGTCTCGGCGGCATCGTCGGGAATTTCGCAGCCGAATTCTTCCTCGAAAGCCATGACGAGCTCGACCGTGTCGAGGCTGTCGGCGCCAAGATCATCGATAAAGCTTGCCCCTTCGGTCACCTTGTCGGGTTCAACACCCAGGTGCTCCACGACGATCTTCTTCACCCGCTCGGCAACGTCACTCATCGGTCCAACCTCGTGCTTTTTCAGATTAGGCTGCGCCCCGGTCGGTTCACAGCCATCGCGCTTCGGCCTCGTCGTGGTGACAGTGGCGTGACGACTCGCATCACGGATACCTTCAAGCTTTCGCCTTTCAGATATCCGCCATCGGCCGCCCCAGCCGGGCCGAAATTCGGTTACCACACTTCAAATGCGTTGACTAGCAGCCCCAGTCTAGCCGGTAGAGGGCTGAAAAGCCACGCGATTTCACCTCGTATCAGCGTCAGAAAGCAGGCCTGCCGCCGCCCTTCGACGGCCGCCAGCCGCCCCTTAGAACATGGCCATGCCGCCATTCACGTGAATGGTCTGCCCGGTCACGTAAGCCGCCTCATCGGAGGCCAGATAGACCGCCGCAGCCGCCACGTCCAGCGGCGTTCCAAGTTTCCCCGCAGGAACCTTGGACAGGATGGTCTCGCGCTGCTTGTCGTTGAGCTTGTCGGTCATGGCGCTAGTAATGATGCCCGGCGCAATGCAGTTCGCGGTGACATTGCGCTTGGCGTATTCGGCGGCGACGGCCTTCATCATGCCGACCATGCCGGCCTTCGACGCGGTGTAGTTGCCCTGCCCGGGATTGCCGGTGAAGCCGACCACCGATGAAATGCCGATTACGCGGCCGAAGCGCCGGCGCATCATGCGCGACACCGCCGCGCGCGTCAGGCGGAAGGTCGCCGTCAGATTGACGGCGATCACCTTGTCCCAGTCCTCGTCCTTGAGCTGAACGAACAGGTTGTCCTTGGTGATGCCGGCATTGGCGACGAGGATGTCGAGCTTCTCCATCTTCTCTTCGGCCGCCGGCACCAGCGCTTCGACCTGCTCGGCATTCGACAGATCGCACGGCAACACGTGAACGCGGCTGCCCAGTTCGCCGGCCAGCTTGTCGAGCACCTCCTGGCGCGTTCCGGAGATGGCGACGGTCGCGCCCTGCGCATGCAGCGCGCGCGCAATCGCCTCGCCAATGGCGCCGGTCGCACCGGTCACCAGCGCATTCTTTCCGTTCAGGCTAAACATCAGCCATTTCTCCCGGCTTTAAAGGCAGCAACATCGTCCGGCGTCCCGACGGACGTCGTGGTCGCACTGTCGGCGATGCGCTTGTTGAGACCGGCCAGCACCTTGCCGGCGCCGACTTCGTAGAACTGCGTCACGCCCTGCGCGGCCATATAGGCAACGCATTCCCGCCACCGCACCGTGCCCGTCACCTGGGCGACCAGCGACTTGACGATGTCGGCGGGCTCGCTGAGCGCGCTCGCCGTGACATTGGCGACCACGGGCACCGCGGGCTTGTTGACCTGAACCTTTGACAGCGCATCCGCCATGACATCGGCCGCCGGCTGCATCAGCGCGCAATGGAAAGGCGCCGACACCTGCAGCAGCATGGCGCGCTTGGCGCCCTTGCCCTTGGCGATCTCGATCGCGCGTTCGACCGCGGCTTTGTCGCCCGAGACGACCACCTGCCCGCCGCCATTGTCGTTTGCCGCCTGGCAGACCTGGCCCTGGGCCGCTTCTGCGGCAACCGCTGCTGCGGCATCAAACTCAAGACCGATCAACGCCGCCATCGCGCCGACCCCAGCGGGCACGGCCTTCTGCATCGCCTGTCCGCGCGTGCGTAACAGCCGCGCCGCGTCCGAGATCGAGAAGGTGCCGGCGGCGGCTAGCGCCGAATATTCGCCGAGCGAATGGCCGGCGACGAATTTGGCGTCGCGCGCCAGATCGAGCCCGGCCTCCGATTGCAGCACGCGGAACGCGGCAAGCGATACTGCCATGAGGGCCGGCTGCGCGTTCTCCGTCAGGGTGAGGGTTTCGATCGGGCCTTCGAAAATGGTGGCGGAAAGCTTGGCCGAGAGCGCCGCATCGACTTCGTCGAAAACGGCCTTGGCGACCGGGAAATTGTCGGCCAGCGCCTTGCCCATGCCGACCGTCTGGCTGCCCTGGCCAGGAAATACGAATGCGACCGTCATCGCCCTGTTGCCGTCCTCAGGCTGTCTCGAGAAAAGGGTCATCCGCCGCCGACCCCCTGCCGGTGGCGAAGCCGGGGCCGAAAAACACGTCCCGTCGGGGGATGTCAACCGGGCCGGTTCTACCCGGCCACGGCTGTAAACGCCCGGCAGCAGTAACCAACCAAAAAGACTCTGCGGCTAGTCTTCCGGGCTATCTTAGCCGCCGCCGACCCTAGGCCCCGGCGTCGCGGAGCCCTTTGATGGTCGACCTGGTCACCGAAGACGACATCGAACGAGCGCGAAAAGACCCCGGTTTTCGCCAGGAATTGCTGGCAAAGAACCTGGAGCAACTGCTGGCCGCGCTCAACCTGATGCGCAGGAACAACGGCGATCGCGACCCGGCCAACGCCAAGCAGATCCGCGAGGGCGTCGATCTCGCCGTCCAACTGGCCGGCCGCCTGCAAAAGGGCCCGAACGTCGCCTGACCGCACGGCGGGGGCGGCGGCAGAAAACTTGCCTTTTTGGCGAAAATCCCTATAAACCCGCGATCTTCCGTCGCTCCTGGTTGGGGACTGAACGGACGGCCGTTTTTCGTCTGATAATTCAGCCGCTTACGGTAGGGCCTAACAGCCCGGCGTCCCGTGTTTCCGCCTTCTGAGCAGTTTCGAGCCTTTCCCGAAGGGCTCGAAGGGCTAGGCGCCAGGGCAGCGGAGTTGGGCAAACCAAGGGAAAGGCATTCCATGCCATTGTACGAACACGTCTATCTGGCGCGGCAGGATCTGAGCCCGCAGCAGGTCGAAGAGCTGACCGCCAAGCTGACCGGCGTCATCGCCGAAGGTGGCGGCAAGGTCACCAAAAGCGAGTACTGGGGGCTGAAGTCGCTCTCGTACCGCATCAACAAGAATCGCAAGGCGCACATGACGCTGCTCAACGTCGAGGCCCCGGGCCCGGTGTTGACCGAAGTCGAGCGTCAGGAGCGCATCAACGAAGACGTGCTGCGCTATCTCACCATCCGCGTCGAAGAGCTGGAAGAAGGCCCCTCGGCGATGATGCGCAAGTCGGATCGCGACGATCGTGGTGATCGCGGCGACCGTGGTGACCGTGGCTTCGGCGGTGGCCGTGGTGATCGCGAGCGCCGTCCGCGTCGCGACGATGACAACGCCGACGCGAGCGGGGAGGAATAAATCATGGCTTTCGGTTCTTCGCAGGGTGGCGGCCAGCGCCGTCCGTTCTTCCGCCGTCGCAAGACCTGCCCGTTCTCGGGCGCCAATGCGCCGAAGATCGATTACAAGGACGTGAAGCTCCTGCAGCGTTACGTCTCCGAGCGCGGCAAGATCGTGCCGTCCCGCATCACCGCGGTGTCGGCCAAGAAGCAGCGCGAGCTCGCCCAGGCGATCAAGCGCTCGCGCTTCCTCGGTCTGCTGCCTTACGTCATTCGCTGATCGCTGACGCGATCAGTTGCGTGATCCGCTAGGCGGTTCGCGTTCAAAAACGAGGCGTTCGGGATTGAGCCCGGGCGCCGATGGTTGGGACGGACGTTTCGCCTGAAACGATCCGTCTCTAACCGCCTCGAGGCGGGACAGCTCGTAATGCTGCAATTTGGCTTCATAGGTCTGGGATCGGGCGCGGCGGCAGCCTTGCTGTTTGCCTCGGTGACATCGGGCACGGCGTTGTCGATCCCGCTCGCCTATCTGGCCCCCCTCCCCATCATGATCGCCGCGCTCGGCTGGAGCCACTGGGCTGCGCTGATCGGCGCGCTCGCCGGCGGCTTCGCCATCTGGCTGTTCTTCGGCGGCCTTTTCAGTATCGGCTTTCTCGCCGGCATCGGCCTGCCCGGCTGGTGGCTCGGCTATCTCACCATGCTGGCGCGGCCGGCCGGCAATGGTTCGCCAACGGCGCTCGAGTGGTATCCGCCCGGACGGCTGGTGGTCTGGTCGGCGGCGATGGCCGCCGCGCTGGTGCTGCTCACGATCGTCTCGGTCGGTTTCGGCGCCGACGAGTTCAGGCAAGCGTTGCGCGCCGCCCTGCGCGAGGTGTTCCGCATCGCCGCGACGGAATCCGGTGCGTCCGGCCCGGCAACGTTTCGCGACCCCGGCCGGCTGATCGACGTTTTGGTCGTCGCCCTGCCGCCGGCAACGGCGGTGATGGCGCTGATCACCAACACCTTCAATCTGTGGCTTGCCGCGCGCATCGTCCGGTTTTCCGGGCGTCTGACGCGGCCTTGGCCGGTGCTGTCGGAGATGACGTTTCCGCCCTTCACCGCCGCGGCCCTCGGCGCGGCGACCGCGTTGTCGTTCATCGACGGCATGGTCGGCATCGTCGCCGGCGTCGTCGCCGCCAGCCTGCTGATGGCGTACGGCGTACTTGGCTTCGCCGTCATGCACGCGGTCACGCGAGGCATGGCGAGCCGTGGCTTCGTTCTCGCCGGCATCTACGCCTCGGTGCTGATCTTCGGCTGGCCGGTGCTGGCGCTGTGCCTCGTCGGGCTGTCCGAGACCTTCTTCCATTTCCGCGTGCGTGCCGCCGTCAAACGCGGTCCGCCAGCTTCAACCTGAACTGCCAACACCGTTATTCATACGATCAAAAAGGAGTAATGACCATGGAAGTGATCCTACTCGAACGCGTTGCCAAGCTCGGCAACATGGGTGATGTCGTCCGCGTCAAGGACGGCTTTGCCCGCAACTTTCTCCTGCCGCGCAACAAGGCGCTTCGCGCCAATGCCGACAACAAGGCGCGCTTTGAAAGCATGAAGGCCGAGCTCGAAAAGCAGAGTCTCGAGCGCAAGGGCGAAGCCGGCAAGGTCGCCGCGAAGGTCGACGGCAAGTCCTACACCATCATCCGCCAGTCGTCGGAAACCGGCCAGCTTTATGGCTCGGTGTCGTCGCGCGACATCGCCACCCTGATTTCGACCGACGGCGCCACCATCACCCGCGCCCAGGTCGAACTCAACGCTCCGATCAAGGCGCTCGGCCAGTACAAGGTGCCGCTCGGCCTGCATCCGGACATCGACGTGTCGGTGACCGTCATCGTCGCCCGCAGCGAGGCTGAAGCCGAGCGCATCGCCCGCGGCGAAGACGTCACCGTGCGCGCCGAAGTCGCCGAAGACGCCGAGGCCGAAGCCGAAGCCGCCCGCGAGCGCGCCGAGGCGCTGTTCGACGCCGAAAGCGAAGAAGCCGAGGCCGGGACCGCGGAAGGCCAGAAGAAGAGCGAAGAAGCCTGATCCAGCCTTCACACTGCGCAGCAAAAAGCCCCGCCCGGTTCGACCGGGCGGGGTTTTCGTTTGCATCGAGCCGCGGGCAAGCCTGCCGGCCGCTACTCGGATTTGGCGGGCTTGTCGGCGTCGGGCTTCTGTTGCGGCTTGGCCTCGGGCTTCGTTTCGCCCTTCGCCTCATTCTTGGCCTCGGATTTGGCGTCCGACTTGGATTCCGACTTGGATTCCGATTTGGCTTCGGACTTCGCATCCGGTTTCGATTCGGATTTCTTGGTCTCGTCCGGCTTCTTCTCAGCCGGCTTGGCGGCGCGACGGCTGCTGCCGCGCTTGCTGTCCGCCGCCGGCGCATCGCCGACCGATTGCAGATACTTGGCCAGGACCGCCGCCGTCTGGCGGCTGGCGGTGTAATGTTCGCGCAGGAAGCTATCGAGCCCGAACAGGCCGTTGCCGGCCTTGGCGGCGAGCCCCTGCGGGCCCTTGTGGCAGATAGCGCAGTCGGACGCGAAGATCTGCTGCCCCGTCTTGCCCTGGTCGAGGTTTTCCTGGGCGCAGGCGGGCGCCGTGATCGTCAGGACTCCAAGGGTCATTACCAGCCATAGTCCGCGTGTTTGTGACGTCATTGCCGCAAATCCTCTGATCTTCATGATCGCTGTCGTGCCGCCCGCCTTCCGGCGGCACCCTCTACACCCATTCGCGAACCAAGTCGCCGGGCAAGTCGCCGGCGAGATGTGTCATCACCACGTCTTGTGACTGACCGTCGCCGGACCGCAACTTCTGCCCGCGGCGCGGTGCGCCATGGGGTTGGGCCCGATCCCGCGCAAGGCGCGAAATTGCATGCAGCACCATAAATTGCGGCATTGCTGCGGCAAAAAGAGTTTGATTGAATAGGTGTCCTGGAACCGGCGCAGTCATGTCCGGTTTAAAATGTATCGCGTTTAAACCAGGGGGCGGCCGATGGACCGGTTGCTTCAGTTTCTACTGAATACATTTATCCGGCGGGGCAACTTCCGGGTCACCACCTCCCGCGGGACGATCCTCACCTTCGGCGACGGCTCAGGTCCGCCGGTGGCGATCCATTTGACCAGCCGGGCCGCCGAATGGGGCATCATCCTCGATCCCGAGCTCAAGTTCGGCGAAGCCTACATGGACGGTTCGCTGATCGTCGAGCAAGGCTCGATCGCCGACGTCTTGTCGATTGCGCTCGGCCAGAAAAGCGAACTGCCGCAGTGGGCCCGACCGCAATTCCTTATCCGGTTTCTGTGGCGCCGCCTGCAGCAGTTCAATCCGCGCAAGCGTTCGCGGCGCAACGTCGCCCACCATTACGACCTCGACGGCCGCCTCTATTCCCTCTTCCTCGACGCCGACCGGCAATATAGCTGCGCCTATTTCGAACGGCCGGACCAATCGCTCGACGACGCGCAGTTGGCCAAGAAGCGCCATCTCGCCGCCAAGCTCCGGCTGACGCCCGACAAGAAGAACCTGCGCATCCTCGACATCGGCTGCGGCTGGGGCGGCCTCGGCCTTTACCTCGCGGAATTTGCCGGCGCTGACGTCACCGGCGTCACGCTGTCGGAGGAGCAGCATGCCATCGCCAATGAGCGCGCCATGGAGCGCGGCCTTTCCGACAAAGCCGCGTTCCGCCTCCAGGACTACCGCGACCTGAACGACCGCTTCGACCGCATCGTCTCGGTCGGCATGTTCGAACATGTCGGGGTCAATCACTTCGAGACTTACTTTAACAAGGCCGCCGAACTCCTGAAGGACGACGGCGTCATGGTGCTGCATGCGATCGGCCGCTCGGAAGGGCCGAGTGTCACCAATCCGTGGATCGCCAAGTACATCTTCCCGGGCGGCTACATCCCGTCGCTGTCGGAAGTGCTGCCGCGCATCGAGAAGTCCGGCCTGCTCGTCACCGATATCGAGATCTTGCGCCTGCACTACGCCGAGACGCTCAAGCACTGGCGCGAGCGCTTCCTCGCCCACCGCGAAGAGGTCGAGCGCATCTACGACCAGCGCTTTGTCCGGATGTGGGAATTTTACCTGGCCGCCTCCGAAATGTCGTTCCGAGAGCAGAACATGATGGTCTTCCAGATCCAGATGACCAAGCGTCAGGACGTCGTGCCGATCACCCGCGACTACATTATGCGCGAGGAACAGCGCTTCAGGATGCTGGAGGACAAGCGCACCACGCCGTTGCGGCTCGCCGGCGAATAGACCGCGCGAGATTGGCGAGCGAATTCAAGGCCGGCGGTAAAGACGCCGGCCTTTCTGCCGGTGCTTCCGCGTCAATACAATTCCAGAAGACGGTTCTTTTTTCCCGGGCGCCGCTGTGAACAACGGCGATAAGAAAAACGCGCCATCGCGCCGCCGCGGCAGCGGTGGTTAATCAACCCTGAACAAAAAATTGCCCAACAGACGCCGCATCACACCACATGGCTCCCGTCGAATCAGTCCTGCGCAAACCGGTCGAGCAGCCGGACCCGCTTTACCGCACTGCACCGCACAACATCGAGGCGGAGCAAGCGCTTTTGGGCGCGATCCTGATCAACAACGAAGCCTTCTACCGGGTCTCGGACTTCCTCAAGGCTGAGCACTTCTTCGAGCCGATCCACACCCAGATATTCCAGATCGCCGGCGACCTGATCCGCGCCGGCAAGGTGGCGACCCCGGTTACCGCCAAGACCTTCCTCGATGCCTCGATCTCCGTCGCCGGCATGACGCTGAGCCAATATCTGGCCCGCCTCGCCGCCGAGGCGACCACCATCATCAACGCCGAGGATTACGGCCGCACCATCTACGACCTCTCGATCCGCCGCGACCTGATCAAGGTCGGCGAGGACATGGTCAATGTCGCTTACGACGCGCCGGTCGATTTCGCGCCCCGCGCGCAGATCGAGGACGCCGAGCGCAAATTGTTCGAACTCGCCGAGGTCGGCCGCTACGACGGCGGCTTCCAGCGCTTCGGCCAGGCATTGACCACCGCCGTCGACATGGCGGCGCACGCCTATCAGCGCGACGGCAAACTGTCCGGCATCGCCACAGGCCTTGCCGATCTCGACCGCATGATGGGCGGCCTGCAGCCGTCCGACTTGATCGTGCTCGCCGGCCGTCCCGGCATGGGCAAGTCGTCGCTCGCCACCAATATCGGCTACAACATCGCCAAGGCCTATGTCGGCGAGGTCAGGCCCGACGGCACGATGAAGGCGCTTAACGGCGGCATTGTCGGCTTCTTCTCCCTGGAAATGTCGGCCGAACAGCTCGCCACCCGTATCATCGCCGAGCAGACCGGCATTCCGTCGAACCAGATTCGTCGCGGCTCGATCGGCGAAGCCGATTTCGAACGCATCAAGGACGCCTCGATCGAGATGCAGAACATTCCGTTCTTCATCGACGAGACCGGCGGCCTGTCGATCGCGCAGTTGTCGGCGCGGGCCCGGCGTCTCAAGCGCCAGCGCGGCCTCGACCTGCTGATCATCGACTACCTGCAGCTTCTCACCGGCTCGTCGAAGCGCTCGAGCGAAAACCGCGTGCAGGAAATCACCGAGATCACCACCAAGCTGAAGGCGCTCGCCAAGGAACTGCAGGTGCCGGTGATCGCGCTGTCGCAGTTGTCGCGTCAGGTGGAAAGCCGCGAAGACAAGCGGCCGCAGCTCTCGGACTTGCGTGAATCGGGCTCGATCGAACAAGACGCCGACGTGGTGATGTTCGTCTACCGCGAAGAATATTACCATGTGATGCGCAAGCCGCTGGAAAGCGACCGCGAGAAGTTCGCGGCGTGGATGGCGGAAGGCGACAAGGTCGGCGGCAAGGCCGAATGCATCATCGGCAAGCAGCGTCACGGCCCGACCGGCACGGTCGAACTCGGCTTCGACGGCGCCATCACCAAGTTCTTCTCCCTCGCCCCGGCCGACCATCTGCCCGAGCGGATGGAGTAAGGTCGAGTCGCCGCAACGAACTCCGTTCGTTCCCGCGAAAGCGGGAACCCAGTGGGGACACTGACCTTGCGCGCTTGGCTCTGGGTCCCCGCTTTCGCGGGGACGAACGGAGATTGAATGCGAGCCCGGAATCCAGAACCCCAGCGCTGCAGCGTATGGATTCCGGGTCCGCGCATTGCATGCGCGTTCCGGAATGACGACGTATGTGTCCGCCCTTCCCCATCGCCCGCGCTGGCGCTAGGCTCGCGCCCAATAAAAAGCCTGCGGGATGGAAATGGACACTTTCGATTACGTGATCGTCGGCGCGGGTTCCGCCGGCAGCGTGCTCGCCAACCGGCTGAGCGAAGACCGTAACGTCACGATCTGCGTGCTCGAGGCCGGCCCCGCCGACTGGCATCCCTATATCCACCTGCCCGCCGGCTTCATCAAGACCTTCTACAACAAGAGCATCAACTGGTGTTATTCGCAGGAGCCCGGCGACTACACCAACGGCCGCCGCATCTTCTCGCCGCGCGGCAAGACGCTCGGTGGTTCGTCCTCGATCAACGGCCACATCTATAATCGCGGCCAGCGCAACGACTTCGACACCTGGGCGCAATACGGCAATCGCGGCTGGGGCTATGCCGACGTGCTGCCTTACTTCAAGCGCATGGAACGTCGCATCGGCGATGGCGACGCCACCTATCGCGGCCGCGACGGCGAACTGACCGTTACCGACATCGACTGGCGCGATCCGTTGTGCGAGGCCTTCATCGCGGGCGCCGTCAGCCTCGGCATCCCGCGCAACCCCGATTACAACGGCACGACCCAGGAAGGCGTCGCCTACGCCCAGCGCACCATCTTCAACGGCCGCCGCATCAGCGCCGCCGTCGCCTTCCTGCACCCGGCGATGAAGCGCGGCAATGTCACCGTGCGCACGCACGCGCATGCCACCGAAATCGTGTTCGATGGCAAGCGCGCCGTCGGCGTGCGCTATGCCATCGGCGGCCGCGGCGGCGAACAAATGGAGGTGCGCGCCCGCAAGGAAGTCATCTTGTCCGGCGGTTCGTATAATTCGCCGCAGCTCCTGCAACTATCCGGCATCGGTCCGGCCGCGCTGCTGCAATCGCACGGCATCGCGGTGAAGCACGACCTGCCCGGCGTCGGCGAAGGTTTGCAGGACCACTACGCGCCGCGCTCGGTGGCCCGCGTCAAGAACGTCAAGACCATCAACGAGCGCGCGCGCGGCCTCAACCTGATGATGGAAGCGCTGCGCTGGGCAACGACAAGGCGCGGCATTCTCGCGCTGTCGCCAACGCTGGTTTACTGCTTCTGGCATTCCGGCGAGACGGCGGAGACCTCCGACCTGCAGCTCACCTTCACGCCGGCAAGCTACATGGAAGGCGAACAGGGCAAGCTCGAGCGCGAGCCCGGCGTCTCGGTCGCCGCCTGGCAGCAGCGGCCGGAAGCGCGCGGCTATGTGCGCCTGCGCTCCGGCGATCCGTTCGAACCGCCGATCATCCAGACCAATTATCTCGGCCACGAACTCGACCGCCGCGTCACCATCGCCGGCATGAAGCTGGCGCGGCGCCTGCTCGCCTCCGCGCCGATGAGGCCTTATTACGACTACGAGGAATTCCCCGGACCGAAGGTTCAGAGCGACGACGAATTCCTGCACGCCGCCACGCAGCGCGCGCAGACCACCTTCCACCCCGGCTGCACCTGCCGCATGGGCCCGGCCACCGACAGGATGGCGGTGGTCGACGATCAGCTTCGCGTCCACGGGCGCGAGGGCCTGCGCGTCGTCGATGCCTCGATCATGCCGCGCATGATTTCGGCCAACCTCAACGCCTCGACCCTGATGATCGCCGACAAGGCCTCCGATATGGTGCGCGGCCGCGCCGCGCCGGAAGCCGCCATAATTCAATGATGGTCTCGGCCGCAGCCTCGCGATGGACGCGAGGCCGCTTGAGCGTTAAACCCTGCCCCATGGCCACGATTGACCTCATCGACGCCGCCCCGCCGGTCGACACCAGCCTCGTCTCGAAAGACGGCCCCCCCGCCGATCAGGCCGGCGGCACGCTGACCATCGATCTCGGCGCGCTGGTCGCCAACTGGCAGTCGCTTGGCCGCCGCGTCATGCCGGCGGAATGTGCGGCGGTGGTCAAGGCCAATGCCTATGGCCTGGGCATCGAGCAGGTCGTGCCGGCTTTGGCCAAGGCCGGCTGCAAGACCTTCTTCGTCGCCGATCTGAGCGAGGCACGGCGCGTCCGCACCGTGGCGCCCGACGCCGCGCTCTATGTGCTGAGCGGCCTGATGCCAAACACCGGACCGGCCTTTGCCGACATCAAGGCGCGGCCCGTGATCAACTCGACGGTCGAACTCGCCGAGTGGGACGCCTTCGTCGCCGCTTCCGGCTGGCGTGGCGGCGCGGCGCTGCATGTCGACACCGGCATGAACCGGCTCGGCGTCTCCATCAACGACGCGGCCGCGCTGGCGCCACGTATCCGCGCCGAGAACCACGGCATTCATCTCCTGATGAGCCACTTCGCCTGCGCCGACGAGCCGGAGCACCCGCTCAACGATAAACAGATCAAGCTGTTCCGCGAAGTGCGCCTGCTCTATCGCGGCATCCCGTCGTCGCTGTCGAATTCGTCCGGCATCTTCCTCGGCGATGCCGCACATTGCGACGTGGTGCGGCCGGGCGTCGCCCTCTATGGCGTCAATCCGACGCCGGGAAAACCGAACCCGATGCAGCCGGTGGTCGGACTTAAAGTTCGCGTCGTGCAGGTGCGCCACGTCACGCGCGGCGAGACCGTCGGCTACAGCGGCACCTGGACGGCACGGCGCGCGACGCGCGTTGCCGTGGTCGCCGCCGGTTACGCCGACGGCTATCTGCGCGCCTCCAGCACCACCGACGAAACGCCGGGCGGCGCGGCGATCGTCGCCGGCAAGCGCTGCCCGCTCGCCGGACGCGTTTCCATGGACCTGTCGACCATCGACGTTTCCGAACTGCCGGAAGGTGCGGTCCGCCGCGGCGACATGGTCACCCTGATCGACGACGACCTCACGCTCGACGACGTCGCCCGCGGCGCCGGCACCATCGCCTACGAGCTGCTGACCGGGCTCGGGAAGCGGTTCCACCGGGTGTATCGGGCCGGTAATTGACCAGACGCCAGACCGCGGATTCCGTGTCGGCAAGGACACAGCAACCTCTACATAGCGCTGCGCGTCGCGGCCCGCCGTGTACTTCGGCTTACGCCTTCGGAACGTTGTCGTGCGACACCTGCACCACGATGGGCGCGCGCTTCTTGCCGACAAGAACAAACAGTAGGCCCAAAATCATGGCGCCGATGCCAACCGGTATGCCAATGATCGTTATGCAAGCGACTAATCCGAAGGCGATAAGCACAAAGCCAATAATCCGTATAACAACCATAACTCCCCCCTTTAACGTTAGACCAATAGCATACCAAAGGTTGTAGCTATTTCACACACACTTTTTGTGTGCTGTTGGATAGAAATGCGTAAGATTTGTTCTTGTATTGTTCCTTTGGCCGATTTACCGTCGGCAGGAGCATTTCGGGGACGATTCTGAGCCATGTCTAAGCGAAACCTCGCCTTTGTCTGCCAGAACTGCGGCGCCGCCGCCCCGCGCTGGCAGGGCCGCTGCGAGGCCTGCGGCGAGTGGAATTCGCTGACCGAGGAAGGCGGCGACCGCCCGGCCGGCCCCCGCAAGCCGGCCAAGGGCCGGATGTTCAAGCTCGAGCCGCTGACCGGCGAAGCCAAGGATGCCCCCCGCCTCGCCTCCGGCGTGGCTGAACTCGACCGCGTCACCGGCGGCGGTTTCGTCCGCGGCTCGGTGATCCTGATGGCCGGCGATCCCGGCATCGGCAAATCGACGCTGCTGATCCAGGCGAGCGCCGCGCTGGCCCGCGCCGGACACCGCGCCGTCTACATCTCCGGCGAAGAAGCCGCGGCCCAGGTGCGGCTGCGCGCCGAGCGGCTCGGCCTATCCGACGCGCCGGTGGAACTGGCGTCGGAAACCTCGGTCGAGGACATCATCGCCACTTTGTCCGAAGGCAAGGTGCCGCGCCTCATCATCATCGACTCGATCCAGACCATGTGGACCGACGCGGTGGAAAGCGCCCCCGGCACCGTGACCCAGGTGCGCGGCGCGGCGCAGACGCTCATCCGTTTCGCCAAGCGCTCCGGCGCCGCCGTCATCCTCGTCGGCCACGTCACCAAGGACGGCCAGATCGCCGGCCCGCGCGTGGTCGAGCACATGGTCGATGCGGTGTTGTCCTTCGAGGGTGAAGGCTCGCACCAATTCCGCATCCTGCGCGCGGTGAAGAACCGCTTCGGTCCGACCGACGAGATCGGCGTGTTCGAGATGACCGGTTCAGGCCTGCGCGAGGTCTCGAACCCGTCGGAACTGTTCCTGTCGGAGCGCGATCTCGGCTCGCCCGGCACTGCCGTGTTCGCCGGCATGGAGGGCACGCGGCCGCTGCTGGTCGAGATCCAGGCGCTGGTGGCGCCGACCTCCCTCGGCACGCCGCGCCGCGCCGTGGTCGGCTGGGAGTCGAGCCGGCTGGCCATGGTGCTGGCGGTGCTGGAAGCGCATTGCGGCGTCAAGCTCGGCGGCTATGACGTCTATCTCAACGTCGCCGGCGGCATGCGTATCAACGAGCCGGCGGCCGATCTCGCCGCCGCCGCCGCGCTGATTTCGTCGCTCGCCAATTCGCCGCTACCGGCCGACGCCGTCTATTTCGGCGAGGTGTCGCTGTCTGGGGCGATCCGCCCGGTCAGTCACGGCCCCGCGCGGCTGAAGGAAGCCGCCAAGCTCGGCTTCGTGCGCGCCGTGATGCCGGAGGCCTCCCGGGGCGAGACCGGCGATCCGGCGCTGAAGTTCATGACCGTGGGACAGCTTTCCAGCCTGGTCGCCGATATTGCCGCTCTGGCAAAGCCGCGTCCGGCCGCGCAGCCCCAGTCAAAAGACGGGTGACGCGCCCGGTACACCCGGCTATAGAGGGCGCGCTCGCGCGCCCCAGCGCCTAACGGAGCTTGCGGCTGTGGGCAAAAACCGGCCTGACCTAAAGCACTTGAGGCCGATATTGACGCCCTGCCCGTAAGCCGCCAAGACGGTTTCGGGGAACAAGGGCTTTGGATTCGCCGTGCCGGCCGCTTCGTGGGCAGGTGCCGCGCCGATGCCGTCTCGCGGAGCGCTTGGAACAGCCTGGCATGCCCGTCACACTGCTCGATATCCTCCTCCTCGTCGTGATGCTGATCTCGGGGCTGCTCGCCATGATCCGCGGCTTCATGCGCGAGATCCTGTCGATCGGCGCCTGGATCGTCGCCGCGCTGGTCACGCTCTACACCTTCTCCAAAGCGCTGCCGATCGCCCAGAGCTACATCGCCAGTACCACGGTCGCGACCGCGGTTACCGTCGCGGCAATCTTCATCGTGACGCTGCTCGTCGTCTCGATCATCACCGTCCGGATTTCGGATATGGTGCTCGACAGCCGGGTCGGCGCGCTGGACCGAACGCTCGGTTTCCTGTTCGGTCTCGGCCGAGGTCTGCTGATTGTGGTGGTCGCCTATCTGTTTTTCGACTGGCTGGTGCCCGATCGCAGCCAGCCCGCCTGGATCAGCGGCGCCAAGTCGAAAGTCGTGCTCAAGAGTACGGGGGATTGGCTCAAGGGCATGTTGCCGGATGACCCCGAAAGCACCATCTTACAGAAGTTGAAGAAGCCGAAGCCGGCCGACCAGGATGCGCCGCCGGATAGCGCGCCCGGCCAGCGTTCAGAACTGAGCGTGCCCGTGCGTGTGGCTGCGGTTCCGCAGCACGACCCGAAACTGGGAACCCGCTGACGATGCCAGAACAGATGCAGGATGAGTGCTCCGGCAGCGCGGTCGACCCGCACAAGCCGGAGCAGGACCTCGATCTTTTCGCCGACCGGCTGCGCGAGGAATGCGGCGTCTTCGGCATCCTCGGTCATCCCGACGCGGCGGCCATTACCGCCCTCGGCCTGCACGCCCTGCAGCACCGCGGCCAGGAAGCCGCCGGTATCGTCTCCTTCGACGGCCAGCGCTTCCACTCCGAACGCCGCCTCGGCCTCGTCGGCGATGCGTTCTCGCGGCGCGAGGTCATCGACCGCCTGCCCGGAAACATGTCCATCGGTCATGTCCGCTATTCGACCACCGGCGAGACGATCCTGCGCAACGTCCAGCCGCTGTTCGCCGAACTCGAAGGCGGCGGCTTCGCCGTCGGCCATAACGGCAACCTGACCAACGCACTGACCTTGCGCCGACAGCTGATCCACGACGGCGCCATGATGCAATCGACCAGCGACTCCGAGGTCATCCTGCACCTCGTCGCCCGCGCCAAGCGCAACCGTTTCGTCGACCGCTTCATCGAAGGCCTGCGCCAGCTCGAAGGCGCCTACGCCTTCGTCGGCCTGACCAACAAGAAACTGGTCGGCGCCCGCGATCCTCTCGGCATCCGCCCGCTGGTCATCGGCAAGCTCGACGGCTGCCCGATCCTGACCTCCGAGACCTGCGCGCTCGACATCATCGGCGCCGAATATGTGCGCGACGTCGAAAACGGCGAAGTCGTCGTGTTCGACGAAGATGGCGCGCATTCGCACAAGCCGTTCCCGCCGCAGGCGGCGCGGCCCTGCATCTTCGAGTACATCTATTTCGCCCGCCCCGACTCCATCGTCGGCGGCCGTCACGTCTACAATGTGCGCAAGGCGATGGGCGCCGAACTCGGCCGTGAGTCGCCGGCCGGCGCCGACGTCGTCGTGCCGGTGCCGGATTCCGGCGTGCCCGCGGCGCTCGGCTATTCGCAGCAGACCGGCATTCCCTACGAACTCGGCATCATCCGCAATCACTATGTCGGCCGCACCTTCATTCAGCCGACGCAGGCGATCCGCGATCAGGGCGTGCGCATGAAGCATTCGGCGAACCGCGCCGTGGTGTCGGGCAAGCGCATCGTGCTGGTCGACGACTCAATCGTGCGCGGAACCACCTCGCGCAAGATCGTGCAGATGATGCGCGACGCCGGTGCCAGCGAGGTGCATTTCCGCATCTCCTCGCCGCCGATCACGCATCCGGACTATTACGGCATCGATACGCCGGACCGCGACAAGCTGCTCGCCGCCACGCACGATCTGGAAAGCATGCGCCAGTTCATCGGCGCCGACAGCCTCGCCTTCCTCTCGGTCGACGGCATCTACCGCGCCATGGGCCTGCCCGGCCGCGATAATGCCAAGCCGCAGTTCACCGACCACTGCTTCACCGGCGACTATCCGACCTCGTTGACCGATCTCGGCCAGCAGGACACGCCGCGGCAATTGTCGTTGCTGTCGGAAGCGGTCTGAACGCACGTCCCTGAACTGCAGGAGGCCTCGCGATGGCACCGATCGTGCTCTATTCCGGGCCGCTCTCCATGTTTGGCGCCAAGGCGGAAATCGCCTTGCGCGAGAAAGACGTGCCGTTCGAACTCGTCATGGTCCCCTTCGCCAAGGGTGATCGCTATGACCCGGTGCACCCTGAGGTCCTTCGCATCAATCCGAAGAAGCAGGTGCCGGTACTGGCCCACGGCGACCTCGAAATCTTCGATTCAACGTTGATCTTCGAGTATCTCGAGGACGTCTTTCCGGAACCGCCGCTCTGGCCGAAGGGCGCCGCGCCGCGCGCCGAGGCCCGCCTCCTCGAGCTCAAGTCCGATGAAATCGTGTTCATGAACATCGTCCGGCTGTTCGGTCTCGAGGACACGCCGGAGCATCCCACTGCCGTCGATGCGGTCGCCAAGGCCTATCGGCACTATGCCCAGATGGAAGCGCGGCTCAGCGACCGCGACTATCTGGCCGGCGCTTTCTCCTATGCCGACATCGCGCTGTTCATGGCGCAGTTCTACGGCGAGCGCAAAGGTGCGGTGATGAACGAGACCACGCCCCGGCTGCTCGACTGGCGGGCCCGCGTCCTTGCCAGACCCGCCGTGCGTACCGTCATCGGCCGCATGGGTGCCTGGCTCACATCCGAAGGCCGCGGCTCGCCCGCCTACATTGCCGACGCGATCGCCGCGCGCCGGTGACGGTCGCAAGCATATCGGCTGCCGACTTGACCTGCGCCGCTGCGCATGGTGAGGAGCGCTGCGAAGGGGCGCGTCTCGAACCATGAGGCCTCATCCTTCGAGATGACCGCGTCCCGCGGCTCCTCAGGATGAGGGTTGAGTGATGACCGCCAAAAAGCCTCTTTCCGACAAGATCGCCCTCGTTACCGGCGCCTCGCGCGGCATCGGCGCGGCGCTGGCGCTGCAACTGGCCGAAGCCGGCGCCCATGTGGTGGCGGTGGCGCGGACGGTCGGCGGGCTTGAGGAACTCGACGACAAGATCAAGGCCATCGGCGGCACGGCGACTTTGGTGCCCGTCGACATGAAAGACATGGATGGCATCGCGCGGCTCGCCCTGGCGATCCACGAACGTTACAAGCGCCTCGATGTCATGGTCGGCAATGCCGGCATTCTCGGGCCGCTATCGCCGCTGCCGCACGCCGAGCCGAAGGACTTCGAGAACATCTTCGCCGTCAATGTCACGGCGAACTGGCAACTCATCCGCACCATGGACCCGCTGCTGCAGGCGTCATCCGCCGGCCGTGCGGTGTTCGTCACCTCCGGCCTCGGCTGGATGGGCCGCGCCTATACCGGCGTGTACGGCTCGAGCAAGGCGGCGCTCAACGCGCTGGCGCAAACCTACGCCGCCGAGAACGCGACCACGACCGTCAACGTCAACCTGTTCAATCCCGGGCCGACGCGCACGCGCATGTATGCCTCGGGCTGGCCGGGCGTCGATCCGGAAACGCTGACGCCGCCGGAGGATGTCGCGAAAGCGATCGTTCCTCTTTGCCTGCCGTCCTGCACCGAGAGCGGCAAGGTGTACGATTATCGCGCCGGCAAGTTCCTGGCGTTCCAGCCGCCGGTATAATTGTCATTCCGGGGCGCGAGCGCCGCGAGCGAGCTCGGAATGACAAAGACTCAATGCTTCCGCTTGGCCCGCCCCTCGAACGGGTTGGCCTTCTCGCGCAAGGTCAGGCGCACCGGCGTACCCGGCATCTCGAAAGCCTCACGCAGCGAATTGGTGAGATAGCGCTTGTAGGCGTCGGGCACCGCGTCGGCGCGGGTGCAGAACACGACGAAGCTCGGTGGCCGAGATTTGGCCTGCGTGATGTAGTTGAGCCGCAGACGGCGGCCTGACACCGCCGGTGGCGGATGCGCCGAGACCGCATCCTCGAACCAGCGATTGAGCGCGCTGGTCGGGATGCGCTTGTTCCACACGGCATAGGCATCGACGATCGCCTGCATCAGGCGGTCGAGCCCCTCGCCGGTCAGCGCCGACACCGCAACCAGCGGCACTTCCGGCAGCTGCATCAGCTTTTCGCGGGCGCGCTCGCGCAAACGCGAGATGTCGCCCGGCGCGCGCTCCTTGAGATCCCATTTGTTGACCGCAATCACCACGGCGCGGCCTTCGCTCTCGATCAGGTCGGCAATCTTCTGGTCCTGCTCCTCGAAGGCGTTCTCGACATCGAGCAGCACGACGACGACTTCGGCGAAGCGCACCGCGTTGAGCGTTTCGGAGACCGACAGCTTCTCGATCTTCTCCTCGATGCGCGAGCGGCGGCGCAGGCCGGCGGTGTCGTGGATCTGGAATTTCTGCCCCTGCCATTCGAGATCGACGGCGATGGCATCGCGCGTCGTGCCGGCTTCCGGCGAGGTCAGCAGCCGCTCCTGGCCGATCAGGCGATTGATCAGCGTCGACTTGCCGGCGTTCGGGCGGCCGACAATGGCGACGCGGATCGGATGCGGTCCGGTGTCCTTGACGCGCTCGATCGCCTCGGCGGTCTTTTCCGGCAGCACCTTGCGCAGCGCATCGTACAGATCCGGCAAGCCTTCATTATGCTCGGCCGATATCGGAATGGGCTCGCCGAGCCCGAGCGAGTAGGCGTCGAGACGGCCGGACTCGCCCGCCTTGCCTTCCATCTTGTTGGCGATCAGCACCGCCGGCTTGCCCGATTTGCGCACCAGCTGCGCGAAGGCGCGGTCGTCCGGCAGCGCGCCAGAGCGCGCATCCATGACGAAGAACACGGCGTCGGCCTGCTCGATCGCCATTTCGGTTTGCGCGCGCATGCGGCCCGTCAACGTCTCGGCGCCCGACTGCTCGAACCCGGCCGTGTCGATCACGGTGAAATCGAGATCGCCGAGACGCGCCTCACCCTCGCGGCGGTCACGCGTTACGCCCGGCCGGTCGTCAACCAGCGCGACGCGCCGGCCGACCAGCCGGTTGAACAGGGTCGATTTGCCGACATTGGGCCGGCCGACAATGGCGACGGTGAAGCTCATGAAAGGCCGTTTTGGGCGCGACGGACGGCCCTCAAGCGGGCCGCGTCATCAACGCTGGAATGTACCGGATGGCTGCGGCGCCGGCCATGCCGAGGACGATGATGGCGCGCTTTGCGCCGGCGCGGGCCAGGCCGATGTGGACGCCGGCGCCTGCTGCTGTTGCTGCTCAGCCGCTGGCGTCTGGCTTGGCGGCGACGCAACGGGAATCCGGGTCGGCTTCGACGCGGGTTTGGCGACGCGCTTCGGCTTCGGTTTTGGTTTCGCCTTCGGCTTGGCCGGCTCGGCGGCGGGCGCCGTCGCGCCCTCGGCAGCGGCAGCCTTGGAGCCCGGCTCCGGCGGCACGTTGTAGCCCCGATCGGGGACGCCCTGATTGCTCTTGAGATATTCCGGCGGGATGCCCTGGGTCACGCCCGGCACGCCGCCCGGGAACAGGTCGTGGCGCTCGCCCGGCAGCTTCTTCTTTTCGTTGAGGCCGAAAATATCGAGGTTGTCCGGATCGAAATTGGCGCAGCCGGCCACCATCGGCGTGACGCCGACCAGAACGGCCCACAAAACGATGCGGTGCAGTTTGCGCATCGGTTTTGCCCTCAACCCTTCTTGCCGTCGTTGGCTTTGCCTTCACCGGCAATCAGCGCCGTCAGCACATCCATGCGCTGGCGCGCGCCGGGCGGGGTTTCGCCGTCGCCGGTCAGCATGTCGATATAGCGCTTGGCTTCGGCGACATTTTTTGCGTGCCACGCCGACAGCGCCAGCAGTTCGCGCGCGGTGTGCCGATAGGGCCGCCCGGCCCCGGCGATCGGCTCGAGCCGCGTTTTCAGGTCGGCAAACGGCGCGGTGTCGACCAGCAGCAGGCCGGCGCGCAAGGTGGCGAGATCCTGCCAGGTCTGGCCCAGCGAAGCATCGGCGGCGAGCGCGTCATAGGCCTTCACCGCATCGGCCGGCTTCCCCGGATTGGCCTGGGCGAGCTCGGAAGCCTGGCGGAACCGGGCCAGCGCGGCATAGCCCGGCGGCGCTTCGGTCACGACCTTGGCGAAGGCCTTTTCGGCCTCGGCGTGCTTGCCCTGCTCGCTCAAGGTGACGGCTTCCTCGAAGGCCGCGCCGGCGACCGCCGCCTTCTGCGCCGTCCAGTATTCATAGGCGCGCCAGCCGCCGATGCCGGCGACGATCAGCACGGCCGCGGCGATGATGAAGAGGCTGTAGCGGTCCCACAGCACCTTGAGGCGCTCGCGCCGGACTTCCTCGTCAACTTCGTTGAAAATATCGGCCACAAACGGCTCCCAGCACCCACCATTTAGCCCCGCCTCAGCCGGGCGAAGGCGGCGTAACCTAACGATATGGCGGCCGCAAGGCAAAAAGCGCCCGGACAAGCGTTAGGATTCAGGGGGTTAGATAGATCGGCCCTACTTCTTCTTCATCGGATAGGTGTGCTCGGGCGCCGGGAAGGTCCTGGCGCGCACCTCGGCGGCGTAGTCGGCCATTGCCTTTTCGATGCCGGGGCCGAGGTCGCCGAAGCGTTTGACGAATTTCGGCACCCGCGGCGTCAGGCCGAGCATGTCCTCCATCACCAGCACCTGCCCGTCGCAGGCGACCGAGGCGCCGATGCCGATGGTCGGGATCGGGATGGTCTCGGTGATCTTGCGGCCCAGCGGCTCGGCGATCGCCTCGAGCACCACCGAAAAGGCGCCGGCTTCGCTGACGGCGATGGCATCCTGCTCGATCGGCGCCCAGTCGGTCTCGTCGCGCCCCTGCGCGCGGAACGAGCCGATGGTGTTGATCGACTGCGGCGTCAGGCCGACATGCGCCATCACCGGCACGCCACGCTCGACCAGGAAGCGGATGGTGTCGGCCATGCGCGCGCCGCCTTCCATCTTGATGGCGCCGCAGCCGGTCTCCTTCATGACGCGCGCCGCGCTCATGAAGGCCTGCTCTTTCGACGCCTCATAGGAGCCGAACGGCATGTCGACGACGACGAGCGCGCGCGCCGAGCCGCGCATCACCGCGTGGCCCTGCAGGATCATCATGTCGAGCGTCACCGGCACGGTGGTCTCGAGCCCGTGCATCACCATGCCGAGCGAGTCGCCGACGAGAATGACGTCGCAATATTTGTCGGCAAGCCGGGCGGTATGCGCGTGATACGAGGTCAGCATCACGATGGGCTCGCCGCCCTTGCGCGCGCGGATATCCGGCGCGGTGAAGCGCTTGATCTGTTCCTGAACCGACACGTTAGTCTCCCGGGCAGTTAACGCGGTAACGCTCTATCTCGTAAAGACCGGCACACCGATGAGATACGGATGGAAGTAGAATCCTAGCCCCAGATACAGCGCGAGGCCGATCACGACGACGAGGATGTCGTTGACATAGCCCGGCGGCGCGGCGACCGCGCCGGCTTCGCCAGCCTTCTTGGCGGCGATGCGCGCGATCACGCCCCAGGCGAGAAACGATCCGAACAGCAGGATCGAACCGAGATCGCCATTGATCAGGAGATGCGCCAGTGCCCAGGTTTTCACCGCCGCCAGCATCGGATGCTTGAGCCTCACCGTGATGTGGCTCGGGATGAAGGCCGCGACGATGAAGATCGACGCGAACAGCATCAAGAGCACGGTGACATGCCGCAGAAAATCCGGCGGCGACCACACCGTGATCATGCCATGCGCGCGATACTGGCCGAAGCCCCAGACGATCATCGCCAGCCCGGCGATCGAGACGATCGAGAACGCGATGCGGTAGCCGGTCATGCCGAGGCGCGCGATCGCGCCGGCGCGGGCTTCGCGCCGCCGCACGAACAGATGCGAAGCGTGGAAGATCGCCAGCCCGACGATCAGAACGATGAGACCCATGCAACACCCGGCGTGCATTGACGTGACTATTGGCGGCGCAGTAGAGGCGATAGAGGCTTGCAATGCAAGCCGTTTGCCGCACTGCAACCGTCGGAAATCCGCCAATGCCTGCAATCCCTTCCACGATCACCGAGCCGCCCCGGCAAACGCCGGTGATCGGCGAATACGATGTCGTGGTGCTCGGCGGCGGGCCGGCCGGCATCGCGGCGGCGGCCGCGGCCGCCCAACATGGCCGGCGCGTGCTGCTGATCGAGCGCTACGGCTTTCTCGGCGGCATGGGCACCGCCGCCGGCGTCACCAATTTCTGCGGGCTGCACGCCAATGTGCACGGCGAGCATCGCCAAGTCGTCCACGGCGTCGCCGACGATCTCTTGGCGCGCATCGACCGGCTCGGCGGGCTCAACGCGCCGCATTACGGCTTCGGCACCAAGATCATGGCGCAGGCTTATGACACGGCGGCGTTCAAATGCGCTGCCGACGATCTGCTCCTCGCGCACAAGATTGATATCCGTTTCCACGCGCTCGCCGTCGGCGTCGTGATGGAGAACGACACGCGCATCAAGGCGCTGTTGATCGAGGACAAGTCCGGCCGCGGCGCCGTGCTGGCGCGATCCTTCATCGACTGCTCGGGCGACGGCGACCTTGCCGCCTTTGCCGGCGCCGCGTTCGAGAAGGGCGACGAAGACGGCAACATGCTCTATCCGACGATGATGTTCCGCCTCAACGGCGTCGATCCGGACAAGGCCGCCACCTCATCGCGCACCATCGGCGCGCTGATGGAAGAAGCCGAAAAGCGCGGCGTCGAATTCCCGCGCAAGGGCGCGATCATCCGGCCGCAGAAACACAACAGCGAATGGCGCGTCAACGTCACCCAGGTGAAGACCGACGAAGGCCGCGCCATCGACGCCACCGACGCGGTTGAATTCAGCCGCGGCGAGATCGAAGGCCGCAAGCAGGCGATGGCGTTCTTCGACTTCCTGCGCCGCGAGGCGCCGGGCTTTGAAAAGGCCTATGTCGTCGATATCCCGCCGCAGCTCGGCGTCCGCGAGACGCGGCGCGTCAAGGGGCTCTATGAATTGACGGCCGACGACGTGCTGACCTGCGCCTCGTTCGACGACACCATCGGCGTCAATGGCTGGCCGATCGAGAACCATGCCGCCGGCGAAGTGATCTGGCGCTGGCCGGCCGAAGGCTCGCGCGGTTTCAACCACCTGCCCTTGCGCATGCTGCTGCCGGTTCGGGCGGACGGCGCCGCCTTCGACAATCTGATGGTCGCCGGGCGTTGCGCCTCGATGACCCACGAGGGCCAGTCGGCGGCGCGGGTATCCGGCGGCTGTTTCGTCATGGGCCAGGCGGCCGGTACCGCGGCGCATCTTTCGCTTGCGGGCAACGGCGGCAATGCGGATATTCCGGTCGCCAGGCTGCAGGAGACGCTGGCGCAAGACGGCGTCTATCTTGGGCGCGATATCGCGTGAGCTGATTTATTCGACCGAAGCGATCCTCGAAAAGGACGCTCAAGACAAAACGTGGAGGAAACCCTGATGTTCAAACGGATCGCAATCGGCCTCGTGGCGCTGGCCGCGCTGGCGCTGCCGGCGCAAGCCCAGACCTGGCCGCCGAAGAATGTGCGCATCATCGCGCCGTTCGGCCCCGGCTCGACGCCCGACCTGGTGGCGCGCATCATTGCCGATCAGCTCGGCAAGAAATATCCGAACTCGACTTTCATCGTCGAAAACAAGGCCGGCGCCGGCGGCATCACCGGCACCGACGCCGTGGCGAAGGCGACGCCCGACGGCTCGACCATCGGCATTTCGATCGGCGGCCCGCTGGCGATCAACACGCTGCTGTTCTCCAAGCTGCCCTACAACCCGAAGACCGACATCGCCGCCGTCACCCAGCTCATCACCCAGCCGAGCGTGCTGATGGTCAATAACGACCTCAAGGTGAATTCGGTGAAGGATCTGGTGGCGCTGCTGAAGGCCAATCCGGGCAAATACAATTTCTCCTCGATCGGCAACGGCTCGCTGTCGCACCTCGCCATGGAGGCGCTCGCGATCAAGGCCGGCGTCAAGCTGGTGCACGTGCCCTACAAGAGTTCGCCGGAAGCGGTGACCGCGGTGATCCGCAATGACGCACAGATGGCCTGCCTGCCGGCGATCTCGGTGATGTCGCAGGCGCGCGAGGGCAAGGTGAAGGCGCTCGCCGTCTCGACCGCCCAACGCTCGCCCTACCTGCCCGATCTGCCGACCCTGAAGGAAAGCGGCATCGACGTCGACGCCGACGCCTGGATGGGCCTGATCGCACCGGGCGGCACACCGAAGCCGATGGTCGACGCCATCAACAAGGACGTCGTCGCCATCATCAAGATGCCGGACGTGAAAGAGAAGCTGGCCAAGACCTTGATGGCGCCGGTTGGTTCGTCGCCGGAAGAGTTCCGCAAGCGCATCGACGGCGAAGTCGACCGCTGGGCGCCGATCATCAAGGCGGCGGACATCAAGATCAACTGAGGCCTCGCACCCCAAACAGAGGCCCGCGCGCGGCGGCACAGCCATCGCGGCGGGCCCTACTTTTGCGCCGACGCCCTAGTGCTCCGCCGTCAGCCGATAATTCATCTCGATCGGCACGGCGCCCCGCTCGCCGGACAATCGCCACTCCGTAAAGCCCGACATCGGCTCGGGATCGCTCGCTAGCGCAACCGTCCATGTCTGCGAAGCAACGCCGGGCATTTCCAGGCTGACCGATCGCCGCCCCGTCTTCATGCTCAGCGTGACATGGGCGAGAATGACGCGCCGGCCTTCGTCGCTGCCGTGCCAGCCCGGACCGAGGCCAGGTTCGAGGTACTGACCGCCCTCATGCACCGTGATGCGCACCCCCGCCGGATCGGCCGGCAGCGCCATACCGACCGGCAGCCTGAACTGCATCTCCAGCGTCATGAAGCCGTGTGTGAGATAAGGCGAGCGGATCAACTCGTACCACGCCCACCAGGCAAGGCCCGCCAGCATTGCCACGACGACGATGGCAAAGGGCCGCGACACGCGCCGGCGCGGCGCCGCCGGCGGCCCGGCTTCCGTGGACGGCGCTGGCTCGCGCGTCCGGCCGAATTTGAGAAACAGCAACACCCCGGCGACAAAGCCGACGACGGCGCCGAGCGGGCCGATATTGAAGAATGCGCCCATGGCAATACCGCCATCGCGGTCCGGCCCGGACAGGCCGATGACCAGCATCGCCAGCCCGAACCAGCCGGCCAGCGCGCCGAGCACGCCCGACAGAAATCCGATGATGAAGCGCATGGCCGAGCCCCCTAGGATCGGGAACTCAGGCTGAGCTATTGCGGGCGGAAGGACAAGCGTACTTACCCTCTCCCCTTGTGGGAGAGGGTGGCGAGCGCTGAAAGCGCGAGCCGGGTGAGGGGTCGGGCATACCGGCCGTTCTGACCCCTCACCCGCCCTCGCTCATTTCATTCGCTCGGGCACCCTCTCCCACAAGGGGAGAGGGAAAGATAAGGAGCCTACTCCGCCTTCTTCACATCCTTGATCTCGGTGAAGACGATGCCCGGCGCGCGCTCACCGGTGTAGTCGAGGATGAACTGGTTGCGCGCCATGAACACCTTGTCACCGTCAAGGTCCTCGGCGCACGACGAATAATTGGCCTGCACGAAGTCATTCAGCTTCTTGTCGTCGTCGCAGGAGATCCAGCGCGCGAGCTGAAACTCCGGCTGATCGAAGCCGATCTCGAGGCCGTATTCATCCTTGAGCCGCACCTTGAGCACATCGAGCTGAAGGGAGCCGACGACGCCGACCATGGCCGGCGCGCCGTCGAGTGGGCGGAACACCTGCACGACGCCCTCTTCCGCCATCTGCTGCAGAGCTTCCTTAAGCTTCTTGGCCTTCATCGGATCGCCGAGCTTGACGCGGCGCAGGATTTCCGGCGCGAACATCGGCACGCCGAGAAACTTGATGTCCTCGCCCTCGGTCAGGGTGTCGCCGATGCGCAAGGTGCCGTGATTGGGAATGCCGACGACGTCGCCGGCAAAGGCCTCGTCGGCGATCGAACGATCCTGCGCGAAGAAGAACTGCGGCGCCGACAAGGTCATCGGCTTGCCGGTGCGCACCAATTTGGCGCGCATGCCACGGCGCAATTTGCCCGATACCAATCGCGCGAAGGCGATGCGGTCACGGTGGTTCGGATCCATGTTGGCCTGGATCTTGAAGACGAAGGCCGACATGTCGTTCTCTTCCGGCTCGACCGTGCGCTCGGAGGCCTTCTGCGGCCGCGGCGACGGCGCGAATTCGGCGAGCGCATCGAGCAGATCCTTGACGCCGAAATTTTTCAAAGCCGAGCCGAAATAGACCGGCGTCAGATGGCCTTCGCGGAATGCGGCGAAGTCGAACGGCTTGCAGGCTTCCTTGATCAGCTTCAGTTCTTCGGCGATCGCGTCGGCGTCCAGCATCGGGTTCTTCGCCGCCAGCATCGGCAGATCGAGCGGCTGCGACTGCGCGTCCTTGGAATCTTCCGTCATCAGCCGCATGTCGCCGCGGCGAATGTCGTAGGTGCCGGCGAAGTCGCGGCCCATGCCGATCGGCCAGGTCATCGGCGTGGTATCGAGCGCCAGCGTCTTCTCGATTTCGTCGAGGATCTCGAACGGGTCGCGGCTCTCGCGATCCATCTTGTTGATGAAGGTGATGATCGGGATGTCGCGCAGCCGGCAGACTTCGAACAGCTTGCGCGTGCGCGCCTCGATGCCCTTGGCGGCGTCGATGACCATCACCGCGCTATCGACCGCGGTCAGCGTGCGATAGGTGTCCTCGGAGAAGTCCTCGTGGCCCGGCGTATCGAGCAGGTTGAAGACGCGGCCGTCGTAATCGAAGGTCATCACCGAGGTGACGACCGAGATACCGCGCTCCTTTTCGATGCCCATCCAGTCCGAGCGGGTCGAGCGGCGGTCGCGCTTGGCCTTCACCTGGCCGGCGAGATTGATGGCGCCCCCGAACAGCAGCAGCTTTTCGGTCAGGGTCGTCTTGCCGGCGTCGGGGTGGGAAATGATGGCAAAGGTGCGCCGGCGGTCGACCTCCGCCGCCAGAGGCGATGAATTCCGCAATTTCGGGGCCGAATCGGCGCTGGCAACGGTCTGGTCCATGGCCGGGCATGTGGCAGGGAAAGCACCCGTTTTCAAGGGTTTTCCCTGCCCATCGGCCCCGTCAGGCCGCCAATATCAGGCCGCTTTGGCGGCCGCGTCCACCGGGTGCTTCTTGCGCGTGCCAACGGCGATGCGGTTCCAGACATTGATGGCGCCGATCACCAGAATGATCTTGGCAATGTCGGTCTCCGAGAAATACTTGCGCAGTTCCTCATAGTCCTCGTCCGGCGCGCGGGTCTGCGCCACCAAAGTCAGCGAGTCGGTAAAAGCGAGTACCGCGCGCTCCTCATCGGAGAACACGGTCGACTCGTGCCAGGCCGACACCAGGCGGATCCACTGCTCGGACAGGCCCGCATGCTGCGCTTCCTTCGCGTGCATATCCACGCAATAGGAACAGCCGTTGATGATCGAGGCGCGTAGCTTGATGAGGTGAAACAGCCGCGCCGGCAGGCCGCTGTTCTTGCAATACACCTCCAGCGCGATGATCGCCTTGTAGGCGTCCGGCGCAGCGGTGGCGAAGTCGAAACGGGTCTTCATGGCGTTACTCCTTTGATGAACCAGCGGATCGGTTGCGTTCGTTGAGATCGAAGAAAGCGCAGGTGCGTGTGGCGATGGCCTTGCCCAGCTCGGCGCCGCCACGGCCGCCGAGATCGGCAATGGTGACGTTTCTGAGTTCGGCGCGATAAGCGCGCTCGGCCTTCAGCATCGCGGCGTTCACCGCACAGGGTGACTTGAAGAAATCGCTGGCGACCGGGTTCGGCCCGCGCTGGCGGATCTCGGCGCAGCGGAACGCCGGCTCGGGCCCTTCCACCGCCACCACGATGTCGAGCAGCGTGATCTTGTCGGCGGCCTTGGCGAGGCGATAGCCGCCCTTCGGCCCCGGCACGGATTCGAGTAACCCCGCCCCGGCCATCGCCTGCAGGTGCTTCAGGAGATAACTCGGCGACACGTCGTGAAATTCGGCCAAGGCCGCCGCCGACAAGACGCCCGTCTCCGAAAGGCCGCTCAGCAGCAGTACGCAGTGGATTGCCTGTTCGACACCGTCGCCGAGTTTCATCGGACTGCCCTTCCCGGCCAGTTGCGGCCGGCTCTTTATCGCGGATATTTTATATCCATGATTAGAGACCGTGTCAACCAGCCCGCAATGGCGTCGTCCTACAGCATCCCCGGCCTGAAATAGCGGCGCAGGCTGAGCGAGCGGCCGGCCACCGTGAACTGGCCCTCGCCGCGATAATGGATGGTCTTGGGATATTTCGGCGTCCGCGCCGCATGCGCCTTGACCACCTCGAAGATGAAGAAGTTGTAGTCGTCGATCAGCCGGCCGTCGTGCAGCCTGCATTCGAGATTGGCGTGGCATTCGCCGATCAGCGGCGCCTTCACCTGCTCGCCCGCTTCCGCCGTCAGCTTGAATTTGGCGAACTTGTCGGTGTCGGCGCCGGAGCAGTTGCCGATCTTCGCCACTGTCGTGGCGAGGTCGACCGCCGGCACATTGATCACGCACTCCTTGGAGCGGCGCACCAGCTCGAAAGAGTGATTGCCGCCGGCGATGACGCAGCCGACGAGCGCCGGCGTGAATTCCATCACCGTGTGCCAGCCCATGGTCATGATGTTGCGCTCGCTCCGATAGGCCGAGGAAACCAGCACCACCGGGCCGGGCTCGAGAAAGCGCCGGATCTCGGACACCGGAAAATCGGATTTCCTGATCGGCTTCATGGGCGGCTCCTGCGGCGCACATCACGCTTTTTGTTCATTTCATACGAACGTTACGTCGTGTATAATAAACTGGCTTGATCATTTGGGACCCGCTCATGATCGGCGCAATTCCCGGCCAACTCACCCCCGGAAATACCCTGATGACTGCTCAGTCTCATCCTGGCGAAGCTCACAACCGCGTCTCACTGACGCTGGAGCAGCTTCGCATTTTCGTCGCCGTCGCCGAACGCGAGCACGTGACGCAGGCCGCCGCCGCGCTGAACCTGACGCAGTCGGCGGTCAGCGCCGCCGTCAGCGCCATCGAAGCGCGCCACGGCGTCAAGCTGTTCGACCGCGTGGGCCGGCGCATCGAACTGACCGAGGCAGGCAGCACTTTCCTCACCGAAGCGCGCGCGGTGTTGGCGCGCGCCGCCGCCGCCGAGGCGGTGCTCAGCGATCTCGCCGGCTTGAAACGCGGCGCCTTGAATCTGGCCGCCAGCCAGACCGTCGCCGGCTACTGGATGCCGCCCTTGATGGCGCGCTATCGCGTCACCTACCCCGGTATTGCGCTCGCCCTCACCATCGGCAACACCGAAAGCGTCGCCGCGATGGTGCGCGAGGGCGAGGTCGATCTCGGCTTCGTCGAAGGCGAAGTCACCGATGCGGCGCTCGACATCCGGGCGGTGGCTGATGATCAGCTCATCGTCGTCACCGCCGCCGCCAACGCGCCGCAGCGGCGTACGGCGCTACGTGCGGCCGATGTCAAAACCATGCGCTGGGTGTTCCGCGAGCGCGGCTCGGCGACCCGCTCGATCTTCGAGGCCGCACTCATTGGCATCGGTCTCGATCCCGCGTCGCTCGACATCGTGCTTGAACTGCCGAGCAACGAAGCGGTGCGCGCCGCGGTCGAACACGGCGCCGGCGCCGCCGCTCTGTCCCGCCTCGCCGTCGCCGATGCGCTCGCCTCCGGTACGCTGGTCGCGCTTAACTTTCCCCTGCCCAAGCGGCAATTCTATGCGCTGCGCCACCGCGAGCGCTGGGTCAGCCAGGCCGAGCGTGAATTGCTGGCGATGGCGGCGGGCAAGCCTAGCCCAGCGCCGCGGCGTAATCGTCCGGCTTGAAGCCGACCAGGATTTTGCCGCCGCCGAGCTCCAGCACCGGCCGCTTGATCATCGACGGCTGCGCCAGCATCAATTTGATCGCCTTGGCCTCGGTCAGGCCTTCCTTGTCCTTGTCGGGCAATTTCTTGAACGTGGTGCCGGCCTTGTTGAGCAAGGTCTCCCAGCCGACCTTCTTCGCCCACGTTGAGAGCTTCTCTTTCTCGATGCCCGCGGCCTTGTAATCGTGGAAGGCGTAGTCGACGCCTTGTCCGTCGAGAAAGGCGCGCGCTTTCTTCATCGTATCGCAGTTCTTGATGCCGTAGATGGTGATTGGCGAAGTCTTTGGCATGGGCTCTCGCTTGTCCGGGCACCATAAAATGCCGCCGATAAATACCCACGGCTAGACCGATCGCGAGATTGTCCCCATCGGCGTTGCCTTCACCGCCGCTGCAGCAACCGCAACCACGGCGCGGCGTGGAACACGCTCATCAACGCGTACATCGTCGCCATGCTGTTGAATGGCGACGGGCCTTGCATCGCCATGCACAGCATGTCGCTCGGCCCGCCGGACAATCGCGTCCACAAGGCCATTAGGGCAAACACCGGCATGGCCGCGAAGCCGAGCAGCCGGGCGATGCCGGGGGCGGCAAAACCGCCCCCGGCACAACCGCCGACGTCAACGTCACGTGTGTGAGCCTGACGCATGGCGGCCACCGTCAGTTCCGGGCGCCGCAGCACACAGCGCCGGCCGCCTTTTCGGGCTCATAGCGGTCGTGATGGCGCACCCAAGACATGGGGTGCGCGAGATTCTCCTCGTCGCGCCCCTTCGGCGTCAGGTCAAGCATCCGGTACGTGCCCATCATCACATCGACGCCGCGGCCATAGGTCGAATAGGTGTGGAAGACATCTCCATTGTCGTCCTTGAAGAAGGCGCTAACGCCCGGCAACTCTTCTTTGCCATAGGCTGAACTGCCGTAGTTGTACGCCTGCGAACCCTTCGCCGCCTCGTCCGGCGTGAAGCTGACGCGGAAGTCGTAGTTGAAGCTGGTGCCGTTCGACGACAGCCACTTGAACGTCCAGCCCATGCGCCGCTTGAAGCGCACGATCTCGGCGTAAGGCGCCCGCGAGATGGCGACGAAGGTGGTGTCGCGCTGAGCAAGGTGCGGCACCATGCCGTCGGTGTGGTCGGCCATGTAGGAGCAGCTCTTGCAGCCCTCCTCCCAGCCCGGTCCCAGCATGAAGTGCTGAACCAGAAGCTGATGACGGCCGCCGAACAGGTCGGCGAGTTTCTGATGACCGTCAGGGCCTTCGAAGACGTAATCCTTCTCGACCTTGACCCACGGCAATTGTCGGCGGAGCTGCGCCACCTGGTCGCCGCGCCGCGACAGATCCTTCTCGGCGGCGAGCAGATCACGCCGCGCCTCGAGCCATTGGTCCCGTGATACGATTGAATGGGTCGTCATCGTGCATCTCCCTTCGTGATTCCGGCGCTTGCCGGATGTTGACCGTGAGATAGATTTAGGTCCGGGCGCGGCTCTGGCGGGAGTGACAAGTGTGTCGGGATTTCGAGCTGCGCATTCTCATCAGCCGGAAGTTCCATGGATTCGCTGATCACAGGCGCGGCACGCGGCCTTGCCGCCGGGGATCCGCTGGGCGCGCTCAATCTGATCGCCCTGCGCGACGATCCGCCGGCTCTGGCGCTGCGCGGCATCGCCATGGCGCAGCTCGGCGATCTCGATCGCGCCAAGCTGCTGCTCAAGCGTGCGGCGCGCGGCTTCGGCCCGAGGGAAGCGCTGGCGCGGGCGCGCTGCATCGTCGCCGAAGCCGAGATCGCGCTGGTGTCGCGCGACCTCGACGGCTCGGCCAAGGCGCTCGACGCCGCGCGGTCAACGCTCGAGCGCCACGGCGATCGCGCCAATGCCGCGCATGCGCGCCACCTCGCGATCCGCCGCCTCATTCTGATCGGCCGCATCGACGACGCCGAGAAGCTGCTCGCCGGTTTCGATCCGGCGCCGCTGCCGCCGGCTTTGCGCGCGGCCCATGAACTGGCGGTCGCCGGCATCGCCTTGCGTCGGCTGCGCACCCAACCGGCGCGGACGGCGCTCGCCAATGCCGAGCGTGCGGCGCGGGCCGCCCGCATCGCCTCGCTGCTCGCCGAGGTCGAGAGCGCGGCGCAGATGCTGACCACACCGGCGGCGCGGCTGATTGCGCGCGGCAGCGAGACGCCGCTGCTGCTCGCCGGTGTCGAAGCCCTGCTCGGCTCCAAGGCGTTGGTGATCGATGCCTGCCGCCACGCGATTTCGCTGGCCGGGCAAACGATCCCGCTCGATACGCGTCCGGTGCTGTTCGCGCTCGCCCGCACCCTGGCCGAAGCCTTTCCCGGCGATGCCTCGCGCCAAACGCTGCTGGCCCGCGCCTTCCGCGCCCGCCACGCCGACGAGTCGCATCGCGCAAGGCTGCGCGTCGAAATCGGCCGCCTGCGTAAGACGCTCGCCGGCATCGCCGAGATCGAGGCAACCTCCGACGGCTTCGCGCTCAAGCCACCGCGCGGCCGCGACGTCGTCGTGCTGGCGCCGCCGAGCGACGAGGCGCACGCCACCGTGCTGGCCTTGCTGGCCGATGGCGAAGCCTGGTCGAGCTCAGCCCTGGCGCTGGCGCTCGGCGCCAGCCAGCGCACGGTGCAGCGCGCGCTCGACGAACTCATGGCCGGCAAAAAGGTGCAGCCGGTCGGCTACGGCCGCGCGCGGCGCTGGATGGCGCCGCCGCTGCCGGGTTTCCCGACAAGCTTGTTACTCACGGCGGCGCTGGCCGGTGGCTAGTTTGCGGACACCCGCCAACAGCAATCGAGGATGCGATCATGAAAAGAGCCGCAGCGAACATCGTCCGCGAATACGGTCCCTTTCCGGACGTGACTAACGTAGCCGGCGTCACCTATGACGGCACCAATGTCTGGGTGGCGACCGGCGACAAACTGAACGCGATGGACCCGGCGACCGGACAGATGGTGCGCGCGCTCGACGTCCCCGCTCACGCCGGCACCGCGTTCGACGGCCAGCACCTCTTCCAAATTTCCGGCGAGCAGATTCAGAAGATCGATCCGAAAAGCGGCCGCGTGGTCGCCACCATTCCGACGCCGGAAGGCGGCGCTGCCGGCATGGCGTGGGCCGAAGGCATGCTCTGGGTCGCGCAGCATCGTCGGCGCAAGATCCACCAGGTCGATCCCGAGACCGGAAATATCTTACGAACCATCGAATCGAACCGCTTTGTCACCGGCGTCACCTGGGTCGACGGCGAACTCTGGCATGGCACCTGGGAAGAGGATCAGAGCGAACTGCGCCGTATCGACCCGCAAAGCGGCGAAGTTCTCGAACAACTGGATATGCCGACCGGTCTGGCCGTCTCCGGGCTGGAGTCGGACGGGCGCGATGCCTTCTTCTGCGGCGGCGCCACCAGCGGCAAAGTGCGCGTCGTGTCCCGGCCGCGCTGAAACGGAAAGGCCGCGCCGGCGACTCAGATCGCCGGCGGCGGCATCGCCCGATGCCCGCCGAGGTCCTTGGCCGCGAGCTTGGTCCAGACCTCGCCGGCATCGTCGGCGTATTCGAACACGCTCATGTCCGACGGCGCGATGGTGCCGGCCTCGATCAGCGCTTCGAAGTTGATCACCGACTTCCAGAATTGCCGGTCCACCATGATCGTCGCCACCGGCGGCGATTTGCCCGTGATGCGCAAATTGAGGATCTCGAACAATTCGTCGAGCGTGCCGAAGCCGCCGGGAAACACCACCAACGCATTGGCGCGCATGGCGAGATGCATCTTGCGCACCGAAAAATAATGGAAGCCGAAGGTCAGTTCCGGCGTCGTGTAGGGATTGGGATGCTGCTCGCGCGGCAGTTCGATGTTGAAGCCGATCGACGGCGCGCCGGCGTCATAGGCGCCGCGGTTGGCCGCTTCCATGATGCCCGGACCGCCGCCGGTGGCGATGACATTGTCGCGGATTTCGCCTTGAGGCTTTAGCGCGCCACCCTGCTCCGAGGCGATACGGCCGAAGGCGCGCGCCTGTTCGTACCAGAATCCACCGCGGCCCGGCCCATTCTCGCGCACGCGCGCCGAGCCGAACACGACGATGGTCGAGCGGATATGCCAGCGGCACAGCCCGGCCTCGGCCATCTCGAAGTCGTTGCGCAGCCGATCGCCGCGCTGGCCGTTTTCCGCCTGGAATTCCGCGCACAGCGCGCTGCCGTTCGGCGCGTTTTGCAGCCTCGCAGTATCGGTCACGTCGTTGATTCCCGTCGAGCCACGTCTTCCATTGGCACCGTCAGCCGACACTGAGCGCCAGGATGCGGCTCAACTCGCGCTGCGGCCGCCCGGTTTCTTGCGCCCAGTTGTTGAATGCCTCCTGCACCGCGCGCAGGGCCGCCTTCGAGGTCGCCGGCTTGTCGATGACGCCTTCGCGCATCAAGGCCTTGGTCACGTCAGCCGAGAGAATGAAGGCGTCCCAGCCGTTGAAGCGCAGGAAATACATCGCGGTCGCGCCGCCGAGCCGCGCGCCGTATGTCTTCAGGTACTCCATGAGACCGATCTGGTCCGATGCCGGCCACCCTTTGAGAAATGCCGAAAACGAGCCGTGTTCATCGGCGATATCGCGGACGAAGCGCGCATTGGCGATCGTCGCCTTGATCTTCGGCCCGTTGCGCACGATGCCGGCATCCTTCATCAGCCGCGCGATATCCTTGGCGCCGTAGGCCGCGACTTTCCTCGGATCGAATTTGTCGAAAGCCTTCTCGAAGCCCGGCCATTTCTGCTCGACGACATCCCAGGAAAACCCGGATGAGAAGATCGCCTTGGCCATGCCGGCGAGAAAACGGTCGTCGCCCTGCTTCAGGTTCGCGTGGACGCGGCGCTGTTCGGCGAGCTTGGCCTTGATGCCGTCGGCGCCGTGATGCCTTTCGGCCAGTTTCAGAATGGTGGAGAACTTCGGCAAGGTCATGGAGTGGTCCCGGCCGCGACTATGCCGCCTGCCCCGCGCCTCGACAACTGCAGATCAAGGATGCAGGCCGTCAGGTCGCGAAGGTGACGTGACCGTTGCCGTCGATCGGCCAGGCGGGATTCCAGGCGATCTCCCACGCATGGGCATCAGGATCCGCAACATAGCCGCGCAATCCGCCATGCGAAGGCTCATCGGCCGGGCGCAGGAGATGGCCGCCCGCCGCCACCAGACGATCGATGACCGGTTGGACGTCTTCCTTGTCGCGCACATTATGCGCAAGAGCGAAAGCGCCCGGCCGCGACCAGCCGCTGCGCATCATGTCGTGTTCCAGAGCCGCAGATTGCCAGGTGCTGAGGACAAAGCCGTTCATCTGATAGAAAATAATCTCGTCATTCGCGAATACCGGCTTCCAGCCGAAGCCATCGACGTAGAAGCGGCGGGACCGGACCAAATCGGCAATTCCGAGGGTCACGACGGCGACCTGTTGCTGCATCAAAAACCTCTTCGCCAGATAACTTTGCCCGCAATCTCCCGCCGCTCAAGGTATCGTCCTGACTTTTCAACGCCTCAAATATACAAGACTTGCCGCAGCGTCGCCGGATCGAAAATATCGACCAGACATTTCGCAAGCGGGGATGACGCGGACGTCGTCTCGCGTCTTGATGAGACCTGCAGCGGTCGACAATGGCCTCGATCAGTATAGGCAACGACGGTGCCGAGGCGATGGTTCCCGCTACCCTGACAACGCTACGGTCGACCGCGATGCGGCGGTCGCCGACGCCAACGATAGTAGGACGCTTGCGGCACATTTCGTCAGAATAATACCGACATAATCCGCACCTCCCCGGTGTGTTTAACCGCACTGGGATAGGCCACCTCCCAACCGGCCGCACCGTCCCGAGGCCGCAGCGGCATGCCCGAGCAACCCGGCGATCCCGGCCGACGACGCCACCGCATGGCGGCGGCTCCGCGCCTCTTGACCGTCTTGGACGCTTGTCCTAGTTTCTAGGACACTCGTCCAATTCATCGATCTGCCTGGCCATGAACGATCCCACCACCCGCGACGCCATCGTCGATGCCGCCGACCGGCTGTTCTACGAGAACGGCTACGAACACACATCGTTTGCCGATATTGCCGACGCGCTGCATATCTCGCGCGGCAATTTCTATTATCACTTCAAGACCAAGGACGAGATTCTCACCGCCGTCATCGACGCGCGCCTGAGCCATACGGACAAGGTGCTGGCGCGGTGGGAAGCCGAGGCGCAGAACCCCGCCGAGCGCATCCGCCGCTTCATTCACATGATGATCGCCAATCGCGCCGATATCAAACGCTATGGCTGCCCGGTCGGCACGCTCAGCGCCGAGATGGCCAAGCTCGATCACGCGGCGCGTGGCGAGGCGAACAAGCTGTTCGCGCTGTTTCGCACCTGGTTAGGCCGGCAGTTCAAGGCGCTCGGCCATGGCGCCGATGCCGATCGGCTGGCCATGCATCTTCTGGCGCGCAGCCAGGGCGTCGCCACGCTGGCCAGCGCCTTCCGCGACGAACAGTTCATCAAACAGGAAGTCGCGCTGATGGACGAATGGCTTGAGAAACTCACGGGCGGAAGCTCCCGCCACCAGCGTCGCGCCGGCCGCAAAGCGGCGCATTGATCTCCAACGCAAGGAAGCACGCATGTTCATCGTCTTGCTCAAGTTCTCCGCCAACAAGACCAACGCCACCCAGTTCATGGAGGGTCACAAGGCTTGGCTCAAACGCGGCTTCGACGACGGGATTTTTCTGTTGGCAGGCAGCCTCAAGCCGGCGCTCGGCGGCGGCGTCATGGCGCATCGCGTTTCGCGCGACGATCTGACGGCCAGGATCAAGGACGACCCGTTTGTCGTGCATGATGTGGTGACGCCCGAGATCATCGAATTCGAACCATCGCAGCAGCGGCCCGAGTTTCAGGGCTTGTTCGGCTGAACGGCCGCCACATATTCCCTCGATTGCTTCCCGACTGATGACAGGACATGCGCAAATGACCGAGACCACCGCCTACACGCCGCCGAAAGTTTGGACCTGGAACAAGCCCTCGGGAGGCACTTTCGCCAGCATCAATCGTCCTGTCTCCGGGCCGACTCATGAAAAAGAATTGCCCGTCGGCAAGCATCCGCTACAGCTTTATTCTCTGGCAACGCCGAACGGCCAGAAAGTCACGATCATGCTCGAGGAGCTTCTTGCCCTTGGCCACAAGGGCGCGGAATACGATGCCTGGCTGATCAAGATCGGCGACGGCGAGCAGTTCGGCTCCGGCTTCGTCAAGGTCAATCCGAACTCCAAGATCCCGGCGCTGCTGGACCGCAGCGGTCCCAAGCCGATCCGCGTGTTCGAGTCCGGCGCCATCCTCACTTATCTCGCCGAGAAATTCGGCGCCCTGCTGCCGACCGAACCGGCGGCGCGGGCGGAATGCTTCTCCTGGCTGTTCTGGCAGATGGGCTCGGCGCCCTATCTCGGCGGCGGCTTCGGCCACTTCTATCAATACGCGCCGACCAAGATGGAATATCCGATCGATCGCTTCGCCATGGAGGTGAAGCGCCAGCTCGACGTGCTCGACAAGCGCCTCGCCGACAACGAATACATCGCCGGCCCGGACTACACGATCGCCGACATCGCCATCCTGCCCTGGTACGGCGGCCTGATGAAAGGCTGGCTCTACGGCGACTCCGCCACATTCCTCAGCGCCCATGAATACAAGCACGTCAATCGCTGGGCCGATCAGTTGTTCGCGCGCCCGGCGGTCAAGCGCGGCCGCATCGTCAACCGCGTCTCCGGCGATCCGAAGAGCCAACTGCACGAGCGCCACGATGCGAGCGATTTCGATACGAAGACGCAAGACAAGCTGGCGAAGACGGCCTAAAGACCGCCTAAAGCGCGACGGGTTAGCCGCCGGTGTCGTCGGCGGCTTTCCTGGCTTTCTCGGCGGAGGCCTGCGCGTCATTGACGGCTTGCACCGCTTCCTCGCGCTGGGCGGCGTGGCTTTTCACCATCTCGTTCAAATTCGCCGCCAATTGCGCGGACGACTTCGCTTCGGCGCGGCAGCGCATGGCCGCCGCCTGATCGCCCTTTGCCTCGGCTTCCCGCGCACAGCGCGCCAGGTTCTCGGTGGTGACCGCGATCTGGTTCACCGTCGCAGCTAGGGTCATGGCGAGCTGCGTTTCATTGAGGCTGGTGATGGTCAAGGTGCGATTGTTGTTCATCATCGTCGTGTCCCAGTCGAGCGGAGCAATCAGACCGCCGCACTGGTTGGTGATGAAAGCGTGCAACTGTTCAGTTGCACGGTTCATGACCTCGGTGTTCGAATTGGGAGTCCGGGCGGCTTTTCCCAACTCGACGCCATAAGCCACGCCCGCTTTAAAGCCCTCCTGGAGGCCATCGCCCCACCCCAGCCGCTCGTCGGGGGTCTGCAACACGTCCGGCGTCGGCACGGAATCCAGGATGAACGAGGCGTCCGTGACGGGGCTGGCGGCCGAGCCGGTATAGCCGGCGACCACGCCGCGCAGCCAACCGGGATAGGCGCCTTGGCAGGCGCCGCGCGCGCGGTGCGCCGCTGCTTCGGCTTGAAGCTCGGCCTTGGTCTTATCCGCAAAAGCGCCGCCGACGCCCGCGATCAATAAACCGGACGCAAGGAGAAGTGCACTCATTCCGAGAGCGACGCGCAGCGTCGTCTTCCTCTGATGCCTCATGTCGGCCACCCTGATGATGCAGCGCCCATCATGTTCGCCATGCGGCGCCGGCGGCATTGATCTGCATCAGCCCGAGCACGGCGTCAGGCGGCGAGCAATGGCGAGGCCGGCGCGGCTAATTCTCGGGCGCGGTCACGAACGGCATGATGTCGACGGTATCGCCGGGGAAGATCGAAAAGTGCGGATGGTTCTCGAACAGCTTTGCCGCTGCCTCGATGCTCTCGGCCTCGACGACGACGTAGCCGCGGATATCGTTCTGCGCATCGGTGACGCTGTTTTTGCTGACGCGCTTCGTCTTGCCGACCATGGCTCTGTCGCGCAACGACACGGCGTTCGCTTTCTCCCAGGCCAGCCACTGCGGAAGGCCGGCGGCATCCACCGCGTCCTGCTCGGCTTTCGGTAGGCTACGAAAGCGCACGACGTTTTCGGGCTTCATGGAGTAGACGGCGAGGAAGCGCGGCATGGGGAAGATGTCCGGTGCGGCGATTGTCCGAGCGTAGCCGGGGTGGAGCGAAGAGTGATTGCGAATTGCCCGGAGGCTTGCCGCGGCACTGCACCCTTGCGCCCCCGATGAGAGCCCCTTACCATTTTTTTCACTAGCAACTTCAAGAATGCGGATTGAAAATGCCCATAGTTTGGACGGAAGAAAGCCTCTCAAAGAGATCTTCGGAAGACATAAGGAATATCCGAACTAACGCGATCGCCAAGAATGCGCACGACCTAGTCGCCATGTGCGACAAGGAACTGCACAGCAGAAAACCGGTTAAGGCGGCGACCGCCAACTCGCCTGAAGCTAGAGCCGGCATGTACGTATCTGAATTTCATTTCGTATGCCCGCGGGAGTCCGAAGTGGAGCGAGACGAGACTGGTCGAATTAAGACAGGGACGTGGGTTGTCTCTAAAGAACATGCAATTGCGGCGGTCAAATACGGTTCTATCGTTGCTTTGCATGCAACGAAGAACGAAAGCTCATACCTTCAAGGCAAAATCACAAATTGGAAGCAAAAAGCCCGTCAACCGCGCAATTCAGATGGCAATCTCGTCGCCATCGAAACGGGTATCGAGTTTGAGTTTGAACCGACCGAAGTGCTGCTAGCATGGAAAGGCAGTGGAACAGGTGAGAAAGGCTACGCCTGGGCGCCAATTCCAAATGACCAATAGTGCCCCTCACTCCCACTCAATCGTCCCCGGCGGCTTTGACGTCACGTCATAGACCACGCGGTTGACGCCCTTGACTTCGTTGATGATGCGCGTCGCCACCATGCCGAGAAACTTCATGTCGAACGAGAAGAAGTCGGCGGTCATGCCGTCGACCGAGGTCACGGCGCGCAGGCCGACGACATATTCGTAGGTGCGGAAGTCGCCCATGACGCCGACGGTCTTCACCGGCAGCAGCACGGCGAAAGCCTGCCAGATGTCGTCGTACAAACCGCAGCGGCGGATTTCCTCAATGTAGATTTCGTCGGCGAGCCTAAGGATATCGAGCTTGTCCTTGGTGATGGCACCCGGCACGCGGATGGCGAGCCCCGGCCCCGGGAACGGATGGCGGCCGACGAAGGATTCCGGCAGGCCGAGCTCGCGGCCGAGCGCCCGCACCTCGTCCTTGAACAGTTCGCGCAAGGGTTCGACCAGCTTCATGTTCATGCGCTCGGGCAGCCCGCCGACATTGTGATGCGACTTGATGGTCACCGACGGGCCGCCGGTGAACGACACGCTCTCGATCACGTCGGGATAAAGCGTGCCCTGCGCCAGGAACTGCGCGCCGCCGATCTTCTTGGCCTCGGCCTCGAACACGTCGATGAACAGCTTGCCGATGGTCTTGCGCTTGACCTCGGGATCATCGACGCCGTCGAGCGCCTTGAGGAAGGTGTCGCTGGCGTCCACATGCACCAGCGGGATGTTGTAGCTGTCGCGGAACATGGCGACGACCTTCTGCGCCTCGGCGAGCCGCATCAGGCCGTGATCGACCAGCACGCAGGTAAGCTGATCGCCGATCGCTTCGTGGATCAGCACCGCGGCGACCGCTGAATCGACGCCGCCGGACAATCCGCAGATCACCTTGCCCTTGCCGACCTGCGCCCTGATTTTTTCGATCGCCTCGTCCTTGAAGGCGCGCATGGTCCAGTCGCCGGTGAGGCCGGCGATCTTGCGCACGAAGTTGCGCAGCAGCGCCGCGCCGTGCGGCGTGTGCACCACCTCGGGATGGAACTGCATGGCGTAGAACTTGCGCGCGTCGTCGCCGATGATCGAGATCGGCGAGCCCGGCGCCTTGCCGAGCACCTTGAAGCCTTCCGGCAACTGCGTGACGCGGTCGCCGTGGCTCATCCACACCGGGTACTTCTCGCCCTTGACCCAGACGCCTTCGAAGAACGGTGAGTCCGCCGTGACCTCGACTTCGGCGCGGCCGAATTCGCGGTGATGCCCGGCCTCGACCTTGCCGCCGAGCTGCTGCGCCATGGCCTGCTCGCCATAGCAGATGCCGAGCACCGGCACGCCGGCGTCGTAGATCGCCTGCGGCGCCAGCGGCGCGTTCTTGTCGAGCACAGAGGAAGGCCCGCCGGACAGGATGACGGCCTTGGGTCGCATGGTGCGGAACGCCTCCTCGGCCTTCTGGAACGGCACGATCTCGGAATAGACCTTTTCCTCGCGCACCCGGCGGGCGATGAGCTGGGTGACCTGCGAGCCGAAATCGACGATCAGGACCTTGTCATGATCGGCGGAAGCCTCCGGATGGGAGGCGGCGGACGGTGCGGGTTTGGGCTGGTTCATCCCCTGAATTAAGCAAGTCGCGGGCGCGCCGCAATGGGCCAAAATGGCCTTCCACCGGCAGTTTCCTTAACCCTGACGTTTAACCGCGACGCCGGTTTGCCGGATCGGCCGGGGTTTCGCGGGGTAGACTAACGCTCCATTAGCCGTCGCCGTGGCACATCCGGGCGGGGCTCACGCGGATGGAGGCCGCTATGGCCTATTATACCGATCGGATCAGGCTGCCAGCCGCCGCCGGCCCGGAGCGCCGCGACGCGCTGTTCCGCGAAAGCAGCCGCGACCGGCTGGAGCGCTGGGCGCTCGGTCTTGCCTGGGCGGCGAAGCCGAAGCGGCTGTCCGGCCTGCCCGCTCTCGCCAAGATGTTCCTCTCCGACCTGGTCGGCGGCAAGGACGCCCTGCCCGATCCCGAAGCCGCACTCGACGACCCCTATGGCCTCGCCGGCATCGCGCACGACCTGTCGGTGCCGCGCTTGATGGCGGCGCATCGCAGCGGCCTTTATCCCTTCGCCCATGTCGGCCCGATCAAGTGGTGGTCACCGCCGAAGCGCTCGTTGCTGTTCTTCAGCCAGACCCACATCGCCAAGCGCCTGCGCCGGCAGATGCGGCAGGGTCAGTATCGCGTCACTTTCGACACTGATTTCGACGGCGTCATCAAGGCCTGCGCCGGCAACCGCGCCGGCCGCTGGCACGTCACCTGGATCACGCCGGCGATCATGCACGCTTATGCGGCGCTGTTCGACGCCGGCTACGCGCATTCCTTCGAAGTCTGGAACGACAAGGGCGAACTCGCCGGCGGCGGCTACGGCGTCGCGGTCGGCAATTCCTTCGTCACGGAATCGCAGTTCTCGCGCGAGGACAACACCTCGAAGATCGGCTTCACGGTGTTGAACTTCCATCTCGCGCAATGGGGCTTCGCATTCAACGACGGCAAGATCCTGACGCCGACCACGCGCGACATGGGCTTCCATGAAATCCCGCGCGCCGATTATCTAACGCGACTGGCCCAGGCGCTCGAGCAGTCCGACCGTCGCGGCCGCTGGCAGGTCGAAGCCGATCTCGCGCAGGTCGCCGACTGGCAGCCGCAGCAGAGCTGACCGCTCAGCCTTTGGCCTTCGATGTGTTGAACGCCGCCGCTTCGCGGATCAGCGCCTTCAACGCCTTGGCGTCGATCGTGTCGCCTTCGTGGAAATCGATGGCGCGGCGGACATTGCCGTCGAGGCTCGCGTTGAACAGCTTCGCCGGATCCTTCAGCTTGGCGCCGTGGGCGAAGGTCATCTTGACCGCGCTTTTGTAGCTCTCGCCGGTACAGATGATGCCGTCGCGTTCCCACACCGGCACGCCCAAGGGGTTCGACGGCTTGCGCCATTTCACGGTCTCGACCACGTCGGGACAGGCCTGCTGAATGATCTTGCGGATCGCCGCCAGCGTCTCGCCGCGCCAGCCGCCGAGTTTCTCGATCTTGGCGTCGATCAGTTGCGACGGCGACGTGCCGTTGTTCGAAGTGCTCTTCACCATGCCGTATCTTCCTCTGCCGTGCGGCTCAGACGACACGATTACAGCATGGCGGAAACCGGCGCGTTAACGCCTTAGCGGTCGATCATGCGGCCGACGAACGGGATCTTGCCGATCCAGGAACTGTCGGTGGCGTATTGCGTCGACGGCACGATGCCCGGCGGCACCGGATGATCGCCGCTCGCCGGTTCGGGCCGGGCCGAAACTTCGACGGCTTGCGGCAGCGGCGCAGCGTTAGGGGGCGTGGCGGCCGGCGGTGCGGCGCCGGCCGGCGGCGTCACCGACCAGGCCGGTTGCAGCACCGGTTCGCCGGGCTTCGACGGCACCACCGGCTTGACCGCGGCTTTCGCCGGCTCGGCATTGGCCGGGTCGGCCTTCGCGAGTTCAGACTTCGATAGTTCAGACTTCGATAGTTCAGACTTGGCGGCTTCGATCTTGGACAGTTCCGCCTTCGCTGGCTCAACCTTGGCCGCCTCGACCTTCATCGGCTCAGGCTTGACAGGCTCGGCCTTCGCCACCTGCGGGCGCTCGGCCGCTGGTTCCACCAGTGCCTGGCGCACGGCGTCGAGCCATCGCGTATCCGACATGCCTTCCGCGCGCGGCTCGACCTTGGCGACGGCGGCCGGCCTGGTCTCGGCGATCGCCGGCCGTAGTTCGGCCTTGGCTTCCTTAGACGTCTCCTTGGAAATCTCTTTCGCCGCGACCGCTGCCGGCTTGGCCGCGGGTTTCACGGCCGGCTTTTCGGCTGGTCTGGCAGCCGGCGCCGCCTGCGCCACCGTCTTGTCGGCCGCGAGCAGCGCCTTGAAAGCGGCATGGGCGTCGGGGTCGACCGCGCCGCAGCTCTGCTCGAAGGCTTCGACGTCACGCTTGACCAGCATGCGCCGGGTGGCGGCGTCGACATTCTTGTCCAGCATCTGCACAATCGAGGCGCGCAGATTGCCGCAGGTGGTCTCCGGCGAGAAATTGGCGCGGTACAGCGAATAGCCCGAGGCCAGCGCCAGCGGCACGCCGATCAGCGTGCTGATGGCCTGAAAACCCGAGACGAAACGGGTGAAGTGCGAAGCCGGTTTGACGGGATGGTGCGCGAGCGCCGCCGCATGATGGTCGGTCGCCGCATGAAAAGCCTCGCCGCCACGCCCGACGGCGTGAAATGTGGGCTCGCGCCTTTCCGACAATGTCACGTCCAATTCCCCAAACCGCTCGCCAGAGGCGCCCAAACACCGAATCTTCGCGAGGTTTTTTGGCCGGGATTGCGGCGCAATCGAGGAATTCCCGTCTCCGTGCCGTTAACAAGGCGCACTATTACAGACTGCCACCAACTGTGATCAGGATCGCCGCAGCACCGCGACAAAGAACCCGTCGGTGCCGGTCGATTTCGGCGTCATCAGGATGCCCTCCGGGCCGAGCCGCGCCGCCTTGGCAAAGACCGCGGCCGACGTTCCCAGCGCCTTGACCGTCTCACCCGCCGGCTCGGCCGCGAACCCCGGGTGCCGGGCGAGGAAGCCGCGGACCTGAGCCCCGTTCTCGGCCTCGAGCAGCGAACAGGTGATGTAGGCGATCCGCCCGCCCGGCTTCAGGAACTCGACCGCCCGGTCGAGAATGCCGGCCTGTTCCATGAGCCGCTGTTCCAGCGCCCCCGGCCGCATCCGCCATTTGGCATCCGGATTGCGCCGCCAGGCGCCGGTCCCCGTGCAGGGCGCGTCGATGAGAACGAGGTCCATGCGACCCTTGAGGTCGTCGATCTCGGTGTGGATCGACTTGGGCGTGCGGACCTGCACGTTGCGCGCCCCGGAACGTGACAGCCGGTCATGAATCGGCGCGAGGCGCCTTTTGTCGTCGTCGGTGGCGAAGAGCTGGCCCTTGTTGGCCATCATCGCCGCCAGCGCCAAGGTCTTGCCGCCGGCGCCGGCGCAGAGATCGAGCACCTGCTCGCCCGGCGCCGCGCCCGAGAACAGCGCGGCGAGCTGCGAACCTTCGTCCTGCACCTCGATCAGGCCCTTGATGAAGGCCGGCTCGGCATGGACCGGCGGCGCCTTGGCCTCGGCGCCGAGCATGATGCGCAAGCCCCACGGCGACCACGGCGTCACCTCGGGCTTCAGGTCGGCAAGCTGGCCCGCCGCCTTGTCGCGTTCGCCCTTGAGCGTGTTGACGCGCAGATCGAGCGGCGCGCGCGAGGCCAGAGCCGCGCCCTCCTCGGCCCGCTTGTCACCGAAGCTCTGCGCGAAGGCGCCATCGAGCCACTCCGGATAATCGCCGGCAATGTGCGGCGGCGCATCGTCCAGCGTCGTGCTGTCGAGCCGCTTGCGTTCGTCGTCGCTCAGCACCGCGGGCGCATATTGCACGCCGCTCGCCAATTTTGCGATCGCTTCGCTCTCCAGCCCGCGTTCGCGCTTGAGCATGCCGAGCGCGACGGCGCGTGGCGTCTCGGCGTCCATGAGGTAAGCGCTCGAGGCCTTGCGGCGCAGCGCGTCGAACACGAGCCCGCCAATGGCCGCGCGGTCGCCCGACCCGGCGAAGCGATGCGCCTGGCCCCAGGTCTTGAGCGCGTCGGCGGCCGGCCGGCGGTCGTCGAGGATTGTCGCGAGGACTTCGATGGCGGCCTGCAGCCGCGCGGCCGGCGTCATGGCGTCGCCAGAATGATTTTGACCGCGAAGATGAGCCACATCGCCAGCAGAATGACCATGCCGGTCGCGAAGGCATAAAACCGGTAGAGCATGAAGTTGCTGGTGGTGTGAATGTAGCAATGGATCAGCCGCGACACGACGAACAGCCACGCCAGCACGACGAACAGCAGATCGGCCTGCCGCGTGATGATCGCCAGCACCGTGAGGACATAGAACAGCACCGGCAGTTGCAACTGGCTGTGATAGTTGTTCGAAATCTGCTGCACGCGCGGCGGCCAGTTCAATTGCCCGAGCGCGACATCGCCGACCCTGACGGCCTTGCCTTTGACCGCGGCAACGCGCGACCGCGCCATCCAGATCAGGACCGCGAGGGTCAAGGTAACCTGAACGAAAACTGGCAGCAAGATCATCTTGATCGTCATAGCCGTCGCTCCCAGGCGGATGGGTTGCCTGCGTTAGGCCGGGCCGCCCCGGCAGGCAAGCGCCACGGTCGAAAGTGCCCGGCTTATGCCCGGATGCCGGCGGCCGACCGCTCGCTTTCGCACGGTATTAGAGTATACTGGTCGCCTTCAACCCTTCGAGGCCCCCATGCGCCCGCTATCCCGTTTGATCGTCGCCGGTTTCGGCGTCGGCGCTCTCCTATTGATGTCTGTCGCCGCCGAGGCGCGCATCGAGCGTTTCCCCGCCGGTTTCCACATCGAACGCATCAAGACCGGCGACGCCACGCTTTATGTCCGCGTCGGCGGCCAAGGCCCGGCGGTCGTGCTGCTGCATGGTTTCGGCGACACCGGCGACATGTGGGCGCCCGCCGCCAAAGCGCTGTACAAGGATCACACCGTCATTGTGCCCGACCTGCGCGGCATGGGTCTGTCGTCACACCCGGCCGGCGGCTACGACAAGAAGACGCAGGGCCAGGACATCGCCAAGGTGATGGACGCGCTCAAGGTCGAGAAGGCCGACCTCGTCACCCACGACATCGGCAACATGGTCGGTTATGCGTTGGCCGCGCAATATCCGACGCGCATCACCAAATGGGTGGTCATCGACGCGCCGCTGCCCGGCATCGGGCCGTGGGACGAGATCCTGAAATCACCCCTGCTCTGGCACTTCAACTTCCGCGGCCCCGACGTCGATCGCCTGGTGAAGGGCCGCGAGCGCATCTATCTCGACCGTTTCTATAACGAATTGTCGGCCAATCCGAAGGCGATCGACGAGGCGACGCGCCGGCATTATGCGCGGCTCTACGCCCGCCCCGGCAACATGCACTACGCCTTCGAACAGTTCGCGACCTTCAACACCAAGGATCGCGCCGACAACCAGGAATTTGGGAAGACCAAATTGCCGATGCCGGTGCTGGCACTCGGTGCTGATCATTCCTTCGGCGAGATGCAGGCGACCGTGCTGCGCTTCGTCGCCAGCGACGTGCAAGGCGGCATCATCAAGAATTCCAGCCACTGGATCATGGAAGAACAGCCGGCGCAGACAGTGGCGATGATCAAGGCGTTCCTGGAGAAGAAGTGAGCGCGTTCCGGTTATCCCTCCCCTTTCGGGGAGGGATGATGGCGCTTCACGCGGCACTGGCAATGCCGTTCAGCGCCGCCATGGCGTCGTCGGGCAAATCGATCTCGGCCGCAGCCAGGTTTTCCTTGAGATGCGCCACCGACGACGTGCCGGGGATCAAGAGAATGTTGGGCGAACGGCGCAACAACCACGCCAGCGCCACTTGCATCGGCGTCGCGCCGAGGCCTTTGGCGACATCGTTCAGCGTCGATGACTGCAGCGGTGTGAAGCCGCCGAGCGGAAAGAACGGCACGTAAGCGACGCCGTCGCGCGCCAGATCGTCGATCAGCGCGTCGTCGTCGCGGTGGGCGACATTATACTGGTTCTGCACGCAGGCGATTTTCGTGATCTTGTTGCCGTCGGCGACCTGCCGGGCCGTGACGTTGCTCATCCCCATGTCGCGGATCAGCCCTTTGCGCTGCAGATCGGCGAGCACCGTGAGCGGCGCCTCGAGCGAGCCTTCCTTCGGCCCGTGCACGTCGAGCATCGAGCGCAGGTTGACAACGTCGAGCACGTCGACGCCGAGATGGCGCAGGTTGTCATGCACCGCCTGGGTCAATTCAGCCGGCGACATCGCCGGAATCCAGGAGCCGTCGGCGCCGCGCCGCGCCGAGATCTTGGTGACGATGGTCAGATCGTCCGGATAAGGATGCAGCGCTTCCTTGATGATCTGGTTGGTGACGTGCGGCCCGTAAAAGTCGCTGGTGTCGATGTGGTTGACGCCACGTGCAACGGCTTCGCGCAGCACCGCGACCGCCGCGGCGCGGTCCTTCGGCGGACCGAACACCCCCGGCCCCGCGAGCTGCATGGCGCCGTAGCCGAGGCGCTTCACGCTGCGGGCGCCGAGTTTGAAAGTTCCGGATGTGTCGATGGGCATGGGCTCTCTCCTTGACGAGACCCGCCCGAAATAAGGCCAGAACAACTTTTCGATAAGCCGTACAATCCGAACGGACCGTGCGCAATATCGCACAATGTCCAGAAGCCCATTCCGCATCCCGCAAAAGAAAACGCCGCACATTCTCAGCGCGGCGTCGCATTCGCTCGAACCACCTAAACCGGCGCTTACACCTGGCTCGGATAATTCGGGCTTTCGCGCGTGATGGTCACGTCGTGGACGTGGCTTTCGCGCAGGCCCGAGCCGGTGATGCGCACGAACTTCGCCTTGTCGTGCAGCTCGCCGAGATCCTTGGCGCCGACATAGCCCATCGCGGCGCGCAGACCGCCGGCGAGCTGGTGCAGCACGTTCGACACCGGGCCCTTGTAGCCGACCTGGCCCTCGATGCCTTCCGGCACCAATTTGAGCGCGTCCTTGATGTCCTGCTGGAAGTAGCGATCGGCCGAGCCGCGCGCCATCGCCGACACCGAACCCATGCCGCGATAGCTCTTGTACGAGCGGCCCTGATAGAGAAACACCTCGCCCGGCGTTTCGTCGGTGCCCGCCAGGAGCGAGCCGACCATGGCGACGTCGGCGCCGGCGGCCAAAGCCTTGGCGAGATCGCCGGAATATTTGATGCCGCCGTCGGCGATCACCGGGATGTTCTGCTTCTTCGCCGCCTCGACCGACTCCATGATCGCGGTGAGCTGCGGCACGCCGACACCGGCGACGATGCGCGTGGTGCAGATCGAGCCCGGCCCGATGCCGACCTTGATGGCGTCGGCGCCACTGTCGATCAGCGCCTGCGCGCCCTCGCGCGTGGCGACATTGCCGGCCACCACCTGCACCTTGTTCGACAGTCGCTTGATCCGACCGACGGCGTCGAGCACGTGCTGCGAATGACCGTGCGCGGTGTCGACGACGACGAGATCGACGCCGGCGGCGATCAGCGCCTCGGTGCGGGCGAAGCCCTTGTCGCCGACTGTCGTCGCGGCGGCGACGCGCAGGCGGCCCTGCTCGTCCTTCGACGCGTTCGGATTGGCGACCGCTTTTTCGATGTCCTTGACGGTGATCAGGCCGACGCAGCGATACTGCTCATCGACCACCAGCAGCTTCTCGATGCGGTGATGATGCAGCAGCTTCTTGGCGTCGGACTGGCTGACGCCCTCCTTCACCGTGACCAGACCGTCGCGCGTCATCAGTTCGGACACCGCCTGCAAGGGATCGGTGGCGAAGCGCACGTCGCGGTTGGTGAGGATGCCGACCAGTTTGCCGGCGCGGCCGGCGGCGCCGCCTTCGACCACCGGAATGCCGGAGATGCGGTGGCTGCGCATCAGATCGAGCGCCTGCTGCAGCGTGGCGCTCGGCCCGATGGTCACCGGGTTGACCACCATGCCGCTTTCGAACTTCTTGACCTGGCGGACTTCGGCGGCCTGCTGCTCGGGCTCGAGGTTACGGTGGATGACGCCGAGGCCGCCGGCCTGCGCCATGGCGATGGCCATTGCGGATTCGGTGACCGTATCCATGGCAGAGGCCAGGATCGGCATGTTGAGCAGGATATTGGCGGTGACGCGGCTGCGGATATCGACGTCGGAGGGCATGACGGTCGACAGGCCCGGCCTGATCAGCACGTCGTCGAAGGTGAGCGCCTCGATCAGTTTGCCGTCGTTGATTGTCGCCATTCGCCAACTCCTTCGCGCCCGAAACGGGCTGAAAACTCAAAGCCGAAAAGGCCCGGCGCCGCACTCGGGAGGTGACCGATATATAGGTCCGCCTGCGCGGGGATACATCCCCGACCCGACATCGAAGCCCGCTTTTGGGTTGGCGTGGGTCCTTAGCACCGGTTTCCCGCGATTCCTAGGCGAATTGCGCAACGCGGCTATGAAACCCCACAGCCGCGTTTCGGTCACGGTTTTCCGGCCTTCCTGCACGGCCCCTTTTCGATTGACCGACTCTGGGGGGCGCTGTTTTGTGACCTTCCGCCGGACCCCAGCACCATGCGCCGAGACCGCATCGTCCCGCTGATCATCGCGGTCGCTTTGTTCATGGAAAACATGGACTCGACCGTGATCGCGACCTCGTTGCCGGCGATCGCGGCCGATATCGGCACCAACCCGCTGGCGCTGAAACTGGCGGTCACCTCCTATCTCCTGTCGCTCGCCGTCTTCATCCCGGCCTCGGGCTGGACCGCCGACCGGTTCGGCGCCCGCACCGTGTTTCGCGCCGCCATCGCCGTCTTCATGATCGGCTCGATCGGCTGCGCGCTGTCGTCGACGCTGACCGATTTCGTCTTCGCCCGCATCCTGCAGGGCATGGGCGGCGCCATGATGAGCCCGGTCGGCCGCATGGTGCTGGTGCGCACGATCTCCAAGCGCGAGCTGGTCAGCGCCATGGCCTGGGTAACGACACCGGCGCTGATCGGCCCGGTGATCGGGCCGCCGGTCGGCGGCTTCATCACCACCTACGCCACCTGGCACTGGATATTCCTGATCAATATTCCGATCGGCCTCCTCGGCATCTTTCTGACGACGCGCTACATCGAGAACATCCGCGCCGAGAAGCACGAGCCCTTCGACATCGCCGGCATGGTCTATGCCGGCTTCGGCATCGCCGGCCTCGCCTTCGGTCTGTCGGTCGCTGGCTTGAACTTCCTGCCCTGGACGGTTGTCGCGGCGCTGGTCGTCGGCGGCGCCGCTTTCATCGTCGCCTATCTCGTGCATGCCAAGCGCACGCCGGTGCCGGCGCTCGATCTGTCGCTGTTTCGGCTGTCGACATTTCGCGCCGCCGTGGTCGGCGGCTTCGTCTTCCGTCTCGGCATCGGCGCGCTGCCGTTCCTGCTGCCGCTGATGCTGCAGCTCGGCTTCGGCCTGTCGCCGTTCCACTCGGGCCTCATCACCTTCGCCTCGGCAGCCGGCGCCATGGGCATGAAGGCGGCCGCCTCGAGCCTGCTGCGGCGTTTCGGCTTCCGCAACATCCTGCTGACGAATGCCGGCATCAGCGCCGTGCTGCTCGCGGCCTGCGGCTTGTTCACGGCGGCGACGCCGGCTCTCATCATGCTCGGCATCCTGCTGGTCGGCGGCTTCTTCCGCTCGCTGCAGTTCACCTCGATCAACACGCTCGCCTACGCCGAAGTCGAGCACGAGCGCGTGTCGCGCGCGACCTCGCTGGTCGCGGTCGGCCAGCAACTGGCGATGTCGTCCGGCGTCGCCGTCGGCGCGCTGGCGGTCGATCTCGTGGCTGCGTGGCATGGTCACGCCACGCTCGTCGCCTCGGATTTCCAGCCGGCCTTCTTCGTCGTGGCGGCGATTTCGCTGCTGTCGGTGCTGTTTTTCATCCAGTTGCCGCACGACGCCGGCGCCGAGATTTCCGGCCGCGGCCTGCTGGCGCCGAAAGCAACGGCGCCATCGGATCGTTCGCCGCCGGACGCGAAAAATTGATTCAAATTTTAGATGTTAACCATGAGGGCAAACTTGGTTAACGCGCACGGACCCATGCAATGGACAAGCCATTGTCGCACTGACACATTCGCAGCCGGGCTATGGTTAATCGGCACGGCAATTGTTCAAGGCACGGGCGATGCGCGAGCGACAGTCAGCGAGGCTTGCTCACGGCGTAATTGGCGCCGCGCTTGTCCTGTGCGCGATCGCCGCGGCGAGCTTTGACTTCGCCGGCGAGGCGCAGGCGCAAATTCGATTGTTCGGGATCGGCGAGACGCATCAGCGCCCCCGCCCGCAACAGGCCCGCGTCATCGACACGCGACGGGACACGCGCTCCCGCGACCGCGTCAAACCCGCCCCCGCCGTCGGCAATCCGGTCTCCGATCTGCCCGACGCCGACGCGCAGGACATTCGCCAGGCGATGCCGAAGGATCTGCCGCCGCGGCCGCGCGGTTCGGACGCGCGTATCTGCGCCACGCAGACCGAGAACCTCGCTTTCTATCGCGTGCAGTCCTGCGCCAGGATCATCGGCACCGGCAAATTGTCCGGCGAAGCGCTCGGCGTCGCTTACGCGCTGCGCGGGCTCGCTTATCTCGACCGCAACGACATTCCCAACGCCATCGGCGACTTCAATCGCGCCGTCGATCTGGCGCCGAACTTCGCGCCGGCCTATCAGAACCGCGGCAACGCCTGGTATGCGCGCGGCAATTTCGGCCAGGCCATCGCCGATTACGGCAAGGCGATCGAGATCGATCCGAACTCGCCCTCGCCTTACGTCAACCGCGCCGCGGTGCGCCGCGATCTCGGTTACGACGAAGGCGCGCTGGAGGATTATCAGAAGGCGATCAGCCTGGGCGGCGACAAGGCCAATGCCTATGCCGGCCGCGGCCAGCTTTATCTCCGGCGCAACGACTTTGCCCGCGCCCTCGCCGATTTCGACCGCGCGGTGCGGCTCGATTCCGACGTCGACAATCTGATGCTGCGCGCGCAGGCGCGCGAAGGCGGCGGCGACCTCGACGGCGCCATCCGCGACTACGAGGACGCCGCGCGGCGCAACCCCAAGAGCAGCGAGCCGCTGATCGCCGAGGCCGGCGCCTGGCGCAAGAAGGGCAATCTCGACCGCACCATCGCCGTGCTCGACCGCGCCGTGCCGCTCGACGAGAAGCCGGCGCTGGCGTTGCGCCTGCGCGCCGAAGCCTGGCGCGCCAAGGGCGACAAGAAGCGCGCTTATGCCGACATCGGCCGCGCGCTGAAAACGCAGTGGACGGTGAACGGCCTGCGGGTGCGCGCCGAGTTGCGGCTCGACGACGGCGATACCAACGGCGCGCTCAAGGACGTCGAGCAGGTGCTCAAGATCGAGCCCGACAATATTGACGCCATCGCCGTGCGGGCGCTGGCTTATGCGCGCAGCAAGGACGCCGCCAAGGCGCTGCCCGATCTCGACAAGGTAATCGCCGCCGATGCCAACAACGCGCTCGCCTTGGCGACGCGCGGGCAGATCTATTACGCCAAGGCCGACACCGACAGGGCGCTCAGCGATTTCAACCGTGCCGTCGTGTTGAAAGCCGGCAATGCCGCCATTTATTCGGCGCGCGCCGAGATCTATGCCGCCAGAGGCGACACCGACAAGGCGCTGGTCGATCTCGAGCAGGCGATCCGGCTCGATCCGAAGCCGGCGGCGCCTTATCTCGAACGCGCCAATCTGCGCGCGCACAAGGGCGATGCCGCCGGCGCGCTTGCCGACATCAACGCCGTGATCGCGCGCGAACCGAAGAATTTCCAGGCCTATTATCAGCGCGGCGCGCTTCATGCCGCGGCGAAGGACCGCGATGCCGCCATGGCCGACTACCGGAAGGCGCTGGCGCTCAATCCGGCAATGAGCGAAGCCAAGCAGGCCATCGCTGCGATCGAAGACAATGTCCGCCGCGAGCAGGACGCTGCCGCGCGCGAGGCCGAAGCCAGGCGCCAGGCCGAAGCCGCCGCGCGCGAAACCGAGGCGAAGAAGCGCGAGGCCGAGACCGCCAAGCGGGATGCCGCCAAGCCGAAGGTCGCCGTCGTGACGCCGCCCAAGGATCCGCGTCCCGACGAGGAAGATGTCACGGCTTCGACGGCGAAGCGGCACAAGAACGTCGACGTCGCGCCGGTCAAGAAGAGCGAAAAGAACAAGAGCGAAAAGAAACGCGAAACCTTGCGCGAGCGCAAATTGCGCGAAGCGGAGGAACGCAGGCAGGAGCGCAAGAATGCGGCGCGCAAACTGGCCGAGCGCAAGCACGCACCGAGCAAGCAGGCCGAGCGTCATCGTCCGCCGCAGCGCGCCGAGCACTATTATGCGCCGCCGCGCCAACTGACCGACCGCGAGAAGCGCGAACTGTATTTCCGGCAGATGGAAGCCCGCCGGCGCGGCGCGCGGTTCACGGATATCTGGCAATAAGCGGTCTTACTTGCCGCCCCGAAACCCGGTCGCCAGCAAATAGAGTTCGGCCGAATCCGCGCGGCTCGCCGGCGGCTTGATGTGCTGCACCTTGGCGAAATCCTTCTTCAGGCTCGCCAGCAGCGTGCCCTCGGTGCCGCCCTGGATCACCTTGGCGAGAAACGCGCCGCCCGGCGCCAGCACCTCGCGGGCGAATTCGGCGGCCGCCTCGACCAGCGCCACGATCTTGATGTGATCAGTCTTGCGATGGCCGGTGGCGTTGGCCGCCATGTCGGACAGCACCACGTCGGCCGGACCGCCCAACATCTCCTTGAGCAAATCCGGCGCGCCGGGATCGAGAAAATCGAACACGCGGAAATCGACGCCGGCGAGCGGCTCGATGTCGAGAAGATCGATGCCGACCACCTTGCCCTGCGGCCCGACGCGCTTGGCCGCGACCTGCGACCAGCCGCCCGGCGCGGCGCCGAGATCGACCACGCGCGCACCCTTCTTGAGGAAATGCGCCTTGTCGTCGATCTCGATCAGCTTGAAGGCGGCGCGCGAACGCATGCCCTCGCGCTTGGCGCGCGCCACGTAAGGATCGTTGAGTTGCCGCTCCAGCCACAAGGTGGAGGACAGCGAGCGCTTGCGGGCCGTCTTGACGCGCACTTTGAGGTCGCGCGCGCCGGTCGAGGGTTTCTTGGTCATGTACAATCCAATCGTCATTCCGGGGCGCACTGAAGGTGCGAACCCGGAATCCAGAGGCGAGCTTATACATCAATTGCTGGATTCCGGGTTCGCTCGCTACGCTCGCGCCCCGGAATGACGGCTTAGGCCGCCTGCCCACCCCAGACGCCGTCCTGGTGTACCATCTCAACCAGCTTGCCCTTTCGCCGGCAAGACTTGACGGCGCGCTTCGCTCCAGACGTCCAAAAACTGGCGCCTTGTAAGATTGCGGAATTTCTCCTGCGCTCTGGCTGGAAGGTGGTCCGCCACAAACCTACGCCCCGCGTCGGTAAGAAGATGAGGCTTCTGTATCTGAAGCCACCAGATAAACATCGATTCTTCGTCACTCTGGGGCTCGCCGGCTAATCCGCGTCCAACAATTGCAAAAAGTATGAAGGCCCAAGTTTTTTCCGGGTCAAACTCAATTTCGCCCTCGGGATCACGATCTGCATGCTTAAAGAAATATGCTTCTTTCTTTAGAAGAATGTTCCAGTCACTCCGGTATTCGTCTTTGATCCAGTCGGAATCGAATAACAAATCGCGACGATATTTGTCGCGCTTCTTACTGACAACGTGAAAAACTTCGTAAGCGGCAAATGATAAAGCATGTGCGGATATCGGATCGTCGCCAGAAAACCATAGCCTGATGGCGGTACGAAGCTGAGCACTGGCAGCTTGCGCTTTATTGATCTTCATTACCGAAGAAGCAGCTGTCATCTCGAAGCCCTTGTCCGGATGCGTTTGTAGAAAATCAGCATCAATGAAACCGATTCGGTAGCCACATGTGCCTTAGAGAATAAGGACAGCGAGTCACCCCCTCCGGGTTTGCTAACGCAAACCGACCTCCCCCCTCCAGTGGGAGGTGAAGCGCGCGCGACTTGCGCCTTACTACGCCGCCTGCCCGCCCCAGACGCCATCCTGGCGCATCATCTCGACCAGCATGCCTTCGCGCAGGCCGCGGTCGGCGACGCGCAGCCGCCGGCACGGGAACGCGCGGCGGATCGCTTCGAGAATGGCGCAACCGGCCAGCACCAGGTCGGCGCGGTCGGCGCCGATGCAAGGCGACGCGCAGCGCTCGGCATAGGTCATCGCCAGCAGCCGTTCGAGCACGGCATCGATCTCGTGCGCGCCGAGCCAGCAGCCGTCGACGCGGTTGCGGTCGTAGCGCTTGAGATCGAGATGCACGCCGGCGATCGTCGTCACCGTGCCCGAGGTGCCGAGCATGTGCACGTCGCCGAGATCGCCGCCGCCGTGCGCCTGCGCGAACGGCTCGATCAGGCCGGCGATCTCGCGCACCATCGCTTCATAGATGTCGCGCGTCACGTTAAGCCCGCCATAGCGCTCGGCCAGAGTAACGACGCCGTGCGGCAGCGAGATCCAGCCCTTGATCTGCGGCGGCGGCGGGCCGCGGCCGTTACTCGGCGCCGGGCCCATGCGCACCAGTTCGGACGAGCCGCCGCCGATGTCGAACAGCACAACGCCCTGAGCCTGCGGATCGATCAGCGGCGTGCAACTGGTCGCGGCGAGCGCCGCCTCGGTGCCGCGGTCGATCACTTCGAGTTCGAGGCCGAGCAGCTCGGCGACTTGCGCGCGGAATTCGAGGCCGTTCTCGGCGGCACGGCAGGCTTCGGTCGCCACCAGCCGCGCGCGGGTGACGCCGCGGTTGCGCATCTTGTTGCGGCAGATCTCGAGCGCCTCCATCGAGCGCTCGATGGCGGCGTCGCTCAGCCGTCCGGATGCGGAAATGCCTTCGCCGAGGCGCACGATGCGCGAGAACGCGTCGATGACGCGGAAGCCCTCGCCATTCGGTCGCGCCACCAGCAGGCGGCAATTATTGGTGCCGAGATCGAGCGCGGCATAAGTCGGCCCGCCACGATCGCTGCCGTTCACAGCCTCGCGCCCACGCTCGCCTGGCGACCGCCGACCCCACCGTGGCTGCTCCATCGGCCGACCCGGAGGGTCGGCCTTGCGCGCCCGGTCCATAGCGGGGTCGAGGCCTGGGTCATCCCCGGCCTCGCCGCTCATATCGTAACCTCTCGGCCGCCCCGCCCGTCTGCCAAAGCCGACTTTGCCTTGAGCCCCACGGGGGAACGGCAAATGTTTCACTTGTCACGAAAAGTGTAACAGCGTCGGGCGGCAGCGCAACCCTGAGGTTCCGGCGCCCCCGGTTGTCGAAGCCGGCGCAGTGGACTATCTGAGAACGGTAATTCCTCCGCCTCCCGCGCAAAAGCCCCCCGGAAAAGTTATAGGCCATGGACGACAGAACGACCGAGACCGCCCTCTCCTTGACCAAATTCGGCATCGGCCAGCCGGTGACCCGCAAGGAGGATCCGATCCTGGTCCAGGGCCAGGGCCGCTACAATGACGACATCAGCCTGCCCAAGCAGGCCTATGCCTGGATGGTGCGCTCCTCCGAGCCGCACGGCATCATCCGCGGCATCGACATCGACGCCGCCAAGGCGATGCCCGGCGTGCTCGCGGTGCTGACCGGCGCCGACCTCAAGGACTACAACGGCCTCAAATGCTTCCTGCCGATCAAGGGCCGCGACGGCTCGCCGATCCGCTTCAACCCGCGTCCGGCGCTGGCGACCGACAAGGTGCGCTTCGTCGGCGATCCGGTCGCCTGCGTCATTGCCGAAACGCTGACGCAAGCCAAGGACGCCGCCGAAGCCGTGGCGCTCGACATCGAGCCTTTGCCCGCGGTGGTTTCGGCGCGCGAGGCCGCCAAGCCCGGCGCGCCGCTGGTCTATGACGACATCCCCGGCAACGTCGCCATCGACTTCCAGCACGGCGAACCGGAGAAGGTCGCCGAGGCGCTGAAGAATTCCGCGCATGTCGTGCGCCTGCCGCTGATCAACCAGCGCCTGCTGGTCGCGGCGATGGAGCCGCGTTCGGCGATCGGCGACTACGACGCCAAGAACGAACACTGGACCCTGCACTCGTCGAGCCAGGGCGTGTTCGGCATGAAGAACCTGCTCAAGGACGTCCTCAAGGCGCCGGCTGACAAAGTGCGCGTCCTGACCGGCAATGTGGGCGGCTCGTTCGGCATGAAGGCGACGCCCTATCCGGAATATGTCTGCATCCTGCACGGCTCGAAGCTGCTCGGCCGGCCGGTGAAGTGGACCGACGACCGCTCCGGCTCGTTCGTCTCCGACCATCAGGGCCGCGACTACGACATGACCGTCGAGGTCGGCTTCGACAAGACCGGCGTGATCCAGGCCGTGCGTCTGAGCGGCTACGGCAATCTCGGCGCCTGGTGCGCCTATTTCGGCCCGCTGTTGCCGACGCTCAACGTCACCAAGAACATCATCAGCATGTACAAGACGCCGCTGCTCGAGGTGTCGACCAAGTGCGTCTACTCGAACACGACCATCGTCTCCGCCTATCGCGGCGCCGGCCGCCCCGAAGGCGCGCTGTCGATCGAGCGCTGCATGGATATCGCCGCGCTCGAGCTCGGCATCGACCGCTTCGAACTGCGCCGCCGCAATTTCATCAAGCCGAAGGAAATGCCGTTCGCGACGCCGGCCGGCACGACCTATGACTGCGGCGATTTCCCCGGCCTGTTCAAGCAGGCGTTGGAGGCCGCCGACGTCAAGGGCTTCGCCGCGCGCAAGCGCGCCTCCAAGAAGGCCGGCAAGCTGCGCGGCCTCGGCGTCGCCTGCTATGTCGAAACCACGGCGCAGATGACGCAGGAGATGGGCGGCATCCGCTTCAACGCCGACGGCACCGTGACCATCGTCACCGGCACGCTCGACTACGGCCAGGGCCACGCCTCGGCCTTCGCCCAGGTGCTGAGCGCCAAGCTCGGCATTCCGTTCGACAAGATCAAACTGATGCAGGGCGACAGCGACCAGCTCGTTACCGGCGGCGGCTCGGGCGGCTCGCGCTCGGCGATGCTGTCCGGCACCGCGGTGTCGGAAGCTTCCGACAAGGTGATCGAGAACGGCAAGCAGATCGCCGCCCATGTGCTGGAAGCCTCGGCCAGCGACATCGAGTTCTCAACCGGCACGTTCCGCGTCGCCGGCACCGATCACTCGATCGGCATCATGCAACTCGCCGAGCGGCTGCGCAGCGGCAGCATCAAATTGCCCGACGGCGTGCCGACCACGCTCGACGTCACCCATGTCACCGAACCGGTGCCGGGCACCTTCCCCAACGGCGTTCATGTCACCGAGGTCGAGATCGAAGCCGACACCGGCCTGACGCGCGTCGTGAAGTACAACGCGGTCAACGATTTCGGCACCGTGCTCAACCCGATGCTGGTCGAAGGCCAGGTGCAGGGCGGCATCGTGCAGGGCCTCGGGCAGGTGCTGCTCGAAGGCCTCGTTTATGACGATGCCGGCCAGCTCGTCACCGGCTCGTTCATGGACTACGCCATGCCGCGCGCCCACGACGCGCCGATGATCAAGGTCGACAACCGTCCGGTGCCGACCAAGACCAATCCGCTCGGCGCCAAGGGCTGCGGCGAAGCCGGCACGTCGGGCGGCCTGCCCGCGGTGGCCAATGCCGTGATCGACGCGCTGTCGGAGTTCGGCATCAAGCATCTCGAGATGCCGATGACGGCGTCGAAGATCTGGGAAGCGATCGAGAAGGCCAAGGCCGCGAAGCCGGCGGCGTGAGGCGGCGCGGTCTCAACCCTCGACCGGCCTCATGGTGAGGAGCATCGCGCCAGCGATGCGTCTCGAACCATGGTGGCCGCCCCATCCTTCGAGACGCGGCTTAACGGCCGCTCCTCAGGATGAGGCGGGTTGAGCGCGTACGTGATCGCTCCGTCATGGCCGGGCTTGACCCGACCATCTCGCTCAGGGACGTACGGTGTACGCCAAGCCTAACCACCGCGGAGGCAATCAAACAGGCTCCAGAAAAACAGGCGATCGCGGCTTCTTCATCGAAATTTGCTTGAACAGCAACAGAACCTCCTCCTCATAGAAGCCCGTTGCCTTTAGTACATTTATTGCAGACGATAGCACCTCTGTTGCAACATCATACTTGTCGGGATTTTCCATATAGTCCGGGCGCCTCTTCATGAAGACCTCCGAAGACTGACGAAAGATATCTACAATCATGATCAATCTGTTTATTGCAAATACAGATAACTCTTGGTTCGATTTCCTTTCGAAAGATCCACATGTTTCCGAAGCCAACTTTTGGTGGCCGGGCGAAACGAACTTCCGCGCACTTAAACCAGGAGAACTCCTAGTATTTCGGCTCAAGAGCCCGAGAAACGTTATCGGCGGCTTTGGCGTCTTTAGCAGCCACTCGTTGCTCCCTATACAAACGGCATGGGAGGCGTTCGGCACAGCAAACGGCTGCCAGTCGGCAGAAGCACTCCGCCTCGCGATTTCACATTTTCGTCAAACCGCCGCGACAGGGAATACAAACATTGGCTGCACGGTTCTTGTTGAGCCCATATTCCTCCCGCCGGAAATGTGGATCGAACTTCCGGCTTCTTGGTCACGGGCCATACAGCGAGGAAAACTATATTCAACATCCGAAACTGAAGGAGCCGCGCTATGGCAACGGCTCTTAATGGCTTCGTCGAGCCTGCCACTAAATTCAGGTTTCTCAGAGATAAGCCAAGTACCTTTCAGTACGGAAGGAACACCGAGGTATGGCGTACCGACACTGATTACGCCTAGACTGGGCCAAGGCGCATTCCGCATTGCCGTTACCGAAGCATACGGACGGCAGTGCGCAATTTCTGGAGGGAAAGTACTTCCAGCTCTCGATGCAGCTCACATCAAGCCTTACGGCGAAGGCGGATTGCATACTGAGTCCAATGGAATTTTGCTACGGAAAGACATCCACAGTGTATTTGACGCCGGATACGTTACAATTGATGAAGGTCTCCGCTTCTGTGTAAGCAACAATATTCGAGACATCTTTAATAACGGTGAAGAATACCTTCGTCTTCATGGTAGGCAGCTTCGCATTCCGGACCGACCCAATGCTCGACCCGCCGCCGAGTACTTACGTTGGCACAATTCGAATCGCTATGTAGGCTAAGCTGCCCACAGCAACCTACCAGGCGGAATGACCTTGGCGGGACTGCGCTTTCGCTCTAACCCGCTACCCCGCCTTCGCCTCATAATACTTCCGCAGGACCGCATTGATCATGGTCTGATAGTCCTTGCCCTGCGCTCGGAACCAATCCAACACATCGGCAAGACTCACCCTATCCCTTCTGTTTCTCCGCATAGGCATCGACCAGCGCGCGGATCATGCGCTGATAGGGCACGCGGTGCGCCTTGGCGGCGCGCTTGAAGTAATCGACGCTGCGGCGCGACAGTTCGATCGTGACCTTGACGTTCTCCTCGCGCGCGACCAACGCGTCCGGCAACGGCAGGAAATCGCTGACGACGCGCACCTTGCCGATTTCGCCTTCGGCGTACTTAACCGTTTTGCTGCTCATAGATCGTCCTTCCCTTACGCCAATAGCCGGCGCCGAAAATGCGGATGCGCTCGTTCCGCCAAGTGAAGCGCACTGTCATTACGCCGTCGCCGACCCGCCCGAAGCAGAAATAGCGCGGCTCGTCGGCACTGTGGTCTAGGTCCTCGGCGAAGACGCGGCGCGGGTCGAAGAAAGCGTACTGTGCCAGCGCGAAAGCCACGCCGTGCTTGGCACGGTTCGCCCGATCCTTGGCCGGGTCCCATTCAAAGGTCGGCTCGCCGGTCATAATATGGGACTTATACCATATTATCTTATGGTTTGAAAGAGAAAGAAGATTGAAACGCCCCTCTCCCGCCTCGCCGCTGACGCGGCTCGGCACCCCTCTCCCCAGGGGAGAGGGGTGAGAGAGAATGCCACCCCTGTAAATAATTATTCCTAGGACTATTGACTCTCGGACAGACCTAGCCCTATATTCCCATCTATCCCGCCCCTGCTAGCGAGGGGTGTCTGTACAGCATCTTCAGATGCTGGGGCGGGGAGCGGTGGCCGGGCAAGGGGCGTCGGAGATGCGGCGCGGTTTTCCCTCCCCGGCGGTCCAAACCGCTCGGTCCCGATGCACCCGCTTCGTGTATCGCAGGGGGCACGTGACGATCTGTGTGAGCCA
>JAFECJ010000120.1 GCA_018242205.1 Pseudomonadota bacterium
TCGATCCGGCGGCGCCGTGCATCATCGGGCCGATGGACCGCGACGACACCTGGTTTTTCAATCCGAGCCCGAAACCGGGCGGCCCGGGCGACGAAGCTCAGGTGCACGACGAGATCCGTCACGTGCTTGGCGCCCGCTACGACTACACCGTGCTCGCCAAAGATCTGTGGACCGCGCACAAGCTGCTCGCCGACCGCTATAACGACGGCCGCGTCTTCCTCGCCGGCGACGCCTGCCATCTGCATTCGCCGTTCGGCGGTCATGGCATGAATTTCGGCATCGGCGACGCCGTCGATCTCGGCTGGAAGCTCGCGGCCACGCTGCAAGGCTGGGGCGGACCGGATCTGCTCGGCACCTACGAGATCGAGCGCAAGCCGGTGCATCGGCGCGTGCTCGATTCCGCCACCGAAAACCTCGCCTCGCTGAGCGGCCAGTTCTCCGCACCGGAGTTGCTCGAAGCGTCCGAACGCGGCGAAGCCGCACGGCAGCAGGCCGGCCGCGCCGTCGAGAAATCAAAGACGCCGGAATTCCGCTCGCTCGGCCTCGTGCTCGGTTACAGTTATGCAGGCTCGCCGATCGTGGCGCGCGAAACGGCCGCGCCGCCGCAGCCCAACGTCGTCGAATTGCGCCCCAGCGGCTATCCCGGCGAGCGCGCGCCGCATGCCTGGCTCGGCGACGACCAGTCCGTCTTCGACCTGTTCGGCCACGGCTTCACTTTGCTCGTGACCGGCGACGCCGAGCCGGCCGAACTGGAAACCGCGCGCGGCCTGGCTGAACGCCAAGGCGTGCCACTCGACATTGCGACGCCCGGCGAGCCACGGCTGCATGCCCTCTACGGCGCGCGCTTCGCGCTCATTCGTCCCGACCAGCATATTGCGTGGCGCGGCGATTCACTCGATGGTTTCGCCGACGTGCTGACAATGGCACGCGGTGTCGCGACCAACGACCAACAACAGGCGTCTCCGCCGGAACGCCGACAAAACGCCTGAGGGGAGGACACCATGATTTCACGCCGCCGATTGCTCGGCACCGCTGCCGCCGGAGCCGCCGTTATCGCCATGCCGGCCGTGCTGCGCGCCGCGCCGGTGAAGCTCAAACTGTCGCACTATTTGCCGCCGCAGCATCAAATCAACACCGAGCTCAAGCGCTGGGCCGACGAATTGAAGCAGAAAAGCAGCGGCAATCTCGAGATCGAGGTGTTTCCCGCCGGTCAGATGGGCCCGCCGCCGCGCCAGTTCGACCTCGCGCGAACCGGCGTTGCCGACTTCGCGTTCTTCTTCACCGCGCTGGTGCCGGGCCGCTTCCCGCTCACCGAGATTCTCGGCGCGCCGTTCCTGTTCACCAAGGGCGGCAAGGCCATTACTTCGGCGCAAGCGTCCGCCATCGGCACCAATCTGCGCGACGACCTCGCCGCCGAATATGCCGGCACCGAGATGCTCTACGCGGTTGTGACCTCGTCGATGGGCTTCTTCATGCGCGACAAGCTCGTCAAGACGCCGGACGACGTCAAAGGATTGAAGATCCGTCCGACCTCGACCACGATGGCGTCGCATTTGCGCGCCTGGGGCGCGGCGCCGACCACGATCGCGCCGGCTGAAGTGTCCGACGCCATCGCCAAGGGC
>JAFECJ010000121.1 GCA_018242205.1 Pseudomonadota bacterium
GGGCGCTGATCGGACGCGGCGAGAGTGAAGGCGACGATGAGGCGGGTGCTCCGGTGCCGCCGTCGTCATCGCCGCTGCGGCGCGGCAACCCGGCCCGCCGCGCCAGGCTGATCGAGGCCCTGATCGGCGGATTGCCGCAACCGGCCATCGTGCTCGACCGCGAGGGCAGGGTCGTCACCTTCAATCCGGCGGCGCGCGGCGTCGCGCCAGCGTTGCGTAGCGGCGAGCCGGCACTGATCGCGCTGCGCATGCCCGAATTAGTCGACGCCATTCGCCGCGCCGGCAAGCGCCGCGAACAGCAGCGCGTCGAATTCTTCGAACGCGTGCCGCTCGACCGCTGGTTCGAAGCCTTCGTCACGCCGGTGACCTTGCCGGAAAATGACGGCACGCAGGCCGAACTCCTGCTGCTGACCTTCAACGACCTGACGCCGCTGCGGCGCGTCGAGGAAATGCGCGCCGATTTCGTCGCCAATGCCAGCCACGAATTGCGCACGCCGCTGGCGGCGCTGCTTGGCTTCATCGAGACGCTGCAAGGTCCGGCCCGGAACGATCCGGTGGCCCGAGAGAAATTCCTCGCCATCATGCAGCAGCAGGCGGCGCGCATGGCGCGCCTGATCGACGACTTGCTGTCGCTGTCGCGCATCGAACTCAACGCGCATTTGCCGCCGTCGACGCCGGTCGATCTGGCGCCGCTGGTGCGCCACGTCGCCGACGGCCTGCAGACTTTGGCGCGCGACCGCCAGGTCGAGGTGCGGATGACCATACCTCCGGAACCGGTCATGGTGCTCGGCGATCGCGACGAACTGATCCGGGCGCTGGAGAACCTGGTCGAGAACGCGCTGAAATACGGTGCCGCCGGCAAGCGCGTCGATGTGACCTTGTCGCGGGCGCAGACGCGGGCCGGCATGCCCGAGGCGCGCATCGCCATCCGCGACTTCGGCCCCGGCATCGCGCCCGAACATCTGCCGCGGCTGACCGAGCGCTTCTACCGCGTCGATGTTGCCGACAGCCGCTCGCAGGGCGGAACCGGGCTGGGCCTCTCGCTGGTCAAGCACGTGCTCAACCGCCATGGCGGCCGGGTCACGATCGAGAGTGTTCTGGGGCAGGGCGCGACCTTCACAATGCACCTGCCGCTGCACACAGACGCAGCCCCGTCTCTTTAGAAAATACATTATATTTCAATAGCCTACATTGTCATCTGGTTGTCATAGAAGCTTCATAAAACGATGACACCGAGCCCCTAACGCTGGCCTCGGTTTCGGGACATTTGAACTTGCGCACAACAACGCGTCGGGCCCGGAGCCAGCATGGAGCGCGTTGAAAACAACAGCGGCGGCCCAATGACGGGCAAGCAAATGGCGGGGGCCGTTATGGCGCTTCGTCTTTGGCCGCAAACATGGAGAGATCCCTTGAAACACTGGACCGTAATGGCAGCCGCCGGCCTCGTCGCCGCCGCCGTGTCTCTTCCGGCCATCGCCGCCGACATCTCGGGTGCCGGCGCGACCTTCCCCTATCCGATCTACGCCAAGTGGGCCGACGCCTATAAGAAGCAGACCGGCAACGGCCTGAACTATCAGTCGATCGGTTCGGGCGGCGGCATCAAGCAGATCAAGG
>JAFECJ010000122.1 GCA_018242205.1 Pseudomonadota bacterium
TTCGAGACCGCTACCGGATGCCGCCGTGTCATGCGCCGGCGGCGGAACGACGGTCGCGGTTTCTGCCTGCGCGCAAAACGGAAAAGCGGCGAGCGCCAGCGACAGGAACAGGGCGGGGCGGTTGATCATGCGGCATCCTCCCAAGGAGATGTCCCGGCTGTAACAGCCCGCGTTCGGTTCGGCATTACACGGAATTACACGTGTGCGTGAGGCGTCGCGCCGCAACGAGATACGACTAGTCGCCGGATGGCATCTTCTTCTTGTCCGGATTGTCCGGCCCCAGCGGCGCGATGCGCGGATTGGAAAACGGCCCGCGATACGGTTTGGCGTTCGATGACGGCGGCACGCTGTCGGCGTCGACTTCGACCGCATAGAGATGCTGCGCCGCGTCGATGGTGACGACACCGAAGCTCGCGCTCAGATGCGAGACGTCGACGCCGATCTGCGTTGCCGCATCGGTCAGGCTCGGCGGCCCGTCCGTGCCGGTGACCGTCATCAGATAGGTCTTGGCCTCGGTCATGGCAGGGCGCGTTCCGGCGTTTCACACGCCGAGGCTTTGCGCCGCGGCGTCAGGGTCGATAATGCCATGGCCGTAATCGCCGTTCCAACCCGGCGTGGGTTTCGGCCGCGCCGTGGCCCTGAACTGGGCGAACAGGTTGGCCGGCGGCGTTGCGGTGGGCGACAGCTTGGTGCGCAGGGCGGCGACGCAGCCGGCGGCCACCGGACAGGCGGCCGAGGTGCCGGTGTCGGGCGCGTCGGCGCCGAACGCCTGGCAGCCGATGAAATGCGTATAGGCAGTGAGGTCCGGCTTCTGCGGATACATGCCGCGGATCGACGGCCCCTGCGACGAATAGCCGACGCGATCGTCATTGACGTCGCAGCCGGCGAGCGTCAGCACATCCGGATAGGTGCTGGCGCCCATGATCGTTTCCGTCGTGCGATTCTCACACCGGCCGCTTGGACACTCGGTGCCGCAATTGCCGGCGGCGAACAGAATGTCGGCGCCGGCGCGGGTCAGCACGCCGATCAGCCCGGCGAACGGATGGTTCGGGTTGTCGATGTAGCGGCCCGGGTGGCCGGCGGGAAAATCCCAGCTCGGATGAAACATGCCCCAGCTGTTGTTGACCACCAGCGCCTTGTATTTCGGCGCGCCGCCGGGCGCGAAGGCGACGGCCCAGAACGCGATCAGCGCGGCGTAGGCCTGCACGGCGACGCTCAAGGTCTGGCCGCTGAAGGCGCCGCCGGGCAGCGTCGACGACAGCATCGGATAATCGAGCAAGGTCGCCTTGGGCGCGGCGATCAGCGCGTCATAGGCGCACATCGTGCCGTGATCGATCGGGTAGGCGCCGGGCGCCGTCGCGTTGCCGGGCGCGGTCCACGAGTTGATGACGTCGAAGCGCGGCACCGCGCCGAGCTTGCTGCGCAGTAGGGCACGCTGATGCCCGTATCCATGATGGCGATGGCGACGTCGGTGCCGTCGAGACCGCGCTCCGCCAGCGCCGCGGTGTTGAGTTTGGTCCTGACGTCGGCATCGCTGCCGACCCCCGGGTCGCCGCCGCAGGTGATGAACGGCGCGATCAGCGGATC
>JAFECJ010000123.1 GCA_018242205.1 Pseudomonadota bacterium
ATCGCCTCGTCGCATCCCGACATGCCGGAATTCCGCTTCGGCGAAGACGACGCCGACGCGGTGGTGGCGTATCTGCGCACCATTCAGGACTAGCTCTATCGATCCAGCGTGATCTCGTCGCTCTTGGCCCGCGACACGCAGATCATAATGGTGTCGGCCTTCTCGTGCTCGGCCAGCACCAGGTCGCGGTGATCGGCTTCGCCACCTGTGTATTTGGTGCGGCATGTGCCGCATGTGCCGGTCTCGCACGAGCTCGGCACGTCGAGGCCGGCCGCGCGCAGGACTTCGAGGATGGTCTTGTCCGCCGGCACCTCGACCGTCTTGCCGGTCTTCGCCAGTTTGACGCGGAACGCCTTGTCGCCGGCCTTGTGGGTGTCGGCGTCGCTGAAGGCCTCGAAATGCACCGCCGTCGGCGACCAGTGATCGGTCATGGCGCGCACCGCTTCCATCAACGGCCGCGGACCGCAGCAGTAAAGATGTTCGCGGTTCTGCCGCTCCTTCAGGATAGGCTTGAGGTCGAGCGAGCAGGCCGGGTCGCCATTGTCATAATGGATGGTGACGAACTCCTTGACGCCCGGCGCGCTCAATTCCTCCTTGAACGCGGTCGTCTCCGGCGAGCGCGAGCAGTAATAGAGACGGAAGCGTTTGCCGGCCGCCTGCACCTGGCGGATCATCGCCAGGATCGGCGTGATGCCGATGCCGCCGGCGATGAACAGAAAATCGGTGGCGCGCGGCGGCAGGCCGAAATCGTTGATCGGTGCCGACACCATGACTGTGTCGCCGGCCTTGACGTTGTCGATAAGATCGATCGAGCCGCCGCGGCCGCTCACTTCGCGCTTGACCGCGATCTGATAGCGATCGTGCTCGGCCGGATCGTTGCACAGGGAGTATTTGCGGATGGCGCCGTTCGGTACGCGGACCGCGATGTGAGCGCCGGCGGCAAACTCCGGCAAGGCCGCGCCGTCGGGCAACCGGAATTCGAAGAGATTGATGCCGTCAGCGATCGGCTCATTGCGCGTGACGCGCAGCGGCATCATCGGTTGTTCGGTGGTCACGGTAGCTCCGTCCGGGTCAAGTCGTCTGCCGCGACAGTTGGGGCCTGTCGCGGCGCAGGGCAAGTCCCCGTACGCGGTCTCAGCGCATGCCGGCCTTGACCGGTGCGGCGGCTCCGGCAGTGGCGGCGGTACCGGCGCCGAGCGCCGCGAAGGCGTCGGCCAGTCCGGCGCCGAACTCGCTGTCGCGGCCCTTTGGCCCGAGATCGCGTGCGGTGGCCTGCAGCAGGCGCAGCGCCTTGGCCGGTGTCAGCTTCGGATCGCGCTCCAGCATCAGCGCCACGACGCCCGAGATCTCGGCGGCCGAATAGGAGGTGCCCGACGACACCTCGTAGCCGCCCGGTACCGCGACCAACAACTGATCGCCGGGCGCCGCGATGGCGATGTGTGGACCGCGGTTCGATTGGGCGAACAGCTTGTCGTCGGCGTCGGTTGCCGATACGGCGATGACGTTGGCATCGGCGGCGGGGTAAAGCGGCGGCGACTTGGCGCCGGCATTGCCGGCGGCGGCGATGAGG
>JAFECJ010000124.1 GCA_018242205.1 Pseudomonadota bacterium
GTGTTCGAAGCGGTGCCGCCGGTGCTCAAAGAGGCCGCCTACGGTCTCGGCTGCACCACCTGGGAAGTCGCGCGTTACGTCGTGCTGCCCTTCACCCGCGTCGGCGTTATCGGCGGCGTCATGCTGGGGCTGGGCCGCGCGCTCGGCGAAACCATGGCGGTGACCTTCGTCATCGGCAATGCGCATCGCATATCCGGTTCGATCCTGGCGCCCGGCACCACGATTTCCGCGACCATCGCCAACGAATTCACCGAAGCGGTCGGCGACATCTACACCTCGTCGCTGATCGCGCTGGGTCTCATCCTGTTCATCATCACCTTCATCGTGCTGGCGGCCGCGCGGCTGATGCTGATGCGTCTCAACGCCCGGTTGGGGAAGTAAGTCATGGCCGCTCCGAGCACCGTCAGCGCCTCCACGCCGATCTACGCCGCGCGCCGGCGCAAGAACTTCATCACCATGTCGATCGCCTATGCGGCGACCGGCTTCGGTCTCGCCTGGCTCGCGCTCATTCTCATCGTGCTGTTCTGGGAAGGCTTCAGCGGCCTGTCGCTGCGCGTCTTCACCGAAATGACGCCGCCGCCCGGTTCAGCCGGCGGTCTGCTCAACGCCATCATGGGCAGCCTGGTGATGACCGTTCTTGCCGTCGCCATTGGAACGCCGCTCGGCGTGCTCGCCGGCACCTATCTCGCCGAATACGGCCGTTACGAGAAACTCTCGACCGTCGTCCGCTTCATCAACGACATTCTGCTGTCGGCGCCGTCGATCGTGGTCGGCCTGTTCGTCTACGAGATCATGGTAGCGCAGATGGGCCACTTCTCCGGTTGGGCCGGCGCGGTGGCGCTCGCCGTGATCGTCGTGCCGGTGGTGGTGCGCACCACCGAGGACATGTTGACCCTGGTGCCGGACACGTTGCGCGAGGCGGCCGCGTCGATCGGCTTGCCGCGCTCGAAGATGATCCAGAAGGTCGCCTATCGTGCCGCGCGCGCCGGCATGATCACCGGCGTGCTGCTCGCGGTGGCGCGCATTTCCGGTGAAACGGCGCCGCTGCTGTTCACCGCGCTCAACAACCAGTTCTGGAGCACCAATCTCAACGCTCCGGTCTCGAGCCTGCCGGTCGTCATCTTCCAGTTCGCGCTCAGCCCCTACAAGGACTGGCAGGAACTGGCTTGGACCGGCGCCTTGATCATCACTTTGGCGGTGCTCGGCCTGAGCATCATCGCCCGTTACCTCGGTGGACAGAGTAAAAAATCATGACGATGGCCAATTTCACGGTACCGACCGTCACCAACACCGTCGCTTCGACGGACAACCTGGTCGAGAAGATCGGCGTCCGCAATCTCGACTTCTTCTACGGCGATCATCGCGCCCTGAAGAACATCAACGTCGCGCTTTATCACGGCAAGGTCACGGCCTTTATCGGACCGTCGGGCTGCGGCAAGTCGACCCTGCTGCGCATTCTCAACCGGATGTACGACCTCTACCCGAACCAGCGCGCCACCGGCACGGTGCAGCTCGACAGCGAGAACATCCTGTCG
>JAFECJ010000125.1 GCA_018242205.1 Pseudomonadota bacterium
CGCTGCAGGCAGGTCCCGTGATCATCGAGGACAACTGCTTCATCGGCGCGCGCTCGGAAGTGGTCGAAGGCGTCATCGTGCGCGAGGGCTCGGTGCTCGGCATGGGCGTCTATCTCGGCCAGTCGACCAAGATCGTCGATCGCGCCACCGGCAAGATCTTCTACGGCGAAGTGCCGCCTTACTCCGTCGTCGTCTCCGGCACGCTGCCGGGCAACGCGATGCCGGGCAGCAATATCGGCCCGAGCCTGTATTGCGCGGTGATCGTCAAGCGCGTCGACGAAAAGACGCGGTCGAAGACGAGCATCAACGAGCTGCTGCGGGACTAATTAGGCCACCCCACCCCGGCGAGCTTCGCTCGCCGACCCTCCCCCTCCAGGGGAGGGTGAAGAGAGAAACAATGTCCGCCGATCCCGTTGCCATTACCCGCGAGCTGGTGCGCTGTCCGTCGGTGACGCCGGCGGAAGGCGGCGCGCTGAGCTATCTCGAGACGACGCTGAAGGCCGCCGGCTTCACCGTGCACCGCAAGGTGTTCTCCGAGCCCGGCACCGACGACGTCGAGAACTTCTACGCGCGCATCGGCACCGAAGCCCCGCATCTGACCTTCGCCGGCCACACCGACGTGGTGCCGACCGGCGACGAGACGGCGTGGACGCATCCGCCGTTCGGCGGCGACGTCGCCAATGGCGAACTCTATGGCCGCGGCACCGTCGACATGAAAGGCGGCATCGCTTGCGCGGTCGCCGCCGTGCTCGATCATCTGGCGGCGAATGGCGGCAAGCCGAAGAAGGGCTCAATCTCCTTCCTGATCACCGGCGACGAGGAAGGCATCGCGGTCAACGGCACGCCGAAGCTGCTGCAATGGGTCGATGGCATGGGCGAGAAGTTCGACCATTGCATTCTCGGCGAACCCAGCAATCAGGAAGAGCTCGGCGACACCATCAAGATCGGCCGCCGCGGCTCGCTCAACGGCCATCTCATCGTCCATGGCAAGCAGGGCCACGTCGCCTATCCGCAGCGCGCCGACAATCCGGTGCGCGGCATCGTCAAACTGATCGACGCTTTGCTGTCCGAGCCGCTCGACAACGGCAACGCCAATTTCCAGCCGTCGAACATGGAGTTCGTCTCGGTCGATGTCGGCAACAAGACCGTCAACCTCATCCCCGGCCAGGCGAGCGCGATGTTCAACATCCGCTTCAACGACTGCCATACGCTCGACTCGCTGAAGGCGCTGCTGCAGGCCCGCGCCGAAAAAACATCCGGCGGCAAGATCAAATTCGAATTCAAATTCCAGCCGTCGAATGCCGGCGTGTTCGTGACGAAGCCCGGGCCGTTCACCGAACTGGTGTCGAACGCGGTGAAGGAAACCACCGGCCGCACGCCGACGTTTT
>JAFECJ010000126.1 GCA_018242205.1 Pseudomonadota bacterium
GATAGGCTTTTATACCCTGCGCAGCCGCGACGGCACCTGAAAGAGTGGTGTAGTACGGCACTTTATGCAAGAGGGCGGCATGGCGCAGGGACCGGCTGTCGGCCAGCGCCGCGGCGCCCTCGGTGGTGTTGAAGACGAGTTGGACGCCGCCATTCTTGATCGCATCGACGATATGCGGCCGGCCTTCCAGCACCTTGTTGATTTTCGCCGCCTCGACGCCGTGTTCGGCCAGATAACGCTGGGTTCCCGATGTGGCGATGCATTTGAAGCCGAGCGAGATCAAAAGCTTGATCGACGGCAGGATGCGCGCCTTGTCGCCGTCGCGGACCGAGACGAACACCGTTCCGGTGCGCGGCAGGATCGTGCCGCCGCCGATCTGGCTCTTGGCGAAGGCGGTGTCGAACGTGGTGTCGAGACCCATGACTTCGCCGGTCGATTTCATTTCCGGACCGAGCACGGTGTCGACGCCGGGGAAGCGGGCGAAGGGGAACACCGATTCCTTCACCGCCTGGTGCTTGTAAATTGGCGCCTTGAGATTGAAGCTCTTGAGGCTCTCGCCGGCCATGACGCGCGAGGCGATCTTGGCAACCGGCAGGCCGATGACCTTGGCGACGAAGGGCACCGTGCGCGAGGCGCGCGGGTTTACTTCGAGCACGTAGATGTCGCCGTCCTTGATGGCATATTGCACGTTCATCAGGCCGCCAACGTTGAGCGCCAGCGCCAGTTCCCGCGTCTGCCGCTCGAGTTCGGCGATGATGTCTTTCGACAATGAGTGAGGCGGCAGCGCGCAGGCCGAATCGCCCGAGTGGATGCCGGCTTCCTCGATGTGCTCCATGATGCCGGCGATGAAGGTGTCCTTGCCGTCGGAGAGGCAATCGACATCGACTTCGGTCGCATCGGTCAGATAGCTGTCGATCAGCAGCGGGCTCTTCTCCGACACGATCAGTTCGGACGGCTTGTCGAGCGTGGCGGCGAGGCGCTGGACGTAGCGATCGGCGTGCGCGCCGTCGCGCACGATCTCCATGCCGCGGCCGCCGAGCACGTTCGACGGGCGGATCACGACCGGATAGCCGATCTTGTCGGCAACCTCGCGCACGGCGCCCGGCGAGGTGGCGATGCCGTTGGCCGGCTGGCGGATCTTCAGCTTGTCGATGAGCTTCTTGAAGCGGTCGCGGTCCTCGGCGAGGTCGATGGCGTCCGGCGAGGTGCCGAGGATCGGCACATTGGCCTTCTCCAGCGCGCTGGCGAGTTTGAGCGGCGTCTGGCCGCCGAACTGCACGATGACGCCGTGCAAAGTGCCCTT
>JAFECJ010000127.1 GCA_018242205.1 Pseudomonadota bacterium
AGCGGCGCGCCCGGCACAGCGCTCGACGACAACCTCACCATCGCCTGCGGCGATGGCGCGGTGCGACTTGTTCAGATCCAGCGTGCCGGCAAACAGCCGATGCAGGCCGATGAGTTTCTGCGCGGCACGGCGGTGCCGAAGGGCAACCAGGTGTCCTGACATGCCCCGCTACAAACTCACCATCGAATATGACGGCGCGCCGTTCTGCGGCTGGCAGGTTCAGGCCGACCAGGTGACGGTGCAGGGCGTGTTGACGTCCTCTGTTAAGGCCTTGTCCGGCGAGGACGTGCTGGTGCAGGGCGCCGGCCGCACCGATGCCGGCGTGCACGCGCGGGGGCAAGTCGCTCACGTCGATCTGGCGCGCGACTGGAAAACCGACACGGTGCGTGACGCGCTCAATGCTCACTTGAGGCCGCATCCGGTCGCGGTGCTGAAGGCCGAGCACGCCGCCGCCGACTTCAACGCCCGCACCTCGGCGATCAAGCGTCATTATTTTTATCGTATCATCAACCGCCGGCCCGATCTCACCTTCGACCGCAGCTATGCCTGGCGCGTGGCGCGGCCGCTCGACGCCGACGCCATGCACGAGGCGGCGCAACGCCTCACCGGCAAGCACGATTTCACCACGTTCCGCTCCACCGAATGCCAGGCCAAGTCGCCCGACAAGACGCTCGACCGCCTCGATGTCATGCGCCACGGCGACGAGATCCACGTTTTCGCCTCGGCGCGCTCGTTCCTGCACAATCAGGTGCGCTCGATGGTTGGCACCTTGATGAACACCGGGCTCAATGGTCCGGGCGCCTGGACCGCAGACGATCTCACGCATGCGCTTGAAGCGCGCGACCGCACCGCCTGCGGCCAGGTGGCGCCGCCCGACGGGCTGTATCTGATGCAGGTGGACTATTGAGCCTCATCCTGAGGAGCCGCGCGTAGCGCGGCGTCTCGAAGGATGAGGGCGAATGCCCCGGTCTCATGGTTCGAGACGCGCTGCTGCGCAGCGCTCCTCACCATGAGGTCAGCCAAAATACCGATCGACGATTTTGCGATAGATCGACGTCAGCGCGCGCAGGTCGGCAATCGGCACGCGTTCGTCGATGGCGTGCATGGTCTGGCCGACCAGGCCGAATTCCACCACCGGGCAGTAATGCGTGATGAAGCGCGCATCCGACGTGCCGCCGGTGGTCGAGAGCGTCGGCGCCCGGCCGGTGGTTTCTTTCACGGCGTTCGACACCAGTTCGGTGAACGGCC
>JAFECJ010000128.1 GCA_018242205.1 Pseudomonadota bacterium
AAACACGGCTGGTCGATCGCCACCATTCAAGTCGCCTTCGCCATCTTCGTCGCGCTCGAGACCTGGCTGACGCCGATCGAAGGCTGGATCGTCGACAAGCTCGGCGCGCAACGCGGACCGAAGCTAATGGTCGCCTTCGGCGGCATCCTAATCGCCGTCGGCTGGGTGGTGAACTCGATCGCCAGTTCGCTCGGGATGCTGTATCTCGGCGCCGTGCTCGCCGGCATCGGCGGCGGCGCGGTCTACGCGACCTGCGTCGGGCAGGCCGTGAAGTGGTTTCCCGATCGCCGCGGCCTCGCCGTCGGCCTGACCGCGGCCGGTTTCGGCGCCGGCGCAGCGCTGACCGTGGTGCCGATCCGCGCCATGATCGCTTCGGTCGGTTACGAGAGCACGTTTTTCTGGTTCGGTCTCGGCCAGGGCGCCATCGTGTTCATGCTGGCGTGGCTGCTGCGCGCGCCGGAGCCCGGCGAAGTTCCGGCGCCGACGACGTCGAAAGTGATGCAGACGAGCCGCAGCTATACGCCGGGCGAGATGCTCAAGACCCCGGTGTTCTGGTTGCTCTATGTCATGTTCGTCCTGGTGTCGGCCTCGGGGCTGATGGCGACGGCGCAGATCGCGCTGATTGCCAGGGACTTCAACGTCGCCAACACCGCGATCCTGTTCGGTGCCTCGGCGCTGTCGGTGGCGCTGATCGTGGACAACGTCTGCAACGGCGCGGCGCGCCCGCTGTTCGGCTGGGTGTCGGACAATATCGGCCGCGAGAACACCATGGCGATCGCCTTCGGCCTCGGCGCCATCGCGTACTGGCTGCTGGGCTCGATGGGCACCGCGCCCTGGGCCTTCGTCGTGTTCGCGGCGCTGATCTTCCTCACCTGGGGCGAGATCTTCAGCCTATTCCCGTCGACCTGCACCGACTCGTTCGGGCCAAAATTCGCCACGGTGAATCTCAGCCTGTTGTACACCGCCAAGGGCGCCTCGGCGTTCCTGGTGCCACTCGCTAACATCATCAAGGCGCATACCGGCAACTGGCACATGGTGTTCGTGATCACGGCGCTGATGAACCTTGCGGTCGTGGCATTGGCGCTGTTCGTGCTCAAGCCGATGCGATCAAAGGCGACGGCGCATGAAACCGGAGCGCTGCAGCCGGCGGAGTGAGGCACCTCGCCAACTGAAAATTCACAGGGTCCCGCAAGGGGCCCTGTTCGTTTCAGC
>JAFECJ010000129.1 GCA_018242205.1 Pseudomonadota bacterium
GGTGATCTCGACCTTGCCGGTTGTGATGTCCTTGACCGGATGATTGGCGCCGTGGTGGCCCTGATGCATCTTCATCGTGGTGCCGCCGAGCGCGAGGCCGAGCATCTGGTGGCCGAGACAAATGCCGAAGGTCGGCGTGCCGGACTTCACCACCTGCTGGATGACCGGCACGGCGTATTTGCCGGTCTCGGCCGGATCGCCCGGGCCGTTCGACAGGAACACGCCATCGGGCTTGAGCGCCATGATGTCGTCATAGCTGGTGGTCGCCGGCACGACGGTGACCTTGCAGCCGGCGCCGGCGAGCAGGCGCAGGATGTTGCGCTTGATGCCGTAGTCGACGGCGACGACGTGGAATTCAGGCGCGGTCTGCTTGCCGTAGCCCTCGTTCCAGACCCACGGCGTCTCGTCCCAGGTGAACCTTTGCGCCGATGTCACCATCGGCACCAGGTCCATGCCGACGAGACCCGGCCACGTCGCGGCTTCCTTCTTCAGCGCAGGCAGGTCGAATTCGCCGCTCGGCGAATGCGCGATCACGGCATTGGGCATGCCTTTTTCGCGGATCAGCGCGGTCAGCGCCCTTGTGTCGATGCCGGACAGGCCGATGATGCCGCGGGCTTTCAGCCAGTCGTTGAGCGGCCGGGTGGCGCGGTAGTTCGAGGCGAGCGTGATGTCGGTGCGCAGGATGACGCCGCAGGCGCCCGGGCGGGCTGCCATGTTCAGCGATTCAATGTCTTCCTCGTTGGTGCCGACATTACCGATGTGCGGGAAGGTGAAGGTGATGATCTGCCCGGCATAGGACGGGTCGGTGAGGATTTCCTCGTAGCCCGTCATGGCGGTATTGAAGCAGACCTCGCCGACGGCGTGGCCTTCGGCGCCGATGCCGTGGCCTTCGAGCACGGTTCCATCGGCGAGCACGATGAGCGCGGTGGCCTTGGGCTCAGCCCAGGCTCCGCTTGGGGCGGCTTTGTCCTGTGTCATAAGCCTCTTAGTTGCGTATTATGGCGGGCGAGGCAAGGGGCGGTTTTGGGCCGTCCCCCGCGCATTTGAACCGGGAGACGAGGCATGACGGCGGCCAGACACGACCAGTACCGGGAAAACGTCGCCGGCCGCGCCAATGTCGAGGATACGGCCGACCTGGTCGCCTATTACAACGACCTCGAGAAATTCGAGGCGGCGGCGCTGTGGACCGTGGCCAACAAGATTCC
>JAFECJ010000012.1 GCA_018242205.1 Pseudomonadota bacterium
GCAAGATTCCTAACTGCTGCCTCCCGTAGGAGTCTGGGCCGTGTCTCAGTCCCAGTGAGGCTGGTCATCCTCTCAGACCAGCTACGGATCGTCGCCTTGGTGAGCCATTACCTCACCAACTAGCTAATCCGACGCGGGCCGCTCCAATGGCAATAAATCTTTCCCCGTAAGGGCTTATCCGGTATTAGCTCAAGTTTCCCTGAGTTATTCCGAACCAAAGGGCACGTTCCCACGTGTTACTCTCCCGTCTGCCGCTCCGTATTGCTACGGCGCTCGACTTGCATGTGTTAGGCCTGCCGCCAGCGTTCGCTCTGAGCCAGGATCAAACTCTCAAGTTGGATGAGAATTTTGAAACTGACTGGTCGAGCTTTGCTTGCGCAAAGTTTTCACGTTTTGACGAGGTCCACATCACCGACCATTCGTGAGAATGACCGGCAGTGTACCTTTGAAAACGTAGACCGTCAGAAGTCTCGCCCGACCGTAGCCGCGTTGAATTGCTTCAACCCGAACTGCGGTCCGCAAGGACTCCGCCGTCCACGTTTCTCTTTCTTCCGATTCACTTGTCAAACAGCCCGGGATCCGAGGATCCCATCCAACCGGTGGCCCAGTTGGCTACCGAAACGCGCCATCGGAGCAGCACGGCCGAATAACTATCGGCCGTTGTTTCACTGTTCCAGTGAGGAGCTTCGGAGGCGCGCTATCGCGCCGTAACTTGCGGTGCGGCGCGCCGATGGGTGGGTATATAGGTTAGGCCGCTCCCCCCTGTCAACCGCAAAAACAACGTTCTTGTGACACTTCGCGCAACGGTTCGTTTGCCTTCCAGCGAGGGAAAAATCAGGGAAAATGGGCGGAAAAACTCGACTTTCCGGCCCAATTCCGTGCCACGCCGTACTCAAGCCATATTCAAAGCCCCTCCTTGTCCCAAGTTCGGTGACAGATTTTTTCCGCGCCCCACAGCGGCGGCGGTGCGGAGTGGGTTTCCCAGAATTCCGCGTCGGCGGCGGGTCCGTGATTGACGGGTCGGACCTCGGGAGGCATCGTGCCGCCGCACTTCGATGGCTGATTTGGCTTAGCCGCCGGTTCGCCACGGCGCCGGGTCGAGAAGCGCAGGGGACTAGGAAGCTTGGACCACACACGGTCGCGCGGCGCGCATCGGTCAAAAGCAGACGTGATCGAGCTGGGCCTCGAGGCTCCGCTGTCGGTCGATGGCGGCAATTCCGGTTTTGTCGATCGCCGCCGCGTCTCGGTGCAGTGGTTTGCCGGCACGATCCTGACCGCGTTGTGCGGCGCTGCCCTCATGGGCGGCGCCGTTTTCACATCGCTCGATGGCGAGACCAATTTCGCGACCCTGCCAGAACGTGCCGAAGTCGCGCTGCGCGGCGCCATTAACGCCGGCGCCGAAAAGCTTGGCGTCCGCAAAAGCGATCGCCTGCAGACTTACGAAGAACCGTCTTTTGCCAAGCAGGTCATCCGCGTTTCGACGACCAGCCGCCAGGGCAATCATGAAGTCGTGCGCGTACGGCCTTTCGTCCGTGTCACCGGCAACCTCGCCCTGTCGCTGAGCGATCTCTCGGCCAATATCCCGCCCTTCAATCCGCAAGCCCTGCTGGCCGAGAACACCCCGGCCGGCACTTCGACGCCCGATGATGCGCCGGCGGCGGAGCCCGACGCCGAAGTCTCCTTCGTGATGCGCGATCTCGCGCCGATGATGCCGCGCCTTAAGATCGCGCTGCAGACGCCGAACGACGAGGTGATGGCGCGCGTCAAGGAAGCAGCGGACTGGACCGAAAAGGCCGCCAATCATCTGCCGATCGCCAACAACATCACCGGCATCAAGCTCGCTTACGCCGGCGCCGCGGCTCCCGATCCTTATGCCGGCTTCGAGGCACGCGTCGTTCCCGAGAACATCACGCTGCTGCCGAAGACCACCAATGAAACCACCGGCGGCAATTCGTTCAACGAAAAAACTGTCCTGGCCAAGAAAGGCGACAGCGTCGCCTCGATCTTGAAGGATCTCGGCGCCACCACAGACGACATCAACGCGGTTATCGGCACGCTGGGCGTGCGCGGACGGGATGGCACGCTAAAGGAAGGCCAGAAGCTGCGCATCCTCATGTCGCCGATGCCCGGCTCGGCCGCGCCGCGGCCGATCCGCGTCATCGTCGCCGGCGATACCGGCATCGAAGCGGTGGCCGCACTGTCGGACGCCGGCAAATACGTGTCGGTCGATGTCAAGAACGTCGACAACGATGTCGCCGACAACACCGATCAGAACGCCGACGAAAACGACGACGGCAGCGGCGTGCGGCTTTATCAGAGCGTCTACGAGACCGCGCTGCGCAACCAGATTCCCCGGCCGATTATCGACGAGCTCATCCGCATCTACTCCTACGACGTCGATTTTCAACGCAAGGTACAGCCGGGCGACTCGTTTGAAGTGCTGTACGCCGGCGAAGACGAAACGCCGGGCCCCGACAGCCGCAACGATGTGCTGTTCACCCAGCTCACGGTCGGCGGCGAGGTCAAGAAATTCTATCGCTTTCAGTCGCCCGACGACGGCCTGGTCGATTACTACGACGAGAATGGCAAGAGCGCGAAGAAGTTCCTGGTGCGCAAGCCGGTCACCATCGGCATCATGCGCTCGGGTTTCGGCATCCGCCGCCATCCAATTCTCGGCTACACCAAGATGCACACCGGCGTGGACTGGGCGGCGCCGACCGGAACGCCGATTTATGCCGCAGGCAACGGGGTGATCGAGAAGGAAGGCTGGGAGTCCGGCTACGGCAAATTCATTCTCATCAAGCACAACAACGGCTACGAGACCGCTTACGGCCACATGAGCGCCTATGCGCGTGGCGTCGAGGAAGGCAAGCGCGTGCGCCAGGGCCAGGTCATCGGCTTCGTCGGATCGACCGGCCTTTCGACCGGCTCGCATGTGCACTACGAAATCCGCGTCAACGGCCGCTTTGTCGATCCGATGCGCATCAAGCTGCCGCGCGGCCGCGAACTGGCCGGAACGATGATGGCAAGCTTCGAGCAGGAGCGCGACCGCATCGACGGTATCATGGCGCGAAAGCCCTCGCGCGTCGCCTCGAGCGCGAAGTAAACGCGTCGCTTCAGTTTCCGCGTTCCAGTCGGCGGGTGTTGCAATGACCGTCGCCCAGGACTAGTTGACAGCTCCTGTCGATCGTCCGCACAATAATTTTGCAAACGGCCGACAGGGCTCGGGCATTTATTATTCGTGGCTCAACCTATGCCGCGCTTGCCCTTTTCGTACCAGGAAACGCACCGGGTTGTTCGTCAGCCAGGGAGCATCGTGCATTGCTCAAGCGAAACGGCCGATTGGTCATCGCTTTTTGCCTGCATCTGCTCGGAAGCGCCGTTTGAAGGCTCCTTTGCCGCGGTGAAAGACCATCTCATCGTGATCCCGTTGGACAAACCGGTTCGTATCGCGCGGCAGATCGGCGGCGAGCGGCAGGAACAAATATTGTTGCCGGGCAGCGTGACCATCACGCCGGGCGGCGCCGACTTCGCAATGCAAACGTCGTCGGCAGGCAACAGCTACGACACCCTGCATCTCTACATTCGCGACGAGTCCATTCGCGAAATCAGCCGCGACATGTTCGGGCCGCAGGCCGCGACTGATCTGCCGCCGAGCGTGGGCATCATGGACGATATCCTCCGTGCCATCGCCTTCGAAATCAGGAAGATGCTGATGGAGCCCGCGCCAGCCGATCGGATCTATGCGGAGTCCCTATCGCAGACGATCGCCGCTCACCTTGCCCGGACACTTGTGTCCGGGCGCTCGCTGAAAGCCGATGAACCGCGCAAGCTGACTCCGCAGCAGTGCAAGCGCGCGATCGAATATATCGAGGAATATCTGGGCGAGAGCCTCACTCTGGCCGGCATCGCCAAGGCCGCCGGCGTCAGCACTGGACGGCTGAACAACGAGTTCAGGCGCAGCATGGCGATCGCGCCTTATCAGTATGTGATGAATGCGCGGGTCCGGCGCGCCAATGCACTGCTCTCAACCTCCGACCTGTCGTTGGCGGAGATTGCTCTGCGTTGCGGCTTCAGCAATCAACAGCACATGACCCGCATCGTCCGGCGCGCGACGGGCCGCACGCCGGGCGCCATCAGGCGGGCCCGCTAGCCCGGCGGCGGCGCCCTTTCCGATCCTGCAAAAAATCGAGGCCGATCCTGCAATCGTGGCCTGCAGGCTCCGTCTTACAATGCCCGCTCCAAAAAACGGACGGGATTTCGCGCCAGCCCGCCGGAGCCAACAGGCGCTCGCAGGTGGGAAAACGCCGATGACCGCACTCGTCGAACAAGCAAAACTGACCGTGGATGCTTTGATCGCGGGGCGCCACGCTGCGCAGACCTATGAGCAGAAGGTTCAACATGCGCTCGACCTCGTCGAAATGCACTTGCAGGAAGAAAACCCCGAGCGCATCGACGAATGTATCCGGCTCTATACCGATGACGCCGTGTGGGAGGCGCCCGCGCGCAAGGTCTCCTATCAAGGCCGCGAACTGATCAAGAAGATGTATCTGCGCGTGTTCAACGGCGTCGTCGACTTTGAATTCATCCCCGTGGAACGCTGGGCGACGCCGGACCGTGTGTTCGACGACTCCTATGTCAATTTCAAGATTGTCGGAGATGCCTTCGACAATTGCCCCTACCCCGCCGGAACAAGGGTGCAGATGCGGCTTATTCATTCCTTCCATATTCGCGACGGATTGATCTCGCGTGAGATCGGCTATGAGGTGTGGCGCCGCGCCGACGACCAGTAACGGCCCACAAAACACAGCACGGAGGACGGTGCGATGCTGTTCGAACGACGGGCCTACACGCTGCGACCGGGATGCGAGGACGCCTACTGGGCGCTGCACCGCCAACATAACAGCCCGGCGTCGCTGCGCGTTCTCCTTGAGCGGAATATCGGTTTTTTCGCGACGACCGCCGGCGACGGCGAGCGTATCGTGCATCTTTACCGCTGGGACAGCTACGATGACGCCAAACAACGCCTCGCGGCGATCGTCACGCCGGAGCGCGCGGATTACTTTGTCACGGCGCGCAAACTTCTTCTGCGTCAGGAAAACGCCTATCTCGACCGCGCGCCGGTCGCCGAGCTGAGTCCGCTGTGGAACGACAAGCGCGACTGGCTGCCCGGAAGCCCCGCCTTCCCGGATGTCGGCAACGCCGGCACGCTCGCTATTTCAGAGAGCGTTCTCGATTTTCTACCCGGCGCGACGGCCGCCTATTGGGAAGGCTTTCGCAAACTCAGTCCGGCGACGATCGACGTCGCCTGCAACCGCGTGATCGCCAGCTTCTACGTCACGGTCGGCAGCCTGCATCGTGTTTTCACCTACCACTGGCACCGGAGCTGGCCGGAGGCGGAAGAGCAGCGCCGTCAGCTTGCGGAACGGCCGGACTGGAATGCTTTCATGGACGACAACCGGACCCGTATCGTCAGCGGCCAGGTCGCGAATCTGCGGCCAAGTCCGGTCTCGTGGATGCGCGCTTTGTTCGAGCATTCGAAGTAATCGAAGGCGTAGCCCGCTCACAACAACAAGCCGGACCGCCTTGAAAACGTGGGAGGACACCATGATCGCCGTTGTTGGCGCGACCGGCAATACAGGCCGCGCCGTCGTCAAGGAACTGGCCCGGCTCGGGCAAGCGCCGCTCTGCATCGTGCGCAATCCTGACAAAGCCCACGAGGTTCTTGGCGCAGGCGCCAGGATCGCCGTCGCCGAGCTAAGTGACCGGTTCGCGCTTGTGCAGGCCTTGAAAGGCGCTTCGACCGTCTTCGTGGTGACGGGCCATAACCCCGACATGGTTACGCAGCAGAACAATGTGCTCGATGCGGCTCTCGAAGCCGGCGTGCAACATTTGGTGCGGGTGTCCGGAAGCCGCTTCTTTGTGCGGCCCGATTCACCGTCCGTGATCGGCCGTAGCCATTACGCCATCGAGGAACGGCTGCGCGCCAGCGGCATGAAATGGGTCATCCTGCGGCCCGGCTTTTTTATGCAGAACACCTTCGCGCAAGCTCCTTTGATCAAGAACGATGGCAAGATGGTCTTGCCGTTTCCGGCCGACCTGCCATTCGCTTTCATCGACGTCCGCGATACCGGCGCTGTTGGCGCGCGGGTCCTGCTCGATCCCGCGCCTCACGTCGGCAAGATCTACGAATTCACCGGCGCAAAGAGCAATTTCGCCGAATTCGCCGATGTGTTCTCGGACGTACTGGGCCGCGAGATCACTTACGTTGCCGTGCCGTTCGAACAGGCCGAGCAGGTGATGAGGACGCGCGGCATGCCCGAATGGCTCATCGACCACCAGCGCACGGCACGGCAGATTGCCATGGACGGCGGACTGTCCGGCGAAACGATGGAACCGATCCGCAGCATTGCCGGTCGAGAGCCGATTACGACGCGGCAATTTATCGAGGACCACAGGGCCGTTTTCGCGTGAAATGCCGCGTACACGCGCCGGCCTGCGCAATCGACGAATCACCCGTGTTCATGCTTTGTACAAGGCATGAACATCGCCACGCCCATCGCCGCTGCGCCGGCTGATTATCTCGGGCAACTTAACCCCGAGCAGCGCCGCGCAGTCGAGCATGGCGGTTCGACGCTCGACGACGCCACGCCGCTTTTGATCATCGCCGGCGCCGGCTCCGGCAAGACCAACACCTTGGCGCACCGCGTCGCCCATCTCATCGTCAGCGGCGCTGATCCGCGCCGCATCCTCCTGCTGACGTTCTCGCGCCGCGCCGCGGCCGAGATGCAGCGCCGCGTCGAGCGCATCACCGCGCGCGTACTCGGCTCACAAGGGGGAACCATGGCCGGTGCGATGTCGTGGTCGGGCACCTTCCACGCCATCGGCGCCCGGCTGTTGCGCGAACATGCCCGCGACATCGGCGTCGATCCGGCTTTCACCATCCACGACCGCGAAGACTCCGCCGACCTGATGAACCTGACGCGCCACGAGCTCGGCCTGTCGAAGACGCAGAAGCGATTCCCGATGAAAGGCACCTGCCTGTCGATCTATTCGCGCGCGGTGAACGCTACCGCGCCGCTCGACGAGACTCTGGCGTCGTTCTTTCCGTGGTGCGCCGAGTGGGAAAGCGAACTGCGCACTTTGTTCGCAGCCTATGTCGAGGCCAAGCAGAAGCAGAACGTGCTCGATTACGACGACCTGCTGCTGTACTGGGCGCAGATCATGGGCGAAGGCGCGCTGGCGACCGACATTGCCGCACGCTTCGATCACGTGATGGTCGATGAATATCAGGACACCAACCGGCTACAGGCCTCGATCCTGCTCGGCCTGAAGCCGAATGGCCGCGGCCTGACCGTGGTCGGCGACGACGCGCAGTCGATCTATTCGTTCCGCGCCGCGACGGTGCGCAACATCCTCGACTTTCCCGGCCACTTCTCGCCGCGCGCCGAGGTTATCACGTTGGAGCGCAACTATCGCTCGACGCAAGCCATCCTCGCTGCCGCCAATGCGGTGATCGAACTGGCCAGCGAGCGCTTCACCAAGAACCTGTGGTCGGACCGCAAATCGAGCGACAGGCCGGCACTGGTCAACGTTGCCGACGACGTGGCGCAAGCGGGCTACATCGTCGAGACGATCCTCGCCAACCGTGAGGCCGGCATCACGCTCAAATCGCAGGCGGTGCTGTTCCGCACCTCGAGCCACAGCGCTGGACTGGAGGTCGAACTGACGCGGCGGAACATTCCGTTCGTCAAATTCGGCGGCCTGAAATTTCTCGAGGCCTCGCACATCAAGGACGTGCTGGCGGTGCTGCGCTTCGTGCAGAACCCGCGCGACCGCGTCGCCGGTTTCCGCGTCGCGCAGCTTCTGCCCGGCATCGGCCCCGGCACCGCCGGCAAGCTGCTCGACAAGATGGCGCAGAGTGGCGACCCGATGCGCGCTTTGTCCGACTTCAAGCCGCCGGCGGCGGCGAGCGAATGCTGGCAGGACTTCGACGACACGCTCGGCCTTTTGGCGCGCAACGCCGTCGGCTGGCCCGACGACATCGATGCCATCGTGCGCTGGTACGCGCCGCATATGGAGCGCATCCATGAAGACACCTCGGCGCGCGCCGCCGATCTGCAGCAACTGGCGCAGATCGCGGCGACTTATCCGAGCCGCGAACGTTTCCTCACCGAACTCACGCTCGATCCGCCCGACGCCACCAGCGACCAGTCCGGCCCGCCGCTACTCGACGAGGACTATCTGATCCTGTCGACCATCCATTCCGCCAAGGGCCAGGAATGGGATTCGGTTTATCTCCTGAACACCGTCGACGGCTGCCTGCCGTCGGATCTGTCGACCGGCTCGACGCCGGAGATCGAGGAAGAACGCCGGCTGCTTTATGTGGCGATGACCCGCGCGCGCGATCAATTGCATCTGATGGTGCCGCAGCGCTTCTTCACCCACGGCCAGCACGCAAGCGGCGACCGCCACGTCTACGCGCAGCGCACGCGCTTCATCCCGAATGCGATGCTGAAGCACTTCGATAACCGCTCCTGGCCGCTGCGCAGCGCCGCCACGACGGCCACGCAAACGCAACGGGCGCCGATCGATCTCGGCGCCCGCATGCGTGGGATGTGGAAGTAGCTCTTACGCCGCCTGGGCCAGCTTACCGTTGAAGGTCAGGCCCTGCTTGCCGGCGGAGACGTCGACCGTCTCGCCGTCCTTCACCGTGCCGGACAGGATCATCTCGGCGAGCGGATCCTGCACCGACTTCTGGATCACGCGCTTGAGCGGGCGCGCGCCATAGGCCGGATCCCAGCCCTTGTCGGCCAGCCACTCGCGGGCCGCCGGCTCGAGCTTGATGACGATCTTGCGTTCCTCGAGCAGCCTCGAGAGCCGCTTCATCTGGATATCGACGATCGAGGTCATCTCCGACTTCTGCAGGCGGTGGAACAGGATGATCTCGTCGACGCGGTTGAGGAATTCCGGACGGAACGCCGAGCGCACGACGCCCATCACCTGATCGCGCACCGCATCGGTGTCCTGGCCTTCCGGCTGGTTCACCAGATAGTCGGCCCCTAAGTTCGACGTCATGATGATCAGCGTATTGCGGAAGTCGACGGTGTGGCCCTGGCCGTCGGTCAGGCGGCCGTCGTCGAGCACCTGCAGCAGGACGTTGAACACGTCCGGATGCGCCTTCTCGATTTCGTCGAATAGCACGACCTGATAGGGCCGGCGCCGCACCGCTTCGGTGAGCGCGCCGCCCTCCTCGTAACCGACATAGCCCGGAGGCGCGCCGATCAGGCGGGCCACCGCGTGCTTCTCCATGTATTCCGACATGTCGATACGCAGCAGCGCCGTCTCGTCGTCGAACAGATACTCCGCCAAAGCCTTCGTGAGTTCGGTCTTGCCGACGCCGGTCGGCCCCAGGAACATGAACGAGCCGATCGGCCGGTTCGGGTCCTGCAGGCCGGCGCGGGCGCGGCGCACCGCGGTCGAGACGGCCTTCACCGCTTCGGCCTGGCCGATGACGCGCTTGCCGATCTCCTGCTCCATGCGCAGCAGCTTGTCCTTCTCGCCCTCGAGCATCTTGTCGACCGGCACGCCGGTCCAGCGCGACACGACGCCGGCGACGTGATCGGCGGTCACGGTCTCCTCGACCATGGCGCCCTTGTCCTCGCCGCAGGCCTCGACGTCCTTCAGCTTCTTCTCGAGCTCGGGAATGCGGCCATAGGCCAGCTCGCCGGCCTTCTGGTACTCGCCCTTGCGCTGTGCGCTGGCGAGCTCGTTGCGCGCATCGTCGAGCTGCTTCTTCAGCTCGGTCGCCGAACCCAGCTTTTCCTTCTCCGACTTCCAGCGGCTGGTGAGGTCGGCCGACTGCTTCTCCAGCGACTTGAGTTCGCCTTCGAGAGTCTTCAGCCTATCCTTCGAGCCCGGATCGGTCTCCTTCTTCAAAGCCTCCTGCTCGATCTTCAGCCGCACGATCTCGCGATCGATCGAGTCGAGCTCTTCCGGCTTGGAATCGACCTGCATCTTCAGCCGCGCCGCCGCCTCGTCGACGAGGTCGATGGCCTTGTCGGGCAGGAAGCGGTCGGTGATGTAGCGGTTCGACAAGGTCGCCGCGGCGACGATCGCGCTATCGGCGATGCGCACGCCGTGGTGCTGCTCGTATTTGTCCTTGAGGCCGCGCAGGATCGAGATCGTATCCTCGACCGTCGGCTCGGAGACGAACACCGGCTGGAAGCGCCGCGCGAGCGCAGCGTCCTTCTCGACGTGCTTCTTGTACTCGTCGAGCGTGGTCGCGCCGATGCAGTGCAGTTCGCCGCGCGCCAGCGCCGGCTTCAACAGGTTCGACGCGTCCATCGCGCCGTCGGCCTTACCGGCGCCGACCAGCGTATGCATTTCGTCGATGAACAGGATGATGCCGCCGTCCGACGACGTGACTTCCTGCAGCACGGCCTTCAAGCGCTCCTCGAACTCGCCGCGATATTTGGCGCCGGCGATCAAGGCTCCGAGGTCGAGCGACAGCAGCTTCTTGTCCTGGAGAGATTCCGGGACGTCGCCATTGACGATGCGCTGGGCCAGCCCCTCGACGATGGCGGTCTTGCCGACGCCGGGCTCGCCGATCAGGACGGGGTTATTCTTGGTCCGGCGCGACAGCACTTGAATGGTGCGGCGGATTTCCTCGTCGCGGCCGATCACCGGATCGATCTTGCCGTCGCGCGCCGCCTGGGTCAGGTCGCGGGCATACTTCTTCAGCGCGTCATAGGCGTTCTCGGCCGACGCCGAATCCGCGGTGCGGCCCTTGCGCAGGGCTTCGATCGCGGCATTGAGGTTCTGCGGGGTGACGCCGGCGGCTTTCAGCACCTTGCCGGCCTCGCTGTCCTTTTCGATGGCCAGCGCCAGGAGCAGGCGCTCGACCGTGACGAATGAGTCGCCGGCCTTCTCGCCGGCCTTTTCAGCGGCGTCGAAGACCCGCGCCAGCGCCGGGTCGAGATAGACCTGACCGGCGCCGCCGCCAGACACTTTCGGCCGCTTGGCGAGCGCCGCCTCGGTCTGCTGCAAAGCCTGGCGGGAATTGCCACCGGAACGGTCGATCAGGCCCGCCGCCAACCCTTCCGGGTCGTCGAGCAGGACTTTCAGCAGATGTTCGGGGGCGAATTGCTGGTGGCCCTCGCGCAGGGCCAGAGATTGCGCCGACTGGACAAATCCGCGGGCGCGGTCGGTGTATTTCTCGAAATTCATCGTCTTGAACTCCCTTCGGCCCTTAAAGGCACCGGACTCGGTTGAGCATGACCTGGTCCGAAAACCGGTATCCACTTTTCGGGGTCATGCTCGCTCAGGCCCCATGGCGGCGGCCTGTTGCTCCATATGTGGGTGCCATTTTGCCGGTTTGAAGGGCCGCCCGGCTTGATATAGGTCAGGCTTAACCGTTTCCGCCGCCAGAAAACTGTCAGAGAAATTCCAATGCCGGTTCAGGCCATTATCGACGCCATTTACCGCTACCCGGTTAAGGGGCTGTCGCCGCAGAAATTGCCCCGCGTGACCCTTTCGGCTGGGCTCACCCTGCCCGCCGACCGCCTCTACGCCATCGAAAACGGCCCGACCGGGTACGACCCGGCCGCGCCCGCCTATTTCCCCAAGACCCGCTTCCTGATGCTGATGCGCAACGAGCGCCTGGCCGGCCTCAGGACCGACTATGACGAGGCCAGCCACACCCTCACCATCGTCCACGATGGCCGCGAGACGGTGCGCGCCGACCTGCGGACCAAGGAGGGCCGGCTCGCGGTCGAGGCCTTCTTCCGTAAGTTCATGCCGTCGGAACTCAGCGGTCCACCCAAAGTGCTGTCCGGAGAAGGCGCTCCCGGCAGCCCGCACAGTTTCTCCGACGTCGCCAAGAAAGTGGTGTCGATCATCAACCTCGCCTCGGTCGCCGCGCTCGAAGGCGCCGTCGGCCAGCCGGTCGATCCGCTGCGTTTCCGTGCCAATCTTTACGTGCGCGGCTGGCCGGCGTGGCGGGAGTTCGATCTGCTCAATCAGGAAATCGAGGTCGGCGCCAAGGTCCGGCTCAAGGTGGTCAAGCGCATCGTCCGCTGCGCCGCGACCAATGTCGACCCGGTCACGGCGGCGCGCGATCTCAACATCCCGAAGACGCTGATGCAGACCTTCGATCACATGGACTGCGGCATCTATGCCGAGGTTCTCGAAGGCGGCGACATCGCGCCCGGCGACGCGCTGAAGGTCGACACACTGGTCTGACGCGGTCAGCGCGAGACCACGATCGCGCCATTCGACGCGACGCGGCCGGGCGCGCGCTGCTCGACGCGCAGTTCCCGCCGCGGCGCCGGCGTCACCGGCTGACGCGCCACCTGTACGCGCGAGGCGCCAGCCTGAGCGGCCTGCGCGGCACCCGGCGCGCGTTCCTTCAGGCCGAGGAATTCGGCGAGCGCCGGATCGAGCGGCACGTCGCGGCGCGCTTGCGACGGCGGCACCGGGCGCGGTTCCGGACCGGTGCCGCGCGGACTGCCCTTGGCACTGTATTCGGCGTCGATGGCTGCCAGCAGTTCGGTGATCGGTGAATCGAGTTCGGCGCTATTGCCGCGCGTCGGCGCGTTGCGGTTCGCCACCTGGGTCGTGGCGCGGCGATCGGTCGGCATCACATAGGCGATGACGCGCGAGCGCGGATAGACCGCCTCGCCGACCTTGCGGCCGTGATTTCCGGAAATGATGATCGGGTTGCCGTTGGCGTCGATGCCGGAGACGACGCCGACATGGCCGCCGTTCCGGCCGCGCGTGAGCACGGCGATGGCGCCGACGCGCGGCTCATGAATGCGGCGGCCATATTGCGCAAACGAGCGCGCCGCGTCGGAATTGGTGCCCGCGTAACCGGCCTTGGCCAGAACCATGTTCATGAAGGTCGCGCACCACAGCCGCGAGCGGTCGGTCGGATTGGTGCCCATGTATTTGCGCGCCTCGCGCACCAAGGTCGGCCAGCCAGTGACCGGCGCCTTTGGCGGCTCGGCGAGCGCGAAGCTGCGCAACCGTTCGGCATTGTCCCGCCGCTGCGCACGATGCGCGAGCGACTTGTTCTTGACCTGCGTATTCTTGGCTTGCGTGGCGGCGGCTTTCGGCTTCGCAACCGGCAACGGCTGACTGAGCGCCGGTCCGCTAAGCGTCAGAAGCGCGGCGCCGCTCAGCGCCATCATTGCCCGCATGGTACGCATGGACATTCCCCGAATTCCCAATGTTCTTGCGCGCGACGCACTGCGCCGCCCTACACTCGGAAATAGCACGGAGAATTTTCGGCAAATGGTCGGATTGAATTAAGGATGAAGTGGTTTACGCGGGCCGTTTAACCATCGGCGTAAACTATCCTGACCACCAGTCCTGGACCACTTAGTTCAACTTTCATTGAATCATGGCGGCTACACGGCCTGGCCACGTCGCCCTTGTACGATGCGCCGCCCGGGAGCAGGTGCAAATTTTACCCCACCGGCCGGAATCGTCCCCAACCGGATTGGTGCGGCATTTGAGGCACGAAACCGGTGTGCATTCAACCAAGTGGCGATGTGGCGGCTAATTCGGCGGGAAGTCCGTCGGGCATCCTACGGAGCCACCGCGTATCGCGTTGTACTGGCATAGATGGCGATAGCCGAGTTGACTGGCTCCTTCTTGCTCGAGACTCGCCGACTTTTTTTTGGGATATCCTGAGCGTGGTTGGGCGCCGCAAACGCTCTCCCTATTAGGGCTCTTAAGCGGTGCTCATTTCATTGCGCAGAGCGTTCTTAGCCATGACCAATGTAAAATTAAGGGCGAAGGTTCAACGTCTAATCGGTGGTGACTTTAGATTGGGCGATTTGTCCGACCTGTTCCTTTTTGCTCGGGACCACTGCGATGGCAGAGAGAGCGTGATCGAAATCGGTGATTTCGTTGCACATCACGCCGAACGAGACAAAGGCGTGTTGACGCGGGGGATGAGAGACTGGTTCACCACTATCCAATTTCATACGCCATTTATCGGCAAAATTTTTGATCCAAATCGCATGCCAAAGGTAACAAGAGATTATCTGAAGATAGCTGTAAATCGACTAGACGGAAAAACTATCCAGGACAAAGCAGGGCTTCGAAAGGCTACAGCATACCAGATGTCTCAGGACATAGCTGATCGGTTGATAAAAAACCAAGATGAGACCTGGGCTCTCCCGCCATTAAATTCCAGAGAAGCTAGCCTTTTCGAACTACTTCGCCGTGCGCTTGTTGTGCTCCCGCCATTCACAGACAAACGGCTTGTCGAAGATTTTATCGCCACCCTTAAGAGCAACGCTTTGATAACGAAAGAGGAGCTCTTAACTCATCGCACATTTCTGGAGCAGATTGTAAAACTGTTTGCCGTCTCTCTAATGCACAATTGCGTCATTAAGATTCCTAGCGCCTCTACTACTAAGCTAAAGGCTGGAATTGAAAGTAATGCCACCGATAAGATATCAGTGACTGGAATAGTCAAGGGAGCCGCGTCAGATTTGCCGCTTATAGGCTTCGGCTTTAATATTTTTGAGGCGCACTTAAGTTGCGCTGACAATTGCGACCCAATTCTATTGGAAACCAAGGATTGGGACTTTGAGATCGAGATCGGTCCCAACGGGCGCCTTACAAAACTTCAATAGGGACTCCATTAGAGAGTTTCAAAAATAAACTTTGATGTGCGGCAAACGACGACTGAGAGGCGTAAATTGTATGTCTCTCCAAATCGATTTCGGATTTTCCGTACGCCGCTGTTACTCGCACTGCGAGTCTGCGGCATCAAGCTGTTGGAACAGAACATCCAATTCCCGGATTATAAGCGGTTTGGCCAAAATTCAGGGTTAAGTTGCCAGACCTGGAGGCGCCAAATACGCATATAGGACTGTATACTCACTAATGAGCGCCTGACGTTTCCTTTGCCTTCACCGCCCGTCTTTCCTATCTATGCCCTGCCATGACAACGCCGCCCAAAGCCCCCGACCTCACCGCGCTGCGTAAGGACATCGATCGGATCGATGAGGCCGTGCACAAGCTGCTGATGGAGCGCGGCGACATCATCGACCGGCTGATCGAGGTCAAGAAGAGCCAGGAAACCGGCTCGGCGTTCCGGCCGATGCGCGAGGCGCAGATGATGCGCCGGCTGGTCGAGCGCCATAAGGGAATCCTGCCGCTCGACACCGTCGAGAGCATCTGGCGGGTCATCATCGCCACGTTCACGTTTGTCCAGCAGCCGTTCTCGGCGCATGCCGACTTCTCGGCAGGCGACGCGCAGATGCGCGATTCCGCGCGCTTCCATTTCGGCTTCACGGTGCCGCTGGTGCCGCATATGGGCGCCGCCGGCGTCGTCGCCGCGGTGTCTGAATCCAAGGGCGATCTCGGCCTCGTGCCGGTGCTCTCCTCGGTCAGTGCCGGAGCGTGGTGGAACGCGCTCGAATTCGACGCCGCGCCCAAGATCATCGCCCGCCTGCCTTTCGTCGAGCGCCACGACCATCCGGCCGCCCTGCCGGTTTTCGTCATCTCGCGGGTGGCGGACGACGCCCGCGCCACCGAAGTCGAGGTCTGGAGCGTTCGCGTGTCGGGCTGGAGCGCCAAGGCGGCGCAGACACTAACCACCATGGCCGAATTCCTGGCGGTGCCGGACCGCGCCTTCGACGGCGCCGCCCTCCTGGTCACGCTGCCGCACGGCCAGAACATCCACGATATCGCCCAGGCGCTCGGCACGGCCGGCGCCACGGTCCGCTCGATGGCCCTCGTCGGCAGCCACGCAACCCGCTATACGGTTGCCGCCGACAAGGCCCCTTAAGACTTAAGACACCCCCGAGTGTCATCGCCCGCGAAAGCGGGCGATCCAACCCTTAAGGCGATCGCTGGATGCCCCGCCTGCGCGGGGCATGACAAGAACTGAGGCTAACCATGACTGCAAATCGTCCCGTTCCGCGTCCCGGCGTGCTCGACATCGCGCCTTATGTCCCCGGCAAGAGCAGCGCCCCCGGCGTCGCCAAGGTCCACAAGCTGTCGTCGAACGAGAGCCCGCTCGGGCCCTCGCCGAAGGCGGTCGCCGCCTACGACACGATCGGCCGGCATTTGCAGGACTATCCGGATGGCGCGGCGACCGAACTGCGCGAGGCGATCGGCAAGGCCTACGGCCTCGACCCGTCGCGCATCGTGTGCGGCGCCGGTTCCGACGATCTCATCAATCTGGTGGCGCGCGGCTATCTCGCCGACGGCGACGAGGCGATCTACACCACGCACGGCTTCCTGATGTACCCGATCGCGATCAAGAGCGCGGGCGCAACGCCGGTGGTCGCGCCTGAGAAGAACCTGACCACGGATGTCGACGCGATCCTCAAATGCGTGACGCCGAAGACCAAGATGGTCTTCGTCGCCAACCCGAACAACCCGACCGGCACCTATCTGCCGTTCGACGAGATCAAGCGCCTGCATGCCGGCTTGCCGCCGCATGTGATGCTCGTGCTCGACGCCGCCTACGCCGAATATGTCCGCCGCAACGACTACGAAGCCGGCATCGAACTGGTGGCGACGTCGGAAAACGTCATCATGCTGCGCACGTTCTCGAAGATCTACGGGCTGGCCGCGCTGCGGCTCGGCTGGATCTACGGACCGGCCAACATCGTCGATGCGCTCAACCGCATCCGCGGGCCGTTCAATGTCAACGCACCGGCGAGCGCCGCCGGCGTCGCGGCGATCGCCGATACCGCGCATGTCGAAGCCTCGGTCGCCTTCAACACGAAATGGCTGCCCTGGGTGACCGAGGAATTGACCAAGCTCGGCCTCAAGGTGACGCCGAGCGTGGCCAACTTCATTCTCATCCATTTCCCGGAGACGCCGGGCAAGACGGCGGCGGAAGCCGACGAGTTCCTGACCAGGCGCGGCCTCGTGCTGCGCCGGGTCGCCGCCTATCAGTTGCCGAACTGCCTGCGCATGAGCATCGGCACCGAGGAAGCCAACAAGCTGGTCGTGGCCGCCCTGAAAGAGTTCATGGGAAGCAAGGCGTGAGTAAAGCGGCGCCTCTCTACAACCGTCTGGCGCTGATCGGCGTCGGGCTGATCGGCTCGTCGATCGCGCGTGCAGCCAGAGCGCAAGGTGCGGTCGGCTCGATCGTCGCCACCGCGCGGTCGGAAGCGACGCGCAAGCGCGTCGCCGAGCTCGGCATTGCCGATCAGGTGGTCGAGACCAACGAGGCCGCGGTCGAAGGCGCCGATCTCGTCATCGTCTGCATTCCGGTCGGCGCCTGCGGCGCCGTCGCGAAAGAAATCGCGCCGCATCTGATGCCGGGCGCGACCGTGTCCGACGTCGGCTCGGTCAAGGGCTCGATCGTGCGCGACATGGGCCCGCACATCCCGAAGGGCGTGCATTTCGTGCCGGCGCATCCGGTGGCCGGCACCGAATATTCTGGCCCCGATGCCGGCTTTGCCGAGCTTTTCGTCAATCGCTGGTCCATCCTGACGCCGCCGCCGGGCCAGGATCAGGCCGCGGTCGACAAGCTCGCAGCGTTCTGGAAACTGCTCGGCGCCAATGTCGAGACCATGGCGCCGGATCACCACGATCTGGTGCTGGCGGTGACGAGCCATCTGCCGCATCTCATCGCCTATACCATCGTCGGCACCGCCGACGAACTGGAGACGGTGACGCGCTCAGAAGTGCTGAAATTCTCCGCGGGTGGCTTCCGCGACTTCACGCGCATCGCGGCGTCGGACCCGACGATGTGGCGGGACATCTTCGTTACCAACAAGGACGCGGTGCTCGAGATGCTCGGCCGCTTTAACGAAGATATCTCGATGCTGACCAAGGCGATCCGCAACGGCGACGGCCAGACCTTGTTCGATCACTTCACGCGCACGCGCGCGATCCGCAAGGGCATCGTGCAGATCGGCCAGGATTCGGCCGTGCCCGACTTCGGCCGCAGCCATGCCGGGCTGCCGCACGAGCCGCTACCCAAACCCTACGCGCCGGACGAGGCCTGATCGGCCATCATGGCGGACGCAATCACCATCCGGCGCTTTGTCGAGACCGACGCGCCGGCGGTGCGCGAGCTGTTCGTTCGCGTCAACCGGCTGCTCGCGCCACCCCCGATGCGGGATGCGTTTGAAGCCTACATCGCATACTCGATAACCGAGGAAATCGGCCGCATCGCCAACTATTACGCGGCAAAGAACGGCTCGTTCTGGGTGGCGGAGGATGGCCGTCTCGCCGGCATGTTCGGCCTTGAAACAACAACTGGCGGCGGCGCGATGGAGCTGCGCCGCATGTATGTCGAACCCTATCTGCGCCGTCGCGGCATCGCGCGAGCGATGCTCGCCGTCGCCGAGAAAGAATGCCGGCGGCTCGGCATGAAACGTCTGGAGTTAAGCACATCGGAACTGCAGAAAGCTGCGCTCGGCCTCTATCACGCCAGCGGCTATCGCCTCGATCGCGAGGAAGTCGCCGCCGCGGCGAGTAACAAGACCGTCGGCGGTGGCATCCGCCGCTTCTATTTCAGCAAAGCGCTCTAATCTCACCGCGACGCGACGGCGAGCTTGGCGCCGAGCGCGACGAAGGCGGCGGCAAACGATCGCCGCATCCAAGCCATCACCCGCGGCCGCGTGATCACATGGTCGCGCACCGCGGCGGCAAACAGGCCGTATAAGACGAACACCGCGAACGTCATCAGCATGAACACGGCACTGAATTCGAGCATGCGCGCCACCGGATGCTCCTCGCTGGTACTGATGAACAGTGGCAGGAAAGCGAGAAAGAAGATCGACAGTTTCGGATTGAGGATGTTGATCAGAATGCCCTTGACCGCAATCGCCACCGACGTGCGGCGATCCGTCTCCTGCGCCACACTTAACGCTCCGTGCTCGCGTAGCGTGCCCCATGCCATGTAGAGCAAGTACGCGCAGCCGGCGTATTTGAAAATCTCGAAGGCCAGCGCGCTGGTGTGCAGCAGCGCGGCCAACCCAAGGATCGCCGCAGCCATGTGCGGCACGATGCCGAGCGTGCAGCCGAAGGCGGCGACGACGCTCGCCTTGCCGCCGCGCGACAGCCCCGCCGCCAGCGTATAGAGCACGCCCGTGCCCGGCGAAATAACGACGATGAACGATGTGATCAGGAATTCGAGCGACATTCCGCCTCCCTAAGGGTTCGTCCCTCAGGTTAGCGCAGGGTCCGGCAAAACGGCACCCGATATCTGGCTAGAACAGCGATGGTGTCTCGCCGAGCGGGATCGGCCCGAGGAACACGCGGCCATCGTCGAAACGCAGCGGCAGCGCCACGGCCGGCCGGCCTTCGAGCGTGGTCTTGCGGCCCAGCATGTTGATGCCGGCCGAGAGGTTGGCGCCGACCTGCTGCTTGGCCGCCTGGCCCAGTCCGGGCGACAGACGGTCTAGCGCGCTGGCCAGCCGGTCGACCGAAGGCGCGGATTGCACCATCTGTTCGGCGTTGATCGACTTGAGGAACGGCTCGAGGCCGGCGATCGTCAGTTCGAGCTGGCCCTGCAGCCGGCCACTGGCGCTGATCGACAGATTGCCGGCGCCGACCGCCAAGGTCTCGCCCTGGACAGCGCGCGACTCGGTGATTTCGATGCGGCCATTGTTGGCGGCGATTTCGCGGAACCGCTCGGACCAGGGTTTCGGCGCGAAATCCGAGAGGCCGCGGAAGACCGTATCGAACACGGCGTCGACTGGCTGCGCGGCGAGCGCCGGAATTCCGGGCACGAAGGCGCCCCGCGTGCGCACCGCGACTTCCAGCACCGGATGATCGCTGACCAAACCGGCAAGCAAGCGACCGTGCAGTTCGAGATGCTCGGCGCGCAGCAGCGGCCGCGAATCGGCGCCGTTGACGGCATCGAGCGTCGGCTTGTCGAACACCAGCGACGCCCGCTCCGGCGCGGCAGGCGTGCCACGCACGCTCGACTGGAACAGCTCCCAGTTCATCGTCAGTTCGGGCGGCTTGCCGGGCGCGGCGACGGTGAGCGGGCCTTCGAATTCGCTGATGAGCAGCGTCGGCTGATAGACCTGTGAGACCACCGTTACGCGACCGACCTTGGCTTCGATCGGCGGGCGGGCGTTCTGGAACAGCGCGGTCGCGTTCCAGCAGCGAAACTCGAACCGGAACGGATAGCCGCCGACGCTTTCCTTGCCGCATTCATACAGGCGGCCAGATTTCGCTTCACGCGCCCGCCAGCCCTCAAGCGCGGTCTGCGCCTTGCCGGCGGCGACATACCAGAAGGCCGACCAGCCTCCGATCAGGAGAGCGACAACGACGAGAAGCACGACATAGCGTCGCGCGGACGAGCGGCGAACGGGTTCGGAAGTGGTCATGTCGGGATTGTGAAACCTGCCAAATGAGGCGCTTCTGCGCCCAAGCTTCCGGACGCCTGCCTCTACGTCCTCTTTGCGCAGGCGTGGCGCGAACTCAAGGTCTGAATGGGCGTCCGCAGAAACTTTCCCCGTACGCCCATTGCGCCCGGCAAGGCCGCTTGGTACGCGACGGTCCGCCCCGGGGCTTTCCGGGCATCCGAACGGCGCATGACACCCCCGGTTGCAGACGACAGCGGCGAATTCTGGGTCTTCGGCTACGGCTCGCTGATGTGGCGGCCGGGCTTCGAGGCGCTGGAACGGCGTCAGGCGCGGCTGGTCGGGGCGCACCGGGCGCTCTGCGTGTACTCCTTCGTCCATCGCGGCACGCCGGAAAAACCCGGCCTCGTCCTCGGCCTCGACCGCGGCGGCAATTGCCGCGGCATCGCCTACCGGGTGGCCGCGGACAAGCGCGAGGAAACCATCGCCTATCTGCGCGCCCGCGAGCAGGTGACCATGGTGTACCGTGAGGCCTGGTGGCGGGTGTGGCTCGACGACGATCCGCAGTTAAACGTCCGCGCCCTGTGCTACGTGGTCGATCGCGGCCACGAGCAATATGCCGGCCAGCTCTCGCTCGCCGAACAACTGCATTACTGCCGCCAGGGCCACGGCCGCTCCGGTGCCAACCGCGATTACGTCATCGCCACCGTTGCCGAGTTGGAAAGCCTCGGCGTGCGCGATCACGATCTGCATCTGCTGGCGCAGCAGCTCAAGGGCGCGTGAGCCGTCTTCTTCCGCGCTCAGTCCGCGCGGGGTTTGCCCATCTCGCGGCGCCCCTCTTCGATCAGTCGCGCGGTCGCGGCCTCGATTTCGGTTTGCAGCGTGCCGAAGAAGGTTTCCTCGTCGAGACCCGGCGGAATTACATCGAGGATTTCAACAATGACCGTGCCTGGATAACGCCGGAACGTCCGGCGCGGCCAGAACAATCCGGAATTCAGCGCGATCGGCAAGCACGGAACGCCGGCTGTGGCGTACACGTGCGCAACGCCGTATTTATAACGCGGCTCGGCACCGGCCGGCCGCCGCGTGCCTTCCGGGAAAATGATGAGCTGGCGATTCTGCTTGAGTTCATAGCGCGCCCGCTCAGCCATGGCGCGCAAAGCCGTGGCGCCGCGACCGCGATCGACCGGCACCATGCGCCCCTTGATCGTGAACCAGCCGAAGATCGGAATCCATTGCAGTTCGCGCTTGAGGATGAAGACCGGGCTCGGAAACAGCGTGACGAGCGCGAAAGTTTCCCAGGCCGACTGATGCTTGGAGGCGACCAGCAGCGGCCCGGCGGGAATTTTCTCGCGGCCGCGAATTTCGACCTTGATGCCGCAGATCACGCGCAGCAGCACCAGATTGATCCTGCCCCAGATTCGCGCAATCTCGACGATCCCCCAATACGGCATCAAGAAGGTCGGCAGCGCCAGCACCAGCCAAAGCGCGGTGTTGAGGTAAAACGCCGCGTTGAAAGCGATGGAGCGAACGAGGATCAGCACGAGTGGGCGGTCCTTACGGAGAGTCCGGATCGAGACGCATGCGGACGAGCGCGAATAGGTATTTCAGATATTCGGCGGCGAGAAAACGCGCGGTGCCAATGTTCTCCCACCAAGGCTTCGTCCTGACCGTCTCCGACATCACTGGATAGGCAATCAGTGTCACGTCCGGCAACTGATGCTCGATTTCCGCCATGGCGCGCGGCATATGCCAGTTCGAAGTCACGATGATCAGGGAAGTGAAATTATGCTCGCGCGTCCAGCGCCGTGTCTCCAGCGCGTTGCCGAAGGTATTGAGCGCTGAGCGGTCGAGGTCGATGCAGCAGATAAAATATTTCGAATAGAGCGGCGTGAGGCGCGCAATCTCGCTCGCAGAGGTCGCACGGTGCACGCCGGTGATCAGCAGCCTTTTGCCGCGCTCGGCCGCCAGCAATTCGATCGCGTCGGGAATGCGCGGTGCGGCGCCCGTCAGAACGACGATGCCGTCGGCTCTACGATCCAGCATTACCTCATCGCTCGCGATCTGCGACGCGAACCAGAAAAATCCGCCGGTCAGCGCCAGTCCGCCGACCACAGCGGTCAACATGGTCAGAAAGCCGATCCAGCGAGCAAAACCTGCGAACATCTCGTCGTCAATCCAATCGCGCCGCAGACGGCATAGCACTATTGACCGGGCGCGATCTACGCGCAAAACCTCCATGAATCGACCGGGTCCACCCCACTGCGGCCGGCCTAGTCAATGGCTTCAAGCGTTCGGTTGACCGTGTGCCGCGAGGTCAGCGCAGTAACGACTGCGCTAAGCGCGATTTGAGCCAGCACGGCGGCGTAGCCGAAAAAGCCGAGAGAAAAAGAGCCGAACAACGCCGCGCTCTGATCGCCGGCGGCGCTACCCGCGGTCCAGCGCCCGATCAGTGCCGCGATCAGGAAAATGAGGACCGCAGCGCCGCCGCCGATGGCGCCGCCCTGCAAGCCCATCACAAGAAAGTGGCGCTGGAAATTGCCGGCAATAAAGCCGTTCTTGGCGCCGACCAGATGCAGCACTTCGATGACATTCTTGTTGGTGGCCATCGCGCCCCGCGTCGCGAAGGTCACCGACAGCACGGTCGCGGTGACAATCAGGATCAAGATGGCGATGCCGCCGCCGACAACAGATCCGGCCATGGCGCGCATCCGGTCGATCCAGCCGCGGTGATCGTCGAGCGTCGCGCCCGGCGCCTGCTCGGCGAGCAGGCGGTTCAGCCGCCCCGTATCCGTACCGGCGGCGGGCGCAAGACGGACCACGATCAGACGCGGAATCGGCAGCTCATCGAGCTTGAGGCCACTGCCCAGCCACGGCTCGAGTAACTTGCCGGATTCCTCCTTGGTGAAGACGCGGACATTGGCGACGCCGGGGAAGGCGCGCGCGACCGCCGCTGCCTTGTCGACAGTCGCGTCGGTGTCGCGGTCCGCCGCCGGGACGACCTGGATGGTGACCTCGCGCGCGACATCGGCCTGCCATTCGCCGGCGGCATCGCCGACCAGGATCACCGCGCCCGTGGTGAGCGAGGCCAGGAACGTCATGATGGCGACGACGGCGATCAGCGCGCTGCCGGCGATCGAATTGCGCGGCACCAGCGGCGTGTCAAAGCGAGGCTTCGCCGGCACTGCAACGCGCGGCGACAGGGTTGGGTCGTGCCTGGCTTCGTCCAAGACTGCCATGATCAATCGTAGATATGCAGCCGTCCGTCGTGCAACACGAGACGGCGGGCGTCGTACTGGTCCATCAGCGCGATGTCGTGGGTGGCGATCACGACAGATGTCCCGGACTTGTTGAGTTCGACGAACAGCCGCAGCAATCGCTGCGCCAGGCTCGGATCGACATTGCCGGTCGGTTCGTCGGCGAGCAGCAGTTGCGGCCGCGCGATGACGGCGCGCGCGATGGCCGCGCGCTGCTTCTCGCCGCCCGACAAGACCGGCGGCAGAGCCCACATACGGTCGCCGAGGTCGACCCAGTTCAGCAATTCGATGACCTCGTCGCGGTAGCTGTCTTCCGGCCGTCCCATGACGCGGAGCGGCAGCGCCACGTTCTCGTAGGTCGTCATGTGGTCGAGCAGGCGGAAATCCTGGAACACGATGCCGATGCGACGGCGCAACGTCGCCACCGCGTCTTTGGACAGTGACGCGACATCGTGGCCGAACTGCGTAATCAGTCCGCGCGTCGGTCTGAGCGACAGGAACAACAGCTTGAGAAGCGAGGTCTTGCCGGCGCCCGAAGGTCCCGTCAGGAACTGGAAGGAATGCGGCTCGATGCGGAAGGTCAGATCGCGCAACACCTCGGGCCCCAGCCCGTAGCGCAACCCCACATTTTCGAATCGGACCACGCCCGCCTCCGCTTCGTCCCATGCGAGCCTTGACCTGGCCCGAAGCCTGCGCGCCCCCGCCGACCGGCCCGCCCCGCCCGGATCGGTCGCGCCCTCGCGCGCTAGCTCCTGGTTTTACAGGAGAATCACGGCGCCGCCATAGGCCGCGGCGGGCAAAAACGCGGTGCGGAGCCAGACCAACGGGGCCGGCATGGTTTCCGGTCCATTAACGGTCGGCTGATAGGGTCGGAGGGCCCGAAAAGTCGCAGAATGTTATGTTGATCGTCTGTCCCAGCTGCGCGACGTCCTACATGATCGATCCGGCCTCGGTCGGCCCGAATGGCCGCGCCGTGCGTTGCGCCCGCTGCCGGTCAACCTGGTTCGTCAATCCGGGCAAAACGGCCGAGGCGCCGAACGTTTCGGCTTTTGTCAACGGCGTCATTGCCGAGGCCGAAGCCGAGAACGGCCAGAACGGCACGAGCACGCCGCGGCCTCCGATGTTCGACGCCGCGCCCAGCACCGCGCCGGAACCGCCGGCGGACGAACCGCCATCACTGGCACCTCGGGCAGAAGCCTCTTTCGAGCCGTCGCCCGGGACGTCGCCATACGATCCGGACTCTTTCGCACCGGCCGACGAGCACGCCGGTGCCGCACCGCCGGTTCTCGCACCCGACGTGTCGGAGCCACCGACGATTGCCGATGCACCGTCGCTGGTCCCGCCGGACGACCATGACGCCTTACACGACGGCGGAATTGCGGCCGGTGATAGTGACGACAGCGCCAATTACGCCGCGCGGCGCGCCCGCATGCGGGCGAAGCGCCAGAAGGCCAAACGCAACTCGCGCTGGACCATCATCATCCTGATCCTGTTCGGCATCAATATCGCGATCATCGCCGGGCGCCACCAGATCGTTCGCGCTCTGCCGCAGACCGCGTCGCTGTTCGCGTCCATCGGCCTGCCGGTCAATCTGCGCAACCTCGAGTTCGAGGGCATCAAGATTTCCAAGGAGACGCAGGACGGCGTCACCATTCTCATTATCGAAGGCAGGATCGTGAATACCGTCGCCAAGGCGACCGACATCCCGCGGCTGCGCTTTGCTGCGCGCAACGCCTCCGGCCAGGAGGTCTATACTTGGAGCATGCAGCCGACCCGGAGCATTCTCGGCCCCGGCGAAAGCCTGCCTTTCGTCAGCCGCCTGGCGGCACCGCCAGCTGATGCGGTCGATGTCCTGGTGCGGTTCTTCACCAAACAGGACGCCGCCAGCGGAATGAAGTAGCCGCGGGCTAATCCCTCCCCGTCTTCGGGGAGGGTGGCGAGCGATAGCGAGCCGGGTGGGACAAAACGCCGACGCCGTTCCCCACCCGTCGCCGCGCTGGCCGCGCGGCGACGCCCTCCCCTTTCAGGGGAGGGATAAGAAAGAAAAACTCAGAAATCCTTCAGCAGCCGCTCGATGTAATCGAGCTCGAGCTGTGGGCGATAACTTTCGCCGAAGCGCTTGCGCAGTTCCTCGAGAATGCGGCGCGCACGCTGCGCGTCGATTTCTCCCGGCACCTTGACGTTGTTGTCGTCGCCGTAATCGCGGCCGCGCAAAGGACGGCCGAGCGGATCGGTGTTCTGTTCGGCGCGTTGCCGGCCACGGCCGGGCTGCCCATTTGGTCCAATGCCCTGCCCCTGGCCCTGCTGCATCTGCTGAGCCAGTCCTTGCGCGCCCTTGCGCATGGCCTCCAGAGCACGGCCCTGGCTGTCGACCGCGCCGTCAGCGTCGCCGTCGCCGAGATTGCCTTCAGCCTCGCCCATGGCCTCGCCGGCGTCACCGAGCTGTCCCATGCCGTCTTGCGAATTGCCGTCCTGCTGGCCTTGGCCCTTCTGACCCTGCTGCTGACCCATGCCGCGCTGACGCAACTGCTCGAGCAGCTTGTTGAGCCGATCCTTCAACGCCTGCTGATCCTGCTGCAGGTCGCCCATCTGCGGATTACCCTGCTGACCGCGTTGTCCGCGCTGACGGTCGCGGCGCTGATCCTGGCCCTGCTTGAAGGTGCGGTCGCGCAACTGCTGTTGCTTGCGGATCATGTCACTCAATTCGTCGAGCGCCGAGTTCATGTCCTGATCGTCGCCGTCCTGATTGGCGCCAGGCCGCGCCATCTGCAGGTTCTCCATCATCGCCTGCAACTGATCGAGCAGCGCCTTGGCGGCATCGCGGTTGCCGGAGCGCGCCATCTGCTCCATGCGGTCCATCAGGCTCTTGAGATCCTGCTGGCTCAGCATCCGACTGTTGCGATCGAGCGGGCGTTGCAGGGCCTGCGGATTCTTGCGCATCTCCTCCGCTAGCGCCTGCAGGAACTTGTCCATCGCGGCGCGCAGCTCGTCCATCAGCTTCTTGAGTTCTTCGTCGCTGGCGCCGCGTTCCAACGCCTGACGCAGTGCATCCTGCGCCTGACGCAAGGCCTGCTCGGCCTGGCTGACATTGCCGTCCTCGAGTTGCAGCGCCATCTGCCACAGCCGTCCAACCACGTCGCGCAGTTGGTCGTCGGTTTTGGCATTGCGCAGATCGTAATAGATCGAACGCAGACCGAGATAGACGCCGGCCTCCGGCGTGAATCGCTCCGGCGCGATGGTCAGCGTATCGAGCGCGGTCAGCACTAGCGGTTTTTCATTGGCGTCGAGCGCCAGGAGGCGGCGTTGCTCGATGAGCGCGCGCGCCAATGGCTTGACGAAGATGCGCTGCGGCAGCGTCACCTCGCGCGGCTCGCTCTTGCCGACATTGCCGGCCTCGTCGCGCACCGAGAGCGTCACCATGACATCGCTGCCGGCCCACGGATGTTCGGTAAGATCCTGCGTCGTCTGCGCCGCGCCGGAGCGCGTGCGCGCCTGCGGCAGGGTCAGGGCGAATTCCGGCGCCGGGTACAGCGGATGCCGGGGCTTGGCGTCGTCCGCCTTCGGCGCGGCGCCATCGTTCTTTTTCGCGGACTCGTCCTTAAGAGCAAATGTCGCCTTGCCTTCGACGATGCCGTAATCGTCGTCCATCTTGTAGTCGAAGCGCAGCGCGCCACGCGCTTGGCGCTCGGGATCCTTGTTGAAGTCCACCGTCGGCGCGCGGTCGGGGATGGCCGAGAAGCTCCAGACCGGATCGCGGCTGCCGACGCCGTGCAAGGTGACCGAACCGTCGGTCTTGATGACGAAGCGCTGTTCGTCGGTGCCGGCCGGCAACACATTCTTCGGATCGCGCGGCACCGGCTCGATGCCACCGACGCGTACGGTCTCGAACGAAACGTTGCCGGTGGAGCGGACGATCAGTTGGCTGCCGGCAGGCACGGAAATCGGGGCCGCGGCGAGATCGGCGGTCTCGCTCGCCTCACCCGGACGAATGCCTTGCAACATCACCGGCGGGCGCCCCGTGTAGAGCGGCGGCGTGACCCAGGCGTCGATACGGAAATTGGCTGGCGCCACCACACCCTTCCAGTCGAAGGCGGCGGTGATGCGCTTCCAGCGCTCGCCGCCAGCGGAGACGAAAGCGGCGAACGCGAGGAGCACCACGAGCGCGCGCAGCGCCATCGGGTCGCGCAGCGACAGTTTCGGTTGCGGCCAGCCGGCCTTGAGTTTCTCCGCCGACATGAGCGCGCGTTCGACGTGGGCCTGCCACAGCGCTTGCGCGACTGGGTCGGCGCGGTTGGCGGAGATATGGTCAGCGATCGCGGTGGCCGGACGGTGCGCAGCGCCGCTGCCGCGATCGAGGCGGCGCAGTCCGTCGCGATCGGTCGGCAACTTTAGCCGGAACAATGGGATCGCGGCGACGCCGAAGACGCCGACAAAGACGACGAGGCCGATGATCCGCCCGAGTGGCGGCAGCGCCAGCCACAAGCCGGCCCAGGACAGCGCGAGAAATAATCCGAGCGCGGTCGCCAGCGCCGCCAGCGCCGGCCACAGCCGCTCCCATAGCAAGCTGCTCCGCGCTCGGCTGATCGCGCGGCTCAGCACGAGGCGCGCACGTTGCGGCCCTCCGCGCGTGGATTGATCCTGTGCGTCCAAAGGCACTCCGCCGTCGCTACCGGGGCCAGAGAATCTTGCCGACTCTCTCAGGCTAACACGCAAGCAAGTCCCAAGCCACGTAACAACCGTGTCAGGACCGGCGGCGCGCTAGAGCCATTCCGGGATACGATCGAGCGCAATCAATTGGTCAACTTCAAGGCGGGGCCGCACCAGTGCCCATTCGCCGCCCCGGACCAGTACTTCCGGCACCAGGGCGCGCGTATTGTAGGTTCCCGCCTGGACTGCGCCGTAGGCGCCGGCCGTCATCACAGACAGGAGGTCCCCGGTGCCGGGTTCCGCCATCTCACGGTTCAGGCCCAAGAAATCGCCGCTTTCGCACACCGGACCAACGACATCGGCCCGGATTCGCCGCGCCGCAGGCGCCGGCAGCGTGACTGGTCGGATGGCGTGATAGGCCTCGTACAAAGTCGGACGGACTAGGTCATTCATCCCGGCGTCGACGATGACAAAGTGCTTGGCCTCGCCGTGCTTCACGAACAGCACTCGCGTCACCAGAATACCGGCATTGCCGACCAGCAACCGGCCGGGCTCGAAGATCAGCCGGCAGCCGAGATCCTTGGTCGTGCGCTTGACGACATCGGCATAGGCATCCGGCAACGGCGGCGGGTCGTTGTCCTCGTGATACGGAATACCCAGACCGCCGCCGAAATCGACATGCGAAATGGCGTGACCATCGCCGCGCAAGGTGCCGACGAATTCGGCGAGCAGCGTGAAAGCATTACCGAAGGGTTCGAGGTCGGTGATCTGGCTGCCGATATGCATATCGACGCCGGACACCTTGATGCCCTTGAGCTTCGCCGCATGGGTATAGACATCACGCGCGCGGCTGATCGGAATGCCGAACTTGTTTTCCGACTTGCCGGTCGCGATCTTGTGATGGGTCTTGGCATCGATGTCGGGGTTGACGCGCACCGAGACGTGCGCGGTCCGCCCCTTAGCCGCGGCGATGGAAGCGAGCAGATCGAGTTCGGGTTCGGATTCGACGTTAATACAGAAGATGCCTTCGTCGATGGCCAGCGCCAGTTCGGCCGCCGTCTTGCCGACGCCTGAGAACATGATCTTGTCCGGCGCAATACCCGCGGCGCGGGCGCGCTTCAATTCGCCGCCGGAGACGACGTCGGCGCCGGCCCCTAGCTTGGCCAGCGTCCCGATGACGGCCTGGTTGGAATTTGCCTTCATCGCGTAGCAGATCAGCGCGTCGGTGCCGGCGAATGCCGAAGCAAATACTTTGTAATGGCGTTCGAGCGTCGCGGTCGAATAGCAATAAAACGGCGTGCCAACCTTCTCGGCGAGCGCCACGAGATTCACCGCCTCGGCATGCAGGACGCCGTCGCGATAATCGAAATGATTCATCGGATTGACTTCTTGATCGCGGAAATATGATGCGCGAGCCAGCTCGTGCGCGAATTAGTTCAGGAGATTATCGAGAAAGATCGATTTTTTCTCGCCCTTCGGGGTATCCATGGCATTGCTTTCGCCCCGGTTGCCGCCACCGCCAATTGGCTGCACCCCGACAGGATTGAGCAGCGACGGGCCGCTCTGTGCCGGCTTGGCTTCGCCCTGGACCGAAGCGCTCGGCGGCGGATCGAGCGGACCCTTGCGGCCGCAGGCGGCAAGGCCGAGCGACGCCGCAAGCGCGCCGATCAGGGCCAGTCGGAAAATGGGGCGCTCGAAAACGGTCAAAGGCAGGGCTCCTCGAAACGGCACGACCATAGCAAATCGGCTGATCAAGGCCAAACTGGGCCGCGCTGACCGCCGATGACGCATAGTTTACCCGCGGCTTTCCTTGGCCAATTGCTTCAGCCAACGCTTTGCCTGCGCTTTCACGTTCTTTGGCGCCGTGCCGCCGTAGCTGACGCGGCTCTTCACCGAACGCTCGACCGACAGCACGCTGAAAACGTCGTCGGTGATCTTCGGCTCGACGGCCTGCATGTCGGCGAGCGGCAGCCGATGCAGCGGCACCCCCTTTTCCGACGCCTTCGCGACGATCCGCCCGGTGATGTGATGCGCCTCGCGGAACGGGATGTTGAAGGTCCGGACCAGCCAGTCGGCGAGATCGGTCGCGGTGGCGTAGCCGTCGCCGGCCGCCTTCTTCATCTTCGTCGTATCGGGCACCAGGTCGTTGACCATGCCGGTCATGGCCGCGATCGCCAGCGAGAGCGCGGACAAAGCGTCCATGACGCCTTCCTTGTCCTCCTGCATGTCCTTGGCATAAGCGAGCGGCAGGCCCTTCATGACGATCAAGAGACCGTTGAGCGCGCCGATGATGCGACCAGTCTTGGCGCGCACCAGTTCGGCGGCGTCCGGATTGCGCTTCTGCGGCATGATCGACGACCCGGTCGTGAACTTGTCGGACAGCTTGACGAGACCGGTCAGCGGCGACGTCCAGATGATGATCTCTTCGGCGAAGCGCGACAAATGCATCGCCGTGATCGACGCCGCAGCCAGCGTCTCCAGCGCGAAGTCGCGGTCGGACACCGCGTCGAGCGAATTGGCGGTCGGCCGGTCGAAGCCGAGCGACTTCGCCGTCATGTCACGGTCAAGATCGAACGAGGTGCCGGCGAGCGCGCCGGAGCCGAGCGGCGACTCGTTGAGGCGCTTGCGAGCGTCGGCGAAGCGGCCGCGATCGCGGCTCGCCATCTCGACATAAGCGAGCAGATGATGGCCGAAAGTCACCGGCTGCGCGGTCTGCAGGTGCGTGAAGCCGGGCATCACGGTGGCCACCTGGTCGAGTGCCTTTTCAGCGAGCGCGACCTGATAGCCGAACAGCGCAACGTCGATGGTGTCGATGGTGTCGCGCACCCAGAGTTTGAAATCCGTCGCTACCTGATCGTTGCGCGAGCGCGCGGTGTGCAGGCGGCCGGCGGGCGCACCAATCATGTCGGTCAGCCGGCTCTCGACATTCATGTGAATGTCCTCGAGCGCGCGCTTGAAGGTGAATTTTCCTGCGTCGATCTCTGACAGGATCGTGTCTAGACCGTGAGCGATCTTTTTCGCATCGTCCGCCGCAATGATGCCTTGCTTGGCCAGCATGTCGGCATGGGCCTTGGACGCGGCAATGTCCTGGCGGTAGAGATGCCGGTCGAAATCGATGGAGGCGTTGATTTCCTCCATAATGGCGTCGGGACCAGAGGCAAACCGTCCGCCCCACATTTTGTTGCTCATCGTGCCGCTCGTATGGCCAGTACTGTTCGTGATGTCACAATCCACCCTCGTAGAACGCAGCCGATCATGACCGAATCCGCTCAATCCAAAGCCCGGACCCATGCCAAGAAACGTCTCGCCATGGTGCTGGCGGGTGGCGTCGCCGGGGTGGCCGTCGGGCTGGCGGGGGTATACGTGATCACCACCTTGATAGGCAATAAAGGCGCTTCCGGCGCCAATGCCGCCTGCCGACCGGCGGTGGAGCTCGCCAAAAAGGTCCAGCCCTATGCCCGCGGCGAGGTGGCGGCGGTTAACGTCGCCAAGGCGCCGCTCAAGGTGCCGGCGCTAGCGTTCCATGACGCGAGCGGCGCCACTAAGACTCTGGACGATTTCCGCGGCCGCACCGTCCTGCTCAATCTGTGGGCCACCTGGTGCGTGCCGTGCCGCAAGGAAATGCCGACTCTCGACGCGCTGGAGCAGAAGCGTGGCAACGCGGACTTCCAGGTAGTGGCGGTCAATATCGACACCCGCGACCCGGACAAACCAAAGGCCTTCCTGAAGGAGATCGGGATCAGCAAGCTCGCCTATTATGCCGATCCCGACGCCAAGGCATTCCAGGAGCTCAAGGCCATCGGCCGCGCCTTCGGCATGCCGACCACGATGCTGGTCGATCCGAACGGCTGCGAGATCGGCACCATCGCCGGGCCGGCGGAATGGGCGAGCGATGACGCCCTCAAATTGATCGATGCGGCGGTCGCAGGCGCCAAGACGGGCGGCTAGCGCCTCGGCGCCTCAGGCGGCGATATTGACTGAGCCGCCGTTCGTGACCGTGGAAGTCGAATTGTAGGCCTTCTGCGTCGCTACCAGGGTCGCCTGGGCATCCGCCAACCGCTTGTCGCGCACGGCATTGGCCGACTTGATTTGCGCGCTCAACCGCGCCACCGCCTGCTGGGCGGCGAGCTTGGCCATGCCCTGAACCTGGGTCGCGGAGGCGCTGGCAAACAGGTCGCTGGCGGCGCTGAGGCCGGCCTGCATCGAACTCGCATAGTTCGACAGGCGCGTACGATGCGCCGTGATGTTCTGATAGGCGCTTCGCTGGGAATTCCAGCCAAATCCAATCTGCATCGCTATCGCCCTCGCGACGAATGGTGCGAGGCCAAGGTTACCTATTCCTTAGCAAATCGGCCGGCCGGCCTGCGCCCACTTGACGCACCCCCGCGCGCGTCTATACTTAACCATATGGTTTACTATTTATCCGCCGCGCTCGACCGCACTTTCGCCGCCCTCGCCGACCCGACGCGCCGCGCGCTGCTGGCGCGCCTGAGCGAGAGCGAGGCCGTCAGCGTCAGCGATCTCGCCAAACCGTTCGCGATGTCGCTACCGGCGATCATGAAGCATCTCGACGTGCTGAAGGACGCCGGCCTCGTCACCCGCGAGAAGAGCGGCCGCATCGTGTCGTGCCGGCTCAACGCCGAGCCGATGCACGACGCCAATGAATGGCTCAATCGCTACCAGCGCTTCTGGAGCGACGGCCTCGACCGACTTGAAGCCTTATTGGAGGAAGATTCATGGACACCGCCATCAGACCAAGCCTCACCATCAAACGCCGATTCAACGTCCCGGCCGAAAAAGTCTTCGCGGCCTGGACCGACCCGCAAAAAATGATGCGTTGGATGGGGGCGCAAGGCGTCACCCATTGCGAGGCGGAGAACGATCTGCGCGTCGGCGGCCGCTATCACATCCGAATGCTGATGGGCGACGATGAGCACAATGTCGGCGGTGTCTATCGCGAGATCGTGCCGAACGAAAAGGTGGTGTTCACCTGGGCGTGGCGATCGACGCCGGAACGCGAGTCGCTCGTCACCGTCACCGTGAGGCCCGACGGCGCCGGCTGCCTGATGACGCTGCTGCACGAGCAGTTCTTCGACGAGGATGCGCGCGACCGGCACAACAAGGGCTGGACCGGCACGCTGCTCCGGCTCGAGACCTTCCTGCACACCGATGGCTTGGAGAAGCCGCACGGCAAGTTCGTCTGGAACGAGCTCAACACCCGCGACGTCGAAGGCGCCAAACGCTTCCTCACCGCGACGCTGGGCTGGACCTTTGATGCGAGCCCGATGCCGACCTTCACCTACTGGATCATCAGGAAAGGCGATGAGCGCATCGGCGGCATCTTCGACATGAATTCGAATGAGCTCTGCAAGGGCGCTCCCGAGCACTGGCTCACCTATATCGCCGTCGATGACGTCGATGCGCGCCTCGAGGCCGCGCTCCAGGCGGGCGCCAAGGAAAGCCGCCCGCCGCAGGACATTCCCGGGGTCGGCCGCATGGCGGTGTTGCAGCAACCCGGCGGCGCGATGGTGGCGTGGCTAACGCCGAAACCCATGTAAATGAGGACAGACATGATGATGCTTTACGGATTTCCGCCTTCGCCGCGCACCTGGGTGGCGCGTGCCGTCGCGGCCCAACTCGGTATTCCGCTTGAGTTCGAAATCATCGACCTGTCCAAGGGTCAACAGCAGGCGCCGGACTATCGCGCTATCAATCCCACCGGCCGGACGCCGACGCTGGTCGACGGTGACTTTAAGCTCTGGGAAACGACGGCGATCATGCACTATCTCGCCGGCCAGAGACCCAACACGCTGTGGCCGGACGATGTGCGCAGCCGCGCCGACATCGTACGCTGGCAGAGCTGGACGCTGGCGCACTGGGAGAAAGAGTCCTGTGTCCCCTTGGTGTTCGAGCGCCTAGTCAAGCCGATCCTCGGCGCCGGCCCGCCGGACGAAGCCGCCATCGCGCGGGGACTCACGAGCTTCGCCCGCGACGCCAAGGTGCTGGAGGCACATCTCGCCAGCCGGCCTTACCTCGTCGGCAACGCGCTCACACTCGCCGATTTCTCGGTTGCCGGGCCGTTGGTCTACTTCGAGCGCGCAGGCATTCCGCTCGCCGATTATCCGAAACTGCACGAATGGTTCGGCCGCGTCACATCGCTGCCGTGCTGGAAGGAGACCGCGCCCCAAGCGCCTGCAGCGGCGGCGTGAGGCTTCGCGCTCATCCTGAGGAACACTCCGAAGGAGCGCGTCTCGAAGGATGGGGCCCCTGACAAGGCCCATGGTTCGAGACGCCCGCCTCGCTGTCGCGCGGCGGGCTCCTCACCATGAGGCCGCTCAGCGCGTCGGGACGGGCTTGTCGCCGCGATAGTCGTAGAAGCCACGCTGCGTCTTGCGACCGAGCCAGCCGGCTTCGACATATTTCACCAGGAGCGGACACGGGCGATACTTGGAATCCGCCAGGCCTTCGTGCAGCACCTGCATGACCGAGAGGCAGGTGTCGAGGCCGATGAAGTCGGCCAATTCGAGCGGCCCCATCGGATGGTGCGCGCCAAGCCGCATCGCGGTGTCGATCGCTTCAACGTTGCCGACGCCTTCATACAGCGTGTAGATCGCCTCATTGATCATCGGCAGCAAGATACGATTGACGATAAACGCCGGGAAGTCTTCCGACACTGCGATGGTCTTGTGCAGCGTGCGGACGAAAGCCTTCGAGGTCTCGAAGGTGGCGTCGTCAGTAGCAATGCCGCGGATGACCTCGACCAGCTCCATCAGCGGTACCGGATTCATGAAGTGAATACCGATGAAGCGCTCGGGACGATCGGTCGACGCGGCGAGCCGCGTGATCGAGATCGACGAGGTATTGGTGGCGACGATCGCATCCGGCCGCAAGGATGGGCACAGATCGGCGAATATCTTGCGCTTGGCTTCTTCTTTTTCGATCGCGGTTTCGATGACGAGATCGCAAGCACCGAGATCGTCGTATTTCTCGGCGACGCCGATACGCGCCAGCGCCGCCTTGCGTTCGTCTTCGGTAATGGTCTTCTTGGAGACCTGCTTGGCCATGTTGCCGTTGATCGTGGCCATGCCGGCCTTGATGCGATCGGCCGAGATGTCGTTGAGCTTCACGTCATAGCCGGCCAGCGCGCAGACATGGGCGATGCCATTGCCCATCTGACCTGCGCCGATTACCCCGACAGTTTTTATAGTGGCGGCCATTTCTGATCCGATATGTTCCATGCCCGGTGAGGCAATCCCCCGTCCGAACCCCGTTTCTACGACGAACTGCGGAATGACGCCACAGACGCGATGAACCGGCGTTGAACGGCCTCAGCGGCCAACCTTGCCCAATTCCTCGGCCAATTCCGGCAGCACCTGATAGAGATCGGCGACAAGCCCATAGTCGGCCACCTGGAAGATCGGGGCTTCTTCGTCCTTGTTGATCGCGACGATGACCTTGGAATCCTTCATGCCGGCGAGATGCTGGATCGCGCCGGAAATGCCGACGGCGATGTATAGCTCCGGCGCCACAACCTTGCCGGTCTGACCGACTTGCCAGTCGTTCGGCGCATAGCCGGCATCGACCGCGGCGCGCGAGGCGCCCATGGCGGCGCCCAGCTTGTCGGCCACCGGCTCGATATACTTGGTGAAGTTCTCGCGGTTCTGCATGGCGCGACCGCCGGAGATGATGATCTTGGCCGAGGTGAGTTCGGGACGATCCGACTTCGACAGCTCCTCGCCGACGAAGGACGAGAGGCCCGGATCGTTGGCCGCCGCCACGGCCTCGACCGGAGCCGAACCGCCCTCACCCGCTGCCTGGAAAGTCGAGGTGCGAACGGTGATGACCTTTTTTGCGTCGGTCGACTTCACGGTCTGGATGGCATTGCCGGCATAGATCGGCCGCTCGAACGTGTCGGGCGCGACGACCTTCATGATCTCGGAGATCTGCATGACGTCGAGCAGCGCCGCGACGCGCGGCATGACGTTCTTGCCCGAGGTGGTCGCCGGCGCGACGAAGGCATCGTAGGAACCGGCGAGCGAGACGATGAGCGCGGCCAGCGGCTCAGCCAACTGGTGCTCGTAAGCGGCCGCGTCGGCGATCAGCACCTTGGCGACGCCGTCGAGCTTGGCGGCGGCATCGGCCGCGGCCTTGCAATCCTTGCCGGCAACGAGGACATGGACGTCGCCGCCCAAAGCCTTGGCGGCGGTGAGCGCCTTGTTGGTGGCGTCCTTGATCGACTTGTTGTCGTGCTCGGCGAGAAGAAGCGTGGTCATGATCAGATTACTCCCGCTTCGTTCTTCAGCTTGGCTACGAGTTCGGCAACCGAGCCGACCTTGACGCCGGCCTTGCGGCCCGACGGCTCGGAGGTCTTGATCACTTCAAGCCGCGGCTTGGTATCGACACCGTAGTCGGCGGCGGTCTTCTCGTCGATCGGCTTCTTCTTCGCCTTCATGATGTTCGGCAGCGAAGCGTAGCGCGGCTCGTTAAGGCGGAGATCGGTGGTGACGATCGCCGGCGCTTTCAGCTTCACGGTCTGCAAGCCGCCGTCGACTTCGCGCGTCACCGCAATGCTGTCGCCGTCGATGGCGAGCTTCGAGGCGAAGGTGCCCTGCGCCCAGCCGAGCAGCGCGGCCAGCATCTGACCGGTCTGGTTGCTATCGTCGTCGATCGCCTGCTTGCCGAGGATCACGAGACCCGGCTGTTCGGCTTCAACGATGCCCTTGAGGATCTTGGCGACGGCAAGCGGTTCGACCGCGCCGTCGACCTTCACCAGGATGCCGCGGTCGGCACCCATGGCCAGCGCGGTGCGGATGGTTTCCGAGGCCTGTTGCGGCCCGATCGACACCGCGACGATTTCGGTCGCCTTGCCGGCTTCCTTCAGGCGGATCGCCTCTTCGACGGCAATTTCGTCGAAGGGATTCATCGACATCTTGATATTGGCGAGCTCAACGCCCGAGCCATCCGCTTTGACGCGAATTTTGACGTTGTAATCGACGACCCGTTTCACGGGCACCAAAATCTTCATAATGCTATTCCCATCGGGCTTTTCGGGAAACGGCCGGAACCTAAAGGCCGTCACGTTGGCATGTCAACGCTTATGCTGCGTCGCACGCTGCGACATGGAGGTTTCTGCGGAGTTTTGCGCCATTTACAGGTGTATCTTCAGCGATTTTGCCCCGGCTGCCACAGCACATCGCTGGCGCCTTTATCGTTGGCGTAACGGCCGGCCACAAAAAGATAATCCGACAGCCGATTGACGTATTTGAGCGACGGCGCCGACACGCCGTCCTGATCAGTGTCACGCAACTCGACCATGATGCGCTCGGCGCGGCGGCAAACCGTGCGCGCCAGATGCAGATAGGCCGACGCCGCGCTGCCGCCCGGCAGGATGAACGACTTGAGCGGGGCGAGCTCTGCGTTGAGCCGGTCGATCTCGGCCTCGAGCCAATCGACCTGGGCATCGGTGACGGTGAGCCGCGCGCCGCCTGGACCCTTCTCGGCCAGGCAGAGATCGGCTTCTACATCGAACAGGTCGTTCTGAATGCGGCCGAGGACCGCATCGAAAGCCTTGTCGGCGGCGGTATGCAAGCGCACGAGGCCGATGACGGCGTTGGCTTCGTCCAGGGTGCCGTAGGCCTCGACCCGCAGATCGTATTTCTTGCGCCGCGCGCCGGAGCCGAGCGACGTCGTGCCGTCGTCGCCGGTACGCGTGTAGATGCGGTTGAGAACGACCATCGAGACCCTCAGGCGCGGTCGCGCGCGATCAGCCGCGCATGACCCAGATCGTGAACATGATGACGACGATCGCCACGAATTGCAGCAGCACGCGCAACCGCATCAGGCTCTGCGAGCGGTTCGGCGAGCCGCCGCGCATCATATTCACCAGGCCGAGCACGAGCACGACGCCCACCGCGAGGATCGCGGCCGGCACCAGATAATGGGAGAGGAAATCGGACATGGGGGGCCTATTAGCACCCCGGCCCGGTGCCGGCCAGCACAGCCCAGCCATGAGGTTTTGCGCTCCGGATTCGCCATTTGGTTGTATTTATGATTTGCTGGTTGTGGCGGCGCCAATCGGGTGGGGGCAATGCGGCCTGGGGTGAGAATATCAAGGCGGCGGCAGCCGGAGCCGCCCGAGACGCGGCGCTTGTGGCGAACAGGCGGCACTCCCCGCCTTCCTGGACCGCCGAATTCCGCGCCCGACGCCGCGACGAACGCACACCCGAATGACGAAATCGGCGATCAATATCCCGAGCTCGACTGTGTCCGCCATCTCTTATCGCCGCGCCCGCTGGAATGGGCCGAGCAACGGGCGCAACGTCTCGGCATCGGCGCCGATCGAGTGCTTGTCAGCGCCGGGCTCCTGGACGACGAAACCTATGTGCGCGCCCTCGCCGCCAGCTTGGGCGTCGTTTTCGAGCCATTGGAGACGACGTTGCGGTCGCATTGCCCACTGTCCGATGAGGATCTGATCGGCAAGGCCGCATCCGGCCTTCTTCCGCTCGTGGCCGGCGCCGGCACGGCGATCGTTTTGGCCCCCCGCGGCACCGGCGCGCGGGGGCTGGTCCGCCTGATCGGTAACGATCCGGCCAACGCCGCACGCTTTCGCTTGACGACGACAGAACGATTCAACGGCTTTCTCACGCGGATCGGCGGCAACGCCCTCTCGGCAGAATCGTCGAACGCGCTGAAGCGAACCTGGCCGGCGCAGTCCGCTGGCGCCCGTCGCGGCTTCAGCAAGGCGAGCGCCGCGGTCGGGGCGACGTTGCTCGCAGCAACGATCCTGGCGCCTGTCTTTGTGCTATCGGTCGTCGAATTGGTCTTGTCGACGGTCTTCCTGGCCTGGTTGGGCTTGCGGCTCGTCGGAGCGTTCCTCGGGCCGGCACCGCCGTCGAGGAGCCGGCCTTTGTCGGATCGCGACTTACCGGTCTACAGCGTGATCGCAGCGATTTACCGGGAGGCGACGTCGGTCGGCGGTCTGCTGGCCGCCTTCGAGCGGCTTGATTACCCGGCGGAGAAACTCGACGTCATCATCGCTGTCGAGGCCGACGACCGTGAAACCCGCAGGGCCCTGGCCGCAGTGAAAACGCGCCTTCCGTTCACAGTGATCAAGGTGCCGCCCAGCGGGCCGCGCACCAAACCTAAAGCGCTCAATGTCGCGCTGCCGTTTGCGCGCGGTACCTTCACGGTGATCTACGACGCGGAAGACCGGCCCGATCCGGGGCAACTTCGCATGGTCCTGCGCAGGTTCCTCAGCGGCGGCCGAAACCTTGCCTGCGTTCAGGCCCGGCTGTGTATCGACAACACGGATGACGGCTGGCTGGCGCGCTATTTCACCGCCGAATATGCCAGCCAGTTCGACCTCTTCCTGCCGGGACTGGCGCGGATGCACATCCCCTTGCCGCTCGGCGGATCGTCCAATCACTTTCACACTGCAACGTTGCGCAAAGTCGGCGCGTGGGACCCCTACAATGTCACCGAGGATGCCGATCTCGGGATGCGGTTGGCGCGTCGGGGTTTTCGCGCGGCGATGGTCGACTCGACGACATACGAGGAAGCGCCCGCGCGACTCGGCGCCTGGCTACGGCAGCGCACGCGCTGGTTCAAAGGCTGGATGCAGACCTGGCTGGTCCATATGCGCGAGCCGCGACAGCTCTGGCGCGATCTCGGCCCGTGCGGTTTTATTGCCTTCAATCTGATCGTGGGAGGGACTGCCTTGGCAGCGCTGGTGCACCCGGTCTTCGTCGCGACGCTGACCTACACCATCGCCTACAGCGACGTCTTGTGGACGGGCGACAGATTATCGCTCTTCCTTTTGGGTATGTTCCACGGCATCGCCGCGGTATGCGGTTATATGGGTTCGGCCTACCTTGGATGGCTGGGCCTCGCGCGGCGCGATCTGTCGTCGTCGGCCTGGGTCCTGCTGCTGACGCCGCTGCACTGGATGCTGCTATCAACGGCCGCATGGCGAGCCGTCTATCAGCTCTTCGCCGATCCGTTCGCCTGGGAGAAGACCGAGCACGGCTTAGCCCTCACGTCACGACGGGCCCTGCGACTGGCTCGCGCTCTGACGGATCTCGAACGCGATCTGCACGCCGCGCGTCAAGCGACTGCGCTGCCGATCATCCCTGAAGTCGCTAGAGATACTTCTTCAGTTCGGCGGCGGCCTCTTCGGGCGTCCGCTTGAGATTGAACGGCGCTACAAAGCGACCCTGCTTGTCCATCAGATAGACCAGCGCGGTGTGGTCCATCGAGTATTCGTCGCCTTTGCCGGTCGGAATCTTCTTGGCGTAAACCCGGTAGGCCTTTTCCGCGGCGTCGATCGAGGCGCGATCGCCGGTCGCCGCCATCAGATGCGGATCGAAGCTCGACAGATAGTCCTTCATCACCGCCGGCGTGTCGCGCTCCGGATCGACCGAGATGAACAAAGCGGCGGTGCGATCCGCGTCCTTGCCCATCGCGCGCATCATTTCCGACACTTCAAATAGCGTCGTCGGACAAACATCCGGACAATGCGTGTAGCCAAAGAAGACCAGCCACGGCTTGCCCTTGAAATCCTGATCGGTGATCGGCTTGTTGTTCTGATCGACGAGCTTAAACGGGCCGCCCACCGCGGACGCGGTCGATACCCCCGACGCGCCGAAACCGGTCACGTACCAGAGTGCCCCCAAAAACACGCAAAGGCCCGTTAGGAACGCGGCAATGACGAGCAGCATGTGATTGGTGCGGGAAGTCATGACATTTCCGATGCAAGGAACCGTGGGTCAGGCGGAGTTAGAAACACGCGGCGAACCCGGTACGTACCATCTCGAAAAAGACGGCGGTACCGAAGTAGGCCCAGAGGCCCAGAGTCGCGGCGACAACCGCTCCGCCCAGGAGCGAAGCCAGCAGCGTGGGCCACGAAATGGCCGTGATCGAGGCAGAGGCACGCATTTCCGTTCCCATATCGGGACACCGCTCTCTTCAGGTAAACATCCGGACCGGGCACGGCAACTGGGGGGAACGACATCGATCGACGTCGTTAACCATATCAGCAGCGCGAGGCCCATAAAATGCGGCTTTTTGGGACTTCCGTTGACTCGAAAGGTTAAAGTCGCAATGTATGGATCAGGCATCTTAATAAATTCTGCCCCCTAGGAGTTCGTTATGCGTAGCGCGTTGGCCCTTCTTGTCGCGATCTCGATGTCCGCCGCGGGGACCGCGGCCTGGGCTCAGAACGCCCCGGCACCCGCCGCGACGCCGGCAAAGTGCGAAAACCCAAACGCTCTTGGCGTGTCGCGCGTCGTTCAGATCGACACCACCGGCGGCCCGGGTTTCGGCTTCGAACATTTCAAGGCATATGACTTCCTGCGCGATCACGAAGTCGTTCTGACGTTCGACGACGGTCCGTGGCCGGGCCACACGCCGGACGTGCTGAAGGCGCTCGCTGACCAGTGCACCAAGGCGCTGTTCTTCCCGATCGGCAAGCACGCCGGCTATCACCCGGAAATTCTCAAGCGCGTTGTCGCGGAAGGCCACACGGTCGGCTCGCACACCTGGTCGCACAAGGATTTGTCGCGCTTGACCCAGCAGGAAGCCGTCGACGAATTCGAGAAGGGCGTCGCCGCCGTCAGCATCGCCCTCGGCAACAAGCCGATTGCCCCGTTCTTCCGCTTCCCGGCGCTGCGCCATCCGCCGGAGATGGTGAAGTATCTCGGCGACCGGAACGTCGGCATCTTCTCGACCGATCTCGACTCCTTCGACTTCAAGATGCGCAAGCCCGAGCAGGTAGTAGCGTCGGTGATGAAGAAACTGGAGAAGAACGGCAAGGGCATCATCCTCATGCACGACTTCCAGCAGGCTACCGCGAAGGCGGCACCGGAATTGCTGAAGCGGCTCAAGGAAGGCGGCTACAAGGTCGTGCAGATCACCGGCAAGACCCCGCTCGAGCCGAAGAAAGAATATGTCGACATGGTCCTGAAGGAGATGGGCGGCGGCCTCGATGAGGCCCGTCCGATGTCCAGCGTGATCAAGACCATCAAGGAAAACTGATTGACGCTCGCGTTCCAACTCACCCACTGATGCAAGCCGGCCGCGCGATAATCCGCGTGGCCGGCTTTTGTCATCTGGCGGAGGGGGTGCGCCGACCATATCTAAGCCTTGGATAGCGAAATGCCCCGCTCTTGCGTTGTCATGGCATTTCGGCTCAGACTTTGATTAAGCCTCGACCGCGAATCATCAGTACGAGGCCTCGTCACCTACAGGGGTCATCGATGGAAGCAGAAGTCCGGAAACCTGTCCGGGCCACGAAGGACGTGTCGCGAATGGCTACGATCAGCATGCCGAAGAAGGATAAAGCGGCCGAGCCAGAAGTGGCCAAAGCCAGTCAGTCGCGGCCGGCGCTGGCGCGCTTCCGTCTTCAGGTCGACCGCCAGACCAAGGCAACGTTTGCCTCGCTCGACGAGGCCCGCACAGCCGGCAAGGCAATTAAGAAAGCCTTCCCTGTCGTTCAGGTCTCGATCTACGACGCTGAGCAGAGCGCGCAGGCGAGCCTCGACTGACGTCGTTGCGCGCGCTCACTTTCGTATCCTAACTGTTCGGACTCGCCGCGTTGCGGTGAGCGATTATTCGACCGCGCGCCGGCTGAACGCCGTGAATACATCCGAAGCCGCGGTGGCATGGTCGTAGACCATGCGGCTGGCGACGACGAACAAGGTCGTCGCCAGGATGAGCCGTAACGCGCGCTCGGGAACGCGGATGGCGAAGTAACTGCCGACGAAGATGCCCGGCAGTGAACCGGCGAGCAGAGATACGATGATATGCCAGTCGACCGAGCCGATCATCCAGTGGCCCGTGCCGGCAATCAGGGTGAGCGGCACGGCATGCGCGATATCCGAACCGACGATCTTGACCATCGGCCGACCCGGGTAAAGCAGCATCAGCGCAACCACGCCAATCGCGCCGGCGCCAACCGAAGAGATCGACACCAGTACGCCCAGCACCGTTCCGACCGCGACGGTCGCGAGTGCCGTGCGCCGCTCGTTCAATGCCGCCACGTGGGCTCGGTACCAGTCGATGATCGGCTGGCCCAACACCAGAACAAAAGCGGTGAGGAAGAGCGCAAAGCCGAGCACCAGCGTGATCAGACTGCCGACGGCATCGCTGTCGAGATTGAGATGCGACAGCACTAGGAGTGTGACGCAGGTTGCCGGAATGCTGCCGGACGCCAGACGACGCACGATGCGCCAGTCGATGCTGTGGGCTAGGCCGTGCACCATGCTACCGGCTGTTTTCGTCGCCGCCGCATACAGAAGATCGGTACCGACGGCCGTCGCGGGATGAATGCCGAACAACAAGATAAGCAACGGCGTCATCAACGACCCACCGCCGACGCCGGTCATACCGACGAGCAGGCCGACGGCAAATCCCGACAGCGAATACAGCGGATCGATCATCTACACTCCGTCGCCGCGGGATGCGGCACGCGATCTAACCACATTGGCGGGGAACGGCAATTGCGACGACGCGTTGAGTTGCTTCAAATGACGCTTGACAACGCGGCCGATGGAATTTTCGTTTAGTTTTCGGCCGAAAATGCGATCAAAAATACTCATTTCGTCCACAGTCGACCTGTAACGACGAAATGTCGCGTCAAACGGAAGCTCGCCTGTGCATGATATTATCACGATCACCATCAATCCCGCGGTCGACATTTTCGTCAATGTCGCCAAAGTCGAACCGACGACCAAGATGCGCTGCTCGGCGCCGAAGCGCGATCCGGGCGGCGGCGGCATCAATGTCGCGCGCGTCGTCAGCCGTCTTGGCGGCGATGTGACGGCGATTTACCCGGTCGGCGGCTCGATCGGAAAGCTGCTGCAGAAGTTGCTTGATCGTGAAGGCATCGACAGTCTCGTCACGCCGTCGCATGTCGAGACGCGCGAGAATTTCACCGCTTACGAGACCGGCAGCGGCGAGCAGTATCGATTTGTGCTGCCTGGCTCGGCGCTCCATCGCGCCGAGTGGGAATCCTGCCTCGACAAGTTGGCAACGATCAATGCAACACCGCGATTTGTGGTTTCCAGCGGCAGCATTCCGCCCGGCGTGCCGCACGATTTTTTCGCGCGGGTGACGCGGGAGGCCAAACGTCTCGGTGCGCAGAGCGTCGTCGACACCTCGGGCGACGCTCTCAAGGCCGCGCTCAACGAGCATATCGACATCATCAAGCCCAATGTCGCAGAACTGAGCGCCTTTGCCGGCACGGTGCTCGACGACGACGAAGCCCGCGTCGCCGCGTGCCGCAATCTGATCGCCGGCGGGCACGTCAAGATGGTAGCGCTGACGCTGGGAGCCGACGGGGCCCTTCTGGTGACGAGGGAGCAAGCACTCAAAGCCGCGCCGCTGAAGATCGACGTCGTCAGCGCAGTCGGCGCCGGCGACAGTTTCCTCGGCGGGCTGGTCTGGGGGCTGTCGGCCGGGCAGTCGCCGGAGGATGCGTTCCGTGTCGCCGTCGCCGCGGGCTCGGCGGCGGTGATGAGCCCGGGCACCGAATTGTGCAGCCAGGCGGATGTCAGCCGGCTTACGTCACGCGTCGAGATCGCAGAGATCGCGGCAGGCTAGACACACCGGAAGGTCTATTTTGTCTCGAGAGCGAAAACGCCGTTCCAGTCGAGCGGCGGCCCTTCCTTCTGGAAGCTTGCAATGCGCAGCGTATAGATATCGACGAGCCGGTCGAGCCCGAAGGGCTTTGCCGCGTCGCGGCAGCGCAGGATCATCTGCTCGGCGCCATCGAAGTCGCGCGTCCGATAAAGTCTGAGCAAATCGCTGAATACTTCCCGCAGCTTTCGGTAATCTTCGCCGGCCGCGACCTCGGCATCGCCGAGCACCGCGTATACGGTTTCCGGCTCGGTCTTGCCTTTGACCGTAATGACATCGAGTTCGAGCAGCGCGAACTTGTTGCCGACCGCCTCGGCGGTGCGCGAGCCGATGATGATGCGCACGCCGTAGTTCTTCGACTGACCTTCGAGCCGCGAGGCCAGATTGACGGAGTCGCCAAGCACCGAATAATTGAAGCGCAGGTCCGACCCCATATTGCCGACCACGCATCGCCCGGTATTGATGCCGATACCGACATTGATCGGAATGAAGCGCTGACCGCTGTCGGCCGCCTCACGTTCGCGCCGCACGTTCAGCGCCTCTACTTGCCGAAGCATCTCAAGCGCCGCCCGGCAGGCATTGACCTCGTGCTGGCTGTCATGCAGCGGCGCGTTCCAGAACGCCATGATAGCGTCGCCGATATATTTGTCGATGGTGCCGTTGTTGGCGATGATGGCGTTGGTCAGCGGCGTCAGGAAGTTGTTCATCAAGGTGGTGAGGCCTTGAGGATCGTCCTTGTAGATTTCCGAGATCGTGGTGAAGCCGCGCACGTCCGAGAACATGATGGTCATGTTGCGGTCTTCGCCGCCGAGCGTCAGCGTCTCATGAGAATGGGCGAGCTGCGCGACCAGTTCCGGCGCTAGATATTGGCCGAAGGCTGTGCGGATGCGGTGGCGCTGCAACTGCTCGCGGAAGTAGTTGATGAAGATCAGCGCCAGATAGACCAGAAACGTGGCGAGCAACGGAAACGTCGCATCGAACAGAATGCGCTTTTCCGCGAAGAACAACCACGAGCCGGCGGCGAGCGCTGCGCCGACGATCGCGCCGAGCCCAAGCATCGGCGCCGCGCCCAGAACCGGCGCGAGCGCGATGATGGCGAGCGCGAACAGCACGGTGATCGCCAGTTCGGCGCCGATGGCGTAGCCGGGCCGCGCTAGCACCGCATTCGACAGAATGCTTTCCAGCACCTGGGCATGGACCTCGACGCCGGACATTGCCGGGTCGATCGGCGTCGCCTTGATGTCGCGCAGGCCGACCGCCGAGGTGCCGATCAGCACCAGCTTGCGGGCGATGCGGTCCGCCGGCACGCGGCCCTGGAGGACGTCGTTGGCCGAGACGTAGCGGCCGACATCGTAGGGCGCGAAATGGATCCAGAGCTGGCCGTTGCGGTCAGTCGGCATGTCGAGTGCCGGGATGGCGATGCTGCGCACGCCGGCGGCATCGCTCTTGATGCGGAAGGCGCCGGCGCCGGTGACGACGCGCAGCATCTCCAGCGTCAGCGCCGGCATCATCATGTTGTGGGCGACGATCGCCATCGGCACGCGGCGGACGATGCCGTCGGGCTCCGGCTGGATCGTCAGCATGCCGCGGCCGGCAGCGGCCCCCTCGAGGGTGGGGATGTTGCCGATCAGGCCGGGGTAGTCGATGAGGAAACGCTTCGGGTCCGGCCCCATCATGGCAAAGCCGACCACCGGCGGCACCGCGGCGCCTTCAGTCAAAGCGAGGTGAAGACCGGATTCGCCGAGCACGACGCGCGAGTGCCGAATGGCTTCGGCGAACACCGCATCGCTGTCCGGCAGCTTCGCCAGTTCGGCGCGCATTGCCGGGTCGAGATCGCGGAAGCTGTCAGCAGCGACGGCCGGAGACAAGCGATCGCGCTCGGCGAAGATGATATCGAAGGCAATGACCGCCGCACCCATGCGGGTCAGCTTGGTGACGAGGTCGGCCAGCACGGTGCGCGGCCAGGGCCACTGCCCGACGCTCTTCAGGCTCGCTTCGTCGATATCGACGATCACCGCCGGCCTCACGCTTGCCACGCGCGGCTCGACGCGTTGGTAAAGGTCGAAGGTGCGGCTGCGCAGGGCCTCGAGCGGTGCCGGATCGGCGATGCGCAGCATCACCAACGCCGCCAGCAGCGCGAGACAGATCGAGCGACCGAGACCGAACCGGCTGCCGAACCGTTTGAGCGCGGGCCAGCTCATTTTTCGCGGAACGCCCGCATGAACTGATCCTGCAGCGGCTTCATCAGATAGGAAATGACGGTGCGTTCGCCGGTCTGCACGAAAGCCTCAACCGGCATGCCGGGCAGCAGCTTGAGGTCGTCGAGCTTCTTCAAGTCCTCGGACGGCAAAGCAATGCGTATGGTGTAATAGCTGGTACCGGTGCGCTGGTCCGTCGATGTGTCGGCCGAGACCCGCGTCACCTCACCATTGATCTCCGGCGTGGTGCGCGCGTCGAAGGCCGAGAAGCGCAGCACCGCCGCCTGCCCGACCTTGACCTGCGCGATGTCCTGCGGCTGCACCTTGGCCTCGACCTGCAATTTGGCATTGTCCGGCACGATATACATGATCGGGTCGCCGGCGGTGATGACGCCGCCGACGGTGTGAACCGTCGACTGGAAGACATAGCCCGTCTGCGGCGCGCGGATATCGGTACGGCGCAGTTGATCCTCGGCTGTGACCTTGCGCTCGACGAATTCGCCGATCTTGCTGTCGGTCTCGCGCAGCTCCTTGGCGACATCGCTCGACAGGTTCTGATCGATCTGGATGATCTGCAGGCGGATTTCGGAGATTTTGCCCTTTGATTGCGCCGCGGTTGCAACCAACTGCGCACGTTCACCGCCCAACCGCGCCGTCTCGCGCTCGAGCTGTGTCAGCCGCGTCAATTGCACCAGGTTGCGCTTGTAAAGGTCGCGTACGCCGTCAAGTTCTCGGCCGATCAGTTCGATTTCCTGGCTCTTGGCGGCCTGCTGCGCCTCGATGCCGGCAATCTCTTCTTCGAGTTGCTTGACGCGCTGCGCGAGCTGCGCCTTCTGCCCGAGCCGCTCGGTGCGGCGCAGTTCGAACAGCTTCTGCTCGCTCGCCATGGTGTCGGCAACATCGGCATCCCCGGCACGCGCGGTAAGCTCGGCGGGAAACGTGATCTTTTCGGCGCCGTCGCGCTCGGCCTCGAGCCGCGCCTTGCGCGCCAGCGCCTGGTCGAGCCCCTTGGTCACGATCGCCAGATTGGCGCGCATGACGGTTTCGTCGAGCCGCACCAGAACGTCGCCGGCCTTCACGTAGTCGCCGTCGTGCACGCGCAATTCGCCGACGATGCCGCCGGTCGGATGCTGCACCTTCTGCACGTTCTGATCGACGACGATCGAGCCCTGCGCAATCAGGGCGCCCGCCAGTTTCACGGTCGCCGCCCAGCCGCCGACGCCGCCGCCGAGAAACAGTACGATCATCAGACCGACGACCAGGTGGCGCCGGATCGAGGCGTGCGCGCGTGATGGCGGTTCGTTGCCCAGCTTCATGCGCTTGCGCCTCCGCTCTTCTCCGGGCGGATGCCGATCGGCGTCGCCGTCGCCGCGCCCTGCGGCCGCTGCAGCACCTTGGAAAGAACTTCGTCCTTCGGGCCGTAGGCCTGCACGCGGCCCTGATTCATGACGAGAATCTGATCGACCCCGGCAATGGCGCTCGGCCGGTGCGCAATCACGACCACAATGCCCTTGCGCTCGCGAATGCCGAGAATGGCGCGGGTGAGCGCAGCGTCGCCTTCGGAATCGAGATGCGAATTCGGCTCATCGAGCACGACGAGGAACGGATCGCGATAGACCGCACGCGCCAGCGCCACGCGTTGCGCCTGCCCCGCCGACAGCGCCGCGCCCTGCTCGCCGACTGGCGTGTCGTAGCCCTGCGGGAGGTTTACGATCATGTCGTGGACACCGACGGCTTTGGCGGCGGCAATGACGGCTTCGGCGTCGGGCTGCGGCTCGAAGCGTGCGATGTTGTCGGCGACCGTGCCGGTGAGCAGTTCGACATCCTGCGGCAAATAGCCGATGTGCCGGCCCAGTTCGTCCGGCGACCATTGATCGAGCGCGGCGCCGTCGAGCCGCACCTTGCCGCGCACCGGCGGCCAGACGCCGACCAGCATGCGCGCCAGCGACGATTTGCCGGACCCGCTCTGGCCGATGATGCCGAGCCCCTGGCCGGCTTCGAGCTTGAAGGTGACATCCTGCACCAGCACCTTGGCCGCACCCGGCGCGGTGGCCGCGATGCCTTCGACCGCGAGGCGATGCGCCGGCGCCGGTAGGCCCATCGGCTGCGCCAAGGCCGGCATGGTATCGAGCAGCATGCTCAACCGCTTCCAACTCTGTCGGGCGGCGACAAAGCCTTTCCAATTGGCGATCGCAAGATCGACCGGCGCCAGCGCCCGCGCGCTCAGGATCGAGCTGGCGATGATGATGCCGGCGGTGGCCTGCTGGTTGATGACGAGATAGGCGCCGACCGCGAGCACGCCGGACTGCAGCAACATGCGCAGCACCTTGGACGCCGCGCCGAGACCGCCGCCGATGTCGCTGGTGCGCTGCTGGCTGCGCATGTAGTGACTATTGGCTTCGGCCCAGCGCGCCGCCAAGCGCGGCATCATGCCCATGGCGACGAGCGCTTCGGCATTGCGCCGGCTGGCCTCGGCCAGGTTACTGCGCGCGGCGGCCGCTTCGGCGGCGGCTCTGGTCGGGGCCTTGGTCATGATTTCCGTGACCAGCGTGAGCACGACCAGGACGATGGCGCCGGCGAGCGCCGTGATGCCGATCAAAGGATGGAAGGCAAAGCAGATCGCGAGGTAAAGCGGAATCCACGGCAGATCGAATAGCGCCACAGGCCCGAGCCCCGACAGATAGGAGCGGATGGCGTCGAGATCGCGTAGCGGCTGCGTGCCGTCGCCGCGGCTGCCGATGCGCAAGGGAATGCGCACCAGTGTGTCGTAGACACGGCCGCTGAGCGACTCATCGAGCGCGCCGCCGACCCTCGCCAGGACGCGGCTGCGGATGGCGTCGAGCACGCCGAGCGCCGCGAATAGAAACATGATGAGGACGAACAGCCCGACCAAGGTCGGCAGGCTGCGGCTCGGCAGCACGCGGTCGTAAACCTCGAGCATGAACATCGAGCCCGTCAGCATGAGAACATTGCTCATGCCGGATACCAGCCCGGTGCCGATGAACGCGCCGCGGCAGGCCGCGAGCGCGGCCGAGAGCTCGGAGCGCGCCGGCGAATGCGTGCGGGCGGACGGGCTGGTCAGCATGGTTCCCCGGAGCGGCTCGCTCTTACCGGCGGGAAATTTCCGGCGAGACGGCCCTCAGGCCAATTCTGTAGCACGAACAGGCCGGGAAGTCGCCTGCAAAAAAGACCGAAAAGTTAATGGTGCCAGTGGCTTGCGTCGGACCAGCAACGTTCGAGATTGAAGCCCGCTCCAGGCGATGAAGACGTGATTGACCACGTCATAAACGTGGATGTCGGCGACGGTCAGCGTTGTGTGATCGAAGGCGTCAGACGTGGAGAACGAAATCCGACGACGTCACGCCGGTCACATTGTTCAGGTGAATTTCCATGTCGGCGCCACCAGTTGCACCTGTCGAATTGGCGTAAATGACGGTATTGGCGCCGATCGTCACGATATCGATCGTATGCGCGGCAAGGCTGGTCGGGGCCGTCGTGTCGGTCAGAAAATTCACGGTCTGGACCTGGCTGTTCAAACCGGTGATGGCTGAAAAGTCGAGGTGATCGGACCCGGGCGCGAAGTCCGTAATCGTATCGTAGTTCCCGCTTCCCGGCGCCGAATTCGAGGCCGCCTTGAACACAAATGTGTCGTTGCCGCTGCCGCCGGTCAGTGTGTCAGCGCCACCTCCGCCCGCGATGATATCATTACCGGCGCCACCGGTAATGGTGTCATTGCCGCCGAGGTTGGCGCCGTCAACGATGATGTGGTTGGTTCCGGTCAGGCCAGACGCGTTGATCGTCACGCCGTTGCTCATCGTCAGGGAAGCATTGACCGCCATATCATCCGTCGTGCCATCGCCGTTGGCATCCGCAGTCGAGACCTGAGCGTCAGTGACGGTCAGATTGAAGCCTGAGCTATTCGCATTGAACGTCACCTGGTCGATGTGGCTGATCGTGGCGGTCGCCAAGTTGAAAGTACCCGCCGCATCGAAGCGCAGGGTGTCGAGCGTGCCGGATTCGAGCGTCCCATCGATCGTATCGCCGCTGAGCTGACCTGCATTGCTGTATTTGAAAGTATCCGCCCCGTACCCGCCGGTCAGGACGTCCGCACCGAGTCCGGCGAAAATTACGTCGTTGCCTGCACCACCATCGATGATGTCCGCGCCGCCATTGCCATTAAGGATGTCGTCGCCACCCAGGTTGGTGCCAATGACGTGAATGAAGTTGCTGTTCATGCCGCTGGTGTTGATGGTCACACCGTGCGTCATCGCCACAGCCGAGTCGAACAAAATATCACCGTAGCCGCCAAGGTTGCCGTCACCGTTGGCGTCAGCAGTCGCAACCACACTGGGGTTCACCGACACGATGAAGCCAGCGGCGTCCTGATTGAACAGAATTTCATCAATGTTGGTGATCGTCGTGAAGGTCGTAAGATTATAAGTACCGGCCGCATCGAGCCGCAGCGTATCAATCGTGCTGGCGTCCGCTGTGCCATTGATGATTTCGCCGGCTACGAGATCGCTGACCGCGCCGATGACAAAAGTGTCAGCGCCCGAGCCCCCGGTCATATTGTCCGCGCCGCCGCCGCCGGTAATGACGTCGTTGCCAGCGCCACCAACGATCGTGTCAACACCCAAACCGCCGGTCAGCGTGTCGGCGAAACCGCTGCCGGTGATCGTGAAGCCTTCGCTCTGGCCATGCAGGTCGATGGTGACGCCCGCGCTCGCCGGCGCGGCCGAGATCGCTTCGACGTTGGAAACAGACACATCGGTCGCGCCGAGCGTGTTCAGGTCCGCCGACGTCGAGGTGAGGTTGATCGTGTCGTGGGTGCCGGCACCGAGGTCGATGGTGCCGTTGCCGACGATGATGGCATCGAGCTGAGCGCCGGTCAGGGTGACGGCGTCGTCACCGCCGGTGCCCACCAGATTGCCGGTCGCGATATGGCTCAGCGCCGGCGTGCCGTGCGCGGAAATGTCGCTATTGCCCGTCACGTCGAGCGTATTGGTGCCGCCACCGAGATCGATGCTGCTCAGCATCGCCCAAGCCGCGGCCGAGTAAGTGACATGGTCGTCGACTGCCGACACCGCGACCGAAGCGGTCGCGATGTTGCTGGCATGGTTCTGGGAGGCGCCGTCATCCACCGAAAAGCTGATCGTTCGCGTGTCCGTCGACAGCGCATCGGCGTTGAAATACGTGACCGAGGCGAGCGCGGTTTGATACTGCGCCAGAGTCGCGACACCGACCAGCGTCAGGATACCCGTCTGCAAGTCATAGCTGCCAGTGATGTTGTTTTGGTTGGTAAAACCAAGAACGTCCTCGCTGGCAGAAAAATTGCCGGTGATGGCTACCTTCGCGCCGGTCAGGTTCGCGCTGTCGACATCGGACAACGTGATCGCCGGTGCGATCGCGGCGGCGGTCTGATCTTCGGCGTAGGCCAACGATGCGCCATGCACATCGACCACCGGCGCGTCGTTGACGGCGGTGATGGCGATCGCCGCCTGCTGCGTCGCCGTGGACGCGCCGAGCATGATCACGGTGTTGCTCGAGGCCGAGAACGTAAAGGCGACGTCGGTGATGCCGTCGCCGTTCAAATCGCCGGTCGCCAGGGCTGCGCCGGTCTGGGCGGTGATCGCTCCGGTGGTACCGACGGCAAAATCGATCTCCGGAGCGAAGGTGCCGTCACCCTTGCCGAGCAACACCGCCAGATTTTGCGCGCTGGTGCCGGTAGCGCCAAGGCTCGCAACCAGGAGATCGGAAATGCCGTCACCGTTGATATCGGCAATGGCAACGGCGCGTGCATCCGTGCCGGCAGCGTAGTCGACCTTGGTGGCAAAGGTCCCGTCGCCGTTGTTGAGCAACACCGAAACCGTGTTGGTCGCGCCATTCGCGGTGACGATGTCGGCCTTGCCGTCGCCATTCAGGTCGGCGGCCGCGAGCCGGTAAGGCGTCGTTCCGGTCTGATACGACACCGCGGTTGAAAAGCCGCCATTGCCGTCGCCGAGATAAACGTAGATCTTGTTGGCCGCCCGGCCGGCGGCCGCGATATCGAGATGGCCGTCGCCGTTAAAATCCGCCGTGATGACATCCGTGACGCCGACGTTTCCATTGTTAAGCGTTGTCCCGGTCGCGAAGGTACCGTCGCCGTTTCCGGAATAGACGGTGACGCCGCCTTGGCCGTTGTTGAAACTGCCGACCGCGATATCGATCGTGCTGTTGCCGTCGAAATGGCCCGCCGCCGCCGACGTCAAGGGGAGGCCGGTGTTGGTAAAAATGGCCGAAGACCCCCCGAGAAATCCGCCGTTGCCGTTTCCCGTCAAAACCGCGATTCGGTTGCCGGAATCGACCGTCGCGATATCGATCTTGCCGTCGCCGGTGAAGTCGCCGGTCATCACCGCAGAGATGGTGTTGAAGGTCGTGTAATTCGTCGCCGTGCCGAACGTGCCGTCGCCGTTACCGAGGCGCACCGAGACGGTACTGGCGCTGATCAGGTCGGGAATGTGATCGCCGTTGACGTCGGCTATGGTGACCGCAAAGCGGTTGCTGCTTTCGGTATAGGAAGTCGAAGGCTGGAATATCTGATTGTTGGCCGTAAACGTCACCGTGCGATCGGATGTCGTCGGCGTATCGCTGCTGTTGCTGTACTGAACGCCATCCAGGACGCTTTGATAGACAGCCAGGCTCGCGGTTCCGGCGATCAGTAGTTCGCCGGTCGCGGCCGTGTAACTGACGCTCAGGCCGGCGTTCGACGCCGCCGACGTCGCCGCCGCATTCAGGGACAGCGATTCGTTGGCATTGCCGTCGGGCCGCGCACTCAGCGTCGCGGTCAAATATGTCAGGGTGCCCGTATCGGGGTCGGCGATCGTGCCGGACGGCGCAACCAGCGTCGTCGTCTGTTCGGTGAACGAAACGCTGACATCGTTGCCTAAGCCGGCGCCATTGAGGTCGATCGTGACCGGGTCGTTGACCGCGGTGACGCTGACCTGCTTCGTCGACACAAGACTCGCGTGATTGATGGCCTGCCCGTCGTCAACCGCGAAACTGATCGTGCGGGTCGCGGTGTTCGGCGTGTCCGAGGTGTCGGTATATGTCACCGACCGCAGAGCAGCCTGCCACTGGGCCAAAGTCGCCGTACCGCCGCTCGAACTGAGAGAGAGGACGCCGGACGACGCGTCGTAGCTCGCCGTGATATTACCCATCGTCGAGCCGTTGTTGGTGAACGCAAGGACGTCCTCGCCCAATTGGAAACCGGTGGTGACCGCCACCGTTGCCGAGCTCAGCGTCGCGCTGTCGATATCGCTAAGCGTCAGGCCCGAATCGACCGCTATCGCGACCTGTTCGAGCGCGGCCGTCGTACCGCCCGTGGTCGTCACCACCGGCGCGTCATTGACGGCGGCGACGTTCCAATTGAACGTATTCGGGGTCGGGTCCAGGTCATGGCCGCCATTGGCGGTGCCACCGTCGTCCTGAACCTGGAATGTGAAGGTGCCGTAGCCGTTGCCGTTGGCGTTCGCCGCCGGCGTAAAGACGAGCTTGCCGCTGGCGATGTCGGCCGCGCTGATGCTCGCCCCAGCCTGCACGGACTGGCCGTTCAGCGTCAGGCTGCCTGCCGCGGGCAATGTCGTGATGGTGACGGCGAGCAGGCTGTTGGCCGGCGTATCGTTCGGATCGTGGAAGCCGAAGTCGGCCGTGGCAAAGACATAGGGAGTGTCTTCCGTCGCGGCGGCCGTATTGTTGGTGCCGTCCGGCGCCTCATTCACGTTTCCGACGGTGAGCGTATAGGTCGTGCTGGTTGCATCGGGCGTGCTGCCGACGGTTTGATCGTCGACCGTCACCGCGACCGAGTAGCTCGCCTTCGTTTCATAGTCGAGCGTAACGCCGGCTTTCAGGTACAGTGCGTTACTGACGATCTCGAATGAAGCGGCGTCCGCGCCGGTAAGCGCCAGCGCATTGGTGCCGAGCGCATCGTCGGTCACCGCGATGTCGGCGACCTTGATGTGGGTCTGCGTATTGGTGTTCTCGAGGATCGAGGTCGTCGTGTTGGTCAAGGCGACCGCCGTCGGCGCCTCATTGACGTCGGTGACTTCGACCGTAACGGTCTGCGTGGCCGCGCCGCCATTGCCATCGGAAACCTGAACATTAACGGTATAAATATTGTCGCCGGCGGTGCCGCCGACATCGGTCGGATTTTCGAAGTTGGGTGCGTTCACGAAACTCAGCGCGCCCGTCGCGGCATTGATCTGGAATTGCGCGAAATCGGTGCCCACCGTTTGCAGGATCGAATAGGCCAGGGTGTCATGTTCCGGATCGGTGGCCGTCAGCTTCGCGACGGTCGTGGTATTTTCCGCAGCCTGGAAGGTGAAATTTGAATTGGAGCTGACGGCCGTACTGATCAATACCCCGGGCGTGTAATAAGAGCCGACAATAAAGTCGCCAGAGACGTGGTCGTGGGTGAAGAAAGTCGGGTTGTCCAATTGGAAACCCGAGCCGATGTTTTCCAGATTCGGGTCACTGCTGGTGTAGACCAGTTCGCCGGTGGCCAGGCTGTAGGTGCGGTACAGGCTGCCGCCGTAGTCGACCATGTAGACGTAGGTGCCGTCGGACGCCGAGCCGTGTTCGTCGCCGGGGGTTCCGTTCGTCTGCAGGACAATATCCTGATCCCAGGTAAAGTCGGTGCCGTTCGCACTGACGGTGTAAAGCCGCAGCGTCGTCGTATTGTCCAGATTGGCGCCCAGCACACCGATCCTGCCGTCCGGCAGGCTGAGCATGTCGCCGGTCATCCACTGATGCGACGTCAGCAGCGGCTTGTCCTGCGGAATGTTGACGGCCGTGCTCGACCAGTCCTGGGTCGAAATCAGGTAGATGCTGTCGCCATTTCGATTGTACAGATAACCGTCCGCGAAGGTCATCTGGTTTTGCGCGTCGGTCAGGTTGGCGACCGCGTGCGATCCGATGAACGTCCCCGCCAGGGTGTAGACGTCGATTGCCCGTCCGCTATCGTCGACGTACAGATATTGACCGTCTGTCGCCAGGCCGCGCTGGTTGTCGGTATTAGACAGACCGATGCCCGTCGAATTGCCGTTCTGAATTTGATCGGCCGTCGCCGTGTAGCCGCTCGACACGAACGCTGGCGCGTCGTTGACGGCCGTGATGTCGATCGTTGCCGTATCGGTCGCGGTCAAATGGCCGCCGCCGGTGTTGCCGTTGTCGTCGACCTGCATGGTCAGCGTCGCGCTGGCCGACGGCGTATCGCTGTTATTGATGTAGCTCAGCGCGCTGGTGCTGGTGCCCGTCGAGCCGAAGAAGGTATTGATCTGGGTGAGCGTGCCGGTGACCGTCAGCGACGACGTGCCGCCGCCGGCGACATTCGCACCGCTGTCGCCCGCCGCGGCGTTCAGCACACCCTCGGTAACCGACAGCGTCACCGTCATCGAGCCGTCGCCGGCGTCGATGTCGCTGATGGCAAGGCCGCTGCCTTTAAGCGTCAGCTCCGTTTGCTCGGTGGCCGAGTAGGACGTCGGCGTGATTGTCGCAACCGGCGGGTCGTTGACGGCGGCAACATCGATGCTCGCCGTCGCGGGCGTCGCGTCCACCGCACCCATGTCGTCGATCGCGGCGAACTGTAGCGAGGTCGATCCGTTCCAGTTGGCATCCGGGACGAAATACACCGTCGCCGCGTTTTGATCCGCGGCCACCGTCCCGTTGAGCACGATGACCGTGCTCAATCCGGCATCGGCATAGAGCGTGCCATTGAGCGGCAGTTCGGTAATCCTGAACGATGCAACCGTGCCATCGACATCGGTGCCGGAGAGATTGACCGCGATCGAGGCCTGATCCTCCTGCCCCGACGCCGTCGCCGGCGTCGTCGTTTCCGGCGCGTCGTTGACCGGATTGACGGACAGATTGAAGGTGCTCGGCGTCGCGAGGCTGCTGTGATGACCGTCGTCGAGCGAGACTGAGAAGCTGGCGGACGTCGTCTCGGAGCCGTCGTGATGGAATGAAACCAGTCCATCCGCCAGTTGCTGGCCGGTAAACGAATTGGCCGCCGAGCCATCGACGTAGACCGCGCCGTTGACAAGGCTCGAGACCGTAAAGGTCTCGCTGCCCGCCGCACCGTCGGTGTCCGTGAAATAAAGGTCGGCGGCGCTCAGCACCACCGAACCGCCTTCGTCGACATTGGCGTTCAGATCGCCGGTCAGAACCGGCGCATAGTTGTCGGACGTCACGGCAACCGTGATGTCCGCACCCGCGTGGTCGCCGTCATTGTCGACGAGCACGTAGTGGAACACCTCGTTGGCCGCATCGGCGAGTTTTGCGGGCGCTGTGTAGGTCCAGTCGCCGGCGGCATGACCGCTTCCGGCGGCAAAATAAAATGCGAAGGTGCCACCGAGCGCGGTCGACACGCTGATCGCGGTGCCGGCTATCGTTTGGCCCTGTTCCCCGCTGCCCTGGATGCTGGCGCCTTCGCCGGTGTCGCCGTTCCAGGTGTAGGTCACGCCGTCGACGGTCACCGACTCTATATGACCACCGTCGCCGCCGACGCCGACCGTCGCCTCGCTGTCGGTGAAGATGTTATGGGTCGTGGCCGGAGCGACCAGCGTCAACAACGAGGCGACAATATCGCTGAACTGGCTGACCAAAACCGGCGACCCGGAACCATCGACATCGACCGACTGCAGGCCTGAATCGCTGATGCCGTCGCCGATGCCTACAGCGGTGACGCTGATGCCGTGACTTGTCACGAAGGTGGTCCAGGCCGTCGCCTGCGACGTGACCGCCGACTGACCATCGCTCAGGAAGAAGACCTGGTTACGCGAACCCTCGACGGGCACGAAGTGATTGATCACCTGCTCAACCGCGGCATCGAAATTGGTGCCGCCGACGAGGGCAGGACGGTGCCCGTTCAAGGTCGGATTTGTGGCGTCGATCGCGGCCGCGAAACTCGCATAGCTCGTAAAGCTGCCGAGCGTCGTCGCCGAATTTTCGAACGCCACCGCGGTGACCGACACACCGCCGGTCGTGCCGTCGAAGATCGAATGGGCCGCGGTTTTCACGGCCTCGAGCATCGTATTCAGCTCGGTATTGTCGATGCTGCCGCTGTAATCCAGGACGAAGGCGACGTTGAAACCCTGCGTCGTTTCGGCATTTGTCGTCGCTTTAAAATCCGACGCCGCTGGGCTGTCGTCTTCCACGGTAACGGTCAGCGTCGAGTTAGTCGTCACCGTGCCGTCGTCGACGCTGACCGGAATACTGAAGCTGAGCGTGTCTTCGGCGCCGGTGTTCGAATGATCGATCGGCCCCCTCAGGGTTACGGTGTAAGCGCCGGTGTGCTCGTTGAGAGTCACCGAGATGACCGGGTTGCCGCCGGCGGAGCCTGTAAGCGTGCCGTCCCCGCCCAAGGCCCATGTCACCGCGACATGATCCGACGTCAATGCGACACCCGGCAGGCCGAGCTTGTAGGTCAGGTTGGCGTTATCGACGTCGGTCGCGCTGATCGTACCCGACGCGGTCGCGCTGTTGGTCGAATCACTAGTTCCTGTCGTGTCCGGGATGCCGCCGCTCAGCCCCTCTTCCGAGACGGTCGCCGAAGCCGCGGCGACCACCGGCGCGTCGTTGACCGGCGTCACCGTGACCGTCGTGGCGATGACGTTGGAGGCGCCGTTTTCCGACGAACCGTCATCGACCTGGAAGCTGACCGTCCGCGCGTCACTCGAAGGATTGTCGCTCGTGTTGACATAGGTCACCGAGCGCAGTGCGGCCTGATAGTCCGCGACGCTCGCCGTACCGCTCAGCGTCAGCACGCCGGTCTGCGCATCGAAGCTGCCGGTGATGCCGTTCTGGGTGACGAAGCCAAGAACGTCCTCGCCAGCATGGAAGTGGCCCGAGATCGTCACCGTCGCGCCGGCGAGCGTGGTGCTGTCGACATCCGACAGGAACAGCGTGCCGTCGATGGCGGCGGCCGCTCCGTTCTCGGTATAGGCCAGCGACGTGCCATCGGTGTGCGTCACGACCGGCGCGTCATTGACCGCGGCCACGACGATCGGCACCGAGGTGGTGATGACGCGCGAGCCGTCGTCCTGCGTCGTAATCGTCAGCGACGCACCGCCGTTATAGTCCGCCGATGGCGTGAAGGTCATGCCGTCGAGGGCGGCGTTGATGGCCGCCTGGGTGCCGCTGAACGTCATGGTCGCGGCATTGGCGCCGTTGCCGAGCGAGAATGTCAGGCCGGCCGTGCCGGAAAGAGTCAACAGGCCGTGCGTGACCGTCAGCGACACGGTGAGCGTCGTCGTATCCGCGTCAAACACCGAGATGGCCTTGGCACCGCTGAAGGTCAGCGTCTGATCTTCCTTCACTGCCGCCACGAGCGGCGCGAAGGTCACCGGCGGCAGGTTCGCCCGCAGCAAGTCGTCGATGACGGTCGGCGCGTCCGGATTGTCGGGATTGGTCGATACGAAATGCACCGTCGCCCGGTCGATTGAACCAATATTGCCGCCGGGCAGGTCACCGACATTTTCATTATTGGCGGTGCGGTGCAGGTCAATTTGAATCTGAGTGTGCGGCTGATCCTGCGGCGATTGCGGGTTCGGGTTGTTCGGGTTCTGCGGCTGCAGGAATTGCTGCAGGAGCTGATCGCCTACCGCCTTGATGCTGACGATCTGTTGCAGCGCCGCCAATTCCTGCGCCAACTGCGCCGGCGTCTTCTGCACTTCGTCGGCCACGACCTGCAAAGGCCCGACCGGCCGCACGACGATCATCGGGCCGTCCTGCACCACGTTGGCGATGATCTGGCCCTGCTCATTGATGATAACGGCGCCGGTCGCGCTCTGCGACACGTAGAAATGCACGGTGCCGTCGCTGGCCGTGGTGACGCCGCCGACGGTGCCGCGGATGCCCATGGTCGCGACCGGCGTGCCAATGCGCATGTTGCCGGAATGCGCGACCTCGCCGGAGATGAAGGTCAGCGAGCCCTGCACCAGATTGAGCAGTTGCGAGTTGCCGGCACCGTTCGGCGCATAGACGAATTCGCTGACGACGATGCGGGTGTTGGCAGTGAGGTTGAGCGTGCTGCCGTCGTTGAAAGTCACGGCCATCGTGCCGGCGTGAGTCTGCAGCACATCGGCACGCAACACCGGATCGCCTTGCTTCAACGTCACGGCGACGCCGTTGCGGATGATGGTGGCATCGCCGCTCGCGGTGACGACGCGGCCGACGGCGTCGGAGGCGGCCGGGGCCGGAGCCGGTTGGCCCGCCTGGGCGTACTGGCCGGGCGCCAGCGAGCCAGCCATCGCGTCGATCAGGTCGCCGGCAAGCCGCGCGCCGTCGCGCGACATCAGGCTGGCGCGCTCGTCCGAGGCGAAATAATCGCGCACCACGGCCGAGCCGCCGTCATGCCCGCGCAGGAGCAAATCGTTGCCGGCGCGGACGAAATCGGAATTGAATAACAGATGCGCGTCGGGAATAGTCGCTGTCGCGCCAGAGTGGCCGTTCTGGACGTCGACAACAGACAATCCTCCCCGGTCGCCGCTGTCGGCGAACGGGAAACTGCTGGCGTCAAGATCGCTGACGTCTCGAAGCATGCCTCAGCGCATCCTCGGGCCACGGGTGGGTAATCGAGGTTTGGCCTTCCCCGTCAAGGCCAAGGTTAATAAACTATTATACAATAATCAGCAGATTTTACCGCCTGTCCGGCGAAAATGACGGGTTTCATCCTTAATTTCGGTCGCGAATTGGCTGAAGTCGGCGAAAACGCCTAATAATGCAGCAACTCGGACTTCACTCCAGGTTGCGCCAACCGGTGCGGGACCACGGAGGATGGGTGGGCGCCCAAGCCGACGTCTCTAGTCCGGATGGCGGACCGGAGCTTTCGGATTAAGCTCCAGCGCTCTGCAAGCCCCCTCAAAGCGAGCCGACTTTCGATGCCCCAGAATAGAACCTCGGAATTACTCTGGTTCCTAGGGCGTTTCCGGAAGGATCGCCTCGACGCCCTGAAATATGCGGCTCTCCTCATCGGGCTCACCGCCATGACGGCCATGACCGTGCCCGCTGCGCGGACCATCTGGCTGGCGGCCGCACTGTGGGGGTGCTGGGGCCTCTTCGCCGCCGAACTCGCCTTCAAGACCTGGCGAAGCGTCCATGTCGGCCACGCGTCCCCCTATCTGGGATCGCCGGCACTTTGGGGGGACGTGGTCGGCGTCGCGCCGGTGCCGGTCGCGCTCGCGGCCGGGGTGCCGCCGGAAAAAGCCTGGCTGTTCGCCGCGCTCTGGATTCTCAAGCTCGCCAGCGTCGTGCCCGGCCTGTCGCTGCTCGGCCGTATTATCCGGCTCGAGGCGCGGCCGCTGGCCAGCGTGTTCGTGATCTTCGTGATCGTGCTGTTGCTATCCGGCGTCGCGCTCCACCTCGTCGAGGGCCCGGGGCAACCGGACAAGTTCGGCACGCTGCCGTTATCGCTGTGGTGGGCGGTGACGACCCTGACCACCACCGGTTACGGCGACGCCGTGCCGGAGACCGTGATCGGCCGCTCGATCGCCGGCCTGGTCATGATCTGCGGCCTCGGCGTCTTCGGCCTGTGGACCGGCATCCTCGCCACCGGCTTCGCCAGCGAGCACCGGCGCCGCGAATTCATCCGTAACTACGAGCTGGTCACCCGCGTGCCGTTCCTGCGTTCGCTCGACGCCGCCGGCGTCATCGAGCTGACGCGGATGTTGCGGCGTCAGGACCTGGCGGAGCGCAGCGTGGTGGTACGACGCGGCCGCGCCGGCGATTGCATGTTCTTCATCGCCGACGGCGAAGTTGAGGTTCAGGTCGAGCCGGAACCGATCCGGCTCGCCGCCGGTTCTTTCTTCGGCGAGTTCGCACTGCTCGATGGCAGTCCGCGCACCGCCACCGTGATGACGACGCGGCCGACCACGCTGCTCATTCTCGACGTCACGGATTTCCGCGCCTTTACCGCGCAACACCCCGAACTCGCCAAGGAACTGGAAGCGGAGGCGGCACGACGGCGCAGTTCTGTCAAGGATGCCGGTCACATCGGCAAGGGCGCCAACGCCGCACAATAGCCTGTGAACAGATCCGCTTCGCGCCGCACCAGCGATCCACATGGGATGCGGCGCGAATTAGGATGCGGCTCCATCACGAAGATCAAGGCGGCGGTAGTGTCATGCGTGTACGGTTCTGGGGAGTGCGGGGCAGTATCGCTTGTCCCGGTGCCGACACCATTCGCTATGGCGGCAACACCCCATGCATCGAGGTCCGCTGCGGCGATCATGTGCTGATCTTCGACGCCGGCACGGGCCTGCGGCAACTCGGCAACGCGCTGGTGAAGAATTCCGGGCGCCGCGAGGTCGAGATATTCCTCACCCATTGCCATCTCGACCACGTCACGGGCCTGCCGTTCTTCGCGCCGTTTTTCGTCGACGGTTACAAGGTCGGGGTCTGGGCCGGCAACCTGCTGCCAGCGGCCAGCGTCGAGCAGGTGATGCGCAAGATCATGAGTTCGCCGCTGTTTCCGGTCGAGGTCGAGATCTTCCGCGCCGGCATCGCGTTCCATGATTTCGTCTCGGGCGACCTGCTCAATCCCTATGCCGGCGTGACCTTGCGCACCGCGCCGCTCGATCATCCCGACGGCGCCAGCGGCTATCGCCTCGAACACAACGGCAAGGTGTTCGCCCTGATCAGCGACACCTCGGGCTTTCCCGGTAAGCGCGACAAGGAACTCGTCGCGCTGGCGCGCAACGCCGACCTGATCGTCTATGACGCGACCTTCACGGAAGACGAAATCAAGACCCGCGAGACCTGGGGCCATTCGACCTGGGAGCGCGGCGTCAAACTGGCCAACGAAGCCAATGTGAAGCAACTCTGCCTGTTCCACCACGATCCGTCGCACGACGACGATTTCATGGACGCGCTCGCCGCTGATGCCGCCGACGCGCGGCCCGGCACCATCACCGCACGCGAAGGCCAGATCATCGATTTGTGACGCCGGCGTCGGGGCATCTGGTCTCGGCAACGGCCCGACGATACTATCGCATCAACACCGCCGGATTCGGGCCCGGCAATCCAAGTCATCGAAGGGGTCGAGGGGCAATCGATGCACGATTCGCACGATGTTATTTTCGGTGTGGACATGCACACCATCGTTCTCGCCATCGGATTCATCGGCGGTGTTCTGTACATCGCCAGCCATTACATGAAGACCATGGTGCCGCTGCGCGTCTGCGAAATCATCAGCAATGCGCTGTTCGTCGGCTACGGCTTCCTTTATCCCTCCTATCCGACGCTGTTCCTTTACGGCATCCTGATCCCGCTCAACGCCTATCGGCTCTACGAAATGATCGAGCTCATTCACAAGGTTCGCCATGCCGCGCAGGGCGACCTGTCGATGAACTGGCTCAAGCCGTACATGAGCAAGCGCCACTACAAGCAGGGCGATCTCCTGTTCAGCAAAGGCGACCACGCCACCGAGATGTTCTACATCGTCCACGGCAAGTGCCGCGTCGTCGAGATCAATGTCGATCTGCCCGAAGGCCGGCTGGTCGGCGAGCTCGGCTTCCTGACGCCCGAACATGCGCGCACGCAATCGGTCGAATGCGTCGAGGACACCGAGATGATGGTGATCACCTACGACAAACTGAGCGAGCTTTATTTCCAGAATCCGACCTTCGGTTTCTATTTCCTGCGGCTGACCAGCGAGCGCCTGTTGCAGAATATGAAACGCCTGGAGCAGGAACTGGAGACTCGGCCCAAGGCCGCGACGGCATAGCGGCGTACCGCTCGTCCCCGCGAAAGCGGGGACCCAGACGGACCTGAGCGATGCACTCTGGATTCCCGCATTCGCGGGAATGAGCGGAGCATCTAGGCGCCGCCAGACGTTTCTTTGCGCTCTTTTAACGATGAATCCTTCGTTAGCGACCGCGCCTCCAACGCCCGCGTCGGCGATTCAAATTTTAAATAATTCGACGCCGGCGCATTGACCCTGCCCGGCAAAGTTCCGGCACGGTAGCCGCGCACTTAACCGGGCCGCAGCCCCGCGCGTTCTAATCGTCATCCCCGAGAGCGGCGCACGTCCGGCAACCGAGACCGGCCTGTCACCGTTCCGACGGGGATGTGCCGATGAGTATCCGGTTGCCGTGGCTGGCGTGGTTGTTCCTCGCTGCCGTTTTCAGCGTAATTTTGTCCGTCGCCTGGCGAGGCGCCGCACATGCCGCATCGGTGCCGTTTCAATTGACGCTGGCGCCGGCTGACGCCGCCATCGCCGCTCATCCCACATCGATTGAACCGAGCCCGTTCGGCCTGACGCAATCCGCGCTCGCCACCGCGCCGACCGCCGCGATGACGACAAAGTGGCAGGCGTTGCAGGTGGCCATTGCCATCGAGGCACGCGCCATGACCCTGTGCCGTCAGACGCAAGAGGCCTGCACCCCGGCAGCGGCGCGTTTTCTCGCCATCGTCGATGCGGCACGCGGCGAGACCGGCCGCGCCCGCGCCGGCCGGATCAACCGCGCCATCAATCTCGCCATCCGACCGCTACGCGACAGCGCCCAGTTCGGCGTCCCCGATGTCTGGCAGTCGCCGCTGATGACCTTCGCCAACGGCGCCGGTGACTGCGAGGACTACGCCATCGCCAAATATGTCGCGCTGCGCGAAGCCGGCGTGAGCGCCGACGACCTCAAACTCGTTATCGTGCACGATAATCGCGTCGGCGAGGATCACGCCGTGACCGCGGCGCGCGTCGACGGCGAGTGGCTCATCCTCGATAACCGCAAGATGCTGCTGCTCACCGATGCGCAGACACCCGACCTGAAGCCGCTGATCGCGCTCGGCGAGGAAGCACCGAAGCCGACGCTGATCCGCGATGCCGGGCTCGATCGCCAATTCGCGCCGATGGCGACCGCGTTCGGCTGATCGCCGCCTGGCCGCGCCGGCTTAGCGGCGCCACGGCTCCATGAAGGGCGGGTACGGCGGAAACGGGTATGCCGCCGCGGCGCGGCGGAACCCGTAGGCGCTTTTCGCCTGATCGCAGTTCTTGCAGTTCGTTCGCCACCGGCGCGTCGTCACACCGGGCTGGGAATCGTAGATCGTGATCATGTCGGAGCCGCAATAAACCTCGCCGCCGCCGGACCAGGCGCCGCCGAGATCGGCCGCGCGAGCGGCGACCACCGAGCCCGCAAGGGCGGCAAGCGTGACAACGACACGACCCAACATGCGCCGAGTATCGGTCGCCAAGGGCAAACAACCGGTTAAGCGCGGTCGCTGGCCGCGTTCGGCGCGGTGGATTACTGGCGCGCCCGGAGAGATTCGAACTCCCGACCCTCAGATTCGAAGTCTGATGCTCTATCCAGCTGAGCTACGGGCGCATGCCGGCGCACCTTTTAGCGCGTTCGTTCGCCCGCGTCTCCAACCTCGTCGCGTCTGCGCAGCCGTCGTCGCCGGCGTGGTCACACCTCGCCCAGCAACACCTTGGCCAGGGCCTCGGGGTTCAGCCGCGCGACGTTATGCCCGCAGTCGAAGGCGAAAGTCGACCACGCCGGATCGCCGCTCAGGCGGCGATAAAGCTCGTGGAACGGACTGCCGTCCCAGCCGAAGGCGCCGACATATGTCTTGCGCGGCACCGCGCGCCAGCGCCCGCTGAGATCGATGGCCTGGAGAAACGTCCCCATGGGATGAGGGCGGCATCTCGGATCCATCCCGGCGGCCGGCGCGCAATTCAGCCCGTCGGCCTTCGTGCCGGCGACGAACATTTCGCGGAAGCGCGGCGTCGTCAGCGACCAGACCGAATCGCCGGACTCCGGCACATAGGCGTCGACATAGACCAGTGCCCGAATCTGCTCCGGCACGGCATCGGCCGCGCCGCTCACGACCATGCCGCCATAGGATTGGCCGACCAGGACCACGCCATCGCCCTGCGACTTCACGGCGCAGACGACTTCGCCGATGTGAGTATCCAAGTTGGCTGTTGGGGCGGCAATGTCGCCAAGCCCCGCAAGCGTCATCGGCAGGGCCTTGTGGCCATGGGCCGACAGGATATCCGCCACCTGTTGGTACACCCAACCGCCCTGCCAACCGCCGGGAATGAGTATAAAGGTGGCCATATCAGCGTCGTCGTCTCACTTGAACGTGTCGTTATAGCGTTCAATGCAGATCTTGAGCACCTGGTCGCCCGGCCGCGTCCACCAGTCCTTGGCCGAGAAAATCTCGATCTCGGTCGGCCCGGTGTAGCCGGCGGCCTCGATCCATTTGCGGAAGCGCGGCAGATCGACGACGCCGTCGCCCGGCATGCCGCGGTCGAGCAGCAGATCCTTGGTCGGCACCAGCCAGTCGCAGATGTGATAGCCGAGGATGCGCTTCTCGCGGCCGGCGCGCGCGATCTGCGCCTCGACCTCCGGATCCCACCACACATGATAGACGTCGATGGCGACGCCGACGTCGTCGCCGAGCTGGCCCGCCATGTCGAGCGCCTGCTTCAGCGTGTTCACGCAGGCGCGGTCGCCGGCATACATCGGGTGCAGCGGTTCAATGGCGAGCGGCACGCCGACCGAGCGCGCGTGCGGCAGAATGGCCGCAAGCCCGTCCAGCACCATCTGCCGCGCCGCGCCGATGTCGCGCGAGCCGGGCGGCAGGCCGCCGACCACCAGGACGAGGCACTGCGCGCCGAGGGCTGCGGCTTCGTCGAGCGCGCGCTTGTTGTCGTCGATCGCGGCCTGACGGCCGGCGGCGTCGGCCGCCGGAAACATGCCGCCGCGGCAATAGCCGGAAACGCGCATGCCGTTGTCCTTGATCGCCTTCACCGCGGTGTCGAGACCGACCGCCGCGACCTGATCGCGCCACGGATCGACCCAGCCGATGCCGTGGCGACGGCAGGCTTCCACCGCTTCCGGCAGCTTCCACTGCTGGCGCACAGTGGCGAGATTGATCGACAAACCTTCGATCTTATTGCCTTCGGTCTTCATCGGCGTGTCCTTGTCTTGAATTCTTAGGCGTTGGCAAGCGCCGCGCTCGGCTTCATGGCCGACCAGTCGGGCATCACCGCGGTGGCGAGCCCCGGCGCCTGCGCGATCGAGCGCAGCGAGATGTCGCCGTTGTTGATCTGCAGGCGGACCCGGCCGTTGGCAGCGCGGGCATAAAGATCGCCATGCGCCTTGAGAAACGCCTCCTGCTCGGCCTGCGGCGCGCCGGCCATGCCGTCGACATAATGGTGACCGTTGCGCTCGACATGCGCGGCGCCGACCAGCGAAGCCAACAGCAGGTCCTGCTGCACGGCGACGCCGCCTTGCGTCGTCAGGTCTTCCGCCGACATGACGAAGTGGCCGCCTTCGGCCGAGTATTTCGACACGCGCGCACTGTTGAGCAGAGCGCGGTAGAAGCCCTTGCAGGACTTCGACGAGATGCCGGTATAGCCGAGTGCTCGCGCCCGCGGGAAGACATCGAAGTCGGCATCGGATTCGTCGATCTCGACCGGGACTTCTTCGGACAGGGCATGTACCGGCTTATTGAGCGCCTCGGCGCGCGCGATCGGCTGCTCGATCAGCAACAGCGACGCCTTGAGGCGCGCCAGCCGTTTGTCTTCGCCCATGCGGCGCCACAGGGCGAGGACTGCGTCGACATTCTCGTACTGCTCGTTGCCATCGAGCGTCGCCTTGTAAGCGCCGGCGTCGCGATCGAGCACCGCGGTGATCTGCGCCAGGCGCTCGATGTCGTCGTCGATCTGGCCGCCGACCTTGAGCTTGAAATAGCGCTGGCCGTAGGCAGCGATCACTTCTTCGAGGCTTTCCGGCAGACCGTCGTCGAGACGCTTGCCCTCGGTTTCAGCACGGGTGATGGCGTCGACCAGCCCGACGGTGTGACGCGCGGCGATGGTGTCGGCCGGTCGGCGCGATGCGAGGAAATTGTCGAGGTCGAAGCCGGCGAGATCGGGCGTCAATGCCGTGGTGATGCCGAGTCGGTTATGGCGCACCAAAGCGGCGGCGGAGACACCCTCGAGCCGCCCGAGCGCGTCGATGATGGCGCGCTCGATCAAGGCCTGGCCGAACGAGGCGACCAGACCGTTGAGCCCGGCCGCGGCGCAGTCGGCGCGATGCGCCGCGTTGGCGGCGGCGGTGATGCCGAACGCAGTGTTATCGCCGACGGCGACGGCGTGACGCCGCGCGCTGGCCAGCGAGCGGCGCAGCTGGTCGAAGTTATCGTCGTTGGACAGCGCGGGCGACTTGTCGAACCATTTGGGCACCAGCAGTTCGGCGGAAATGCCCTCGCCTTCGCGGCCGTCGGCCAAGCGAATGCGAGCGCGAACGAAAAGCTGCGGCGCTTCCCGCAAGGTGACGACGCCGAAACGGAACGGCAGGCGCAGCGTCACGGGACGCTCGAAACATTCGACGGCCATCAGCCGCAGCCGCGGCGCATTGCTTGCCATTCCCGCTTCCATGGACTCCCTCCGGCGCGTTCGGCCATTTCGCCGCGTCCCGGCAGACTTGACCCGGACCCGCGCTCCTCCTTAAATAACCAAATGGTTACATCTGGCATGGGCGCGCTGCAAGACGCCCGGCCTGGAGGAAGCGATGGCGGATTCGAATAAAGGCTGGCTGCGGCTGCTGCAGGCGAATTGGCTTAGGCCATTGATATTTCTAGTCTTTTTGACCGTCGCCTGGGATCTCGTGATTCGCCTTTTCCATATCCCGCCCTATCAGATCCCCAAACCCGCCGACGTCATTGAAACGCTGTGGACCGACTGGCCGAACCTGCTCGCCCAGTCGGTGCCGACCACGATCGCGACTGTACAGGGCTTCATCCTGTCCGCTCTGTTCGGCATCCCGATGGCGATGCTGATCGTCGGTTCCCGCACGGTGGAAAGCTACGTCTACCCGTTGCTGGTATTCTCGCAGTCGATCCCGAAGATCGCGATCGCGCCGCTGTTCGTCGTCTGGTTCGGTTTCGGCATGCTGCCGAAAGTTTTGTCCGCCTTCCTGCTCGGCTTCTTCCCGGTCGTCGTCTCGGCGGTTCAGGGCTTCAAGTCGGTCGAACCCGACATGCTCGATCTCGCCCGCGCCATGGAAGCCAGCCGCCTGCAGATCTTCCGCATGGTGCGCTTGCCGCACGCTCTGCCGGCAATCTTCTCCGGCCTCAAAGTGTCGATCACGCTGGCCGTGGTCGGCGCCGTGGTCGGCGAATTCGTCGGTTCCAATTCCGGCCTGGGCTTCGTCTTGCAGCGCTCGATCGGCAATTTCGAGCTGCCGACCATGTTTGCTGCGCTGGTGATGCTGTCACTGATCGGCGTGATCCTGTTCTGGGTCGTCGACCTGATCGAGCGCTTTTCCATTCCTTGGCACGCCAGCCAACGCCAGGACTTAATCGTCGCCGCCTGAACAAGAAAACCTCAAGGGAGAGAAAGCATGTTGAAAAAAACAGTCGTTGCGCTCGCCGCCGTACTCGTCGCCTCGCCGGCCTTTGCCGCCGACAAGGTGACGCTGATGCTGAACTGGTACGTCTACGGCGAACACGCGCCGTTCTACTACGGCAAGGAAAAGGGCTATTTCAAAGACCAGGGCATCGACCTCGAGATCCAGGAAGGTCGTGGCTCCGCGACGGTGACGCAGGTCGTCGCCGCCAAGACCGTGCCGTTCGGTTATGTCGACGTCCCAACCATGATGCGTGCCGCCGTCAAGGGCGCGCCGGTGATCGCCGTCGGCGTCGCGTTGCAGACCAACCCGATGTCGGCGATGGGCTTTGCCGACAAGAACATCAGGAAGCCGGCGGACATCAAGGGCAAGACGGTGGCCACCACGCCGGGCGATTCGATGTCGCAGATCTGGCCGCTGTTCCTGAAGAAGACCGGCCTGAAGGAATCGGACTTCAAGACCGTATCCGGCGACGCCACCACCAAGCTCAACGCGGTGATCAACGGCCAGGCCGACCTGCTGCTCGGCTACGTCATGGACCAGTCGATGAAGATCAAGGACGCGACCGGCAAGGACGTCTATCCGATCAAGTTCGCCGACTATGGTGTCAACCTTGTCTCGTCCGGCATCATCACCAATACCGACTATCTGAAGGAGCACCAGGATCTGGTGAAGCGGTTCATGGCCGCCGCGGTGAAATCGATCGAGGAAGCCTCGAAGCATCCGCGGGACGCGGCGCAGGCGATCCTCAACGCCAATCCGAAGGGCGGCAAGATCGACACCCTGACCCAGGGCTTCGAACTGACGATCCCACTGTACAAGGATCCGACCGGAAAATCGAAGCAGCCGCTACGCGTCAGCGACCAGAACATGAAGGATACGGTCGACGTGATGGTCGAGTATGGCGGTCTCGATGCCAAGGCAAAGACCGACTACAAGAACTACTACACCGACGCCTATCTGCCCGCCGCCACCAACTAAAGAGCAGAGAGCCCGTGAGCAACGTCACGCCGCTTAAACGCGAATACCGCGCCGCCTCCTCGGAGGCGGTGCGGCCCGTCAGCATCGAGATCAACGGCGTCTCGAAAACCTACAAGACGCAGGACGGCGAGGTGCCGTCGCTGCGCCCGATCGATTTCGACATCCACGACGGCGAATTCGTGGTCGTTGTCGGCCCGTCCGGCTGCGGCAAGACCACGCTCCTGAAGATGGTTGCGGGCCTGATGCCACCGAGCGGGGGCGAAATCCGCGTCGCCAGCAAAGTGATTACCAAGCCGCACAGCGACGTCGGCATCGTGTTTCAATCGGCCATGCTGTTGCCGTGGCGCAATGTGCTGCGGAACGTCATGATGCCGGTCGAGGTCAAGGGGCTGCCCGAGGCGGAATTCCGCGAACGGGCGATGTCGCTTCTCAAGATGGTCGGCCTCGAAGGCTTCGAGAAGAAATATCCTTGGCAGCTCTCCGGCGGCATGCAGCAGCGCGCCTCGATCTGCCGCGCGCTGGTGCATGATCCGAAGATCGTGTTGATGGACGAGCCGTTCGGCGCGCTCGACGCCATGACCCGCGAGCGCATGAATGTCGAACTGCAGCGCATCCAGCGCGAAACGCGAAAGACCGTGCTCCTGATCACGCACTCGATACCGGAAGCGGTGTTCCTCGCCGATCGGGTGCTGGTGATGAGCGAACGGCCCGGCTCGATCGCCGCGGTCTATGACATCGACTTGCCGAAACCGCGTACGCTCGACGTGCTGTCGGACCAGCGCTTCGTCGAGATGACCAAGGTCATCCGCAAGCACTTCAACGCGCAGACCGACGGAGCGTAATGTAAAAAAGGCCGGTCGGTGCCCGGCCTTTTTCTTTTACTCTGACCTCAGATCAGGCCATCCCCTGCACCGCCAGGAACTTGCCCATGCGCGAGGCGGCGAGGTCGGGATCGTGCAACACACGCGCCTTGTCGGCGAGGCGGAAAAGTTCGGCGAAGTGCAGCACCGAACGCGCGCTCTGCTGGCCGCCGATCATTGAGAAATGATCCTGCAGACCGTTGAGCCAGGCCAGGAACACCACACCGGTCTTGTAGAAGCGGGTCGGTGCCTTGAAGATGTGGCGCGACAGCGGCACGGTCGGCTCCATGATGCCGTGAAAACCCTGCAGGTCGTTGTTGGCGAGCTTGGCAAGCCCCGCCGACGCCGCCGGCGCGATCGCGTCGAAGATGCCGAGCAGCGCATCGGAATGGCCCTGCTCGTCGCCGGCGATCAGTTCGGCGTAGTTGAAATCGTCGCCGGTATACATGCGCACGCCCTGCGGCAACCGGCGGCGCATGACGATCTCCTTTTCCTTGGACAGGAGCGAGATTTTTACGCCGTCGATCTTCTCGGCGTTATCGGTCATGATGGCGAGACAGGTTTCCATGGCCTGCATGTGGTCGTTCGAGCCCCAGTAGCCAGCGAGTGCCGGATCGAACATCTCGCCGAGCCAGTGGATGATCACCGGCTCCTTCACCTGGCGCAGGATGCGGCCATAGACCTTCTCGTAATCGGCGGGCGACTTGGCGGCGCGGGCGAGCGCGCGCGACGCCATGAGGATCAGCTTGCCGCCCATGCCTTCGATGACCTCGATCTGCTCCTCGTAGGCGCGGATGATGTCGTCGAGCGTGACACGGTCGCTGGCCTCGAGGTGATCGGTGCCGCAGCCGCAGCCGATCCTTGCGCCAGGGCGCCCTTTAGCGGCCTCGAGCGCATGCTTGATGAGGGCCTTGGCGCCGTTCCAGTCGAGGCCGCCGCCGCGCTGCGCAGTATCCATGGCTTCGGCAACACCGAGGCCGAGGTCCCACAGGTAATGGCGGAAGGCCATGGTCTTGTCCCAGTCGATAGCGACGTCGAGCCAGGGATCGTTGTCGGCCAGCGGGTCGGCGACGACATGCGCCGCGGCATAGGCGATGCGGTTGAACTTCGCCGTCTCTTCCTTCGATGGAAACTTGATCGGCTCGCCGGTCCTATAGGCCGTGAAACTGCGGTCGGCGTTCGGCAGCGATAGGGTCGCCATGCGACTGCTCCTGCTTTCGCGTTAAATCTTCACTTCCGGCACGTCGACCCAGCGCCGTTCCTTCCAGCTCTTCAAGCCGAGTTCGGCGAGCTGCACGCCCTTGATGCCCTCGATCAGGCCGTGATGCCACGGCGTATCGGCGCAGACATGGCGGATGAAATCCTCCCACTGGATCTTGAAGCCGTTCTCGTAAACGATATTGTCCGGCACTTCTTCCCACTGGTCGTAGAAGTTCATGGTCTGCGGCACATCGGGATTCCACACCGGCCGCGGCGTGTTGACGCGATGCTGGGTCCAGCACTTGGTCAGGCCCGCGACCGCCGAACCATGCGTACCGTCGATCTGGAAGGTAACGAGATCGTCGCGGCGCACGCGCACCGTCCACGACGAGTTCATGTGGGCAATGACGCCACCGGCGAGCTGGAACGTGGCATAGGCCGCGTCGTCGGCATCGGCCTTGTAGGTCTTGCCGCTTTCATCGACGCGCTCGGGAATATGCGTGGCGCCGAGGCAACTCACCGCCTCGACGTTGCCGAACAGGTTGTCGAGTACGTAACGCCAGTGACACAGCATATCGAGAATGATGCCGCCGCCTTCGGTCGACTTGTAATTCCAGCTCGGCCGCTGCGCCGGCTGGCCCCAATCGCCTTCGAACACCCAGTAGCCGAACTCGCCACGCACCGAGAGCATGCGGCCAAAGAAGCCACTGTCGCGCAACATCTTCACCTTGCGCAGGCCGGGCAGAAACAGCTTGTCCTGCACCACGCCGTTCTTCACGCCCTTGGCCTTGGCCAGCTTGGCGACAGCCATCGCCTTGTCGATGGTGTCGGCAACCGGCTTCTCGCAATAGACGTGCTTGCCAGCTTCGATCGCCTGCGTCAGCAAATCGGCCCGCATCTGGGTGGTGGCGGCGTCGAAGAACACCTCGTCCTTCGGGTCCTTCAGCGCGGCGGTGAGATCGGTGGTGTAGCGCTCGATACCATATTGCTTGGCGAGTGCCGCGATCTTGTCGGCGTTGCGGCCGACCAGGATCGGATCGGGCATGACGCGATCGCCATTCGGCAGCGCGACGCCACCCTGCTGGCGAATGGCCACGATCGACCGCACCAGATGCTGGTTGAGCCCCATGCGTCCGGTGACGCCGTACATAACGATGCCGAGCCTGCGGATAGCCACGCGTCTTCCTCCGATGTCTTGTCTTGGGCGCCTTGAAGCACCGCTAAGTAACCAGATAGTTACTATTGAGCAAGACCGGCCCGGTCGTCAAGGGGCCCAAGACCTTATTTCTTTTCAGGGGGTTGCAGGTAGGCGAGGACGACCTCGCAAATGTGCTCGCCGCGCGCGGCAAGCCGCTCGAAGGCACTGAGGTTCTCGCCAAAGATCACCGATAGCGTGTGCCGGTTCTGCATATAGAAGAAGCCGAGGCTGGCGATAGTGATGTAGAGCTCGACCGGATCGACGCCATGGCGGAACAGGCCCTCCGCCTCACCGCGCTTCAGCAACACCTCGATCATGCCGGTCAACGGCCGGTGCAGCGGACGAATGCTCTGCGACTTCTTGAGGTAGGCCGCCCGGTTCATGTTCTCGGTGGCGAGCAGGCTCAGAAACTCGGGGTGGTCGATGAAATATTGCCAGGTGAACAGCACCAGCTTGCGCATACCGGCGACCGGATCGAGCTCGGTCAGGTGCAAATCCTGCTCGGCGTGACGGATCGCCGAATAGGTATCCTCGAGCACGGCCAGATAGAGGCCCTGCTTGTCGCCGAAATAGTGATACAGCATGCGCTTGTTGACGCCGGCGCGCTTGGCGATGGCATCGACGCGGGCGCCGGTCAGCCCCTTGGCCGTGATCTCGGCCGTGGCGGCGCTCAGGATCGCGGCACGCGTGCGCTCGGGATCGCGCGTTGTCGCGGCCCGCAGGGCATCCCGGGATTTCGGCGTCGAACCTTCCATGGTCCGACCTGTTTAGCGTAAGGGGGCTGGGACTCCTAGCGTGCCGTCAGGGCCAGGGAAAACGCCAGTTCCAGGACAGGATTTCGCCCATAGCGACCGGCAGCGGCAGGACCTGGACCAGGCCATCGACGCTGACCGACAGCGCCAGTGCGCCGAACAGCGAGATCACCGTACCGGCGATGATGCGGCCGCCGAAAACCTCGTGGTGCGGATTAAGAATCGCGCCGAAATAAATGCGAACAACCATCGACAAGCGCTGGATCGGCGACACCACCGAAACCGGCGCCACGGCGAGTGCCATGTAACGCGTCATCTGCGAGATCGCCACCGCGACGCCGGAGATGACGAACCACCGCGCCGACTCGGCATTGATCGCGCGGAAGCTTCGCCACTGTGCCGGGATCAGAAGCGGCAGCATGATGAAGACCGTCGCCGCCAGATACGAGATGAAACCACCGGCGAGGCCGACCGCCAGGCCCTTGTGGTCGAAGGCCATGCCGATGAGGATCGGGCTGATGCCAAAGCCGAGCGCCGACAAGAGTGCGAACAGGTAGCCTTCCCGAAAGGCCGGTTCGAACGGCATGACAGCCGACGATGCGGCGGCCGACGGCTTCGCGGCAGGCTTCAAGGTCAGCGCCGGCCCAGCCACCACACAGGCGATGCCGATGAGGCGCAGGATCGTCACGGCCTCGCCAAGCCAGACCACGGCGAGCACCAGCGTGATGACCAGACTGAACTGCTGAACCGGCGCCACGAGATTGGCGCCGATCGCCTTGGTCGCCCGATAATTGCAGTAGCGCGCCATCGCGAAATGTATGATGCCGGCGACGATCAGGAGAACGATGGCGCGTCCATCGAAGGACGATAGCGCGGCGAAGGCGCCGAACGGCGCCATGGCGAGAAGAAACACCGGCAGGCCGATGACGAGGCTGATCGCCACGGCTTGCAGAACCGTGCCCGTGAGCACGCCGCGCCGCACGCTGGCATTGGCGTAGGCAAAAGTGACTGCCGAGAGAAGGGAAAGAAGGCCGCCTAGCATGACGGCCTTCCCTTATCGCACCTGGCTGTCTCGCGCACGACGAACCGCTGTCTTACGAACAGCACCGGCAATTCATCGCGAACACCACCCGCTCCTCCTCCGTGAGCTTCTCCGGGATCTCGTTGCGCTGCGGCTGTTCGAGTATCATCTGCGCCGGAAATATCGGCGTCGGCGCGATCGGTTCGTCGATCGGCAGGCCTTGCTTCTTCATGTCGGCGCGGCGTTCCGCGGTCGCTTCAACGTCGATCGAGCCATCTTTGGCAAAGGCGACACCGTAATCCCTCTCCGCCTGATCGCGCGTGACATAGCCGCAGCGTACGTCGCGTTCGACGCTAGCGACGTCGCGCTCCAGCGGCGTGCCGTAACCGCCGCCGCCGCCGGAGCGGAGGATATAGGCGTCACCGGGCTTGAGCACCTGGTTGATCGCCTTGCCGTTGGGGAAATGCGTCTCCTTGTCGGCGCCGCCGCGATGGATTGCGACCGAGTTACCGAAGCCGGACAGGCCGCCGAACACGCCCCACGGCTTGCAGACGACACGATCCATCTGCGAGGAGAAGTTGATCTGGTTGATGGCCTGCATCACCTGCTCGGTTCCAAGGCCGCCGCGGAATTGGCCGGCACCGCCGGAATCCGGCCGCAGGCAGTAACGCTCGACCAGCAGCGGATACTTGGCCTCGACCTGCTCGGACGGGCCGTTATGCGTATCGCCGTCGTTCATGGCAATGGTCGCATTCATGCCGTCGCTATTGTGCTTGGCGCCCCAGCCGCCGCCGATCAAGCCGCCGAGATAAATATAGAACGAATTGTCCGACGCCTTGCGGCCGTTGACACGCCCGACGACGAGATCGGCATGATGGCCGGCGGCGACCTGGTCCGGCATTGCCGGCGCCACCGCCTTGAAGATCGTATCCACCACGGTCATCGGATAGGTCATCCACATGCGCATCGCTGCCGGCTTCACCGCGCTGACGACGCTGCCCGGCGGCAGGATGATGTCGAGCGCACGGAACTGGCCCTCGTTGATCGGCATGTCGAGCGGCGAGGTCAGACACTTGAACGCCACCTGACAGCACGACATGCCCGCCGTCGCGCCCGAATTATAGAAACCGCCGACCTGTTTAGACACTTCCGAGAGATCGACCGACATGCGGTCGCCCTTGATCTCGACCTTGACGCGAATCGGCACGCGTACGCCGACCGAGACACCGTCATCATCCATGAAAGACTCCGCCTCATAGATGCCGTCGGGCATCGCCGCGACGCGTTCGCGAGCCAGCCGCTCGCTCTGGCCCATGATGGCGTCGATGGCGCCGAGCACGTCATCGCGGCCGTATTTGCGCAGCATTTCGAGGAAGCGCTTTTCGCCGGTCTTCACCGCAGCGACCTGGGCGCGGAAATCGCCCATGGCGCGGTCGGCCAGACGCACATTGGTCTTGATGATCGACACCAGTTCGTCGCTGACCACGCCCTTGCGGTAAATCTTGACGATCGGCATCTGCAGACCCTCGGAGTAGATGTCCGTGGTCGAGCCCGACAAAGTGCCGCCGACATCCGGCCAATGCGCCATGCAGCAGGAGAATCCGAGCAACTCGCCGTCATGGAAGATCGGCACCGTGAAGGTCATATGGTTGAGGTGCGAGCCGGTGATGTAGGCGTCGTTGGTCAGCAGGATGTCGCCTGGATCGAGATCGCCCTTGAAGTGCGCGATCTTGGCCTTCACCGTTTCGCTCATGCCGCGAATAAACATCGGCAGGCCGAGCCCGATCGAGATCGTGTTGCCCTCGGCGTCGAACAGTCCAACGGTGAAATCCAGCGCCTCGTAGATGATCATATTGTAGGCGGTGCGCATCAGGTTGGTCTTCATCTCCTCCGTCGCGGCGATGAGACCGTTGCGCACGATTTCGGTGACGACTGGGTCCACGGCCGTACGGGTCTGGCCCTTCCTGGTGATAGCGTCCATGATCAGGCCCTTCCGATTTCGATATGCAGATTGCCGAAGGCATCGACTTCGACCTTGTCCTGCGGGAATACGACGGTTGTCGAGGCATGCTCCTCGATCAGTGCCGGACCGTTGATGCGGTTTCCGGCGGCGAGCTTGGTGCGGTCATAGGTCGGCGTATCGACCATGCCGACGCCAGAATAATAGACCTTGCGTTTGCCGCGGAATGCAGCCTCCGCCGAGACGCCACCGTGATCGAGCGGCTCTCGCTCGGGCTTCTTCATCAGGCCGACGGTCGCCGAACGCAACGACACGATCTCGGCCTTCTCGTCGGCATTGTGATAGCCGTAGCGGGTCTCGTGCACGGCATCGAACAGCTTCTTGATGCCGTCGCGATCCTGCCTCTCGAACAGCTCCATCGGAATATCGACCGTGACGGCATGCTCTTGGCCGACGTAACGCATGTCGGCGCCACGCAGCGACACGGTGTCGACGGTCATGTGGCGGCCGCGCGCCAGATCCTCGGTGCCCGCCTTCTCCAGGGCCTGGTACAGCGTCTCCATCTCGTCGAACGAGATATCGGCGAACGGCTTGAACCAAGTGTTGACAAGGTCACGGCGAAGATCGGCGAACAGCATGCCGTAGGCCGAGAAATGCCCGGGCGCAAACGGGATGATGAGCTTGCCGATACGCAATTCGCGCGCGATCATCGCCGCGTGCAGCGGACCGGCGCCGCCATAAGCGACCATGGCGAAGTCGGCCGCATCGAGTCCACGTTCGGTCGTGACCCAGCGCACCATGTGCGCCATCTTGGTGACGGCGACGCGCAGAATGCCGTCGGCCGCCTCCAGCGTTCCAAGGTCCAGCGCCTTTCCGATTTTCGTCTCGATCGCGTTTTCGGCACCTTTGAGATTGAGCTTCATCTCGCCGCCCAGGAAGCGGTCCGGCGCCAGGCGCCCGAGCGCGAGATTGCAATCCGTCACGGTCGGTTCGGTGCCGCCGAGGCCGTAGCACACCGGGCCCGGCGAGGAACCGGCGCTTTCCGGGCCGACACGCAGAGCGCCCGCCTCGATGCGCGCGATGGAGCCGCCGCCGGTGCCGACTTCCTGAATGTCGATCATCGGAATCTGCAACGGCAGGCCGGAGGCATAGCCGCCGACGATCTGGCCGCCGGTCATCAGCACGTCGCCCTGATAGATGACGCCGGCTTTCGCCGTGGTGCCGCCCATGTCGAAGGCGATGGCGTTCTTCAGGCCGATCTGGTCGCACAACACCTTGGAGCCAATGACGCCGGCCGCCGGGCCGGATTCCAGCATGCGGATGCAGGACTGCTGCGCCTCTTCGATATCGAAAAGCCCGCCGGTCGATTGCACCACCAAAAACGTGCCGGTGAAGCCGGTGTCGGCGAGGTGTTCGTCCATCTCGCCCAGATAGCGGCGCACGCGCGGGCCGACATAGGCGTTGGCCGCGGTCGTCGAAGTACGCTCGTACTCGCGGTATTCCTGCGACAGTTCGTGCGAAGCCGTAACGAACAGATCGGGGAACGCCTGCTCGACGATCTCTTTGGCGCGCTTCTCATGCGCCGGATTGCGGTAGGAATGCAGGAACAGAATGGCAACCGCTTTGATGCCCTGCTTCACCGCCTCGGCGACGGTGTCGAGCACCTGTTGCTCATCGAGCGGAATGAGCACGCGGCCCTGCGCATCGCAGCGCTCGCGGATGTCGAAGCGCATGTCGCGATCGATCAGCGGTTTGTGCTTCTGGAAGAACAGATTGTAGGCCTCGGGCCGGTTGACGCGGCCGATTTCGTAAATGTCCCGGAAGCCTTGGGTCGTCAGTAGCGCACAAGGCGCGCCGGTGCGCTCGAGGATGGTGTTGATCGCCACCGTGGTGCCGTGCAGGAACAATTGCGCCTGCGGGAACGACGCGCCGGCCTTTTCGACACCGGTCTCGATGCCGGTGACGAGGCGCTGATGCGTGGTCAGCGTCTTGCCGAGCATCAGCCTGCCAGTCGGCTCATCGAAGGCCGCCACGTCGGTGAAAGTGCCGCCGACGTCGGCCGACAGCCGCAATCGGTTCTGATTTAACTTCGCATCCACTGTGAGCTACTCCGTGAATTGGTCGATTTCGACTTCATAGACCTGCGCAAAGCCGGTCCTGTCCGAGGTGAAAACCACACGCTTGCCGTCCGGCGAAAAGCGCGGATGCGGGTGGGTGTGCTGGCGCGCTTCGACCGCAACCGGGCCGTCGTTGTAGGGGAAGGGATACGCCCAGTGTGCGCCCTCCGATGTGGCCTCGCTGGCGCAGAGGAACTCCGCTTCGCCGCCGAGCGGCAGAATGTGCAGGCCCTTGTCGGGAAAATTGGTGTCGCAGACAAAGCGCGCGCCGCTGGCGTCCGGCGCCGCGTGCCAGGCTGGAAAACGATTGAGCCACTCAGCCTTGCCCGTGGCCATGTCGATCAAGCGCATGCCGCGCGGCCAGTCGATGAAGGCGATCGCCTTGCGGCCCGGCAACCAAACCTCGTGGGTCACCCACTGCATCTTGTCTTCGCGCTCGTAGACGCGCTTGTTGACGCCGTCGCGGGTGACGGTCCAGACACGGTCGGTCAGCGGGCCGGCGTAGAGGATGAGGTTATCGTCGTCCGGGCAGAACTGCGGATGGCCGATGGTGTCGCGCTCGAGGATGACGCGGCTGGTGCCGGCTCCGGTGTCGATCAGCACGAAGCGCGACACCTTGCCGGTCTTCACCGGGATCGCCCACCAGCGTCCATCGGCCGACAGCGCGGTTGTGCCCATCGCGGCGCCGACCATGCCTTTTTCACGCATCTCGACAGCGCCGAAATCGGCGAGCTGCGTTTCGCTGAAGTCACGCAGATCGCCGCGCCAGGCGCCCGTGGCGGCGACGTAATAAACGTAATCCCCGTCCGGTGCGGGATAGATCGACCATTCGGCCAAATCGTCGCGGTCGGTGACCTGCACGATCTCGCCGGCGGCGCGGTCCTCGTAATAGATCTGCGGCTTGCCAGTGCGATGCGAGACGAAGAACAGCTTCGCGCCGGCGCGGTCATAGGCCGGCACGAAGAAGAACGGATGATGATGAACGCTTGGGTGATCGGTCACCTGACGCACCTTCCGCTTCGAGCGCGCGTCCACGTGGACGCGCGATCCTGTTCTGTCGCGGCTGCCTTTCAACGCCTCAGCCCTCGACCGACTTCGGCTGCGCCGCCTGCGGCGAGCGCATGCCGGGAATGACCGTCGACAGGCTCACCGCCGGAAAGCGCCAGTTGAGTGCCAGGAACGCCACGCCGAGCCCGTTTCCGAGCCACCACAGCATCGCGCCGGTCGGCGCGATGATGGCGACGACGCCGCAGGCCATGAGCAGGATGCGGTCCGGCCAGCCGATATCGCGGCGGAAGTAGCCGGTCAGGCCCACTGCCCACAGACCGGTCGGGATGAACAGACCGAGCGAGGCGACGATGATGTTGAAGATCGGGCCCTGTGCCAGCAGCGCCGGATCGGCAACGAAGGCGAACGGGATCAGGAAAGCGACAAAGCTCATCTGGAACGCGATCCAGCCGGTGTTCCACGGGCTGGTGCGAGCGATGCCGGCCGCTGCATAGGCCGCGAGCGCCACCGGCGGCGTTACCATCGACAGCACGCAGTAATACATCACGAAGAAATGCGCGGTGAGCTGCGGCACGCCGAGCTTCTGCAACGCCGGTGCATAGAGCACGGCGCCGATGATGTAGGCGGCGACGGTCGGCAAGCCCATGCCCATGATGATGCAGCCGGCGATGATCAGCAGCAGCGAACCGGCCAGCGTCTGACCGCCCGCCGAAATCAGCCCGGCCGAGAAATGCAGCGCCAGATTCGACTGGATGGCGATGGCGATGATGATGCCGATGGCGCCGATCGGCACCGCAATCTCGGCCGCCTGACGGCCGGTGTCGCGGATCATGTCGAGCACCTGTCGCGGCTTGATCCAGTCAGCCCGGCGAATGAAAGCGACCGGGAAGCAGGCGATGGTGGCGTACATCGCCGCGGTCTGCGCCGAATATTCAAAGATCATGCAGCCGATCAGCAGCACCGGCGGTAACAGCAGATGCAGCCGCGGCAGCACCGGATCGACATTTTCGACGGTCTCGATCGGCAGCGTGCCGGTGCCGGTCTTGCGCGCGTTGAGATCGACCAGCATGTAAAGCGCGACGTAATAGGCGATCGCCGGAATCACCCCGGCCAACGCGATTTGCGCGTAGGGAATGCCGAGCAGCTCGGCCATGACGAAGGCGGCGACGCCCATGACCGGCGGCATCAGTTGTCCGCCGGTCGAGGCAATGGCTTCGGTCGCGGCGGCGCGATCGCCGTTGACGCCCGACTTGCGCATCAGCGGAATGGTGAAGACGCCCACGGCGGCGACATTGGCCACGGCGCTCCCGGTAATCGTACCCATCAGGCTGGAGCCCACCACGGCGACCTTCTGGCTGCCGCCCGTGGCGCGTCCAACCAGACGAATGGCCAGATCGATGAACAGCTTTCCACCGCCGATCGACGCGTACACGACACCGAAGGCAATGAAATAGAACACGAAGGTAACGGAGGTCTCGGTGGTGACGCCGAGGATGCCACTGGTGGTCAGCAGTAAGATCTCGACATATTCCTCAAGCCCGAAGCCGCGAAAGCCGCCAAACGGCAGAAAATAGCCGAAGGCGCCGTAAGCGAGGAAACCGAGGATCACCCAGACCAGGATCATTCCGGTCGTTCGGCGCACGCCTTCGATCAGCAGCAACACGAAGAGGATGCCGAAGACGACGTCCTGCATGAAGACCGGGTCGACGTTCTCGATACGGGCTTCGATGCGCGTCAGCGACATCCAGTAGTAAATGGCGAAGGCAATGGTGCCGCCGACCGTCACGATATCCGCAGCCCGGCATAGCCACCGCGGGAGGCGCGGTGCCTCGAGCGGACGCCATAGAAACACCAGCAACAGCGCCAGCAAGAGATGGATCGGCCGTTGCACCAACGGCGGCTGCGGGTGAATGAGAATGTAATATTGAAAGCCGACAAGAACGAGCCCGAACCAAAGGCGAATGTCCGTCAGCGCGCGCCAGCCGGCCTGCAGAGGGCGCGAGACGTTCATTTCGTCGTGCGAATTGTCCATGGGATGTTTCCGGGCTGCACCGCGCGCGCGGGCCACTACGAGACGTTGATGTGGTTTATGGGCGGCGTCGGGCGCCGCTTGATTCAGTTGGCTGCGGGCCGCGAACCGTCGAGGTTCACCGGCCCGCGCCGATATTCGACAGGCGCTACATCATGCCCTGTTCTTTGTAGTATTTGGCCGCGCCCGGATGCAGCGGAATGCCCGTGTTCTCGGGCTTGGCCGCGGCCTTCGGGTCGAAAGCATTGAATGCCGGGTAGGCCTTCACCAGATCGGCGCGCTTTTCGAGGAAGGTCTTGACGATCTTGTAGGCGACGTCGTCAGGTAGATCGTCGCGCGCGATCAGCTCGGTGCCGAAATCCGCGCCCCAAGTCGGACCTTTCTGGCCCTTGAACCATTCCGGGAACTGAGCCGCCTTCAGGCCGTTTTCGGAGAGCTTCTTGCGCGCCTTTTCCGACAGATCCATGAAGGTGACGTCGGCAGTCAGCGAGACTTCCGTGATCATCGGATGGCCCTTGAGCACGGTGTCGAGCAGAATGTCGGCGCGGCCTTCGCGCATCATGTCCGGGATCTGCGCCGGATTGACCTGGATGATTTCACCGCCCTGCGCCTTGATCTTGGCGCGGTCGAGGCCGTAGGCGGCGAGGATCATGTCAACCGTCGGCGGCACGTTCGAACCTTGCGGCTTCATGACGATACGCAACGGTTTTCCCGAGGTGAAAATCTTGTCCATCGTGTCGAGGCCGGTCTTCTTGATGAAGTCGTTCTTCACCATGGCGGCCATGTAAACGGGGTTCAGTCCGCCAACGAGCGCGCGGATGCGGGTCGCCTTCTTGCCGTTATAGAGCTCTTCACCGTTCATCGCCCAAACCGAGGTGGCGACGTTCGACAAGGCGATTTCAGCCTTGCCCTGCTCGACCACCATGGGGTTGGCGACACCGCCGCCACGAGCGATGACTTCGACCGATGCCCCGCCCATCACCGGCTTGAGCGCCTGCTCGAGCGCTGCGGCAGCAACGTACCAGCCCGAACCGACCGGCATGGCGCCGATGCGGATTGTATCCGCTGCAATCGCTGCGCCCGCAACGCTCAGCGCGGTGGCGAAAGCGACCGCTCCAATCATTCTTCTCATTCTCGTCTCCTCCTGCTGCCTGTTTATCTTCGGCTTTCTAATTTCTGCGCGGCGCCGCGGGCGTCACGCAATCGCAGAGACCGCACCGCTCGCCTGAATCGCACGAGCGATATCGGACGCGGCGCGTCGCACTGCACCGAGCGCATGCTCGCGAAACTCCTTGGGCGTCATCTGCATCTGTGGGACGGCGACGCTGATTGCGGCCATCGGGTAATTGTCGACGTCGAGCACGGGCATTGCCAGAACGCGCAATCCGCTGCCGAAATAAGAATCGCGCAACGCGTAGCCGCATTCGCGCACGTTCCGCAGGCTGGCCTCGATCTCTTCGCGTTCCATCGGCTTATGCGGGAAGCTGCCGGAGCGCGGCGCCAGCGATAGCACGCGATCGAGTTCGGCCGACGGCAGGAAGGCGAGCATCGCCTCGCCGATCGTGCTCCAGAAAGCCGGGATCGTGGTGCCGATGCGGATATCGACGCCGATACGGGTCAAACCGGCGCGGACGCGCTCGATATAGAGAATGTCGGCGCCATCGAGCACGCCAAGCGAGGCTGCTTCGTTAACCTCGCCGACCAGCGAGCGCAGGATCGGTCGCGCCAGTTCGCGCAAGTCGGCGCGGGCAATGGCGTGCAGGCCGAGATCGGTGACCTTCAACGTCAGGCGGAAGCGCTTGGTGTCCGGAACGCGGGCGATATAGCCGGCCATCACCAACGTATTCAGCATGCGAAACGCGGTGCCGGGATCGATCTTTGCCAGACCCGCGACTTCACTCAGCGTGAGTTCGGGACGTTCGGCGGTGAAAGACTCGAGAACGCGCAACCCCTTGGCCAGCGAATTGACCAGGTTGCGGGAATCCTCGTCGGCGTCGGAGCGGCTCGCCGCCGCTCTGCCCTCGCCCGCAGTCTTGTTGCGTTTTTCTCCCGGCATAACCCGCCCTGTGAAACCGCTTCCGTTTTTTCGGAATGCGAAACTTATTTGCAACACCATTAGAGCCGGTGATGCCGCCGCGGTCAACGCCTATTGCGCCGACCGACGTATCGACGTGGCGCGGGGGCCACTGCGGCGAGGAAGAGATCGAAGAAGATGTGCGGGTCGCGGCGATGCGCGACGGCGTAATCGATCGTGCGGGTCAGGCCGGCTGCGCGCGATACTCGCCAACGATTTTCTTCAGTTCAGGCAGACACGAACCGCAATTGGTGCCTGCGCGCAACGCCTTGCCGATCGCATCGACCGAGGTCGCGGTGCCATCGGCGATCGCCGTACGAATGACATTGAGACCGACGCCGAAGCAGGCACAGACCACCGGCCCCGGCTCGGCGAGACCGCTGGTCGATTTGCCCGATAGCACGCCGCGGCGCTGACCCTCACCCAGGCGTTCGGTTTCGAACAGCGCCTTCACCGCGTCCCAGTGCGGAGCGTGCGCGGCCGGGCCGATGAACAGACAGCCGGTCAAACGGCCTTCCATAAACGCAGCGACACGATAGCCGGCGCCCGGCGCATCGACATATTCGGCAAGTTCGCAATCGCCGAATACCGATTGCGCCCAGGCGCGCCATTCCTCCGGGCCGACGTCGCTCGCCAGCAGCACCCCCTCGCCGCCGGCGACCGCGGCGCGCGCCCACCAGGTCTCCGCTGGCATCGCCAACCGCTGACGCGACAAGGCGAAACCGCGATACCTGAACGCGACCTGCGCGATCGACGCCGGCGTGGCCTTCGCCTCCGGTTGACCGGAATAAGGATCGCTCGCCGGCGTCACCAGTTCGCCGACCCGCGCCGAGGACGCCGTCGCGTCGCTCCAGTGGATCGGGGCAAACAGCGAGCCGCGGCGCTGGCCTTCGCTGACGATGACCTTGAGCACGCAAGCGCCATAAGGCGAGGCCACACGGGCGAATTCGCCATCGATGAGCCCCATTTGCGCCGCGTCGTCGGGATGCACTTCGACGAACGGCTCGGGCAGATGTCCGCCGAGCCGCGGACTCAAGCCGGTGCGCGTCATGGTGTGCCACTGGTCGCGGATACGGCCGGTGTTGAGTCGGAAGGGAAATTCGGCCGACAGCGTCGCCTGCGGCCGTGGCATCTCCGGCGCGACCAGGCGCGCCTTGCCATCCGGTGTATAAAAGTGGCCGTCGGCGAAGAAACGCGTGTCGCCCTTCGCCGAGCCGGCGCGGGCCGGCCATTGCACCGGCGGCATGGCGTTGAACGCGTCGTCGTCGAGCGTCGCCAGCCCGCCGAGATCGAAATCGCGGGTGCCGTCATTCTCGAACGCCGATAGCGCCGCATGCTCGCGGAACACGTCGGCGGCGCTTCCATAGTCGAAGGCGTCGGCGAAGCCCATGCGGCGAGCCACCTGTGAGACGATCCACCAGTCGGGCTTCGCCTTGCCGGGCAATGGCAGGAACGGCCGCTGCCGCGAAATACGCCGCTCCGAATTGGTCACGGTGCCGTCCTTCTCGCCCCAGGCCGCGGCGGGCAGCAACACATCGGCGCGGGCACGCACGGTATCGTTGCCAGCGACGTTCTCGGAAATCACCAGCAGATCGAGCTTCGCGAGCGCGTCCCGCACGAAACCGGCGCGCGGCAGCGACACCGCCGGATTGGTCGCCATCACCCACAGCGCCTTGATCTCGCCACGCTCGATGGCGTCGAACATCTGAACGGCCTTGAGGCCTTCTCGGCGCGCCATGGCCCTCGCGTTCCAGAACCGGCCGACGCGGTCGATGTCGGCTGGCGCAAAGTTCATATGCGCCGCTAACTGGTTCGCCAAACCGCCAACTTCACGTCCACCCATCGCATTGGGCTGGCCGGTCAACGAGAACGGCCCCATGCCGGGACGGCCAATGCGACCGGTGGCCAAATGACAGTTGATGATTGATGTCACCTTGTCGGTGCCCTGCGCCGACTGGTTGACGCCTTGCGAGAAGCAAGTAACGACCTTGGTCGTCGAAGTGAACATATCGAAGAAGCGCGCGACGTCGGCAATGGCGAGCCCGGTGCGCTGCGCCGTCGTCTTGATATCCGGCGCGATCTCGCGCGCGCGTATCAGCGCCTCGGCAAAGCCGGTCGTGTGGGCGTCGATATAGGCGAAGTCGAAGACTTGCGTTTCAGCAAGATGCACCAGCAGCCCGCAGAACAAGGCCGTGTCCATGCCCGGCTCGACCGACAGGAACAGATCGGCGTCTTCCGCGGTCGCAGTGCGGCGCGGATCGATGACGACGATCTTGGCTCCGCGCTCGCGCTGGTTGGCGATCATGCGCTGGTACAGCACCGGATGACACCAGGCGGCGTTGGAGCCGACCAGCACGATGAGGTCGGCTTCGTCGAGATCGGCATAGGTGCCCGGCACCGTGTCGGTGCCGAAAGCGCGGCGATGGCCGGCGACCGACGACGCCATGCACAGCCGCGAATTGGTATCGACATTCGCCGAGCCGATGAAGCCCTTCATCAGCTTGTTGGCGACGTAATAGTCCTCGGTCAGCAACTGCCCGGAGAGATAGAAAGCAACCGAGTCCGGTCCGTGTTCTGTCACGATGCGCGAAAGTCCATTCGCGACGCGATCGAGCGCCTCGTCCCAGTTCGCGCGCCTGAGCGCATCGCCATCGCGCACCATCGGATGCATGAGCCGCGTCTCGAGGCCGAGCGTGTCGCCGAGCGCCGAGCCCTTCGAGCACAGCCGGCCGAAATTGGCCGGATGCTCCGGATCGCCGGCGATGATCGCGCCGCCGCGGCCATCGGGCTTGGCCAGCACGCCGCAACCGACGCCGCAATAAGGGCAGGTGGTGCGCACCGCGGGCGGGTGCTGCGCCGGCGCGTTCATCAATAGACGTCCTGCTGGTAGCGGCCCTTTTTCTTTAGGTCAGAGACGAACAGCACCGCCTCCTCGCCCGGCTTGCCGCCGTGCTGGGCGACGATATCGACCAGCGCCAGTTCGACATCCTTGGCCATGCGCTTGGCGTCGCCGCAGACATAGACATGCGCGCCTTCTCTCAGCCATGTCCAGATGTCGCGGCCGGTTTCGCGCATGCGGTCCTGCACGTAGATCTTCTCGTCGCCGTCGCGCGACCAGGCGAGAGACAGTCGCGTGAGAAACCCGGAGGACCGCATCGCCTTGAGCTCCTCCTCGTAGAAGAAGTCGCAGGCCGAGCGCTGATGGCCGAAGAACAGCCAGTTGCGGCCCGGCGCCTTGTCGGCCTGGCGGTCGTGCAGGAAAGCGCGGAACGGCGCGACGCCCGTGCCCGGGCCGATCATGATGACCGGCACATTGGGATCGGCCGGCAGCGCGAAGGCATGCGCCTTCTGCACATAGGCCTTCAGCACCGCGCCGGGATCGATGCGCTCGGCCAGCAGCGTCGAGCAGACGCCGAGGCGTTGCCGGTTCTTGATGGTGTAACGCACGGTGTCGACCGTCAGCGTGACGCGGTTCGGATCGGTCTTCGGCGACGATGAGATCGAATAAAGCCGCGGCTGCATCGGATCGAGCGCCTCGATGAAGGCTTCCGGATCGGGCGCGGTGCCGGTGAATTTTTCCAGCGCCGCCAGCACGTCCAGGGTCGCGGCGTCCTTGTCCGGGTCCTCGCCGGTCGCCAGCGCGCGCGCCTTCTTCCGGCGGTCGCCGCCGGTGATGTAGGAAAAGAGCTGGAACAGCATGTCCGGCGCCGGCGACAGCGACACGCTGTCGGTCAGCACCTGGCGCAAGGTGCGGCCGTTGATGTCGTAATCCGGCGGCGCACCGAGCGCTTTCATCACCTGCTCGACCAACGTCGGGTCGTTGTGCGGGTAGAGTCCGAAAGCGTCTCCGACCTGGTACTCGATGCCCGAGCCGGTGAGATCGATCTCGACGTGCCAGGTTTCCTTTTCCGAGCCGGGCTTGTTGAGCAGCGTGCGCGACAGCACTTTGGCGGTCGACGGATTGTCGCGCGAGGTGCCGGGCTTTGCCTCGGCCGCCTTCGCCTCGGCCGGCGCGGCGGGTGCCGCCGTCTTCGGCGCGCTGCCAAGCTCTTCGTAGAGTGCCTTGACCATGCGCGCGGTTTCCTTGCCGCCCGGCACGCACAGGTTCAGCCGCGTCTCGGCGCCGGACACGATGGCGCCTGAGTAGTTCTTGCAATCATAGCCGCACTGGCCGCAGTCCTGCTGCGCCATCGCCGCCATCATCTTCCAACGCAGCGGCTTGCCGTCGGCGAGCTTCATGCGCTCGGCGAGCGGGATGGTCTGGTCGTGCCACGGCGCGCCGCCGTCATCGTCTTCGGCACTCGCCGGTGCGCCGCCGCCGAGCAAACCCTCGGCCTGATCGGCCGACAAAGGCGTGACGCCGCGGGCATCGAGCGAGATGAGCCCAGCGAAGAAGCCGTTGAGCCAGAAACGCTGTTCCTCGGTGAAGGGCGCTGTTTCCGGAACGAGAGACGGCAAGGGCGATGGGACGTTCTGGGTCATTCGCCGGCCTCCGCCTTGAACAGGCCCTTCAGCGCCTCGAGGTCATGGCGCCGCGAGAAGGCGAGGAAGGTCTCCTTGCCGTCGCGATGCGCCAGATAGCCCTTGAGCATGCGCTCGATGGCGCGCGGCGCGTCCTCGGCCTTGACGTCGCGATAGATTTCGCGTGCCAGCGCCGCATCGGGCCCGAAACCGCCGCCGACCAGGATGTGATAGCCCTCGACCGGATCGGCATCCTCGCCGACATCGACCTTGCAGGCGATGAGGCCGATATCGCCGATGTAATGCTGGGCGCAGGAATGATGGCAGCCGGTGAGATGGATGTTGACCGGACTATCGAGCCGGACGCGCGGCTCGCAATATTGCGCGATTTCTTCGGCGTGCTCCTTGGTGCGCGCGGCGGCAAAGCGGCAGCCGGTCGCGCCGGTGCAGGCGATCAGTCCGGCGCGGATCGGCGTCGCTTCGGTCTTGAGGCCGAGCGCCTCGATGGCCGCGACCGCATCACTCACGCGCGTGTCGGCGACACCGGAGATCAGCAGGTTCTGCCACACCGTGAGGCGGATATCGCCGTCACCGAAATCCTGCGCCACCTTGGCGAGGCCGCGCATCTGCGCCGTCGAGATGCGGCCGGTGGGAAACACCACGCCGATCCAGTTCAGGCCCGGTTGTTTCTGCGGATGCACCCCGACATGTGCCCTTCGGTCATGAACCGGACGCGGCGCGACCCCCTCGGCCGCTACATAAGTGAGCTTGCGGCCCAGTTTTTCCTCGACCAGACCGAGGAATTTCTCGAAACCGAAGGCGTCGAGCACGTATTTCAGGCGCGCCTTGGTGCGGTCGGTGCGGTCGCCGTGCTCGATGAACACGCGGACGATGGCGTCGGCGACCGGCGTCGCCTCCTCCGGCTTGAGAATGACACCCGTGTCGCGGGCGAAATCGCGGTGGCCGGTGATGCCGCCGAGCGCCAGGCGGAAATAGATGCCCGGCTCGACGCCGAAGCCATCCTTCACCTCGACCGCCTGGAAGCCGATGTCGTTGGTGTCCTCGAGCACGGGGATGCGTCCCGCGCCGTCGAAGCCGACATTGAACTTGCGCGGCAGGCCGTACAGCGCCCGCTCGTTCAGGATGTGGAAGTGCCACTCGCGCGCATAGGGCCGCGTATCGAGTAGCTCCTGCGGATCGATGCCGGCGGTCGGCGTGCCGGTGACGTTGCGGATGTTGTCGGCGCCGGAGCCGCGCGAGCCGAGGCCGAGTTCCATGATGCCCTCGACCACCTCGACCGCATTCTTCGGCTCGATCTCGCGGATCTGCAGATTGGCGCGGGTGGTGACATGGCTGTAACCGCCGGCGCAGCGATCGGTCAGATCGGCCAAACCCGAAAGCTGCCAGTGCTTCATGATGCCGTTCGGGATGCGCAAGCGGCACATATAAGACGACTGCGCCGGCGCCACGTAGAACAGGCCGTAATAGCGCCAGCGGAAATTGTCCGGCGGCTTCGGCGGCTCGTTGTTCTTCGCCTGCGCCTTCAGCCGCTCATAGGCATCAAACGGATGCTCGTCGCGTTTGATCTTCTCCTGGTCGTTCAGCTTGCCACCGCGCGCGACCGTCGCGTCCTGCGCCTTGACGTGGATGGCATCGGGACCGCTGGGCTCGCTGCCGCCGCCGCCTTTCGGCAAGGTGCCGCGCGCCGCGCGCGCCGCGGTCAGGCCGGAGGCGAAGCCTTCGAGATAGCGCTTCTGGTCGGGGGTGAAATCGCTCGACATGGTCAGGCCGCCAGAATCTGGGGAAGCGGTTTCGGCGCTTCACCCTTGGGCAATGAACGCTCGGCGAGCGCGCGGCCGAAGATGAGATCGTCGCGCATCGCGCCGATCGCGGTGCCGGAACGGATCAGCTCGGAGTACCAGAGGCCGTCCATGGTATCGCCGAACAGCACGGCGCCGACCAGACGGCCGTCCTTGAGCACGAGCTTCTTGTAGGTGCCGAGGCCGCCATCGCTGAGCACGATCTGTTCGGTGCCCGGCGCGCCGAGGAAATCGCCGGCCGAGAAGACGTTGACGCCGGATACTTTGAGATTGGTGGCGAGCACACTGCCCGGGTACGCGACCTTGTCGCCGGCGAGATGCGCGGCGAGCACGCGCGCCTGCTCGTAAGCCGGCTCGACCAGGCCGTAGCAGACGCCGCGGTGCTCGGCGCATTCGCCGATCGCATAAATGCCGGCTTTGCTCGCTTGCATATGGTCGTCGACGACGATGCCGCGATTGATATCGAGACCGGCCGTCGCCGCGAGATCACTGTTGGCGCGGATGCCGGCGGCCACCACGACCAGGTCGGCGTCGATGTCGCGGCCGTCTTTCAACGCCACCGCGCTGGCGCGGCGGTCGCCCTTGATGGCTGCGGTTTCGGCGTTGAGATGCACGCTGATGCCCTTGGCCTCGACGGCCTCCTTCAGCATCGCTGACGCGCGCGGATCGAGCTGTCGCTCCATCAAGCGATCCATCAGGTGGATGACCGAAACCTCCATGCCGGCCTTGGCGAGACCGTAAGCCGCCTCGAGCCCGAGCAGGCCGCCACCGATCACCGCGGCGCGCTTGTGCGTCTTCGCCGCCTGCTCCATCGCGGCGACGTCAGCGAGATCGCGAAAGGTGATGACGCCGGGCAGATCCATGCCCGGCACATTGGGCCGGATGGCGCGCGAGCCGGTCGCCAGCACCAGCTTGGCGAACGGCAAGGTCGCGCCATTGGCCAGCCGGATGCGGCGGATATCGGCGTCGATCGACACCGCGCGGTGACCGTAGAGCAACGTCACGCCATGGGCGCGCCACCATTCAGCGGTCTTGAGCTCGATATCGCCGTACGACACCTCGCGCGCCAGCACCGAAGACAAGAGCACGCGGTTATAAGCGAGCCGCGGCTCCTCGCCGATCACGGCGATGGCATAGCGGCCGAGCGCGCGCGTGTTCAGCTCCTCGACGAGCCGCGCCGTAGCCATGCCGTTGCCGATAATGACGAGAGGTTCGCTCATGGTGTCCCGGCCGTCGTCACTGGTTATGCCGCCTCGGACTTCGCGGCGGCCTTGCCGCCGGCGCCGTGTTCGAAGTCCTCGAGGAAGGTCAGCAGTTCGTCGCGGTATTCGTAGTAGCGCGGGTGCTCGAGCAAGGCGCGGCGCGTGCGCGGCCGTTCGATGTCGACGCTCATGACCTTGCCGATGCGGGCATTGGGACCATTGGTCATCATCACGACGCGGTCGGCGAGCAGGATGGCCTCATCGACGTCGTGGGTGACGCAGATCGCAGTCACCTTGGTGCGCGACCACACCTCCATCAGCACTTCCTGCAATTCCCAGCGCGTCAGCGAATCGAGCATGCCGAAAGGCTCGTCGAGCAGCAGCAGCTTCGGCGACAGCGCGAAGGCGCGCGCGATGCCGACGCGCTGCTTCATGCCGTTCGACAATTCGGTGGCGCGCTTGTCCATGGCGTCGGCAAGACCGACGCGCGACAAGTAATAGGTCACGATGTCGTCGCGCTCGGCTTTGGAAGCGTGCGGATAGACGCGGTCGACGCCGAGGGCGACGTTCTGGCGTGCGGTCATCCAGGGCAGCAGCGACGGCGCCTGGAACACCACCGCGCGGTCGGGTCCCGCGCTCGCCACTTCCTTATTGTCGAGCACGATGCCGCCCGAGGTGACGTCCTGCAGCCCGGCGACCATCGACAGCACCGTCGATTTGCCGCAGCCGGAGTGGCCGATCAGCGAGACGAATTCGCCTTTCTTCATCAGAAGATCGAAACCGTCGACCACCGTCAGCGGCCCCTTCGGCGTCGGGAAGGCCTTGCGAACTTCGTAGAACTCGACATAGCGCTGGTCGAATGGCGTCTCGGCGGCCTGCTTGTAGGCCGGCGGCGGGCCGGAATCGAAGCGCACCGGCACGATGTTTGGCAGTTCGCGCGCCTCCTCGCTGTCGGCGGCACGCTTGATGCCGGCATCCATGAGATATTCGGTGATCGCGGCGCGCAGCTTCTTGTAGGCCGGGCTCGAATTCATCGCCGAGCGGTCGCGCGGCCGTTCGAACGGCACGCGGAATTCCGGGCCGAAGCTGGCGTCGGGACCGGGATTGAGCGGGATGATGCGGTCGGCGAGCAGGATCGCCTCGTCGACGTCGTTGGTGATGAGGACGACGGTCTTCTTTTCCTGCGACCAGATGTCCTCGATCTCGGTCTGCAGCTTGGCGCGTGTCAACGCGTCGAGCGCCGACAACGGCTCGTCGAGCAGCAGCACTTCCGGATCCATGGCGAGCGCGCGGGCCACCGCGACGCGCTGGCGCATGCCGCCGGACAGTTCCGCCGGCTTGCGCTCCATCGCATGCGACAGCCCGACCATGCCGACATAGCGCGCCGTGCGTTCGCTGCGCTCGGTCGCCGGTCTGCCCGCGAACACGCTGTCGACCGCGAGGGCGATGTTGCCGCGCACCGACAGCCACGGCATCAGCGAGTAGCTCTGGAACACGACACCGCGTTCCGGTCCCGGCTCCTTGACCGGCTGGCCCTTGAACAGCACCTCGCCGGCATCCGGCGCGGTCAAACCGGCCATCAGGCTGATCAGCGTCGTCTTGCCCGAACCGGAAAAGCCGACGATGGCGACGAACTCGCCGTCCTCGACCGACAGCGACACGTTCTTGAGAACGCACGCCCGTTTGTCGCCCTCGCCGTAGGACTTCGAGACCTGCTTGAGTTCGAGAATGGGCATTGCCTGCACGCGCTCCTAGCGGGTCGCCGAATGGGTGAACGCCACCTGGAACGCCAGCATCACGCGGTCGAGCAGGAAGCCGATGATGCCGATGGTGAACACCGCCACCATGATGCGCGACAGCGAGGCCGAGGAGCCGTTCTGGAATTCGTCCCAGACGAATTTGCCGAGGCCCGGATTCTGCGCCAGCATTTCCGCGGCGATCAGCACCATCCAGCCGACGCCGAGCGACAGCCGGAGCCCGGTGAAGATCAGCGGCAGCGACGACGGCAGCACGATCTTCACGACCTTGGTGTACCAGGGCAGCCGCAGCACGCGGCCGACATTGATGAGGTCCTTGTCGATCGAGGCGACGCCGACCGCGGTGTTGATCAAGGTCGGCCACAGCGAACACAGCGTCACCGTGATCGCCGACACCAGAAATGACTTCGGGAACAGCGGATCGTCCGAAACATAAAGTGCGCTGACCACCATAGTGACCAGCGGCAGCCAGGCGAGCGGCGACACCGGCTTGAAGATCTGCACCAGCGGATTGATGGCGGTGTTCACCGTCTTCGACAGGCCGCACAGCACGCCGAGCGGCACCGCAATCAAAGTCGCAAACACGAAGCCGGCGAACACGGTCTCGAGACTGGTGAAGATTTGATCGATGAAGGTCGGCGCGCCGGTATAGGGCCTGATCTTCACCTCCGCCTTCGGGTCATCCGCCAGCAAGCGCGCATTGCGTTTCTCCTGCCGCTCGTAGAAGGCGTGCTCCTTGGCGCGTTCGGCGAGATGGCTCGACCACAAATTGCCGGCCTGCTGCCAGACCGCGGCCGGCCCCGGCAGCGTGCCGAGGCTGGTCTTCACCTTCGGCGCCAGGAAGCCCCAGGCCGCGAGGAAGATGACAATGGCGGCGACCGGAATGCCAAACGAGCGCCACAGTTCCTTCAACTGCGGCTTGACGCTCTCGCCGGCAGCGATGCGCAGGATCGGCACGACGAAGCCGAGGCCAACCACGTTGAAAAAGCCGGCGACGCGTGAAATGTGCGCCTGCCAGCGTTCGCGCCGCGCAGCGCGCGCGGCCTCGGTCGAAACGGCGGGCGCGGACAGAATATCGCTGGCGGTAGACATTCGCTTTCACCTTGCATGCACAGTGAATTAAAATGGAAGGCGGCCGGGCGGCGGGGAAACGCGCCCGGCCGCTTTCCTCAGTTGGCGACCACTTTGGTACCGGAGATCTTCTGATCGCCCTTCAGGCCGATGACGAGATTCTTGAGGTACTCGTTCGGCTTCCTGCCGTCGTAAGCGACGTCGTCGATGAAATCCTTGGTCGGCGCCTTGTAGCCGTCGGTGTCCCAAGGGAAGTCGGCCTTCTTCGCCTTGCCTTCCGCAACCAGAAGCTTCGCCGCGGCGAGGTAGATGTCGGGCCGATAGACGTCCTTGGCGACATCGGCGTACCAGGAGTCGGGCTTGGCTTCGGCGATCTGACCCCAGCGCCGCATCTGCGTGAGGAACCAGGTGGCGTCGGAGTAGTAGGGATAGGTCGCGAAGTAGCGGAAGAACACGTTGAAGTCGGGCACGCTGCGCTTGTCGCCCTTCTCGTATTCGAAGGTGCCGGTCATCGAGTTGGCGATGACCTTGGCGTCGGCGCCGACATATTCCGGCTTGGCCAGGATGCTGACCGCCTTGAGACGGTTGGCATTGTTGTTTTCGTCGAGCCACTGGCCGGCGCGGATCAGCGCCTTGGTGGCGGCGAGCACGGTGTTGGGATTCTTCTTCTGGAAGTCGGCGGAAAAGCCGAACACTTTTTCCGGATTGTTCTTCCAGATCTCGTAGTCGGTGATCACCGGCACGCCGATGCCCTTGAACACCGCCTGCTGGTTCCACGGTTCGCCGACGCAGTAGCCGAGGATGGTGCCGGCTTCCATGGTCGCCGGCATTTGCGGCGGCGGCGTCACCGACAGCAGCACGTCGGCCATGATCTTGCCGGTGATATCGCCCGGCGAATAGAAGCCGGGATTGATGCCGGCGGCGGCCAGCCAGTAGCGCAGATAGTAATTGTGGGTGGAGACCGGGAACACCATGCCCATGTTGAAGGGCTTGCCCTCGGCCTTGAACTTGTCGACCACCTTCTTGAGCGCATCGGCCTTGATCGGATGGACCGGCTTGCCGTCCGGGCCCTTCGGCACGAACGGCTTCATCTGCTCCCAGATGGCGTTCGACACGGTGATGCCGTTGCCGTTCAGATCCATCGAGAACGGCGTGATGACATGCGCCTTGGTGCCGATGCCGATGGTGGCGCCGAGCGGCTGACCGGCCAGCATATGCGCGCCGTCGAGTTCGCCGGTGATGACGCGGTCGAGCAGCACTTTCCAGTTCGCCTGCGCCTCGACCGAAACGTAGAGGCCTTCATCCTCGAAGTAGCCGTTCTCCTTGGCGATCGCGATCGGCGCCATGTCGGTGAGCTTGATGAAGCCGAATTTCAGTTCTTCCTTTTCCGGCTTCAGCATCGCGGCGCGGGCAATGTTCGGCATGAACACGTCAAAGGCCGGCGCGAGCCCGGCGATGGCCGCGGCGCTGACGCTCTGCTTGAGGAAAGTGCGGCGTCCGACAGCGCCGCGCTTGTGGCGGCCGGAAGGCTTGTCATCGCTCTGCGTCGTCATTCCCATTTCCTTTCGGCACGAGCCCAAAACAAAAAAGCCGCAGCCCCGTTCGGTGCGTCGAGCACCTCCCAGGACAGCGGCGTTGCTATTGGCCCCACATTGGGCCGGCGCGACCGCAACCGGCCGCGCTATTCAGTCATCCCTATACAAGTGCCGTGCCAGACCCGGCCGACTGTCGTTTCTCGCTGAAACTCAATGGATTAGGCCGAGACGCGGGGATGGCGCGACAGTCCGCGCGCCTGCCGGCCGTGCTCAGCGCCACGCCATCGTGCCCCTAATTTGTGCAATGCAATATCGGTTCAGCGCACCAGCGACAGCTTCGGTTTGCCCGGCCGCTTGGTCCGCCAGGCACTCAGATGGCCGGCGATATCGCCGGCATCGAAGGCGGGGCCGACGAACGCGCCGATGCCGTCACAGGCGTCGGGCCGCGCCGTCGGCGCAAGGCCAAGCGCCGCATCGTAAAGATCCGGCCGGAATACCGCCTGCGCCACCGCGCTCAATTCGCCACTGAACGCCGCCTGTCCCCAGCGCACGATCTGCGCATAGGCCCAGGCGGCCTGAACCGGATCGGGCCGGTCGGCGCCATCGCGGCCGATCAGCATGTAATTGTCGCTGGCGCGGATGGTGCCGTCCGGCGCGATCTTGAGATGCCCGGTCAGGCTGCGCACCGCCAATTCGGCGTCCACGCCGATCCGCCTGCCCACCGTGCTGGACACCAGCGGCAGGTTCACGGGATCGGCGACAAAGCGGCTTGCTTTCGCCAGCGCACGGATGAGCGCGGCCAGCGTGTCGCCATGGTCATCGGCCCAGGGCTGGCGCACCGCCAGCACCTTCTCCGACACCCGCGTCATCAGTTCACAGCCAAAATGCAGGATGCGGCCGACACCGGAATCGACCGCGACCGAATTCCACGGCGCCCCGACGCAGAAGCCATCGACGTGCCCGCTCGCCAAGCTTTCGACCATGTAAGGCGGCGGCAGCACGACCAGCCGCACGTCCTCATCGGGATCGAGGCCGGCGGCGGCCATCCAGAAGCGCAGCTGGTAGTTGTGGTGCGAGAACGGAAAGGTCATGCCGAAGGTGACCGGTTCGGCGTTGCGGCGCTTGCGATCCTCGACCAGGCGCGCCAGCGCCCGCGCCGACACCATCGGATCGGCAAGGTCGCCTTCGGCGACGGCCAGCAGCGCCGCATGCAGCCGCGCCGAGACCGTCACGGCATTGCCGTTGAGATTGAGATTGAACGGCACGATGAGCGGAACCCGCACATGGCCGATGCCAAGCGAGGACGCCACAGCCAAAGGCGACAGCAGATGCGCGGCATCGAACAGGCCTATATTGAGCTTGTCGCGAACGTTCGACCACGACACTTCCCGCACCAGCTCGACCGAGAGGTTCTCCTGCTCCACGAAGCCGCAATCGACCGCGGCAATCAGCGCCGCGGCGTCGACCAGTGGAATGAAGCCGATGCGAAGTGTGGGCGTCGTCACTTGAACATCTCCGCGGCGGTAATGACCGATTTCGCAATGTCGACGATCTTCTTGCCCTCGTTCATCGCGGTCTTGCGCATCAGCGCATAGGCGTCATCCTCGGAAAGGTTCTTCGCCTTCATCAGAATGCCCTTCGCGCGGTCGATGACCTTGCGTTCCTGCAGCGCATCCTTGGCCTCTTCGAGTTCGCTTTGCAGGCGGGAGAAGGCGTTGAAGCGCGAGATGCAAAGATCGAGAATGGTCTTGATGCGCTCTTTCTGCAGATTGCCGACGATGTAGGCCGAAACGCCGGCATCGACCGAGGCCTGGATCGAAGCAGTGTCGCTCTGGTCGACAAACATCGCGATCGGCCGCTTCACCACGCGGCTCATCTGGAACATCTGCTCGAGCATGTCGCGGCTCGGGCTCTCCAGGTCAATGAGAATAACGTCGGGATCGAGCGCATAGATGCGCGCCAGGAGATTGCGCGTCTCGGCGATGCGTTCGACCTGGGTGAAGCCGGCCTCGCGCAGCCCGTCCTCGAGGATGGCCGCGCGGATCGGACTTTCATCGACGATCGCGATCTTCAATGCCTGCTCGCGCGCACCACCTTGCGGCTGGGAGCTGACTTCCGGACCTTTCCGAGTTTCCGCCACACACACCATCTCCGCCGCCGCACCCCGGTACCGGAGCGCTCGGGCCATAGCCATTCGATCCCGATGTTTTCTCATGCAAGACCTATTCCATACGCCCAAGACTGCCCGCGCCCCGCCCCGAACCGGTTAACCCACCGAACGTTCGGGCGAATAAGGCCTTTTTTTGCGCTATCAACGACGCTCACTCCTCCTTCAGACCGAGCGCCAGGGCGTTGCCGGTCGCGCCGTAGTATTTGAATGGCAGGAACTTACCGGTCATGCCGATCTTTACGCGATCGCCCTTGGGATCGCTCTGCCGCGTGATGTCCATGTCGAAGTCAATCGCCGACATGATGCCGTCGCCGAACTCCTCCTCGATCAGCGCCTTCAAGGCGGGACCATTGACCAGGATCAGCTCGTAGAACCGGTAGATCAGCGGATCGGTCGGCGGCATCGGCGTGCCCGTTCCGCGCATCGGCGTTTCATTGATGAGCGCCTGCTCGGACTTCGACAAGCCGAAGAGTTCGGCCGCCTTGGCGGCCTGCGGCTTGGTCAATTTCATCTGCCCGAGGATGGCGCCCGTGATCAGGATCGGCGACATGCCGCCGATCTGGTCGCAGATGTATTTCCAGGTCCAACCCTTCTCGCGCTTGATATCGAGAAGCTTTTCGGTCAGGTCGGCGCGGTTCATCGCTGTCTCCTTGAGTGCATAAACGCCCGGAAACGATAGCGTGCTTTTTGAAGATGTGGTGTCTCACTAATGTGCAGCGCGCCGCCCAATTGATAGGCAGCCAACCGCGCCGTTCGCGCCGATGAAAGACGCGTCGGCCTGAACGCCGCCGCCTCATTCGTTTGAATAAACAGCGCTGTTTATAGCCAATTAACTGTTGGCACAGCGATTGCTTCATAGACCTAAGGTCAATGACGACCGCAGCGGTCAAGGGCGACCACAGCTGATTTCAAGCTCAGCTGGCGCTGGCACATTCTCCTATCGAGGACACCGGGCGCGACCCGGGCGTTGCCTAGCATCTTTGCTCGGCGCGTCCCGCAACGTCGTTACGACAAAGCACATTCGCCCATGACTTCGCGTTGAGAAGGTGTCGGCACTTCAGAAGCAAGGACTTCTGACGCTGCGGTCCGCCACGATGCGAACTTTAGAAAAGGAGTTGCGATGTCTTATCTGGTGCCTTCTGAATTTGTCACAAAGATGGTGGACGCCGGCGAGTCCAAGATATTCATGTCGACCCGGGACACCGTTATCCGCGCCTATATGGCCGGCGCGATTCTCGCGCTCGCCGCCTGGATGGCGATCACCATCAATGTGAACACCGGACAGCCGCTCGCCGGCGCGATCCTTTTTCCGGTCGGCTTCATCATGCTCTATCTGCTGGGCTTCGACCTGTTGACCGGCGTGTTCGTGCTCTCGCCGCTCGCCTGGCTCGACAAGCGGCCCGGCGTGACGATCGGCGGCGTGCTGCGCAATTGGGGTCTGGTGTTCGTCGGCAATTTCCTCGGCGCGCTGACTGTGGCCTTCATGATGGCCTTCGTGACCACGTTCGGCTTCACCCAGGGGCCGGACAAGATCGGCACCGTCATCGGCAACATCGGTGAGGGCCGCACGCTCGGTTATGCCGCGCACGGCGCGTCCGGCATGGCGACCTTGTTCATCCGCGGCATGCTGTGCAACTGGATGGTCTCGACCGGCGTTGTCGGCGCGATGGTGTCGACCAACGTCTCGGGCAAGGTCATCGCCATGTGGATGCCGATCTTCCTGTTCTTCTACATGGTATTCGAGCATTCGGTCGTGAACATGTTTCTGTTCCCGGCCGGCCTCATGCTGCACGCCAAATTCTCGATTCTCGATTACTTCATCTGGAACGAGATCCCGACGGCGCTCGGCAACCTGGTCGGCGGCCTCGCCTTCACCGGCCTGACGCTCTACACCACCCACGTCATGACCGCGCCGAAGCGCACGCTCAAGGTCGCGGCTTGATCTGACAACGATAAAGGGGCTTCATTCCACAGCGGGATGAAGCCCCTACTTATCCGGACGACCAATGCCTGGCGAATTGCGGATATCGATCGGGCAGCATTCTGATAAAGGCCGCAAGGAGGCCAATCAGGATTTTCACGGCGCCATCGTTCCGAACGAGCCGAAGCTCAGCATGAAGGGCGCCGCTGTCGCACTGGCCGATGGCATCAGCAGCAGCAATGTCAGCCATATCGCCAGCGAATCGGCGGTCGCCAGCTTTCTGAGCGATTATTACTGCACCTCGGAAACATGGTCAGTCAAAACCTCGGTGCATCGCGTTCTGGCGGCGACCAATTCCTGGCTGAATTCGCAGACCCGGCACAGTCCGTATCATTACGACAAGGACAAAGGCTACGTCTGCACCTTCAGCGCCATCGTCATCAAGTCGACGACCGCGCATATCTTCAGCATCGGCGACACCCGCGTCTACCGGGTATCCGGCCAGACGCTCGAGCAACTGACCGAAGACCATCGCGTCGTCGTCTCATCCGAACAAAGTTATCTGAGCCGGGCGCTGGGCGTCGATCAGCAGGTCGAGATCGATTACCTGGCGCTCCCGATCGTCAGCGGCGACGTCTTCGTTCTGGCGACCGACGGCGTCTATGAACATGTCGCGCCGCAACAGGTCGTCAGGACCATCGGCGAAAACTCGCAGGACCTCGATCGCGCCGCAGCGTCTCTCGTCAAAGCCGCCTATGACAACGGCTCGACCGACAATCTGACCGTCCAGATCGTTCGCGTCGACGACGTGCCGAACGGCGAGGCCACGGAAATCCTCGGCCATTCGTCCGACCTGCCCTTGCCGCCGTTGCTGGAAGCGCGCGCCATATTCGACGGCTACCGCATCGTCAGGGAAATTCACGCCAGCAGCCGCAGCCACATCTATCTGGCGGTCGACATTGACAGCAATACACCCGTGGCGTTGAAGATCCCGTCAATCGATTTGCGCGGCGACCCCGACTATCTGAAGCGGTTCATGATGGAGGAATGGGTGGCGCGACGCATCGCCAGCCCTTACGTGCTGAAGCCGCACGCGCTGACCCGGAAACGCAACTTCCTCTACACCGTCGCCGAATTCGTCGAGGGCCAGACCCTGCATCAATGGATCCTCGACAATCCGAAACCGTCGCTGGAAACGGTGCGGCGGATCGTCGAGCAGATCGCGCTCGGCCTCGGCGCCTTCCATCGCCTGGAGATGCTTCACCAGGACCTGCGGCCGCACAACATCATGATCGACGCAACCGGCACGGCGAAGATCATCGACTTCGGCTCGACGCGGATCGCCGGAGTCGCGGAAGCAACGCCCGCCGACGACGGCAATCCGGTGCTGGGCACGCTGCAATATACGGCGCCGGAATGCCTGCTCGGCGACGGCGGCTCGCCGCGCTCCGACCTGTTCTCGCTCGGCGTCATCGCCTATCAGATGCTGACCGGAAAGCTGCCTTACGGCAGCGACAGCGCGAAGGCGCGGACACGAGCGCAATTCCAGAAGCTGAGATATCGGCCGGCTTCACCCATCAACGCTGAGGTTCCAGTCTGGGTCGATGGCGCCATCAAACGCGCCGTATATCCCAATCCGGGCCAGCGTTACGAGGCGCTGTCCGAATTCGTGTTCGACCTGCGCCACCCGAGCGCGGACTATCTCGACCCTGCGCCGGTGCCGCTGATGGAGCGCAACCCGCTGCTGTTCTGGCAGGTGAGTTGCGGACTTCTCGCTGTCGCGGTGATGCTTTTGCTCGCTCGGCTATACGGCGCGCTTTGACCCGTCGCCACGCAAATCTGCATGGCGGGATCGTGACGTCTGCATGAAATTCATATTGCGCCGCACCAGAATCGATGCTGCAATGCGGTCACTCGGCGAACCGGAGGGGTCGACGATGACGATCGCGAAACGCCTGCAACGACAAGCGGATACTTGCGCGCAACTCGCCGCCGCGACCTACGACGAGGAAAGCCGCGAGCGCTATCTCAGGCTTGAACAGCTTTACCGGCACATGCTCACGCATGACGGTGACGAACCGGAAACGCCGTTCGCCATGGACGGCAGCAATGAACCGGTGGCACAACGCCTCAGTTAAAGCCGGATGGACGCTCATCAGGCGCGCGGAATAACCGCGGTCGCCTCGATCTCGACCTTGGCGCGATCCTCGACCAGCGCCACCACCACGATTGCCGACATTGTCGGGAAATGCCGCCCCATCACGCGGCGATAGGCTTCGCCGAGTTCCTTCGGGCGGGCGAGATATTCGCGCTTGTCGGTCAGGTACCAGGTCAGCCGCACGATATGGTGCGGCTCGCCACCGCCTTGCCTGAGCACCGCGACGATATTCTTCAACGCCTGCTCGACCTGGGCGACGAAATCGTCGCCGACGAATTCGCACTTTTCGTTCCAGCCGATCTGGCCGGCGACAAAGATCTGCCGGCCATCCGCGGCCATGCCGTTGGCGTAGCCCTTCGCCGGCGCCCAGCCGTCGGGCTGGAGAACTTCGATCAGTTTGTTGGTCATTGGAAATCCCGGACTGTCATTCGAAATAGCGGGCTTCAGGCCTGCTCCCGCAACTTGAAGCGCTGAATCTTGCCGGTCTGCGTCTTGGGCAAAGCCGCGACGAAATGCAAGGCGCGCGGATATTTGTACGGCGCAATCGTTGCCTTGACGTGATCCTGCAGCTTCTTGCGGCAAAGGTCGTCGGCGTCGATATTGGCCTTCAGCACGACGTAGGCAGCGACAACCTCGCCGCGATCCGTATCCTTGACGCCGATGACCGCGCATTCGGCGACATCCGGATGAGACAGTAGCGCCGCCTCGACCTCGGGCCCGGCGATATTGTAGCCGGCCGAGACGATCATGTCGTCGGCGCGGGCGACGAAGTGGAAATAGCCGTCGGCGTCCTGCATGAACGTATCGCCGGTGATATTCCAGCCGTCGCGCACGTAATTCAACTGGCGCTTGTCGGCGAGATAGCGGCAGCCGGTCGGCCCGCGCACGGCGAGACGGCCGATCTCGCCGCGCGGCACTTCGGCCATCTTGTCATCGACGACTTTGGCGACATAGCCGGACACCGGCTTGCCGGTCGCGCCGGGGCGCGCATCGCCGATGCGGTTGGTGATGAAGATGTGCAGCATTTCGGTCGAGCCAATGCCATCGAGGATCGGCTTGCCGGTCTTTTGAGTCCACTGCTCGAACACCGGCGCCGGCAGTGTTTCGCCGGCCGATACGGCAATACGCAGCGACGACAGATCCGCGCCCTTGTCCATCGCCGCCATCATCGCGCGATAGGCGGTCGGCGCCGTGAAGCAGATCGTCGCCTTATAGGTCTCGATGATCTGGATCATGTTCGGCGGCGAGGCGTTCTCGAGCAGCGTCGCGGCGGCGCCGAAGCGCAGCGGGAAAATCGCCAGGCCGCCAAGGCCGAAAGTGAAGGCGAGCGGCGGCGAGCCGACGAACACATCTTCCGGCGTGACCTGCAGAACTTCGCGCGCATAGCCATCGGCGATCATCAGGAGATCGCGATGGAAATGCATCGTCGCTTTCGGCTCGCCGGTGGTGCCCGAGGTGAAGCCGAGCAGCGCCACGTCGTCGCGGCCGGTCTTGACCGCGTCGAACTTCACCGGCTTGTCGAGCGCGATGCGATCGAGCTCGGCGTCGTGGTTCTGCGTGCCGTCGAACGACACCACCTGCTTGAGGAATTGGCTGGTCTTGGCGCAGGCGATGAGTTCGTCGGAGATACGGCTGTCGCACAATGCGAGGCTGATCTCGGCCTTGTCGACGATCTTGGTGAGCTCGCCGGCGCGCAGCATCGGCATGGTGTTGACGACGACGGCGCCGGCCTTGGTCGCTGCGAGCCAGACGGCGACCAGCGCCGGATTGTTGCCCGACCGGATCAGCACGCGGTTGCCGGGCTTGACGCCGTAATTCTCGACCAGCGCATGGGCGAGCCGGTTCGACCAGTCGGTCAATTCCTTGTAGGTGCGGCGCCGGCCATTGCCGATCAGCGCGATGTTGTCGCCGAAGCCGCGCTCGACATTGCGGTCGGTCAGTTCTACCGCGGCGTTCAGAAATTCCGGGTACTGGAATTCCGGCCGATCGATCAGGATTTCCGGCCACAGATCGAACGGCGGCAGGTTGTCGCGCGCGAACGTGTCGACATGCGCGGTGGGGCCGAGTTTGATGGCAGGCATGTTATCGCTCCGTCATTGAAGTGACTGCCCGGCTGATGATGATCTTCTGCACATCCGATGCGCCCTCATAGATGCGCAGCGCCCGGATTTCGCGATAGAGTGTCTCGACCGAATGGCCGGAGCGCACACCGTCACCACCGTGAATCTGCACCGCCGCGTCGATGACACGCTGCGCAGATTCGGTGGCGTAGAGCTTGGCCATCGCCGCTTCGCGCGACACACGAGCGGCGCCCATATCCTTGGTCCAGGCCGCGCGATAGACCAGCAGCGCCGCTGCATCGATATCGAGCGCCATGTCGGCGATGTGACCCTGCACCATCTGCAGCTCGCCGAGCGGCGCGCCGAACAAATGACGCGAGCCGGCGCGGCTCACCGTCTCGTCGAGCGCGCGGCGGGCAAAGCCCAAAGCCGCGGCGCCGACGGTGGTACGGAATACATCGAGCGTCGCCATCGCGATCTTGAAGCCGTCGCCCGGTTTGCCGATCAAAGCCGAAGCCGGCACGCGGCAGCCCTTGAAGCCGATGCGCGCCAGCGGATGCGGCGCGATGACTTCGAGGCGCTCCGTGATCGACAAGCCGGCATTGGAACCATCGACGATGAAAGCCGACAGGCCCTTGGCGCCGGGCGCTTCGCCGGTGCGGGCGAAGACGACATAGAGATCGGCGATGCCGCCATTGGAGATCCAGGTCTTCTCGCCATCGATGACGTAGAAGTCGCCGTCACGGCGCGCGGTCGTCGTGATGTTGGCGACGTCGGAGCCGGACGCCGCTTCCGACAGCGCGAAGGCGGCGATCGCTTCGCCGGCCCGCGTCTTCGGCAGCCACGCCGCGCGTTGCTCGGCCGAGCCAAACAGCGAGATCGGCCCGGCGCCGAGGCCCTGCATGGCGAAGGCGAAATCGGCGAGCCCCGAATGCCGCGCGAGCGTTTCGCGCGACAGCGCCAAGGTACGAACGTCGAGCTTGTCGGCTTCGGTCGCCGGTGCGGTGTGCATCAGGAAACCGCCCTGCCCCAGCGCCTTCACCAGCTTGCGGCAGGCGGCATCGACATCGTGATGGTCGACGTGCCGCAGGTTGGCCTGCGCCCAGGCGTCGATCTTCGCGGCGTACGCGCGATGGCTATCGGCGAAGAACGGCCAGGTGAGGAAACTCTTGTCCGGCATCGCTCAATCTCCCGCGAACACCGGTTTGCCCTTAGCGACGAAGGCCTCGTAAGCGCGGCGGAAATCCTGGGTCTGCATGCAGATCGCCTGCGCCTGCGCTTCGGCCTCGATCGCCATCGGCAGCGACATCGACCATTCCTGCGCCAGCATGGTCTTGGTCATCATGTGACCGAAGGTCGGACCGGCAGCGAGCTGCTGCGCCAGCGCGATGGCGTCGGCCTCGAGCTGCGCCGGATCGGTCAACTTGTTGAAGAAGCCCCAGCGCTCGCCTTCCTCGGCCGACATCACGCGGCCGGTGTAGAGCAATTCGGCCGCACGGCCCTGGCCGATGACGCGTGGCAGCATGGCGCAGGCGCCCATGTCGCAGCCGGCGAGGCCAACGCGGGTGAACAGGAAGGCGGTCTTGGCACTGAGCGTACCGATGCGCATGTCGGAGAACAGCGCGATCATGGCGCCGGCGCCGACACAGACGCCGTCGACCGCGGCGATGATCGGCTGCGGGCACGAATTCATCGCCTTGACCAGATCGCCGGTCATGCGCGTGAAGGCGAGCAGGCCCTTCATGTCCTTGTCGAGCAGCGGGCCAATGATGTCGTGCACGTCGCCGCCGGAGCAGAAATTGCCGCCATTCGAGCCGATCACCACCGCCTTGATGTCGTCGGCATAGACGAGGTCGCGGAAGGTATCGCGCATCTCGGCGTAGGATTCGAAGGTGATCGGGTTCTTGCGCTCCGGTCGGTTGAGCGACATCACCGCCACCTTGCCCTGGACGCGCCAGTTGAAATGCTTCGGCTTGTGATGGGCCATGTTCATGACTGCGTTTCTCCCCGGCCGGACGACGCGAGCCCGCCCAGCATTTCGATCAGATGGTCGGCCTCGGCGGCGTCAAAACCGGCGAGCAATTCGTCAACCCAGTTTTCGTGTGCTTTGGCAACAACGGCGAACTGCGACGCGCCTTTCGGCGTCAGGCGCACGATGAAGGAGCGGCGATCGGTCGCCGGCGCCTGGCGTTGCACCAGCTTCTCGACGGCGAGACGGTCGATAATGCCGGTGACGTTGCCGTTCGACACCATCAGCATGCGCGACAGTTCGGTCATGTTCATGCCGTCCGGCTTGCGCGCCAACGCCGCCATGACGTCGAATTGCGGCATGGTGATCGCGAAGTCCTTGCGCAGCCTTTCGCGCAATTCACTTTCGATACCGCGGGCGGCGCGCAGCAGCCTGAGCCACAACCGCAGGCGCTGCTTGCTGAGCGGGCGCGCGGACACGCTCTGTTTCGCGACTGTCATACCGGGCCTCCGGCTATGGCGATGGCCTGGCCGTTCACCGAGTTCGACGTCGGCGCGCAGAGATAAGCCACGGTCGACGCGACTTCCTCCGGCATGATCAAGCGGCCATGCGGATTGTCCTTGGCCAGTTCGGCGCGCGAGGCGTCGGCGCTGCGGCCGGTCTTGGCGGTGATCGTGTCGACGGCGCCGGCGAGCAGCGGTGTGTCGGTGAAGCCGGGGCACACGGCATTGACGGTGACGCCCTTGGCCGCCAGCTCGACGCTGAGCGCGCGCATCAGGCCGACGACGCCGTGCTTGGCTGCGACATAGGCGGCGACATAGGGATAGCCCTTCAGCCCCGCGGTCGAGGCGACGAAAACGATGCGGCCGCCCGGCTGACGCGTGACGTCGGCGAGCGCGGCATGAACGGTGTTGAAAGAACCGGTGAGGTTGACGCCGATCATCTGCTGCCAGTGCGCCGCGTCGATTTTCGCCGCCGGCGCGCTGCCGGCCATGCCGGCATTGGCGATCACGATGTCGATGGCGCCATGTGCGGCGCGTGCCGCCTCGGCCATCGCCTTGCATTCGGTACCGCTGGTAATGTCGGCAACGATGGCGCTCGCTTTCGGCAAAGCTTTCGCTATGGCCTCGATCGGCGCCTTGCGGCGGCCGACGAGCGACAGCGACGCGCCTTCGGCGGCAAGCGCGCGGGCGATCGCGGCGCCGATGCCGGAGCCGCCACCCGTGATCAATGCGTGCTTGCCGGCGAGCGACGCCATCAGACCTTTCCCGTCATCACATCGGTGCGCGATTTCAACCGGTAGAGCTGGTCGCGGCCTCGCAGATAGGGCTTCGGCCAGTCGACGCCCTGATACTGCGCGTCGGCCGCGGCGTGCAACGTCCAGTATGGATCGGCCAGATGCGGACGCGCCAGGCAGACGAGATCGGCGCGGCCGGCCATTAGAATCGAATTGACGTGGTCAGGTTCGTAGATATTGCCAACCGCCAGCGTGGCGACGCCGGCTTCGTTGCGGATGCGGTCGGAGAACGGCGTCTGAAACATGCGGCCGTAGACCGGCTTCGCTTCCGGCGTGGTCTGCCCGGCCGACACGTCGACCATGTCGACGCCGGCCTTGTGCAGGATGCGCGCGATCTCGACCGCGTCCTGCGGCGTGATGCCGTTGGTGCCGACCCAGTCATTGGCCGATATACGCACCGAGATCGGCTTGTGGTCGGGCCAGACCTTGCGCACCGCGTGGAACACTTCGAGCGGGAAGCGCATGCGGTTGTCGAGGCTGCCGCCGTATTCGTCGGTGCGTTTGTTGGTCAATGGCGTGATGAAGGCCGACATCAGATAGCCGTGGGCGTAATGCAGCTCGAGCCAGTCGAAATCGGCGCGCTCGCCCATCTGCGCGGCGCGAACGAAATCGTCCCGGATATTGTCCATGTCGGCGCGCGTGACGGCGCGCGGCGTCTGGTTCTGCGGACTCCACGGCACCGCGGACGCCGAAACGATCGGCCAGTTGCCGGATTTCAGCGGCGCGTCGCTTTCTTCCCAGCCGAGCTGGGTCGACGCCTTCGGCCCGGCGTGACCGAGCTGCAGTGCCATCTTGGCGTCCGTTTCGCTATGCACGAACGCGACGATGCGCTTCCAGGCCGCTTCATGCTCGGGCGCGTACATCCCGGTACAGCCGGGCGTGATGCGACCTTCCGGCGAAACGCAGGTCATTTCGGTGAACACGAGACCGGCGCCGCCTTTGGCGCGCTCGGCGTAATGCACCAGATGCCAGTCGGTCGGCTTGCCATCTTCGGCGCGATACTGCGCCATCGGCGACACCACGACACGATTCTGCAGTTCCAGCCCGCGCACCGTGAAGGGTACGAACATCGGCCGCCGCGCCGCGTTCGGCTTGGCGCCGGTGGCCTGCTGCTCGAACCACTTCTCGGCGCCGCCGAGCCACTCACCGTCGCGGGCGCGCAGATTCTCATGACTGATACGCTGCGACCGGGTGAGCAGCGAATAATTGAACTGCACCGGGTCGAGATGCAGGTAGCGCTCGACCTCCTCGAACCACTCGATGGAGTTGCGCGCCGCGCTCTGCAGCCGCAGCACTTCAGTGCGGCGCTCGTCCTCGTAGCGCGCGAAGGCGGCACTCATGTCCTTTTCGGTATCGATGTAATTGGCGAGCGCGATGGCGCTTTCCATCGCCAGTTTGGAGCCCGAACCGATCGAGAAATGCGCCGTCGCGGCAGCGTCGCCGAGCAACACGACATTGCCGGTCGACCAGCGCTCGCACAGCACACGGTTGAAATTGAGCCAGGCCGAGCCGCGCAGATGGCGCGCGTTCGACATCAGCTTGTTGCCGTTGAGATATTTGGCGAAGATCTTTTCGCAGGCAGCGATGGTCTCGTCGGTCGTCATCTTGTCGAAGCCGGCCTTCTTCCAGGTCGGCTCCGAACATTCGACGATGAAGGTCGCTGTATCGGCATCGAACTGATAGGCGTGGACCCAGATCCAGCCGTGCTCGGTTTCCTCGAAGATGAAAGTGAAGGCGTCGTCGAATTTCTGGTGCGTGCCGAGCCACATGTATTTGCAGGCGCGCACGTCGATGTTCGGCTTGAACACGTCGGCGAAAGCCTCGCGGACGCGGGAGTTCACGCCGTCGGCGCCGACAATGAGGTCGTAATCCTTGTAGGCCTCGATCGGCTGGGCTTCGGTCTCGAAGCGGATGTCGACGCCAAGTTCGCGGGCGCGATCCTGCAAGACATTGAGCAGCTTCATGCGGCCGATGCCGGAGAAACCGTGACCGCCGGAACGCATCACCGTGTCGCGGTAATGCACGGCGATGTCGTCCCAGTAGACGAAATTGTCGCGGATCGCCTGCCCGCTCTTGGCATCGTTGGCGTCGAGGTTATCGAGCGTATCGGCCGACAGCACCACGCCCCAGCCGAACGTATCGTTGGGCTTGTTGCGCTCGATCACCACCACCTCGTGGGCGGGATTGCGCAATTTCAGCGAGATCGCAAGATAAAGGCCGCCCGGGCCGCCGCCCAGAATGACCGTTCGCATTGCCGCACGCATCGGCCCGCTCCCTGGCTCGTTTCCGGCCCAGTCTGCGGAAGTCCGGAGATATAAGCAACTTAAAAATTTTATATATGAAGTATTTTCCCTGGCGCGGCGGCGGGCTAGGCTTGGGCCGCGGAGCCGGTTCACCCTGTTGCGAAGTCGCGGTTGCCGGTTAAGCCCTTGGATGCAATGAATTTACGGGTGGGATGCGCGTGAAGACGAGTGGTGCGTGATGAAGGCGATCATTATCGGCGGCGGCGTCGGCGGACTGACCACGGCACTGATGTGCCACGCCAGAGGCATCGACTGCGAGGTCTATGAACAGGCGGACACGATCCGCGAGCTCGGCGTCGGCATCAACACGCTGCCACACGCCATCAAGGAGCTGAAGGAACTCGGCCTGCTCGAGCGGCTCGACGCGGTCGCCATCCGCACCTACGAACTCACCTACGCCAACCGCTTCGGCCAGACGGTGTGGCACGAATTGCGCGGCACAGATGCCGGCTTCGAGGTGCCGCAGTTCTCGATCCACCGCGGCCGGCTGCAGGGCGTCATCTACCAGGCGGCGCGCGCCCGGCTCGGCGAAGGCAAGGTGTTCACCGGCCACCGCCTCGGCCATTTCATGCAGGATGAGTCCGGCGTCTCGGCCTACTTCTTCGACCGCCAGGGCCGCCACATCAGAACGGCGCGCGGCGACGTGCTGATCGGCGCCGACGGCATCCATTCTTTCGTCCGTGCCAAGCTGTTTCCGCAGGAGAGCCCGGCGGTGTGGAACGGCACGCTGCTGTGGCGCGGCGCGGTCGACTGGCCGCAATTCGGCACCGGCCGTTCGATGATCATCGCCGGCGGCATGGAAGCCAAATTCGTGCTCTATCCGATCGCTGCGGGCTCCGCGCCGGACCGCCGCCTCACAAACTGGGCCGTGATGGCCAAGGTGGCCGCAGGCGGCGCGCCGCCGAACAAGGAAGACTGGTCGCGGCAGGGGCGCTGGGACGATCTGCGGCCCTATGTGCAGAAGTTCAACCTGCCGTTCCTCGACGTCTCGCACCTCATCGAGGCGAGCGGCGAATTCTGGGAATATCCACTGTGCGACCGCGAGCCGCTGCCGCGCTGGTCGCATGGCCGCGTCACGCTGCTCGGCGACGCCGCGCATCCGATGTATCCGGTCGGCTCCAACGGCGCCTCGCAGGCGATCCTCGACGCGCGCTGCCTCACCGACCGCCTGGTGTCGGCTGACAACGTGATGCACGGCTTGTCGCAGTACGATCAGGAACGCCTGCCGATGACGACGCAGATCGTGCTGATGAACCGCAAGGGCGGGCCAGAAGGCGTCATCGACGCCATCGAAGCGCGCGCGCCGAACGGCTTCACCAATATCGACGACGTGCTGTCTTACGAAGAGCGCAAGGCGATCGTGCGCGGCTATGCCTCGACCGCAGGCTTCGCCAAGACGCAGGTCAACAAGGCGGCGTAGCTCTCACTTCACCCTCCCCTGGAGGGGGAGGGTGAAGCGCGTATGCCGCGCCTTCGTGCTTCACCGATTCAATTTTCAAACAGCCAACGCTCCGCCGGCCCTGTTGTTGGCGGCGCGGGTCACGCCGTCTTCCTCTTTCCTCCCTCGACTCAACGTCGAGGGGATGGAGCGCCGCGAGGCGCTCTTATGGATCGCACCTTGCGGTGCGCGATGTCCCTTGCGAGAGGACACCATCGCCCCGCGGCGCTCCATCGCGGTGTCCTTTCG
>JAFECJ010000130.1 GCA_018242205.1 Pseudomonadota bacterium
CGGCTTGACCGCCGCTGGTGACGATGAAATCGGTTGCCGATACCTTGCCGCCGGCCTCGGGGAATTTCTCCACCCGCATGACGTTGTCCTGCACCGCGCCGCCGGCGCAGACGATGCGGACCGCTTTGTTCGGCTCAGTCAAATCGGATCTCGTTCTCTATCCAATCGCGGATGATGTGATGTGCGATCGCGACCGGAGGCGGCGTGGTGAGCCCCTGGGCGTGCGTCCGCGCCAGCATGGTAACGATCTCGTCCTTGCTAAACCACCGGGCGGCTTCGAGTTCCGTGGCATCGATGACGATGTCGCGGCTTTTCGCCTCGGCGTGGCAGCCGATCATCAGCGATGTCGGGAACGGCCAGGGCTGCGACCGGTAGTATTTCACGCGGCCGCACAGGATGCCGGCTTCCTCGCTGGTTTCGCGGCGCACCGCGTCCTCGATCGCTTCGCCCGGCTCGATGAAGCCGGCAAGACACGACCACATGGTCGGCGCGAAGCGAGGGCTTCGGCCGAGCAGGCACTGGTCGCCATCGACGATCAGCATGATGACGACCGGGTCGGTACGCGGGAAGTGCTCGGTTTTGCAGGACGGGCAAAGCCGCTTCCAGCCGGCATCGACGGCGTCGGTCCCGGCGCCGCAGTTCGAGCAGAAGCGGTGGCGCTGGTGCCAGTGCAGCACCGCCTTGGCTTCCGCGATCGGCGGCAAGTGTCCCGCGTCGACCAGGCCCTGCACCGCGATCGAGCGCAAATCGGTGACCAGGAGATCGTCGCGTGTCTTCAACGCCTCGGTGACAGCCGGTGGAATGCCGACGCCGAAGCGCGGCGCGCCGTCGATATGGCCGAGAAACACCGTCTCCTCGGTTGGGCCGAAGCCGTGGGCTTCCTGCAGCGTGAACAGCGGTCCGCTCGGCGCGCCTTTCCCGGCGACGATCATCTCGCCGCCGATGACATAGGCACCGGCGCGTTTGTCGGCGGCCATCGCCTCCAGCGCCGCCGCATTGGTGCGCAGTTCGGCGGCGCGCTCGATGCGGCTGTCGGTGTAACCGAGGACGGGTTGGGGACCGAGTTTCGGTTGCGGAATAGGGCGGTCGGACATCGGCGCGGAAACTGGCATGGCGGCCGGGTTAGCGCAATGCAGGGCTGTGTTACGTTTTCTCGATGTCCAGCGCGCGGCGCAGCGCAGCCACAAGACCGTCGCGCGCCGCC
>JAFECJ010000131.1 GCA_018242205.1 Pseudomonadota bacterium
GGCGGCGGCATCAAGCAGATCAAGGCCAAGACCGTGACCTTCGGCGCCTCCGACGCCCCGCTCTCCGGTAAGGATCTCGACGAAACCGGCCTCGCTCAGTTCCCGATGGTGATGGGCGGCATCGTGCCGGTCGTGAACCTCGACGGCGTCAAGCCGGGCGAACTCGTCATCGATGGCGCCACGCTCGCCAAGATCTTCATGGGCGACGTGAAGAAGTGGAACGACCCGGCGCTCGCCAAGCTCAACCCGCAGGTCAAGCTGCCCGACCAGGCGATCGCCATCGTCCACCGTTCGGACGGCTCGGGCACCACCTTCAACTTCACCTATTATCTGTCGGACGTTTCGGCCGACTGGAAGTCGAAGATCGGCACCTCGACCGCCGTGCAGTGGCCGGCCGGCATCGGCGCCAAGGGTAACGAAGGCGTCGCCAACAACGTCGCCAACACCAAGGGCGCCATCGGCTACGTCGAATACGCCTACGCGCTGCAGAACAAGCTGACCTACACCAAGATGATGAACAAGGCCGGCAAGGTCGTGTCCCCGACCTCGGAAGCGTTCCAGGCCGCGGCCGCCAATGCCGACTGGAATTCGAAGCCGGGCTTCGGCGTCATCCTCGCCAACCAGCCGGGCGACAAGTCGTGGCCGATGACCGCTGCGACCTGGATCCTGGTCTACAAGAAGCCGGTCGATCCGAAGGCCACCGCCGAAGCGCTCAAGTTCTTCGACTGGGCCTACAAGAACGGCGCCAAGATGGCTGAAGAGCTGGACTACGTCCCGATGCCCGACAAGGTCGTCAAGGACGTGGAAGCCTACTGGAAGGGCCAGGTCCAGGCTTCGATGTAACCGATGCGAGATCGGGCGCCGGGGCATCCCCCGGCGTCCGTCTTGTCCACAGTCCGATACCGACACTCTGCTCGCGGCCGCGAGGCCGCTTCACTCGCTCTCCCAGACCGGTCAAGCTGCGTCCCTGATGGCCTTAAAGCCATGCGCGACGACGCCGACGGACCTGACGCTGCAAGGAGAGCCGAATGACTTCTTCCGGGAGGAAGCCCGTGGTTGACGTAGCGTATCCTGCCGGCGGCGCGATGACGGAGGCCGAAACGGTCGACCGCGCCAAGGTTCTCAACAAGCTGCGCCTCA
>JAFECJ010000132.1 GCA_018242205.1 Pseudomonadota bacterium
GTCCTGTCGCCCTCTTCCTTCGAAATAACGACGATCCAGCGTCGGCCCGTCCACGTCGACAGCTTCTGCTGCAGTTCATGCACGAGGCCCTTCGGCGCGCTCGACATCAGCGCGATCTCGAGCTTGCCGTCCTCGAAACGAACGAGACGGACGTCGCGTTCCAGCGCCATCTTGGCGTTGATGTCGCGCTTGTCGGCAACGAAGGCGATCAGGTCGGCGAACGAGGCGATGGCAACCGCAGGGATAGCCTCTGGCTCGTCACGCCGGACAACCGGCGCACCGTTCGGCATCGGCGACGAGGCGACCACCTGGGCGCGCGGCGCACCGCGCGGGGCCTCAAAGCGCGGCGCATAACCCTGAGAGGCCACCGGCGCCGCCACGGCAGCCCCTGCGCCGCCACCGCCACCGCGCGCCGGAGCGCCTCCGCCATTTTCGGCAAGGGAGCGCACGACTTCGTCGGGCGTCGGCAGGTCGGCAGCATAGGCGATGCGCACCAGCACCATTTCGGCCGCCGCCACCGGCCGGCCGGAGGACTGCACCTCGCCGATGCCCTTCAGAAGCATCTGCCAGGCGCGCGACAGCACACGCAGCGAAAGCTGCTGCGCAAAGGCACGGCCTCGCACCCGCTCGGCTTCCGACAGCGACACGTCCTCGCCGACGGCTGGCACCACCTTCATGCGCGTGACGAAATGCGCGAACTCGGCGAGATCCGACAGCACGACCGCCGGGTCGGCGCCGATGTCGTATTGCGCGCGCAGTTCGTTGAGCGCGGCGGCGATGTCGCCCTTCATCAGCGCCTCGAACAGATCGACGACGCGGATCCGGTCGGCAAGGCCGAGCATCTGCCGCACGTCCTCGGCCCGCACCGGGCCGGCGGCGTGCGCGATCGCCTGGTCCATCAGCGACAGACTATCGCGCACCGAGCCTTCGGCGGCGCGCGCGATCAAAGCGAGCGCGCCCTGCTCGACCTCGATGCCCTCCTTGGCCGCTATATTCGCAAGATGCGCGATCAGGACGTCGGCGTCGACGCGGCGCAGGTCGAAGCGCTGGCAGCGCGACAGCACCGTCACCGGGACCTTGCGGATTTCGGTGGTGGCAAAGATGAACTTGGCGTGCGGCGGC
>JAFECJ010000133.1 GCA_018242205.1 Pseudomonadota bacterium
CATCGCCTCGCGGAACCGCTCGCGGTCCTCGGCCTTGTCGATGGTGTCGGCGGTGGCGCCGATCATCTGCACGTCGAATTTGTCGAGCGTGCCCAATTTGCGCAGCGACAGCGCGCAGTTCAGCGCGGTCTGGCCGCCCATGGTCGGCAGCAGCGCGAAGCCGCCGGGGACGACGTTGCGCTCTTTCTCGATGATCTTGGCAACGATTTCGGGGGTGATCGGCTCGATATAGGTGGCGTCGGCGAGATCCGGATCGGTCATGATCGTCGCCGGGTTCGAGTTCACCAGGACGACGCGGTAGCCTTCTTCCTTGAGCGCCTTGCAGGCTTGCGTGCCGGAATAATCGAACTCGCAGGCTTGGCCGATCACGATCGGACCGGCGCCGATGATCATCACGGTCTTGATGTCGGTGCGTTTGGGCATGCGGAAGGTTCGGCTCCCGGAAACTGGGCACAAAAAAAGGGCGCGCTTTCGCGCGCTTTCTGGCTGAGAGAACCCGGTCAGCCGGCCGGAAAGCGCAAATCTAGAAGATGGGCGGCCGCCTGGACCGCGAGGGGTGCTTAGACCAGAATCGCCGACGGGGGAAGCCTTTAGAACCCCCTCGGCCACAAGTACTTGGGCGGTATTTGGCGAAAAATCGCCTGGTTTCAAGCCCAGCGCCTCGGCGCCAGCCGGGGGAGTCTCACATCGCCCGCTGTTCGTGGCCGCAGTCCTTGCACTTGTACATGACGCGGGTCTCGCCGACCTTGGCGTTGACCTTGTTGACCGCGCCGCATTTGCCGCACTTGGTCTCGATGCGGGTATCGACCTGCTTGACCGCGAGCCCTTTGCGCTCCATCGCCTCGCGCATCAGCCGCTCGGCCTCCGCGCGCAATTCCTGCTTCGACATGTCGTCTGCCCAAAGTCGGTGAAAGCCGGCCGGGTCATACTATCCGCGCCGCGCCCTGTCCATGACGGTGCGGCAAGGCTGCTAGGCGGCGGCCGGCGCGCGAGTCGCCCGGTTGCGTCGCCACGCCCAGATCAGGCCGGCGCCGACCAGCGCCGATGCGACCAGGCCGATG
>JAFECJ010000134.1 GCA_018242205.1 Pseudomonadota bacterium
CTGGCTCGCCTGCGGCGCGAAGCGCACAAGGGCGAAGGCGCCAGCGGTGCCCGGCGCTCCCGGCGCCGAGGCGGTCTCATAGGTGCCGCCGGATTGCTTGAGCACGATGCCGCCGATGATGCCGGCCTGCAGCAGGATGGCGATGACGGCGGCGCCGGTGGCATAGGCCAGAGTGCGCGGCGTCAGCGAGGCGAAGAATTCAACGATGCGCGCGGCAAGACCCGGCGTGGTGGCGACGTGTCGCGCCGGCTCGGCGTCGATCTTGGCGAACAGATCGCTCATGATGCGTCCCGATGGCGCGCCGAGGCTTTCATTGAGACCGATGGTCTCGCCGAGCTCCTCGCGCACCAGCGCGTAGCGGCGCGCGATCTCGGGATCGTTCTTGAGCGCTTCCTCGACGCGGCGCGCCTCGCGCGGCCCCAGTGTACCGGCCGCATGCCACGGCAGAAGATACTCGATGTCGGTCTCTTCGTCCTTGCCTGTCGTCATGGCCAGCCTCGATCGATTCCCTGCTCCTTGAGGAGCTCCGATAATTTCTTCCGCGCGTAGAACATGCGCGTCTTCACGGTCGCTTCCGGGATGCCGACGATCCCGGCCACTTCTTCCACCGACTTCTCGTGGTAGTAGACGAGGTCGATGATCTCGCGATGTTCGTTCGACAATTTCGACAAAGCCTGTCGCAGTTGCGAACCCTTGTCCTTCTTCGCCAGCACCGTCTCCGGATTGTCGGCGTGATCCTCGATCGCCGCCGCCGTCTCGTCGTTCAGTTCGGCCTCCTGCCTGCGCCGCAGCGCCGACAGCGCCTTGAAGCGCGCGATGCCGAGGATCCATGTGGACACCGCGGCGCGGCCTTCGAATTGTCCGGCCTGCCGCCACACGTCGAGGAAGACCTCGCTGATCAGGTCTTCGGCGGTTGACTCGTTGCGCACCAGCCGCAGCACGAAGCGATAGGCGCGCACGTGGTGCCGCGCGAACAGCACCTGCATGGCCAGTCGGTCGCCGCCGGCGATCCTTGCGATCAGAACCTCGTCCGAAGTCGTTTGCATCG
>JAFECJ010000135.1 GCA_018242205.1 Pseudomonadota bacterium
ATTTCGAGGCCTGGACCAAGTCGGAGGAATCCCGCGCGGCGCATGCTCGCGCCGGCAACAATTCGAGCAACGCGCCGCTCTACCTCGATCATCCGAAATTCGAGGGCTTCGAGGTCAAGCTGACGCAGACCAACAAGAAGATTGCGGCGGCCTGAACCATCATGTCGGACACATTGACGGCGGCGCCCGATTGGCGCGCCAAACTTCAGGCCGAACCGGGCGTCGTCATTGAAAGCTTCGCCGCGGAGAACGGCGTGACCTGCCGCGCCGTGGTCGAGGCGATGCCGGCCTCGATGATCCGCTTCGTCAAGGACGACTTCGCCACCACGGCGGCTTTCGTCGACCTGATGGGCGAGGTCGCGACCTGGGGAGACGTCACTTTCATCGTCCACACCGACGATGGCATCTTCGAGTTCGGCGGCCCGGTGCCGCCGGGCGCCGAGGCGCGCAACTATTACAACCTGTCCGGCGCCAAAGGCCTGCATGGCCATCTGCGCGCCGAGCGCTGCGCCGGCATCTGTTTCATGGAGCGGCCGTTCTTCGGCCGGCTGTCGGCCTCGATCCTGTTGTTCAACCGCGACGGCGGCGTCATGTTCAAGATCTTCGTCGGCCGCGACGACAAGCGCGAACTGCTGCCGGACCAGTTTGCCGCCTTCCGCAGGCTGGCCGACCGGCTGTGCTGAAGCGAAAGCGTTTTCAAGCGAAGTGCACACCGGCTCGCGTGAAGAAAGCGCGTCAAATATAAAGCTGGCGCCGGCCGCCTGACAAAGGTCAAAGCGGCCGGAGACTTTTTCTGCTAAATAGTCGTCCGATGAATCGCGGACGAATCATCGTCGTCGGCCTTGCCCTGCTGGGTTGCTTCCTGGCGGCGGAAGCGCGCGCCCAGGACCCGGGCAAGCGCGGTCGCGCGCTGCTGAGCGAGAACTGCGCCCGCTGTCACGCCATCGGCAAGACCGGCGCCAGCCCGCTGAAGGGTGCACCGCCGTTCCGCATTATCGGCCAGAGCTACGATCTCGATCGCTTTGC
>JAFECJ010000013.1 GCA_018242205.1 Pseudomonadota bacterium
CGGCCCGGCGTCGTAACGACACCGCGATGGAGCGCCGCGGGGCGCAGGTTCTCCGCGTCATGGAGAACCGCGCACCGCAAAGGTGCGAAATCGAATGGGCGCCTCGCGGCGCTCCATTCCCTCGGGCTATTTTCCGAGGGTAGGAAAAAGGGAAGGCAGGCCGCCCCGGGCCTCAAACAATAGGGGCGAAGGCGCACGCGCCCCGCCAAGTTTCCCTCCCTTGCGCCGCGCGCGGGAATGGCCGAAACAACGGCGCCGGAATTCGTCAGGATACGCAAACGCCATGAGCCAAGCGACAAGCCCCCACGGTCCTCTCCGCGTCGGTGTCGGCGGCCCGGTCGGCTCCGGCAAGACGGCGCTGATGGATGCCCTGTGCAAGGCGCTGCGCGACCGCTACCAGATCGCCGCCATCACCAACGACATCTATACCAAGTGGGATGCCGACTATCTGGTGCGCTCCGGCGCGCTCGATGCCGACCGCATCGCCGGCGTCGAGACCGGTGGCTGCCCGCACACAGCGATCCGCGAGGATGCCTCGATCAATCTCGCGGCTGTCGCCGACATGCGCGCCAAGTTTCCCGATCTCGACCTGATCCTGATCGAGTCCGGCGGTGACAATCTCGCCGCCACCTTCTCGCCGGAACTCGCCGACATCACGATCTACGTCATCGACGTCGCCGCCGGCGATAAAATCCCGAGCAAGGGCGGTCCCGGCATCACACGCTCGGATCTCCTGGTCATCAACAAGATCGATCTCGCGCCCTATGTCGGTGCTTCGCTCGTAGTGATGGAGCGCGACGCCAAGAAGATGCGTGGCAAGCGGCCCTTCGTCATGACCAATATGCGCGAGGGCAAGGATGTCGCCGCGGTCGTCAGGTTCATCGAGGAGAAGGGCGGGCTCGCGCATTAGACTTGAATGAGGCAACGGGGCGCCGCGATGGACGCCCCGTGCCTACTCGAAAGGTGGTCGCGTCGCTCAGTAGCGATAGCGGCAATGGCGACGACCCCAGTCGTCGTGCCAGCAGACGCGATGCCGATGGTGGCGATAGTGCCGCTCCTCGGCATTGGCGCCGATTGCCGCTCCGGTGGTGCCGCCGATCACCGCGCCGACCGCCGCGCCTTCCGGACGCCCGGTTACCGCGCCGCCGATCACGGCGCCGGCGCCGGCGCCGACAATGGCGCCGCCGATCGCACTCTGCGCACTGGCGCCGACCGGCATTGTCGTCAGCGCAGCCAGCATCGCAGCGCCAAGAATTGCCTTGCGCATGTCTAGCCTCCACAATGATTGTCTGAAGTCGCCTCAAGTCTCCCTAGAAAACGTCGCCTGTGAAAGTTGGTTCCATGAACAAGACATCGGCGCAGGAGCGCCTTGCCGCCGCCCTGCAACGCATCGATGACAGCCAAGGCGAGGGCGCGCGCGCCGTGCTTACCGTCTATCGCGAGGCGGCGCAGGCCGCGGCGGAAGCCAGCGATGCGCGCGCCCGCACCGGCGTGTCGCTCGGGCCGCTCGACGGCGCCATCGTCACCGTCAAGGATCTGTTCGACGTCGCCGGTGACGTGACGCGCGCCGGCTCGAAGGTGATCGCCAGCGAAGGCAAGGTCGCTGCGTCGGACGCCGTGATCGTGCAGCGGCTGCGCGCCGCCGGCGCGGTGATCGTCGGCAAGACCAACATGTCGGAATTCGCCTTCACCGGCATGGGCGCCAATCCGCATTACGGCACGCCGGCCAATCCGGCCGACCGCGCGCGCGTACCGGGCGGCTCGTCGTCCGGCGCCGGCGTCGCGGTGGCCGACGACATGTGCGAGATCGGCATCGGCAGCGACACCGGCGGCTCGGTGCGCATTCCGGCGTCGCTGTGCGGCATCGTCGGCTTCAAGCCGTCGAAGCAGCGCGTGCCGACCGACGGTGCGTTTCCGTTATCCTACTCGCTCGACTCCATCGGTCCGCTGGCGAAATCGGTGGCGCAATGCGCCGCCGCCGATGCGGTGATGGCGCAGGAAACGCCGTGGACCGTCGACGCCGCGCCGCTCGCCGGTCTGCGCGTCGGTGTCGCTCAGGGTTTGCCCTTAGAAAATCTCGACGACACCGTCGGCCGGCGTTTTCCCGAAGCGCTCGATCGTCTGGAGAAGGCGGGCGTGCACTTGTCTTACGAGAAGCTGCCGTTGTTCGACGACATGATCGCGTTGCAAACGCGGACCAGCATTCTCGTCGCCGAGGCTTATTCGGTGCATAGCGAACGCATGGTGCGCGCGAGTGCCGGCGTCGACCCGATCGTTGCCGGCCGGCTCGGCTACGGCAAGGACATCGCCGCGCACGCTTATGTCAGCGCCGTGCGCACCCGCAACGCGCTCATCGCCGCCATGGACGAGCGTCTTCGCGATCTCGACGTGCTGGTGATGCCGTCGACGGCCATCGTCGCGCCGCGTCTCGACGAAATCATCGAGTCGAAGGCGTTCATGCAGCGCAACGCCATGTTGTTGCGCAACACCACGATCGGCAACTTCTTCGATCTCTGTGGCATCTCGCTGCCGTTGCCGCGCGACGGTCTGCTGCCGACCGGCCTGATGCTGCTCGCCCGCAACGGCCACGACCGGCGGCTGCTGCGCATCGCCGCTGCGGTCGAGCGATTGTTCTGTTAAGTGCTCAGACCTCGCGCAGGCCGTCCATCAGCGCGCGGTAGCGCGGCTCGCCGAGCTTGGCCAGCAGACCGGCTTCGTGCTGGTCCGCGAGCGCGATGGCCTGCTTCAGCGTTGCCTGTCCGGTCGGCGTCAGACGCAGCGCATGGCGGCGGCCATCCGCTGTCGACGGCAGACGCTCGATGAGGCCGCGTTTCTGCAGGCGGTTGAGCAGCCGCACCAGGCGGGCCCGTTCGATCGCCAGCGTATTGCCGAGTTCGGCCTGCGACAGGCCTTCGTTGGCCTCGATGACCGACAACACCGAAAACTGCGCCGGGCTGATTTCCAGCGGCGCCAGCGTGCGGATGAAGTCCTGAAACACCCAGATCTGCAAACGGCGGATGAAATAGCCGAGGTGGCCGTCGAGCGCGCCGAGGTCGCTGACGGCGCCGGCTCTGCGGCGTCCGGCCGCGGGCCTGCCGTCGGATGCGCCGGCCTCGGCCGGTTTGGCGGTGCGGCTCGCGCCGTGTTCGGCGGTCATCGTCCTGCTTGGCGCAGCCCTCTGCGTCATCCCGGGTCGCTCCCTGGTGGCGGCGCATCATACGGTGTGCGCCCGTCCGATTATGGTGTTGACGGGAATTGTTGTCCTAGTCAACAATATGATCCGAATTTGGCGATCGCTGGTGTCGGCGGCTGGAGGGCTGGCCGCGGTGGCATCGCCGCACGACGCGTGCCTGTAAAAGCCGGGAAAAATCCGGCATCATCGATCGAAACCGGCCTTTGATGGCCAGGGGGAGGAAGTGCCATGACGAGTAAGACACCCAAGAATTCCGTCGGCGTGAGCCGCCGTACCGTGACCGCCGGCCTCGGCGCGCTCGGCGTGACCGCAGGCCTTGCGCCCTTCAACATCGCTCGCGCCGCCGGCCCCCTGAAGGTCGGCGTGTTGCTGCCGCGGTCGGGCTACCAGGCCGGCATCGGTCAGGACTGCCAACGCGGCGTCGATATCGCCGCCGGCATCCTCAAGGACATGGGCTATCCCGAACTGCAGATCATCAACGCCGACACCGAAACCAATGTCGATGTCGCCCGTTCGCGCGCCGAGAAGCTGATCGGCGAGGGTGCGCAGCTTCTGGTCGGCGCCTTCGACTCGGGCCAGTCGAGCGCCATCGCGCAGGTCGCCGAGCAGAAGGGCGTGCCCTTCGTCATCAACATCGCCGCGGCGCCGCCGATCACCGAGCAGGGCTACAAGTTCGTCTTCCGCAACTTCCCGACCGCGCCGATGATCCTGCGCGATGCCTTCAACAACCAGAAGGAAATCTTCGCGGCCGTCGGCACCGCGCCGAAGACGGCGGTGTTCCTGCACGTCAACGACACCTTCGGCACCGCGATGTCGAAGGCGATTCCGGGCCTGATGCCCAAGTTCGATATGCCGTACAAGATCACCGAGACGATCGCCTACGATCCGGCGGCGCGCGACCTGTCGGTCGAATTGGCCAAGGCCAAGGCTACCGGCGCCGAAGCCATGATCGTGGTCAGCCGTCTCAACGACGCGATCCTCTTGACCCGCGAAATGGTCAAGCAGCGCTGGTCGCCGATGGCGATCCTGAGCATGGGTCCGGGCTGGTACGAGGACCAGTATCTGAAGACGCTGGGCAAGCTGTCGGACGGTCCTCTGAGCTTCGTGCCGTGGTACGATCCCAACAAGCCGCTCTCGAAAAAGCTCGAAGAGGCGCTGGCGAAGGCGTTCCCGGGCGTGAACCTCAACACCAACCATGTCTACACCTTCGAAGCCCTGCTGGTGGCGGCCGACGCCTACAAGCGCGCCGGCTCGAGCGACCCGAAGGCGCTGGCGGACGCCATCCGCAAGACCAACATCACCAACAACGCCAGCCCTGGCCCCGGCATTCAGTTCGACGCCAAGGGCCAGAACGACAAGCTGCTGGACAGCGCCATCCAGAACCGCGGCGGCAAGCTCGTCACCGTCGCGCCGAAAGTGGCGGCCAATGCCAAACCGGAATGGCCCCTGAAGCCGTATAACCAGCGCTAGTAAGGCTTCGGCCCGAACTCTCGATCAATAACGACGTCATGCCCGGCACGAGGCCGGGCATGGCGGCGAAGGGATCGTATCGGGTCTGTGTTCCAAGGATGATGAGTTGCCCTTCGATATCTATCTCAACGTTGCCGTCGGCGGCATTCTGACCGGGCTGGTCTACGGCCTGATGGCGCTCGGCCTGTCGGTGATCTTCGGCGTCGTCCGCGTCGTCAATTTCGCTCATGGCGAGATGATGACGGTGGCGATGTACATCGCCGTCACCTTGTTCTCCGCGTTCCATCTCGATCCGCTGGTCATGCTGCTGCCGATCGCCGCCGTGCTCGGCGTCTTCGGCTATGCGCTGCAGGCCAGCCTGATCAACCCGTTCATCACGCGCCCCGAGCACAGCCAGTTCCTCCTGCTCGTCGCGGTCGCGATCATCATGGTCAACATCCTGCTGATCGTGTTCGGGCCCGATGCGCAGAATGTGCAAGTGTCATACGCCTATGACAGCTATCAGATCGGTCCGCTGATCGTCGATGCCACCAAGGCCTATGCGGCGGTCGCGGCGCTGGTCGTGGCGGCGGCGCTGTTCTGCTTCTTTCAGTATACCACGCTTGGCACCGCGATCCGCGCCTGCGCCGACAACTATCATGGCGCACTCGTGGTCGGCCTCGACGTCAAACACCTTTACGCGCTGACCTTCGCGCTCGGCGCGGCTTGCGTCGGCGCGGCCGGCGTCATGCTGGCGCTGATCGTCGACGTGACGCCATCGATCGGCCCGGCCTATACGCTGCTTGCCTTCATCATCGTCATCACCGGCGGTCTCGGCTCGATGCCGGGTGCGCTGATCGGCGGCGTGCTGATCGGGCTGACCGAAGCCATGGCCGGATTGCTGTTCACGCCGTCGGCCAAGAGCATGTTCTCGTTCGCCATCCTCGTTCTTGTGCTGCTGTTCCGGCCGCAAGGCATTCTCGGCAAGAAGGTGGCGTGATGCTGGCTCGCCTTACCGAAGGCCTGTCGGGCCGCGCGCTTATTCTGCTGGCGGTATTGCTGGTCGTTTTGGCAGCCGCGCCATTCTTCGCCGGCGACTATCTGCTCACCGTCCTGATCCTGATCCTGTATTTCGCTTATGTCGGGCAGGCGTGGAACATCATGATGGGCTTTGCCGGACAACTGTCCCTCGGTCATGCACTCTATGTCGGGCTCGGCGCCTATACGGCGGCGGCGCTTTACGTGCATTACGGTATCGGTCCGTGGATCGGCCTTCTGGTCGCCATGCCGATCGCGGCGCTGGCCGGCGCTTTCATCGGTTACCTCGCCTTCCGCTTCAAGGTCGGCGGCGTCTATTTCGCCATCCTGACGATCGCCTTCGCCGAATTTGCCCGCGTCGGCTTCGATCATCTGCCCTTCACCAAGGGATCGTCCGGCCTGTTCCTGCCGGTGGCGCAATTCAAGCACAACGATCTCTGGCATCTGCGCGGCCAGCCGGTGATGTTCTATTATGTGCTGTTGGTCGCCACGGTTGCCGCCTTCATCGGCTGCCGCGCGCTGTTGCAGAGCCGCATCGGCTATTTCTGGCTGGCGATCCGCGAGGACGAGGAAGCCGCGCGCTCCGCCGGCATCGACACCTTCCGCTACAAGATGATCGCGGTGGTCATCTCCGCGGCGATGACGTCGTTCGCCGGCGTCATCTACGCTTTTTATTACAACAACCTGTTTCCGGAGCAGGTCTTCCACATCTCACGCTCGATCGAGATCATCCTCGGACCGATTGTCGGCGGCGTCGGCACCTTGTTCGGACCGATCCTGGGCGCCTTCGTGCTCACTGGGCTTGCCGAGTCGCTGACCGAAGGCCTGCATGCCATCGGCATCGACATCCCCGGCGCCAAACAGGTGTTCTACGGGATCTGTCTTCTGTTCGTGATCATGGCGCTGCCGGACGGCGTGTGGCCGTGGGTCAAACGCCGACTCGGACTGTCGGAGCGTGCCCCATGAGCGCGCTTCTCAAGATCGAGGGTATCAGCAAGCGCTTCCGCGGCCTGCTCGCGGTCGACAAGGTCAGCTTCGAGGTGCCGCAGGGCGGCATCCATGCGGTGATCGGGCCGAATGGCGCCGGCAAGACGACTTTGTTCAACATGATTGCCGGCGTTCATGCGCCCGATGGCGGCGCCATCACCTTTGCCGGGGAGCGCATTGACGGCCTGGCGCCCAATCAGGTCTGCCAGCGCGGCATCGGGCGCACCTTCCAGATCGTTCGGCCGTTTCCGGCGCTGTCGGTCGAAGACAACGTGATTGTCGGCGCGCTGATGCATCGCCGTGACGTGACCGCGGCGCGCGCGCACGCCCACGAAGTGATGCGGCGGCTGGACCTGTACGACAAGCGCGCGCAACGCGCCGCATCGATGACGCTGCCGGACCGCAAGCGGCTCGAAGTCGCTCGCGCGCTCGCCACCGATCCAAAGCTGCTGTTGCTCGATGAAGTGATGGCCGGGCTGCGGCCGACCGAGACCGATCGCATCGTGGGCATTTTGCGCGACCTCAACCGCGACACCGGCTTGACGATCCTGCTCATCGAGCACGTCATGCGCGCGGTGATGGCGCTGGCGCAGCAGATCGTCGTTCTGCATCACGGCGCCAATATCGCCGAAGGCGCGCCGACGGATGTCGTGCGCGACAAGGCTGTGATCGACTCCTATCTGGGCGCGGAGGCGGTCGCATGATCCCGAAAAATGGGAACCGGCTTTCGGACAAGATCATTCGAAAGGATCAAGTCTGATGCTTCTCGTCGAAAATCTCGATGTGCATTATGGCGACGCGCAGGCCCTTGACGGCGTCACGCTGGAGATTCCGGAACGCGCCATCGTCGCCATTGTCGGCGCCAACGGCGCCGGCAAGACGTCGCTGATCCGCGCCATCGCCGGCATCAACAAGCCGACGCACGGCCGCATCGTCTATCGTGGTGACAACATCGCCGGCCTGCCGAGCTACAAGGTCTGTAATCTCGGTATCGGCCAGGTGGCCGAGGGCCGGCAGGTGTTTCCGACGCTGACCATCGCCGAGAACCTGGCGATGGGGGCGATGATTTCGCGCGCCAAGGCCAATCGCGACCGCAACCTCGATCGCGTCTATGCGATGTTCCCGCGGCTGGCCGAGCGTCGCGCGCAGGCCGCCGGCACCTTGTCCGGTGGCGAGCAGCAGATGCTGGCGATCGGCCGCTGCCTGATGGGCGAGCCTGAAGTCGTGATGTTCGACGAGCCGTCGCTGGGGCTGGCGCCGGCGGTGGTTCAGCAGGTGCTGGCGACGGTTCGCGATCTCAATCGCGACGGGCTGACCTGCGTGCTGGTCGAGCAGAACGTCGCGGTATCGCTCAAGCTGGCGAGCCACGCCTACGTGCTGGAGAACGGCCGCATCACCTTGTCGGGCTCGGGCGAGGCGTTGCTCGGCGACGACCGCGTGCGGCAGGCCTATCTTGGAATCTGAGGTCTAGCGCCGGACCGAACCGTGGCCGCGGCGGCCCTGGCGCATCAGCAGATCGAGCGCGGCGACGCGCAGGCTCAGCGGATAATGCGGGTAGCTGGCGCGCAGAAGCTTGAGCGCTTCGGCGTCGGTGGCCGGCGAGTAACGCATCACATTGTCGGCCATGCGGCGGGCATCGGTGGCCGGATCGGCGGAGCGCCGCGCGAGGGGAAGAGCTTCACCCATTTTCAGTCCTGTGCGCTGTCGAACCACAAGCTGGACCCGGCTCTTCCAGTCTGCGGGCGGGATGTTAGGGATTGGTTAACAACGCAAACGGCCGGCGGTTCCATGACCGCCGGCCGTCCAGTCCTAACTGATTCGGGCGCGTTGCGAATCCCCGATCTTCGCGCCTACTTCAAGGGCTGGCCGATGGTGACGGTCACACCGCCCACACCTTCGACGCTGCATTCCAGCTTGTCGCCCGGGACCACGGCGGCGACGCCGGCGGGCGTGCCGGTCATGATGATGTCGCCGGCGGTGAGTTCCACCATCTTCGACAGGTCAGCGATGATTTCCGGCACGTTCCAGATCATTTGATTGATGTTGCCGTCCTGGCGGACTTTGCCGTTACAGGAGAGCGTGATGCGCGCGTCCTTCGGATGGCCGATCTCGGCGGCTGGCTTGACCGGGCCGCACGGTGCCGAATGATCGAAGTTCTTGCCCACTTCCCACGGCCGCTCCATCTTGCGCGAAGCGATCTGCAGGTCGCGGCGGGTCAGGTCGATGCCGACCGCATAGCCGTAGACGCAGTCATTGGCCTTTTCGACCGGGATATTGCGGCCGCCGCTTTTGAGGCACACGACCAGTTCAACCTCGTGGTGCATGTCCTTGGTCAGCGACGGGTAGGGCACGGTGCCGCCGTCGCCGACGATCTCGTCGGCAAACTTGGCGAAGTAGAACGGCGGCAAGCGCTCGTCCTGACCCATCTCGCGGATGTGTTCGACATAGTTGCGGCCGACGCACCAGATGCGGCGAACCGGGAAGACCTTGGACGAGCCGGCAACCGCGAGGGCGGGCTGCGGCGGCGCTGGAACGACGAAATCCGCGCTCATGAATAGGGCCTTTGCAAGATGAAACGGGAGGTGTTTGGAGGCTTTCCGGTAACGCATTCCGATCGATTGAACAAGGTGAGCTCCGCGGGGCTCACCTACCGGGCTTTGCATCACGCCTAGCCCGGGAAGCGCCCAAGGGTTGGTCGTCCAAGGCGACAGGCAGGCCGTCGGCCACGACTACCGCGACGCCGGCTTCCCGTGCCCGGCTCACCGGCAGCTCCCACACCCCAACCGTCGGCGGCAGCCTCTTGTTGATCACAAACAAAAGTAGTAAGATATAAATTATACAATCTATAATAGCAGACTTGGTGAGGCACTGTTTTGGGGAGGTGAAGCTATGATCTCGGTCACCAATGCGAGAGCTACCCCCGTGAATGTCGCGATCAATCAGTGGGGAACGGGCGGAGACACCAACTATTTCGCGCTTTCGAACAAGCAAACGGAGACTTGGGACCGCACCGACATGCGTGGCTTTGTCATGTCTCTTTCGGTGGCCGGGCGCGCGGCCCCGTATCTCGTCTTCGCCGGAAGCAAGGTGACGGTGGGGGATAAGAACGTCACCATCGATGGCGAAATCTATCCTTTGCCGAGCGATCATCCGAAGGCGCAGGCCGCAGCCTGACGGCGAAAAGTCTTCGCCGATCGACCGAAGCGAAAACGCTGAGTGACGGCAGCTTGCGTTGACGAGTCGTGACCGGAGGGCCTGCGGCTTATGCGCCGATCATGACCAGCGGTGGTGCCGGCTGCTCCTGGTCCTTGAGCTGCAGCCTGTAGAACGTGGCGTAGCGCCCGCCTTTGGCCAGCAGTTCGTCGTGCCGTCCGGACTCCGAGGCGTGTCCACCTTCGATCACGAAAATGCGGTCGGCATGGGAGATGGTGTGCAAGCGGTGGGCGATCGCCAGCGTCGTGCGGCCGGCGGACAGGCGATCCATCGCCTCGCGCACGGCCAGTTCGCTTTCCGAATCGAGCGCGGCGGTCGCCTCGTCGAGCAGGATGATCGGCGCGTCCTTGATGAAGGCGCGGGCAATGGCGATGCGCTGGCGCTGGCCGCCGGAGAGCTGCAGGCCATGCTCACCGACCGGCGTGTCGTAGCCGAGCGGAAACGCGGTGATGAAGTCGTGGGCGTAGGCGCCCTTGGCCGCGGCGACGATCTCGTCCTCGGTGGCGCCCGGTTTGCCGAAGGCGATGTTCTCGCGCACCGTGCCGCGGAACAGGAAGGTATCCTGCCCGACATAGGCGATCTGTTCGCGCAGCGAACGCCGTGACACCTGCGTCACTTCCTGGCCGTCGATTTCGACGCGGCCCTCGTGGGCGTCGTAGAACCGCATCAGCAGATTGAACACCGTCGATTTGCCGCCGCCGGACGGCCCGACCAGTGCAGTCATCTTGCCCGGCTCGGCGACGAACGACATGCCGCGCAGCACCGCCTCATCGCCGCGATAGGCGAAGGAGACGTCCTTGAATTCGATGCGGCGTTCCGTGACCTTGAGCGCCGGCTTGTCGTCGTCGGCCGCTTCGCTCGGCGGCGAGTCGAGCACCTCGAACAGCACGCGGACGCCGACCAGCGCGCTGTTGAGCTCGATGTTGAGCCGCGCCAGGCGCTTCGCCGGCTCGTAGGCCAGGAGGAATGCGGTGATGAAGGAGAAAAACTGGCCCGGCGTCGCGCCGGTCTCGAGCACGCGATAGCCGCCATAGACGATGGCGATGGCGATGGCGCAGCCGCCCAGCGTTTCCATCAGCGGCGAGGCGCGGGCGCCGACGCGCGCCATCTTGTTGGCTTCGTGCTCGACCGCGGCGACATGGCTGTTGAAGCGGGCGCGCATCGTGTCTTCGAGCGTGAAGGCCTTGACGATGCGGATGCCCTGCAAGGTCTCCTGCAGGGTTTCCATGATGCGGGCGCCGCCCTGGAACTGCGAGCGGCCGATCTTGTAGATACGCCGCACCATCTTGCGCAGCACGAGGAAGGCCGGCGGCGCCACGAAGAACGAGAAGAACGACAGCACCGGATCCTGCACCACCATCACCGATATCAGGCCGATGAGAGAGAGGGCGTCGCGGCCGACCGACATGACGAGCAGATTGATGACCTGGGTCGCGGCGGCGGCACCGGCCGTGAGCCGGGCGATGAATTCGGTCGAGTGCCGGTCGGAGAAGAAGCCGAGGCCTTCGCGCAGCAGCTTGGCGAACACGGCGCGCTGATTGTCGGCGATGATGCGGTTGCCGATCTGCGACAGGAAGACCGTGTGGCCGTAGGTCGCCAGCCCCTTCATGGCGAACAGCGCCACGGTGATGCCGCCGAGCACGATGATGCCTGGCAGGTTGCGGTTGACGTAAGTCTCGTTGATGACGTTGCCGATCAGGTAGGCGCTGAACGCCGTGCAGCCGGCCGAGATCGCCATCAGCACGAACGCGGCCGCGTATTTGCGCCAGTGCGTAAAGCCTTGTTCCACGAACAGCCGCCGGATCAGGTTCCGGGCGCTGTAGCGTGGGTCGTCGGCGAGGTCGGACAGCTCGTTCATGCGCCCTCTGTCGGGCATCGCCCGGGGCGCGTCAAGATGGCCGAAATGCCGGATTTATGACTGTGTTATGGCCGAATGAGGGGCCGAAATGGGCGAAAGCTCCGGGTCAGGCGCGATCGGTGCCCGCCCGGGCGGCGTCCGCCTGCATCCGCCTCTCCCAGGCCAGCGCGTGGGCCACGATGGTGTCGAGGTCCTGGAACTGCGGGTGCCACGGCAGCGCCTTACGAATGCGTTCGACATTGGCGACCAGCGCCGGCGGATCGCCGGGGCGGCGGCCTTCGATCTCCACAGGGAAATCGTGACCGGCGACGCGGCGCACGGCATCGATGACCTCGAGCACCGAGGCGCCGCGGCCGTAGCCGCAATTGAAGGTGGCGCTGGCGCCGCCGCGTCGCAGATGACCTAGCGCGGCCGAATGCGCGCGCGCCAGATCCGTAACGTGGATGTAGTCGCGGATGCAGGTGCCATCCGGCGTATCGTAATCGGTGCCGTAGATCGCCATCTTCGACCGTTTGCCGACCGCGGTCTCGCAGGCCACCTTGATGAGATGGGTCGCGGCGGGTGTCGCCTGACCGGTGCGGCCGCGCGGATCGGCGCCTGCGACGTTGAAGTAGCGCAGGATGATGAAGCGCAGGCCGTAAGCCTTGCCGGCGTCGTGCAGCATGATTTCCGACATCAGCTTCGACGTGCCGTAAGGCGAGATCGGATGCGTGACGGCATTCTCGCTGATCGGCACCTCCTCGGCATTGCCGTAGACGGCGGCGGTGGAGGAGAAGATCATCTGGCGCACGCCGGCTTCGATGGCCGCGTCGATCAGCGTGCAGGTGTTCATCGTGTTGTTGCGATAGTAGCCCAGCGGATCGCGCACCGAGTCCGGGACGACGATGGATGCGGCGAAATGGATGATGGCGGTGACGCCGTGCTGCTGGATGGTCTTCTTGACCAGCTCGCGATCGCCGGTCGAGCCCGAGACGAACGGAACCGTCGCCGGGAAAAGATAGCGGAAGCCGGTCGACAGATTGTCGAGCACGACGACCGGTTCACCGGCGTCGACCAGTTCGTGTACCATGTGGCTGCCGATATAACCGGCGCCGCCTGTCACCAGGATTGTCATGACTGCCCCCGCGTACAGTTAACTTCTTTACAGGGCAATCGTGAAAAGACAGGTATCTCTCGCGTGTAAACTCTCCGTAATCGCGGTCATTGTTAACGCGCGGTAACCGGGGTATGAGGCCCATTAACTCTTGAGGCGTCGCGCGCCGGACGGACGATGCGGGAAATTCTTTTCATCAAGACCTCGTCGCTCGGCGACGTGATCCATCATCTGCCCGCGGTGACGGATGCGCGCCGCGCGCTGCCGGGCGCCCAGATTTCCTGGGTGGTGGAAGAAGCCTTCGCGCCGCTGGCGCGCCTGCATCCCGGCGTCGACGACATTATCCCGGTGGCGTCGCGCCGCTGGCGCAAGACGCTGTGGTCGGCACGGACCTGGCACGAGATCCGGCGGACCTGCGCGGCGCTTCGCGTGCATCGCTATGATTGCGTCATCGACACCCAGGGGCTCTTGCGCAGCGGCGTGATCGCCCGCGTCGCGCGCGGCGAAAGGCATGGCTACGATCGCGCCAGCATCCGCGAGCCGCTGGCGACTCTCTTTTACGACGTTCGCCACGTCGTCAGCCGGGAGTTGCACGCGGTGGAGCGGAACCGCCGATTGACTGCATTGGCGCTCGGTTATGAGGCGAGCGGCGCGCCCGACTACAACCTGTCGCAGATGCGGCTGGCGGCGCCGGCGAAGCCTTATGTCGTTCTGCTGCATGCGACCGCGCAGGCGAAGAAGGAGTGGCCGGTGGCGCACTGGATCGCGCTCGGGCAATCGCTGGCGCAGGCCGATCTGTCCGTCGTGCTGCCCTGGGGCACCGAAGTTGAACGGCAGCGCAGCGAGACGATCGCCGCCGCGGTGCCGAATTCAAGCGTGCCGGCTCGCGCGCCGCTCGATCAGGTGGCGCGGCTTATCGCTGGCGCGCGCTGCGTCGTCGGCGTCGATACCGGCCTCTTGCATCTGGCCGCGGCGTTGACGGTGCCGCTGGTCGCGATCTTCGCGGGCAGCCAGCCGAAGCTGACGGGCCCGGTCGGCTCCGGACCAATGACGGTGCTCGGCGCCGATGGCGCGCCGCCGTCGCTCGACGAGGTTAAGGCAGCGGTTGCACCAACGATTGCGCCCTAATATCCGTTCGTCCCCGCCAAAGCGGGGACTAAGAGCGACAAGTGAGAGTATCGAATAAAGACTGGGTTCCCGCCTTTGCGGGAACGATCGGTGGGTGTGGCGCCGTAGATGGCTTGCGGCGACTACGCCGCGCCGGCGCGCAAGAGATCGTGCACGTGGATGATGCCGACCGGCTTGCCGGCCTCGACCACGAACAAGGCCGTGACCTTGGTGGTGTTGAGCAGTTCCAGCGTCTCGCTCATCAACTGATCCGGCCGCACGCTCTTCGGCGACCTGGTCATCACCGTATCGACGCTGGCGTCGAGCAGTCCGTTGCGCATGTGGCGCCGCAGATCGCCGTCGGTGATGATGCCGGTGAGCTTGCCCTGCGCATCGGTGATGCCGACGCAGCCAAAGCCCTTAGCCGTCATATGGACGAGGGCGTCCGACATCTTGGTGCCGAGCGGCGCCAGCGGCACCGCATCGCCCTTGTGCATGAATTCGCCGACGGTCTTGAGCTGCGCGCCGAGCTTGCCGCCGGGATGCAGATGGCCGAAGTCGATGGCGGTGAAGCCGTGGCTCTCGAGCAGCGCGATCGCCAGCGCATCGCCTAGCGCGAGCTGCATCAGCGCCGAAGTCGTTGGCGCCAGATTGTGCGGGCAGGCTTCGCGCGCCTGCGGCAGCGTCAGCGCGACGTCGGCGGCTTTCGCCAAGGTGGAGTCGGCATTCGCCGTCAAAGCAATGAGGCCGATGTCGTGACGGCGCGAATAATCGATAAGATTTTTCAGCTCGGCGGTCTCACCGGACCACGACAGCGCCAGGATCACATCGTGCTTGGTGATCATGCCGAGATCGCCGTGGCTGGCTTCCGCCGGATGGACGAAAGAGGCGGGAGTGCCGGTCGAAGCGAAGGTGGATGCGATCTTGTTGCCGATATGGCCCGATTTGCCCATGCCGGTGACGATGACGCGGCCGCTTGCAGCCTTGATCAGGTCGATGGCCGCGGCGAAGGGCGCGCCCAGGCCATCGCGCAGGCTCGCCGCCAGCGCGGTGATACCGGAGCCTTCGGCATCCAGGGTACGCAGGGCGCTGTCGATCGCGGCCTGCGCCTGTTCGCTGCGCTTGTCGGCGGCCTGGAGCTTGGCCATGGGTGAACTTCCTTCCACGGGCGGACTTACCTAGCACGGAACGGCGGATGCCGTCAGGAGCGAGCTACTGATGCGTTAACGCTTTGATTTGGCGTCGGAAAGGGCCTTCCGAGCCGCCTGGAGAACACTGTCCACAGAAACCCCGGCGGTCGACCGGTGGGCGACCGCGTCGTTGCCGACGAGGCGGGCCTTCTGGCGGGTCTCCTCGTCGCCGGGCGGCTCGAGAATCGCCGCGACCGGGTTGAGCGGCTTCCAGTGCCAGGGACTGGTCGGGCCGAAAATGGCGACGGTCGGCGTGCCCAGCGCGGCCGAGACATGCATCAGACCGGAATCGTTGGTCACCGACACATCGGCCGCGGCCAGCGCCAAGACGGCGTTGCGCAGGTCGGTGCCGGTCAGATCGCGGACGCGCAGGCCTGCGGTGTCCGCGATCAGCCGGGCAGTGTCGGTTTCAGCGGGACCACCGAGCACCCAGACCGATGCGCCGTCGTCGGCCAGCGCCTTGGCGAGCGCGGCATAGTATTCCGGTGGCCAGGCCTTGCCTGCGCCGACCGCTCCAGGCGATAGGGTGACGATCGGGCAGGGCTCGCCGGCGAGGTCGTGCACATCCTTCCAGCGCGCCAATTCGTCGGCGCCGACTTTCAGCTCGGGCAGCGGCCATTCGGCGGGCAGTTTGGCGTCTCGCGGCAGGGCCAGCGCACCCATCTGGTCGATCATCCGCGGCAATTTGAGTTCGCCCCAGCGCATGTCGTTGATCAGGCCGAAGCGGGCTTCGCCGGCAAAACCGGAGCGTATCGGAATGCCGGCCATGGCCGGGGCCAGTGCCGCCTTCCATTTGCGCGACATGATCAGGGCCTGGCCGTAGCCGTTGCGGCGCAGCCGGGCGGCGAGGTCGCGCTGGATCGCCCAGCCGAGGCGCTTGCGCGGCTGGTCGGAGATGACCGCCTGGCGGACCCCGGGCATGTAGTCGGCAAGGGGGGAGCAGAGGGTCGAGGACACCATGTCGACCGGCCGATCGGGGGCCTCCGCCTTCAGGAGGCGGACCACGGAGTGGACCCGCACGAAGTCGCCGATCCAAACGAACGGGACGATCAGGACCGGACGGTCGGGGTGGGCGGGGTCGATGGTCATGCGCTGTGGCGTTTGCCTTGGCCGCGAGGGGCTGTCCAGCGGCATTTTTTACCGTTTCCAGAGGCATTTGGCTCTGATCGGCCCGGTCCATTTGCGCCTCCGCTCGGACTGGGGCAAAGGATGACCCGGGTTATTCGGGCGGGTAGAGCGCAGCCTCCATGTTACTGGTCACCGGCGGGGCCGGGTTCATCGGGTCGAACATTGTGGCGAGCCTCAACGAGGCCGGCCGGACCGATGTCGTCGTCAATGACGTGCTGGGTTCCGACGCCAAGTGGCGCAACCTCGCCAAACGCCAGATCGCCGACTTCGTGCCGCCGGTGGACCTCGCCAAATGGCTCGACGGCCGCAAGCTCGAGGCGGTGATCCATATGGGCGCCATCTCCTCGACCACCGCCACGGACGGCGACGAGGTGATGGAGAACAATTTTCGCCTGTCGCTGCGCCTGCTCGATTGGTGCACGCAGACCGGCACGCCGTTCGTTTACGCGTCGTCGGCCGCGACCTATGGCGACCGCGACGCCAACTTCGTCGATGACTGGTCGCTCGAGGAACTGCGCAAGCTGCGGCCGATGAATCTTTACGGCTGGTCGAAGCACTTGTTCGATCTCGCGCTGGTCGATCGTGTCTTGAAGAAAGATAAACTGCCGCCGCGCTGGGTCGGCCTGAAGTTTTTCAACGTCTACGGCCCGAACGAATACCACAAGGGTGCGATGGCGAGCGTGCTCTCGAAAGTGTTCGACGGCGCCAAGGCGGGCGCGCCTGTCAGGCTATTCAAATCGCACCGCGATGGCATCGTCGACGGCGACCAGCGTCGCGACTTCATCTATGTCGACGACGTGGTCTCGGTGGTGCGCTGGGCCATGGACGGTAGCGACAAGAACGGCATCTTCAATGTCGGCACCGGCAAGGCCGAGAGCTTCAAGGACATGATCGCCGCCATGTTCAAGGCGATGGGCCGCGCGCCAAACATTGAGTACGTCGACATGCCGGTCTCGATCCGCGACCAGTACCAGTATTTCACACAGGCCGATGTCGGCAATCTGCGCCGCGCCGGCTACAATGCCGGCTTCACGTCGCTCGACAAGGCGGTCGCGCAATACGTGAGCGGCTATCTCGATCAGGCCGATAAGTACAAATAATCATGTTTGATTTTGACAAACATCTGGCCGGCCTGTCGCAGCAGACGGTGCTTTGCATCGGCGACCTGATGCTCGACGAGTTCGTCTATGGCGACGTCTCGCGCATCTCGCCGGAGGCGCCGACGCCGGTGATCGCGGTCAAGCGCACAGAGATCATGGTCGGCGGCGCCGGCAATGTCGCGCGCAATCTGGTGGCGCTCGGCACGCGCTGTATCTTCATCGGCGTGGTCGGCGACGACGAGGCCGGCAAGGCGCTGACCGGCGCGTTGTCGCTGCATCCGCTGATCGAATTCTATCTCGCCACCGACGCCGAGCGCATGACGACGCGGAAGGTGCGCTTCGTCTCCGAGCATCATTCGGCCCATATGCTGCGCGCCGATTGGGAAGTGGCGTCGCCGATCGCGCCCGCCGCCGAAGAGGCGCTGATCGGCTATGCGATCGACGCCATCCCGCGCGCCGGCGCGGTGGTGCTGTCGGATTACGCCAAGGGCGCGCTTACTCCTCGCGTCGTGCGCGCCGTGATCGACGCTGCCAACAAGGCCGGCAAACCGGTGATCGTCGATCCCAAGGGGCGCGACTATTCGATCTATCGCGGCGCCACCTTGATCACGCCGAACCGCCAGGAACTCGCCGCCGCGACCAATACTACAGCCCGTAGCGACGATGAGATCGCCGAGGCCGCGCTCGGCCTCAAGACCGCGCTCGGCACTCAGGCAGTGCTGGTGACGCGTAGCGAAGACGGCATGACGTTGGTGAACGACGGGCCGCCGGTCCATGTGCCGTCTTATGCGGTCAAGGTGCGCGACGTGTCTGGCGCCGGCGACACCGTGGTCGCCGTTTTGTCGGCGATGCTGGCGATGAAGACGGACTTCGAAAGCGCGATGCGCGCCGCCAATGCCGCCGCCGCGGTGGTGGTCGGCAAGCGCGGCACCGCGACGCTGACCGTCGACGAGCTTCGTCATCGTATCTTGCCGGAGGCGTCGCTCGCCGCCGAGGACAAGATCGTGTTCGACTGGTCGCAACTCGACGAGCCGCTCGACCTGTGGCGCCGCCAGGGCCTGCGCATCGGCTTCACCAATGGCTGCTTCGATCTCTTGCATCCCGGCCACGTCAAGCTCTTGGCCAGCGCGCGCGCCGCTTGCGACCGTCTGGTCGTCGGCCTCAACAGCGACGCCTCGGTGACGCGACTGAAGGGCGAGGGCCGTCCAGTGCAGAACGCGCAATCGCGCGCCGAAGTCCTGGCCGCGCTCGAGGCGGTCGATCTGGTCGTCATCTTCGAGCAGGATACGCCGCGCGAATTGATCGCCGCGGTCAAACCGACGGTGCTGGTCAAGGGCAGCGACTACACCCGCGAGCAGGTCGTCGGCCATGACATCGTCGAAGCGCTTGGCGGCGTCGTCGTGCTGGTCGATCTGGTGCCCAATCAATCCACCACCTCGATGGTTGAGCGCTCGCGCGCGGGCAAGGGCCGCTGAAGCTTGAGAGGACTTCGGTGATGCCGCGCCTGTCGGTGATCGTGATTGCCAAGAACGAGGCCGCCAAGATCGGCGCCTGCCTCGACAGCGTCGCGTTTGCCGACGAGCGCATCGTCATCGACGACAACAGCAGCGACGATACCCGCGCCATCGCCGAAGCCAAGGGCGCCCGCGTCATCGTCCGCGCGCTCGATGGTTTCGGCGCGCAGAAGAATTTCGCGTTGGCGCAGGCGACTGGCGACTGGGTGTTCTCGATCGATGCCGACGAGCAGGTAACGCCGGCGCTGGCCGCCGAAATCGTGCAGGCGATCGGGCAGGGTGCGGCGGATGGCTTCGAGCTGCCGCGGCTGTCGAGTTTCTGCGGCCGCGACATGCATCACTCCGGCTGGTATCCGGATTACGTGCTGCGACTGTTCAGGCGCGGTAAGGCACGCTTCTCCGATGACGCGGTGCATGAGCGCGTGATATGCGACGGCAAGGTCGCGCGCCTCACAAGCGATCTCCTGCATGCGCCGGTCGAGCGCCTCGAAGACGCGCTGTCGCGCATGGACCGCTATTCGACCGCCGGCGCGGCCATGCTGGTCGAACGCGGCAAGCGCGTGGGCTTTTCCAGCGGCATCACGCACGGCCTCTGGAGTTTCTTCCGCACCTATATTCTGCGCGGCGGCTTTCTCGACGGCCGCGAAGGTTTCCTGCTCGCGGTGGCGAACGCCGAAGGCACCTATTATCGCTATATGAAAGCCTGGCTGGCGGGACGGCAGCGGTGAAGGGGCTCATCTCCGTCATCGTCACGACCTACAACCGCGAGGACGCGCTCGCCGCGGTGCTGCGCTCGCTGGCGCGGCAGAGCGACCGCGATTTCGAGGTGCTGGTGGCCGATGACGGCTCAGGCCCGGCGACGGCGGCGCTGGTCGAAGCCTGGAAGGCCAAGGTCGGCCACCGCGTCGAGCATGTCTGGCACGAGGACAAGGGCTTTCGCGCCGGTGAGATCCGCAACCGCGCGGTGCTGGCGGCACGCGGCGACTATATCGTGTTTCTCGATGGCGATTGCATCGTGCGGCCCGACTTCGTCGCGCAGCATCGCAAGCTGGCGGAAGAGGGCGCTTTCGTTACCGGCAACCGCATCCTGCTGTCGCCCGAGCTGACATCGCGCGTATTGCGCCACGGCCTCGAACCGGAAAGCTGGAGCGTCGGCCGTTTCATCGCCGAACGTCTGCGCGGCGGCGTCAATCGGCTGTTGGCGCTGCTCAAGCTGCCGCTCGGGCCACTACGCCAGATGCGTGCCAAAGAGTGGAAGGGCGCACGCTCCTGCAACCTCGCCATCTGGCGCCGCGACCTCGATACGGTCGATGGCTTCGACGCCGATTATGCCGGCTGGGGCAAGGAAGACTCCGATCTCATCGTCCGCCTCCTTCATGCCGGCGTTGTCCGCAAGGACGGCAACTTCGCCACCGGCGTCATTCATCTGTGGCACAAGGAAGCGGATCGCTCGGCTCTGCCCGAGAATGAACGCAAACTGGCGCAATTGCTGACGGGCCGCGACGTCCGCGCCAAGCGCGGCCTGTCGGCGCTGAAGGTCAAGGCGATGCAACTCACCGAACGCGGCCCGGCATGACGATGACAATCGCATTGCTCGACCGCGCCAGGCTCATCCGCATCGCCGACGTCTTCGCGATCGCGCTGGCGGCGGCGCTGCCGTGGTCGACTTCGGCCGCGGGCATCCTCGCCGCGTTCTGGGCCTTGACCCTGATCGCGATGTTCGATGTTCGGGCGCTGCGCGACACTGTCGCGACCGCCGCCGGCGGCCTGCCGGTTCTGCTGGTCGCATTCGGCGTGATCGGCATGCTGTGGGCTGACGTCAGCCTGGCCGAGCGCTGGGAAGGTATCGGCTCCTTCGTCAAGCTGCTCGCCATCCCGCTGTTCTTTATCCATTTCCAAAGATCGGAGCGCGGTCCTTACGTTTTCGCGGCCTTCGCGCTGTCCTGTCTGTCGGTGCTTATCGTCACGGCGCTGGTCATGCTGATCCCGCCGCTCGCCGCCGAGCTGGTTAAATTCGACAACGTCATCGTCCGCAACGCCGCCAGCCAGAGCGGCGAGTTCGTGCTGTGCATGTTCGGCCTGTTCTACGTCGCGGCCGACATGATCGAGCGCCGGCAATGGCGCTGGCTCCTCGGTGTGGGGTTGTTCGTCGCCGGCATGCTGGTCAGCATGTTCTCGTTGTCGACCGGGCGGACGGCTCTGGTGACGATGCCGGTTCTGCTCGGGTTGTTCGCGGCGCGTCGTCTCACCCGCAAGGTCGCAGCGCTGGTGTTCGCCGCCGCCGTGGTGCTCGCCGTCGTGGCGTGGTTCTCCGCGCCGTATTTGCGCGACCGCACGATCCAGGCTTGGACCGATGCGGAGGCGTATTTCGCCACCGATGCGCGGAATTCGTCCGGCGAACGGCTCGAATTCTACCGCAAGTCGCTGCGCTTCATCGGCGAGGCGCCATTGTTCGGCCATGGGACCGGCTCGATCCATCAGCTCTTCATCGAGTCGTCGATCGGCAAGACCGGCGCGGAAGGTTCGGCGACCACGAACCCGCATAACCAGACCTTCGCCGTGGCCATTCAGATCGGTCTCATCGGTGCGGCGGTGCTATGGGCGATGTGGCTCGCCCATCTCTTGCTGTTCCGGGCGCCGGGACTGGCGGCCTGGATCGGGCTGGCCGTCGTCGCGCAGAACATCGTGGGCTCGTTGTTCAATTCGCATCTGTTCGATTTCCTGCAGGGCTGGATCTACGTGGTCGGCGTCGGCGTTGCCGGCGGAATGGTGCTGAAGCAGCGCACTGCCGATCGAGAGATCGCGCGGCCATGAACCGCATCGCGCTTCCCGCGCGCCCGCGCATTCTGGTCATCGCCCTGCGCCGGCTCGGCGACGTATTGCTGACGACGCCGCTGATCGCCAGCCTGCGCCGCGCCTGGCCGGAGGCGACCATCGACGCGCTGGTGTTCGCCGACACCGCCGGCATTCTCGCCGGCAATCCGGATTTGAACGGCGTCATCACCATGCCGCCGCGCCGCACGGTCGCGCAGAGTCTGGCGCTGGCGGCCAGACTCTGGCGGCGCTACGACCTCGCGATCTCGACGCAATCCGGCGACCGACCGACCTTCTTTGCCGCCGTCGCCGGCCGCCTGTGCGTGGCGCCGGTGGAGGCGGGGGCGAAGGGAACGTTCAAGCGGCGCCTTCAGCACCGGACCGTCGAACTCGCACCTGGCGTGCATCGCGTCGAGGAGATGCTGCGGCTCGCCGATGCGCTCGGCATCGAACGCGAGCCGCGTCTGGTGCCGCCACGCGCGTCGCCGGTCGATGGATTGCCGGACGGTCCCTATGCGGTGATTCATGCGGCGCCGATGTTTCGTTACAAGCAATGGACCGCTGCCGGCTGGCGCGAGGTCGCGCGGGCATTGCGTATGCGGGGCCTCGCCGTCATCGCGACCGGCGGTCCGGCGTCGGACGAACGTCGTTATCTCGACGAGGTCTGGCGCGGCATTGATGTGATGCGCATGGACGGCGCATTGAACTGGACGCAGCTCGCGGGCCTGCTGGGCATGGCGCGAGTGTTCATCGGCCCGGATACGTCAGTGACGCATCTTGCCGCGGCCTGCGGCGCGCCGACCGTGGCACTGTTCGGGCCGACCGATCCGCGGCTGTGGGGGCCGTGGCCGGTCGGCGGCCTCAGCGAGATGTGGCGCGACGCCGGCGCGGTGCAGCAGCGCGGCAATGTCTGGCTGGTGCAGCACGCCTTTCCGTGTGTGCCATGTCAGCTCGAAGGCTGCGAACGCCGGCTCGGCAGTGCGAGTGCGTGCCTCGACGCGCTGGCGCCGCAGCATGTCATGGTGGCGGTTGACGAGGCGCTGGCTCCTTCAGGCCTTTGAGGGCCGGCCTTTGGCGAAGCTGCGCAGCAGCCAGGTCACCAGCATGGCGCCGGCCACCGGCGTCGCATAATCGGCGGCAATGCCGTCCCAGATCACGCTGATCATCGCCAGCAGGCCGAGTGCGATATTGACGGCGAAGATGCGCGTCACGGTCTGCATGACCGTGAAACCGTTTTGGGTGGCGCGCTGATAGAAGTGCGTGCGGTGCGCGACCCAGACCTTCTCGCCGCGCATCAGCCGCCGCAGCAAGGTGACTGTCGCATCGGCAATATAGTACAGCGGCAGCAGGATGGCCGCGGTGAGATAACCGCGTCCGGCCAACCCGATCAGCAGCCAGGCCAGCAGCAGGCCGATCGCCAGGCTGCCGACGTCGCCGAGAAACATCTTCGCCACCGGCTTGTTGAGCGGTGCAAATCCGAGCATGGCGCCGCACAGCGCCAACGCCACGGCAATTTCCAGTTCCGAGGTTTGATCCCAGGCACTGATCGCGACCAGAAACGCCGTGATGGGAATGGTCTCGGCGGCCGTGATCCAGTCGATGCCGTCCATGAAGTTGACGAGATTGACGAACCATACGGCGCCGATGCCGAGCAGCGCGCGTTCGAGCCAGAACGGCAGCATCGGCACGATGCGCATGTCGCCGGGCAGCGCGAACAGGATCGCGGCGACCGCGACGCCCTGCAGCAGCAGACGCGGCGCGACGCCGAGTTGGGCGATATCGTCGGCGGCGCCGACAATGGCGATGCCGGCGGTCGCGGCCATGACGATCCATAATGAGCCCTGGCCGATGTCGCCGGCCTTCAAAGCGAGCGCCATGGTGACGATGATCGTTGACGCGATCACGCCGATGCCGGCGCCTTGCGGCGTCGGTGTCTTGTGCGAGGAACGGGCGTTGGGCAGCGCCAGCGCGTAGCGCTGCAGCAGTGGCCGCAGCGCCAGCAGCAGGGCGAAAGCGATGACGGCCGCGGTCAGAACGATGCCGGCAGCAGTCGCAACCATGACGGGCCAGGGGACAAGCGTCATGCCGATTGTCCCATCTGTCCGGCGCTTGCCGTTTCCGCCAGCAGGCGCCGGTAGAGTGCCACGATCTCGCGGCCGACATGTCCGCTGGAGAATTCCTCGACCGCCATCTTGCGGCTCGCGGCGGCGAAGCGGCGGCGGCGCTCGGGATCGTTCATCAAGGTCTCGATGGCGTTTGCCAGCGCCTCCGGATCGTCCACCGGGACGAGCAGCGCGTTGACGTCCTGACGCGCGATCTCGCGGCACCCCGGCACGTCGGTGGCGATGAGCGCGCGCTGGCAGGCGGCGGCTTCGAGCAGGCTCTTCGGCAGGCCTTCGCGGCGCGACGGCAGGACGCCGACATGCGACTGTGCCCACACCGTGGCGATGCCGTCGACATGGCCGAGCACAACGAGATGCGGCCGGTGGCGCCAGCCCTCGATCACCGCGTTCGGAATCGAAGCGGGGTTCGACGGATCGGGACTGCCGGCGAGCAACAGGCGAAAGTCGATGCCGCGCTGGGCGAGGATCTCGTGCGCGCGCACCAGCGGCCGCACGCCCTTGTCGTCGAGCAGCCGGCCGACAAAGCCGACGGTGAACAGGCCGTCGGGCTCAGGTAGGGGTGTCAGCTCATCGGTGTCGATGCCCGAGCCGGGAATGAGCGCGATGTGATTGTCCGGCACGCCCAGCGCCCGCACGGCGTCGCGATCGTCCGGGTTCTGCACCAGGACGGAGGTGGCCGGGCGGTCGAGCAGCCAGCGCATCAGCGGCGCGGCGATGGCGCGCACCAGCCGTGCCTTGAGCGTCGACGAGGTGAAAGCGAAGCCGAGTCCGGCAAAGGCATTGAGCCTCGCCATCGGCAGGCCGAGCGCGGCGATCGAGCCGAGCACCGAGGGCACCAGCGCCACATGGTGCACCAGGTCGGGCTTGAGCCGGCGATAGAGCCGCCGGATTTCGCGCACGGTCGCGAGCAGGACGACAGGATTGAGGCTGCCGCGGCGCCAGGCCACCGGGTGCAGGGTGAACCCTTCGGCCAGGATGGCGCCGCCATGTTTGGCGACTCGGGTGCCGACATGGACGGAATAGCCGGCCGCTAGCGCGGCCCGCGCCATCGGCAGGCGGTGCGACATGAAATACCAGTCTTCGGAGACGAGATAGAGAATCGTTTGCGCCATCAAGCGGCAGTTCTACGACGATGAGCTGCGGTGACGCACCAATAGAGGACTCGTCCTACCAAGGCCAATGGCCTGTCCCGTACCGGACACGCCGCATAACGCACCATTATGAGCGTAGCGGTCTGTTTATCGTATGACGTGTTTCGTGGTAGCGATACACGCTTGACGTTTATTTTGCCAACGCGGTACCACTTCAGGGTTACAGGTCATTGGTAATGCGTCGAAAAGGCGAAATGGCTGAACTGGGCGGCCATGACTGCCAGCCTGACGAAGGCGGCAATGCGCCGCCGCGCAGGATGCGTCCGCCCGCCGCCTGGTGTCCTGAACAACGGAAAACGGCGAGGCGGTCGATGACCGACAGGGACGCATCATGAGTTCTGGACACTGGTACGTCGCTCAGACCCACCCCAACGCCGAAAATACGGCGGTCACGCATCTCAATCGACAGGGGTTCGTCACTTATCTGCCGCGTTATCTGAAGCGACGACGTCATGCGCGCCGGGTCGACACGGTCGCGGCGCCTTTGTTTCCGCGTTACCTGTTCGTTGAAATCGACACGTCGGCGCAACGCTGGCGATCAATCTATTCGACGGTCGGCGTGTCCCAGCTTGTCGGTAGCGGCGAGGTCCCGACCGCGATCTCCGAGCAGGTCGTCGCGTCGTTGCGTCAGCGTGAAGGCGAGGACGGGCTGATCAAACTCGACCATCGTCCGACCTATGCCGTTGGCGATAAGGTGCGAGTGCTCGATGGCGTGTTCTACGACTGTCTAGGACTTTACGATGGAATGGCGGAGCGCGATCGCGTCGCCATCCTGTTGGATCTTCTGGGACGCAAAGTCCGCGTCGTGGTCGACGCGGAAAGCGTTGTCGCCGCCTGACGACCGGCAATGGATTCAAAATGGGCTCCGGGCTGCTAGTTCACCGGGGCTGCGGTAGCAATGGCAGCAACGACAGCCACGGCTTGACCATTGTGACGACGTGCCGGATTTGCGGTGACGCCATCGCCGCCTTCATGTCGTTTGGGGAGATGCCGATTGCCAACGGCTTCCTCGATCCCGGCAGCGTGGGCAACGAATACTTCTTCGAGCTGGCGCCGGCCTTCTGCGCGCATTGCGGCATGGTCCAACTGGTCGAGCAGCCGGCGCCCGAGCGCATGTTTCACGACAACTACGCTTTCCATTCCGGTACCTCGCAAACCATGCGGCGCCATTTCGCGACGTTCGCCAGATCGGTGATCGACGGGCCGTTGCGCGGACGAACCGATCCTTTTGTCGTCGAGCTTGGCAGCAATGACGGCATCATGCTGCGTCATTTCAAAGCGCGCGGCATCCGGCATCTCGGCGTCGAACCATCGGACAATGTTGCCGCCCTCGCGCGTGGGCTGGGCATCGACACCATCGGCGCCTTCTTCAATCGCGCGCTTGCCGACCGTATCGTTGCCGAACGGGGGCGCGCCGACGTCGTGCTGGCGGCGAATGTGATGTGCCACATCGCAGATTTGCCGGAAGCGGCGGCGGGTATTGCGCGGCTCCTTAAGTCCGACGGCGTTCTCATCGTCGAGGATCCTTATCTCGGCGCGACGATCGACAAGACGTCCTACGATCAGATCTACGACGAACATGTCTTCTTGTTCTCGGTTACATCGATTGCGAAGGCGTTTGCGCCGCACGGCCTGGCTCTTGCCGATGTCCAGGAGCAGCCGACTCATGGCGGTTCCATGCGCTATGTCCTGGTGCCGGCCGGCAGTCGTCCGGTAGCGCCGTCGGTTGAATCTTGGCGCGCGCGGGAGGCGGTGCAGGGGCTAGGCCGTCCGGACACCTACGAGCGGTTCCGCCAGAACTGCGAGCGTTCGCGCGCCGCGCTGATGCAGCTGCTCGACGACCTGCATGCTCGCGGCCAGCGCGTCGTCGGCTATGGCGCGACGTCGAAAAGCACCACGGTGACGAACTACTGTGGCATCACACCGAAACATATCGCTTTCATCGCCGACACCACGCCGATCAAGCAGGGCAAGCTGTCGCCCGGTGCGCACATCCCGGTTCGGCCGGCCGAGGAATTCTCCCGTCCTTATCCCGATTGCGCGCTGCTGTTCGCCTGGAATCACGAGACCGAAATTCGCGCCAAGGAACGGGCCTTCACGGCTGCCGGCGGCCGCTTTATCACCTATGTGCCCGAAGTCCGGGTCGCCTCGTGATCCCGCTGGCCTCGCCGCTCGCGCAATATCGGTCACACGCCGTCGCGATCGACGATGCGATCAGGCGTGTGCTCGACAGCGGGCAATATATTCTCGGCCACGACGTGGAGCGGTTCGAGGGCGCCTTTGCCGACTTCTGCGGCACCGTTCATGCGATTGGCGTCAATAGCGGCACCGATGCGCTGGCGCTGGCGCTGCGGGCGCTCGACATCGGCGCGGGTCATGAGGTCATTACCGTGTCGCACACCGCCCTCGCGACCGCGGCCGCCATTTTTGAGACCGGCGCGACGCCGGTGCTGGTCGATGTCGATCCTCGAAATCGAACCATCGACATCGCCGGAATCGAAGCGGCGGTCACGCCACGCAGCCGCGCGATCGTGCCGGTGCATATTGATGGTCAAGCGGTGGAGATGGACGCCGTGCTTGCCATCGCGAAACGCCATGGCCTCAAGGTGATAGAGGATTGCGCGCAGGCGGCCGGCGGGCGTTACCAAGGCCGGCGGCTCGGTGCCCTCGGCGATGCCGGTTGTTTCAGCTTCTATCCGACCAAGAACCTCGGTGCTATCGGCGACGGCGGTATGGTCGTCAGCAGCGACCCAAGCTTGGCCGGTCGCGTGCGACGGTTGCGGCAATACGGATGGGACGAGCGGCGGCGCACAAACGAGGCAGGGTTCAACTCGCGACTCGATGCGCTGCAAGCTGCCATCCTGTTGGCGAAGTTGCCGCGGCTCGATGAGGCGAACGAACGGCGCGTGGCGATCGCCCGTCGCTATGCATCCGGACTCGCCGGCCTGCCCTTAACGCTCCCGGCGATCCGTCCCGGTGGCGAGCATGTGTTTCATCATTACGCCGTCGAATGCGACGAGTCGCAGGCATTGTTTCGTTACCTCGCCGGTCGCGACATCGGCGCGGCGGCGTGTCATCGCCTGCCGGTGCATCGTCATGATGGTTACGCCACGCGCGTTATCGTTCCGCCGGCGGGACTTCCAGTGACGGAAAGCCTCGCGGCGCGTGTCCTCGGTCTACCGATCTATCCCGAACTGAACGATGCCGACGCCGATCGCGTCGTCGCCGCGGTACGAGCATTTTTCACAAGCGGTCGATGAACCCGCATGCGGGTGACTGCGACGCCGATGGATGGCCTTCTGCTCATCGAGCCGGATCGGTTTGCCGACTCGCGCGGCTTGTTTCTCGAGAGCTTTCAACGCGAGCGCTACAGAGCCGCCGGTATTGCCGACGACTTCGTGCAGGACAATTATTCGCGCTCGGTGAAATATGCGCTGCGCGGGCTGCACTTTCAGGTCAGGCGGCCTCAGGCGCAACTCGTCACCGTCATGCGCGGCCGTATATTCGATGTGACCGTCGACCTGCGCAGTGGATCGCCGAGTTTCGGCCGCTGGCTCGGCACCGAGCTGAGCGAGAGCGGCCCACACCAGCTTTACATGGCGCCTGGATTCGCCCACGGCTTCTGCGTGCTCAGTGACGGCGCCGACCTGCATTACAAGGTGAGCCGGTTCTACGATCCACATGACGAGGGCGGCCTGTCGTGGAGCGATCCGGACATCGCCGTCGAGTGGCCGGTCTCCGCGCCGCTGATCTCGGCGCACGACGCCGGATTGCCGCACTTGCGCGAACTGACGCCGTCGCAGCTTCCGCATCTCGGACAGCGACGCTGATAACTCGCATGCGAATATGGAACGGCGTATTTGGCAGTTTCGCGGAAGCCGGAAACGGGGATGTTTTTGCCGGCGACATATGGCTCATGAAGATGCGCCAACGCGGCGAGGCCGCGCTGATACGATCGGCCGGCCGCGGCGCCATCGCTCCCATCGCGGAAACTTGTTGCTCCTGGCTGCCGGCGGTGGCGGCGCTTGCCGAGCCGCGTGGCGATGCGTTGCGTGTGCTCGACTTTGGCGGCGGCATTGGCGAAACCTATTTCTCGCTCGCCGGGATGCTGCCGGTCGGACGACGCCTAGATTTTGTGATCGTGGAAAGGTCCGGCGTCTGCCGATTGGGACGCGATCTGTTGGAGAACGAAGCGGGAGTGACCTTTCGACCCGACGTGCCGCAGCGGGAGCGTTTCGACGTCGTGTATTGCGCCAGCGTGTTGCATTACATTGAGGACTGGACTGGGCTCCTGGGGCGTCTCATCGCGACGGAAGCCGAATATCTGCTGTTTGTCGACCTTCCGGCCGCCGACAACGAACCTTTCGTCTCGGCGCAGAACTACTACGGCGAACGCATTCCCGTGCATTTCTGGAACCTTCATGCCTTCGTTGCCGAGGTCGAAGCGCGTGGCTATCGTCTGATGCTCAAGGCACGTTATCGCACGCCGCCGACGGAGGCGGTGAGGACGCCGTCCGTCGAGGACTTTCCGCCGCAGTACAGGCTCGACTATTTCGCGCAACTTCTGTTCCGGCGCGGTGCGCCGGCAGGAGTGCGCTGACTTGTTCCGGCGCGAACCGTTCGAGGCCGGCAAGCGCGTGAAGGCAAAAGCCCAGGCGGAGGATCAGGAACTGCGCCGGCTCGCGCTCGACGTTCTCACGCGATCCGACCGGTTCGATTATGGCTATCAATGGACTTGGCTCGGCCTGCCGATCATCCAATTGCCGCAGGACATCGTGGCGACGCAGGAGATCATCTGGGCCTGTCGGCCGGACATCATCATCGAGACCGGCATCGCTTGGGGCGGCTCGGTGGTGCTGTATGCGTCGATTTTGCAGCTGATCGGCAAGGGCAAGGTGATCGCCGTCGATGTAAACCTGATGGACCACGTACGCCGCCAAATCCTGGACTATCCATTTTCAAGCCGCATTCATCTTTATAAGGGGTCATCGACCGATCCGTCGATCGTTTCCCGCATCAAGGAACAGATCGGGCCCGGCCAATCGGTCATGGTGCTGCTCGATTCCGATCACAGTCACGCTCACGTCCTCGAAGAGCTGCGGCTCTATGCGCCGCTGGTGACGATCGGCCAGTATCTGATCGTTTCGGACACTATCGTCGACGACATTCCCAAGCAAAGCCATCGTCCGCGCCGCTGGGGCCCGGGCAATAATCCAAAGACCGCGCTCAAGATCTTTCTTGCGGAATGCTCCGGCTTCGAAGTCGATCGCACGATCGGCGACAAATTGTTGATCACATGCGCGCCGGACGGTTACTGCCGCCGAGTCGCCAGGTAACGGCACCGTTGGCCGCCGTCTCCGATATCCTTGCGTTCTGGGATGATCGTGCGGCGCTCGGCCTTCGTGCCGGAACCAACGATTTTGTCCTCGCCAGTATCGAGCAGGCGTTTTTACTCGACACCGTGCCGAGGGAAGCCACGTGCTCGATATCGGCTGCGGCAATGGCGCGAGTCTGATCCGGCTCGCCACCGCCCATGCGTGCCGCGGCATCGGTTTCGACTTTTCCGCCAGGATGATCGCCGTTGCGACGGCCGCAGTGCGCCAAGCCGGCCTCGATCACGCGATCGCCTTTCATCACCGCGCCGTGCCCCCTGTACCAACCGACTGGGGCGCGTTCGATCTCGCCTATTCACAGCGCAGCCTGATCAATCTCGAAACGCGCGCAGCGCAAAGGGCGGCGGTGCTGTCAGTGGCTGACACGCTTCTTCCTGGCGGTCGTTATATTATGATCGAGTGCTTCAACGACGGCGGCGAGGAGACCAATCTGCTGCGCCGCCGGCTCGGTCTCGAGGCGATCGCGGCGCCGTGGCACAATCTTTTCTTCGACCTCGCCGAGGTGAAAAGCTGGTCGACGCCACAATTCTACGTCGAGCGCGTCGTCCACATCAGCAGCACCTACCATTTTCTCAGCCGTGTTGTGTACGCCAAGCTCGCGCAGCAATCCGGCGAGGCGTTGCGCTACGACTCGGAGATCAACCTCATCGCCGCGCAACTGCCGCAGGAGATCGGTACGTTCGGCCCGGTCAAGGCCTGCATCTGGCGCAAGGCCGCTTGAAGCGATGACCGGCTCGGACGGTAGTACACCGCTCGACATCCAGATGGCGGGGCCGTGGATTACCGAACACGAAGAGACGCTCGTGCTCGATGCGCTGCGCCATGGCTGGTATGGCGAGGGCGCCTATCACTATGTCGAGACCTTCGAGGCCGAGTTTGCCTCCCATCACGATCGCAAATACGCCCTGATGACGCCGAACTGCACGACCGCCCTGCACCTCGTGCTGGCCGGTCTCGGCATTGTCGAGGGCGACGAGGTGATTGCGCCGGAATGCACCTGGATCGGCTCGGTAGCCGGCATCACCTACCAGCGCGCCGCGACCGTTTTCGCCGATATCGATCCCGTGCACTGGTGTCTGACCGCTGAAACGATCGCCGCCGCGATCACGCCGCGCACCAAGGCCGTGATCGTGGTCGATCTGTACGGCAATATGCCGGACTGGGACGAGATCGCCGAATTGTGCGCGTCGCGCGGCATTGCGGTGATCGAAGACGCCGCGGAGGCGCTGGGCTCGCGCTATAGGGGCGTACGCGCCGGCAAGTTCGGCGTCGCTTCGGTGTTCAGCTTTCACCGCACCAAGACGCTGACGACCGGCGAGGGCGGTATGCTGCTCATCGACGACGGAGCGTTGTTCGCACGCTGCAAACTGCTGCGCGATCACGGCCGGGCACCCGGCACGTACCTCAATACGGAAGTCGCCTTCAAATATATGCCGTTCAATGTTCAGGCAGCGCTCGGTCTCGCCCAATTCCGGCGGATCGACGAACTCGTCGGCAAGAAGCGCTGGCTGTGGCAGGGCTATCGCGACCGGCTTGGTGACATTTCCGATCTGCAATTCAATCCGGAGCCGGATAACGTTCACAACGGTGTCTGGAACACGACGCTGGTGTTCGGGGAAACGCACGGCATGACGCGCGACCGGGCGGTGAGCGAACTTGCGGCGATGAAGCTGCCCGCCCGGCCGTTTTTCTACCCTCTGAGTTCGTTGCCGGCCTATGCCGGCCGCGCGGCGCAAGGCCGGGCCGAACATCCGGTCGCCTATGACGTGTCAGCGCGCGGCATCAATCTGCCTTGCGCGCTTAACATGACCGATCGGGGGCTCGATGCCGTTGCGGCCGGCATTCGCCGGCTGTTGGGGCGTGCATAATTCTCCTATGGCCGGCCGCTTTGCTACGGTGTCGGAGGTGCGGGCGATCGAACTGCCGCGCTATGCGCGGGCTGACGGCGCGGTGGTGGTTGCCGAGCGCGTGTCACATGTGCCCTTCGCCATCGCCCGCTTGTTCACCTTGCGCGCGCCTGTCGGTTCGGTGCGGGGCAAGCACGCGCACCGTCGCGGCCGGCAATTCATACTGTGCGCGAGCGGGGTCGTCGACGTCGACGTCGATGACGGCATGCACCGCAGAACGATGCGCCTTGGCCGCGACAACCAGGCGCTCCACGTGCCGGCGATGATCTGGAACGCCGTGTCGTTCCATGCGCCGGAATCGGTGCTGGTCGTACTCTGCGACCAGCCTTTCGCCGAGGACGACTATATCCGCGACTATGCGACGTTTCTCGACGCGCGGCGGACGACCGGCGCGTGAAAATTGCCGTCACCGGCGCGCTCGGGCACATCGGCTCCGCCTTGATCCGCACATTGCCGGATCGATTTCCCGGTGTGGAGATCGTGATGATCGATAATCTGACGACGCAGCGCTATCCGTCGCTGTTCAATCTGCCGCCGCGGGGCCGTTATCGCTTCATCGAAGCGGACGTGCGCGCAGCCGATCTGCGGGCGATATTCGCCGGCACCCATACCGTCGTCCATCTTGCCGCCATGACCGACGCCGAAGGCAGCGTCGGCCGGGCGGCGGCCGTGGAAGCGCACAATTACGAAGCGACCGAAAGGGTGGCGACGGCGTGCCGTGAAACGGGCGCGCGGCTCATCCATCCGTCCTCGACCAGCGTCTACGGCACGCAGGATGCGACCGTGGCCGAGGACTGTCCGCGCGCGGCCCTCAAGCCGCAAAGTCCGTACGCCGAAACCAAGCTCAAGGAAGAGCAGTTGGTGACGTCGCTGTCCGCGAGGGGCCTGCGCGCGATGATAGCGCGCTTCGGTACCATCTTCGGCGTGTCGCCGGGCATGCGCTTTCACACCGTGGTCAACCGGTTCTGCTGGCAGGCGGCGATGGGCCAGCCGCTGACCGTATGGCGCACCGCCTACGAGCAGCAGCGTCCCTACCTCGATCTCAAGGACGCGGTCGACGCGATCGCCTTCGTCATCGGACGCGATCTGTTCGATGGCCGCATCTACAACGTCCTGACGCTGAATACGACGGTGCGTCGCATCGTCGAGACGATCCGGACCGAGATCCCGGATCTCGAGGTGGCCTTTGTCGACAGTCCGATCATGAATCAATTGTCCTACGAAGTCTCGCCGACGCGTTTTCTCGAAGCGGGCTTCGCTTATTCGGGCCACCTGCGGCTTGGCATTGCCGAAACGATCGCCTTGTTGCGCGGGACCGTCGCAGGTCATCGCGCCAAAATTGCTTAAACGTAAAAGCACGCTCTATGCGGGATATTTGACGCCGCCCGGACTTGCGCTGTCACCGGGGCCCGTGCTCAACAGCACCGCATGAACCATTCGCGCGCAATATCGGTGATCGGCCTGGGCTATGTCGGCCTGCCCGTCGCCGTCGCCTTTGCGCGCTCCGGGGCGACGGTCATTGGCTTTGACATCGACGCCCGGCGGGTCGCCGAACTGCGCGACGGCTTGGACCTGACCCGCGAAGTCGAGGCGGCCGATCTGCGGCAGCCGACGCTTCTCTACTCGACCGATGCGGTCGACCTGAAGAAGGCCGATTTCCATATCATCACCGTGCCAACGCCGATTGACGACAACCGGCACCCCGATCTCGGCGCCATGCTGGCGGCATCGCGCACAGTCGGCGCCGCGCTGAAGACGGGCGACATCGTCGTCTACGAATCGACGGTCTATCCCGGCGCCGTCGAGGAGGACTGCGTGCCGGTGCTGGAGGCCGCCTCCGGCCTGAAGGCCGGCGCCGACTTCACCGTTGGCTATTCGCCGGAGCGCATCAATCCCGGCGACAAGCAACACCGCTTTGAAACCATCACCAAGGTGGTCTCGGCGCAGGACGCGGCCACGCTCGACATCGTTGCAGCGGTCTACGGCTCGGTGGTCAAGGCCGGCATTCACCGCGCGCCGTCGATCAGGGTCGCGGAAGCGGCCAAGGTGATCGAAAACACGCAGCGCGATCTCAACATCGCCTTCATGAACGAACTGTCGGCGATCTTCCACAAGCTCGGCATCGACACCGGCGACGTGCTGGCGGCGGCGGCGACCAAGTGGAATTTCCAGGCCTTCCAGCCCGGGCTGGTCGGCGGCCACTGCATTGGCGTCGATCCTTATTATCTGACGCATCGCGCCGAGAAGGCCGGCTATCGCCCGGAAGTGATCCTCGCCGGCCGCCATATCAATGACAGCATGGGTGCGCAGATTGCGCACGAATGCATGATGCGGTTGAACGGCCGTGCCGCGGCCGGCGCGCTGGTCACCGTGCTGGGCCTCACGTTCAAGGAAAACGTGCCGGATACGCGCAACTCCAAGGTCATCGACATCGTGCGCACGCTCGAGCAGGGCGGTGCCACTGTGCAGTTGCACGATCCTTTGGCCTCGGCCGGGCAGGCGCGCGAGGAATACCGCGTCGAGCTGATGCCGATGGAGAGCCTCAAGCCGGCCGATGCCGTCATCTTCGCGGTGGCGCACGATGATTACATCAAGGGCGGCTGGCCGCTGGTGCAACGCCTGCTCAAAGGCGGCGCGGGCGTCGTGCTCGACGTGAAGCGCCGGCTCGACCGCGACGCCAAGCCGGAAGGGATCGATCTGTGGCGGCTGTAGACAACGAACCCATTCTGGTGACCGGCGCCGCCGGTTTTATCGGCTATCACGTCGCCACCGCGTTGCTGAAGGAAGGCCGCGTGGTGATCGGCGTCGATAATCTGACGCCCTATTACGATCCGAAGCTGAAGGAAGCCCGCCTTGCCGAACTGGCCAGACACAACGGCTTCAGCTTCATCAAAAGCGATCTCGCTGATCGCCAAGCGACGGCCGAGCTGTTCGCACAGTACAAATTCCCGCACGTCGTCCATCTCGCGGCCCAGGCCGGCGTACGCCATTCGCTGATCGATCCGCATGCCTATGTCGATTCCAACTTGATCGGCTTCGTCAATGTGCTGGAAGGCTGCCGCCACAATGGCTGCCGCCATCTGCTCTATGCCTCGTCGTCATCCGTTTATGGCAGCAACACGCATATGCCGTTCTCGGTGCACGACAATGTCGATCATCCGCTCAGCCTCTACGGTGCTTCGAAGAAGGCCAATGAGCTGATGGCGCATTCCTATTCGCATCTGTTCAAGCTGCCGACCACGGGGCTGCGGTTCTTCACGGTTTACGGTCCGTGGGGGCGGCCGGATATGGCGATGTGGATCTTTGCCTCCGCCATTCTCGCCGGCAAGCCGATCAAGCTGTTCAACCACGGCAAGATGCAGCGCGACTTCACCTATGTCGACGACGTGGTGGAATCGATTGTGCGGCTTGTCGGCCATGCGCCGGCCGGCGATCCGAACTGGTCCGGCGAGCGGCCGGATCCGGCCTCGAGCAGCGCGCCGTGGCGGGTCTATAATATCGGCAACAACAATCCGGTCGAACTGCTCGACGTCGTCGAACTGCTGGAAAAGGCGATCGGCAAAAAGGCGATCCGCGAACTGGAGCCGATGCAGCCGGGCGACGTGCCGGCGACCTATGCCGATGTCGCGGCGCTGATGAAGGAAGTCGATTTCAAGCCGGCGACGCCGATCGCCGACGGCATCGCGCGTTTCATCGACTGGTACCGCGCCTATCACGGTCTCAAGTAGCGATTTGCAGCTTCCATTGAGAGAATGACCGACAAGGTCGCACTGATCACCGGTGTGACCGGGCAGGATGGCGCCTATCTGGCGGAGCTCCTGCTCGGCAAGGGCTACGTCGTGCACGGCGTCAAGCGCCGCTCGTCGTCGCTCAACACCGACCGTGTCGACCATCTCTATGTCGATCCGCACGAGGGCGACACGTCGTTCTTCATGCATTACGGCGATATGACCGACGCCACCAGCCTGATCCGCCTGATCCAGGAGACGCAGCCGACCGAGATCTACAATCTCGCGGCGCAAAGCCATGTGCAGGTGAGTTTCGAGACGCCGGAATATTCGGCGGATGCCGACGGTCTCGGCACGCTGCGGCTGCTCGAGGCCTTGCGCATTCTCAATCTCGAAGAGCGCGTCCGCTTCTATCAGGCCTCGACCTCGGAACTGTTCGGCGACGCGCCGGCGCCGCAGAACGAAGCAACGCCTTTTGCGCCGCGCAGCCCCTATGGCGTCGCCAAGCTCTATGCCTACTGGATCACGGTGAACTACCGCGACGCCTATGGCCTGCATGCCTCGAATGGCATCCTGTTCAATCACGAAGGGCCGACGCGCGGCGAGACCTTCGTCACGCGCAAGATCAGTCGCGCCGTGGCCGCGATCGAGCTGGGGCGGCAATCAAGACTGTATCTCGGCAATCTGGATGCCCGGCGCGATTGGGGCCACGCCCGCGACTATGTCGAGGGCATGTGGCTGATGCTGCAGCAGCCAAAGGCCGGCGACTACGTGCTGGCGACCGGCGAGGATCATTCGGTGCGCGAGTTCGTGGAGCGCGCCTTTGCCTGTGTGGGCCGCAAGATAATCTGGCAAGGGCAGGGCAAGGCCGAATGCGGCGTCGATGCCGCAAGCGGTGACACCCTCGTCGAGATCGATCCTCGCTACTACAGGCCCACGGAGGTCGCCCATCTGGTCGGCGATCCGTCGAAGGCGCGGTGTGTTCTCGGCTGGACGCATCGCACCGGTTTCGACGCGCTCGTCAGCGAAATGGTCGAGTGGGATCTCAAGGATTTGCGGATGGGGCCGCGCGGCGCGGCCCGATGAGTGAAAAGGCCACGCTTCCGTTGCTGTTCGATCTGCGCGGCAAGCGCATCTTCGTCGCCGGGCATAGCGGCATGGCGGGTGCGGCCATCATGCGCCGCCTCGCATCGGAAAGCTGCGAACTGCTCACGGCTGGCCGCCATGAACTCGATCTGCGCGATCAGGCGGCGACCGAGGCCTGGTTCGTTGCGAAACGTCCCGACATGGTGTTCGTCGCCGCCGGCCGGGTCGGCGGCATTCACGCCAATGCCTCCTATCCGGCGGACTTCATCGTCGACAACATGGCCATCGCTCTCAGCGTCATGCGCGCCGCGATAAAGGCCAAGGTCGGCAAGCTTCTATATCTCGGCTCGAGCTGCATCTATCCGCGGCTGGCGCCGCAGCCGATCAACGAGGATCAGTTGCTCGCCGGGCCGCTTGAGCCGACCAATGAATGGTACGCGATCGCCAAGATCGCCGGCATCAAGATGGCGCAAGCGTATCGCCGGCAGCACGGCGCCGATTTCATTTCGGTCATCCCGACCAATCTCTATGGTCCCGGCGACAATTATCACCGCGACAACGGCCACGTGGTCGCCGCGTTAATCCGCCGCTTCCACGAGGCCAAGATCAGTGGAGCGCCGGACGTTGTCGTCTGGGGCAGCGGCGCGCCGTTGCGCGAATTTCTCGCCGCCGATGATCTCGGCGATGCCTGCGTCTTCGTGATCAAGCATTATTCCGGCGAGGTCCCGCTCAATATCGGCAGCGGCCAGGAACTGTCGATCGCCCAGCTTGCACGTCTGATCGGCGATACCGTCGGCTACGGCGGTGATATCGTGTTCGATCGTGACCGGCCGGATGGGGTTCCCCGTAAGCGTGTGGATTCTTCCCGGCTGGCAGCGCTCGGCTGGCAACCGCGCTTGGTGTTGGCCGAAGGACTCAGGGCGGCTTACGCCGATTTCCTGGCGCAACGGGGCCTGCCGCGCGAGCGCTAGACGGCTCGACTTCTCTGTAACGCTCTGAATCAAAACGTGTTCACCGCATTTCACAGGCGCGGTCGCCTCCCTCCGGAGGCCGTGCTAGGGGACCGTCCGGGGTCAAAGTGCGGCTGGGGGCCAGCGTTCAGGATGTCACAAGCTATCAACAATAATGCGCGGCCGTTGCGCGTCGGAGTCATCGGCGTCGGTGTCATGGGCTCCAACCATGCCCGCGTATTTGCCGGTTTGCCGGGCGTGCAACTCGTCGGGGTCGCCGATCCGGACGGCAAGCAGGCCGACTTTGTCGCCCGTACCCTGAATTGCGCCGCTGTTGCCGACGTCGCGGGTCTGCTCGATCTCGGCGTCGACGCCATCACCATCGCGGCGCCGACTCATTTGCACCGCGACGTTGCGCTTACCGCCATTGCGCGCGGCGTCCACGTGCTGGTCGAAAAGCCGATCGCCTCGACGGTGGAAGAGGGGCGCGAGATCATCGAAGCGGCGCGCCAGGCGGGCGTGACCTTGATGGTCGGCCATGTGGAGCGCTTCAATCCGGCGGTCGAGGCGATCAAGGAAGCCATCCGCAACGAAGATATTCTCTCCATCGCGATCACGCGCGTCGGTCCGTTTCCGCCACGCATGTCGAATGTCGGTGTGGTCATCGACCTTGCCGTGCACGACATCGACCTGATCCGGTGGTTCACCGACAGCGACATCATCGAGGTGCAGCCGCAGGTTTCGAGCGCGATCGCCGAACGCGAGGATATCGCGCTGCTGCAGTTCCGCACCGCGTCGGGCGTGCTCGCCCACATCAACACCAACTGGATCACGCCGTTCAAGGCACGCAACGTCACCGTGGCGACCCGCCATAAATATGTGATGGGCGATCTCTTGACGCGGCAGGTCACCGAGTGCTTTGGCTTCCAGCCCGATGGCAGCTATTCGATGCGCCACCTGTCGGTCGGCCACGCCGAACCGCTGCGCGCCGAACTGCTGGCGTTCCTGCAGGCGATCCGCGGCGGCTCCGCGCCGGCCGTCACCGGCGAGCAGGCGGTCGCGAGTCTCGAAATCGCCATTGAATGCCTGACGTCGAACAGCCGCGCCGTATCGCCATCGCGCGCCAAGGCGCCGAGCGCCGCCGCGGTCTGATTTTTTTTGCTCTTACGGAATCCGGTTACCTCATGAACGTTCGCACCGAACTGCCGCCGATCCCCTTCATCGATCTCGCCGCGCAGCGCCGTCGGCTCGGGCCGGCGATCGATACTGCGGTGATGAAAGTGGTGAATAGCTGCCAGTTCATCCTCGGCCCAGAGGTGCGCGAATTCGAGGCTCAGCTCGCCGCTTTTGCCGGCGCCAAGCATGCGGTCTCCTGCGCCAGCGGTACCGATGCGCTGGTGCTGCCGTTGCGCGCCATGGGCATCGGTCCCGGCGATGCGGTACTGTGCCCGTCGTTCACCTTCTGCGCCACCGCCGAAGTCGTCGCGCTGGTTGGCGCGACCCCGATCTTCGTCGATGTCGATCCGGTCACTTTCAACATGAATCCGGCGCACATCGCCGGTGGCGTCGAAACCGCGCGCGCGCTCGGTCTCAAGCCCAAGGCCGTGATTCCCGTCGACCTGTTCGGTCAGGCGGCCGACCACGGCCCGATTGCCAGCGCGGCCCAGGTCCATGAACTTTTCGTCATCGACGATGCCGCCCAGGGATTCGGCGCGACGTATAACAACCGCCGTATCGGCTCTTTCGGCCACGTCACCGCGACCAGCTTCTTTCCGGCCAAGCCGCTGGGCTGCTACGGCGACGGCGGCGCGGTGCTGACCGACGATGACAACCTCGCCGACCTGATGCGCAGCATCCGCGTTCACGGCATGGGCAGCGACCGCTACGATAATGTCCGGCTCGGCCTGACCTCGCGTCTCGACACCATTCAGGCGGCCGTGCTGATCGAGAAGCTCAAGATCTTTCCGGACGAGATCGAGGCGCGCGACCGCATCGCTCGGCGCTACAACGAAGCCTTGCGCGACGTCGTCACTGTACCGGCGGTGCCGAACGGTGTGAGCTCGGTCTGGGCGCAGTACACGATCCGGCTCAAACCGGGCACGCGCGATGCCTTTGCCGCGGCGCTCAAGGCCGACGGCATCCCCACGGCGATCTACTATCCGATCCCGCTGCACCGGCAGCAGGCCTACAAGCACTATCCGGTGGGCAAGGGTGGCATCGCCGTCAGCGAAGCGCTGGCGCACGAGGTGATCAGCCTGCCGATGCACGCGTATCTCGACGAGGCGACGCAGGACCGTATCATCGACGCGGTACGGCGTGCGGTGAAGGCCGGCTGAGGGGCCCCGACCTGCCGGGACGGCGGCGCCCGATTTCTCGCCTGCAACCCTCGATATTTCCTGTTCATAGGATACACTCACTCCGCGATAGAGAGCCGTCGGGGGGAGCGATGCCGCGCAAAGTGCTCATTATGGGCTTGCCGGGTGCCGGAAAGACCACGCTGGCCGACGCGCTGGCCCCGCTGCTGAACGCGGTGGTGTTCAATGCCGACGCGGTGCGCGCCAATCTGTCGCGCGATCTCGGATTCAGCCATGAGGACCGCGTCGAACACGCTCGCCGCATGGGCTGGATGTGCGACCGGGTCGTCGAGGCCGGCGGTACCGCGATTGCCGATTTCATTTGCCCGACACCCGAGACGCGGAGCGCCTTCGGCGATGCGTTCACCGTCTGGGTCGACCGCATCGCCGCCGGCCGTTTCGATGACACCAACCGCATGTTCGTCGCGCCGGAGCACGCCGACCTCACGGTCACGGCGCAAGGCACGCCACAATATTGGGCCGACCTGATCCTTACGCGGCTGCGTCCGGCCTTCGATCCGCAGAAGCCGACGGCGCTGTTCATCGGCCGCTATCAGCCGTTCCACGACGGCCATCGCCGCCTGATCGAGGAGGGGTTGCGGCGCGTCGGCCAGGTCTGCATCGCCGTGCGCGATACCCATGGTCTCGATGCCGGCAACCCGCTGCCCTTCTTTGCCGTCAAGCAGCGCATCGAGGCGGCGCTTTCGGCCTACGATGGCCGCTTCGTCGTGCTGGCGCTGCCCAATATCACCAACGTGTTCTACGGCCGCGACGTCGGCTATACGATCGAGCGCATCGTGCTCGACCACGAGACCGAAAACATCTCGGCGACCAAGATACGCGGGCTCAGCGCCGCGCCGTGAGCGCTGGATCAGGTCCGCTTGTAGATATCTTCGATGCGCTCGATGTCGTCTTCGCCGAGGTAGCTGCCGGTCTGCACCTCGATCAGCTCCAGCGGGATCTTGCCGCGGTTGGCGAGGCGATGAACGGTGCCGATCGGAATGTAGATCGACTCGTTCTCGTGCACGGGGCGGATGTCGTCGCCGATAGTGACTTCGGCATTGCCGCGCACCACCACCCAGTGCTCGGAGCGATGCCGGTGGCGCTGCAGGGACAGCGTGCCGCCGGGGACGACGACGATGCGCTTGACCTGGAAGCGATCGCCCATGTCGACGGACTCGTAATAGCCCCACGGCCGGTGCACGCGTTTGTGTTCGGTCGCCTCCGACTTGTCCGCCGTCTTCAGCGTTGCCACCAGTTCGCGCACCTGCTGCGAGCGGTTGCGCGGCACCACCATGACGGCGTCGGAGGTCGACACGACGACGAGATCGCTGACGCCGACCAGCGTCGTCAGCCGTCCGTCGGAGTGCACCACGCAATTCGTCGTATCCATGGCGATCACCGGGCCATGGACGACATTGCCGCTCTGGTCGCGCGGCATGATGTCGAACAGCGCGTCCCAGCTACCGATGTCCGACCAGCGGAAATCGCCGGCGATCACGGCGGCGCGGTCGGTCTTCTCCATCACCGCATAGTCGATTGATTTCTGTGGCGCGCGGCCGAAAGCCTCGGGGTCGAGCCGCAGGAAACCCAGATCGTCGGTCGCGCCGGCGACGGCGGCTTCGACGGCTTCGGCCATGTCCGGCTCGAGCCGCGTCAGTTCGCCGAGCAGCACATCGGCGCGATACAGGAAGTTGCCCGAATTCCACAAATAGCCGTCGTGCACGTAGCGCGCCGCGGTCGCGGCATCCGGCTTTTCGACGAAGCGGGCAACGGCGCTGACGCCGTTGCCGAGATCGGCGCCGGGCAGGATGTAGCCGTAGCTGGTCTTCGGCTCGGTCGGCTTGATGCCGAAGGTGACGATCTGGCCGCTCTCCGCCGCGGCACGGCCGGCGAGGCACGTGGCGCGAAATTTATCGGTGTCGAGAATGATGTGATCGGCGGCGAGCGCCAGCACCAGCGCCTGCGGATCGCGCTGTCGGGCAATGGCCGTCGCCGCCGCGATGGCCGGACCGGAATCGCGCCGCAGCGGTTCGATCACCACCGTGACGTCGATGCCGATCTCCTCGGCCTGCCGCCTGGCGAAGAAATGGAAGTTCGGTCCCGTAATGACGATCGGTGGGGCGAACATCGAATCGTGCACCCGCAGCAGCGTTTCCTGATAGGTGGAGCGCTCGCCGACCAGCGGCAGAAACTGCTTGGGCAGCGCGTCGCGCGACACCGGCCACAGCCGGGTGCCGGCGCCGCCGGCGAGGAGCACTGGGGTGATCGGCGAAGATGCAGGCACGGTCGTCTCGAAGGGTGATCGGGGGTTATCCAGCCTGAGCTGTCTCGGCTAAGGTCATCTTGGCTTTGCGCGCAGGAGCCCTATGGTGGTCGCCGGATTCGCGCCCGGCGGCCCGCCTACGGGTATCGTATCGTCGGCCTTAAATCTACCTTGGTCGCCTTCGAGTATTCCACGCGCCCGTACAGGTCTATCCAGCCCGATGATCAAGCCCTTTCTGACTGTCGGCGGCTATACGCTCCTGTCGCGGGTGACGGGCTTTATTCGCGACATCATCATGGCGGCGGTACTCGGCGCCGGGCCGGTGGCCGACGCGTTCTTCGTTGCTTTCCGGCTGCCGAACCACTTCCGCGCCATCTTCGCCGAAGGCGCGTTCAACGCGGCCTTCGTGCCGGCCTATGCCCGCGTCCGCGCGCAGGGGGGCGAGAGGCGGGCCGGGCTGTTCGCCGATCACATCTTCACCATCCTGCTGGCCTCGCAGATCATCCTTCTGTTGCTGGCGCTGCTGTTCACGCCGCAGGCCATCGATGTCCTGGCGCCCGGCTTCAGCGAGGATCCGAAGCGCTACGCGCTGGCGGTCGAACTCACGCGCATCACTTTTCCCTATCTGCTGATGATCACGCTGGTGACGCTGTACGGCGGCATCCTTAACGCCTTGCAACGCTTCGCCGCGGCGTCGGCGGCGCCGATCCTGTTGAACCTGTCGTTGATCGTCGCGTTGCTGCTCGCGGTTTACTTTCCGACTCCCGGCCACGCTGCCGCTTGGGGCGTGGTCGTCTCCGGTGTGCTGCAGGCGCTGCTGGTCGGCGGCGACAGCTTCCGCCAGGGCGTCTTGGCGCGGCTGCGTCGGCCGGTGTTAGACGCCGACGTGAAACGGTTCTTCCGTGCGCTCGGCCCGGCGACCGTCGGTTCGGCCGGCGTGCAACTGGCGCTGTTTGCCGACACCATCATCGGCAGCCTGCTGCCGGCTGGCGCGATCTCGGCGCTGTATTACGCCGATCGCATCAACCAATTGCCGATCGGCGTTATCGGCATCGCCGCCGGCACCGTGGTGCTGCCGGAAATGTCGCGGCGCCTCGCCGCGGGTGATGACGCCGGCGCCGCCAATGCGCAGAACCGCGCTTTCGAATTCACGCTGCTGCTGGCCATGCCGTGTCTGGCCGCGTTCATCGCGATCCCCGATCTCATCATGCGCGCGCTGTTCGTGCGCGGCGCCTTCACGGTGGCCGATGCCAACGCCGCCGGCGCGACGCTCGCCGCCTATGCGGTCGGCTTGCTGCCGTTCCTTCTGATCCGCAGCGCGGTCGCGACCTTTTTCGCTCGCGGCGACACGGCAACGCCCGTCAAGGCGTCGCTGACAGCGGCGGCGGTCAATATCGGTTTGAAGGTTGTGCTGATGGGCCCGCTGGCGCAGATCGGCCTCGCGCTCGCCACTTCAATCGGCGCCTGGATCAATCTCACGCTGGTGGTGTGGCTCGCGCATCGCGCGGGCCATGCCCGGGTCGACGGCCGGCTTCGGCAGTCCACGATGAAATTCCTGATCGCCGGTGCGGCGATGACGGCAATATTGTGGCTCTGTGCGACTCCATTCGCGCGCCTGCTTCACGGCTGGCCGGCGTCGGCATTATTAACCCTGGCCATGCTGGGAATTGTCGGCGGCGGGGCCTATGTCGCGCTTATACTTGCCTTATTCGGTCGGCGCTGGCTTGCGATCTTCGGCACAGGCCGCGGCGCCAAATAAGAACGACTAGAACCAACGCTAGAGCGACTGATGATTTTTGTTGCAGTCGTGACGTTTCGGCCACGCTAGACAGCTTGTTGCGACGCAGCTATTTGACTTTAACGTGTTGGCTGCAGGTGAATTTGAATTGCAATACGGATTGGCGATGGATCGAATCCAATTCAAACCGTTTGGTTTCTCCATGTTGTCGTTTGGCCGTGCCGGCACCATCGTGGCGATGGCGGCTCTGCTGGCGAGTTGCGGCGATGGCCAGAAGCAACAGCAAAGCGGCCCGCCGCCAACGCCGGTGACCGTCGCTGCGCCGGTCAAACGGCAGGTTTCCGATTATGACGAATATGTCGGCCGCTTCGCCGCTGTGAACAGCGTTGAAATTCGGGCGCGCGTGTCCGGCTATCTGGATTCGGTCGATTTCAAGGACGGGCAACTCGTCAAGGATGGCGACCTGCTTTTCACCATCGACAAGCGTTCGTTCCAGAATGCGGTCGATCAGGCACGAGCCAATCTCGTAACGGCGAAATCCAATCTCGATTACACCGAGGCGGATTACACCCGCGGTCAGCAATTGGTGAAAGAGAAGACCATCACCGATCAGACCTTCGAACAACGCGCGCAGGCCTTCCGCAACGCCCGTGCCGCTGTGACCGGCGCCGAGGCCGCGTTGCGTTCCGCCGAACTCGATCTGTCTTTCACCGAGCTGCGCGCGCCGATCGCCGGCCGCATCGGCGATCGCCGTGTCACGCCCGGCAACCTTGTGACCGGCGGCACCGGCGGCACGACGACTTTGCTCGCCACGATCGTGTCAACGGATCCGATCTATTTCGAATTCACGTTCGATGAAGCCTCGTTCCTGCGCTATGAGCGCAACGCCAAGGGCGGCAAGGACGTGGCCAGCCGCAACGCCGGCGTTCAGGTCGGTCTGAAGCTGATCGACGAGAAGGACTTCGAGCACGAAGGCCGCATGGATTTCGTCGATAACGTGATCGACCGCTCGACGGGCACGATCCGGGGCCGCGCGGTGTTCGCGAATGCCAACGGCGTGTTCACCCCGGGCATGTTCGCCCGTGTGCGGGTGCCGGCATCGGCGCCCTACGAGGGCTTGCTGGTGCCGGACGAGGCCATCGGCAGCGAGCAGGCGCGCAAATACGTCCTCGTGGTCGACGGTCAGAACAAGGCGGTTCAGAAATACGTCACGCTCGGCCAGTTGGTCGACGACAAGCTGCGCGTGATCAAGAGCGGCATCGGTCCTGAGGACAAGGTCATCGTCAATGGCATGGCGCGCGTGCGTCCCGGCCAAGCAGTGAATCCGCAGGCGGAAAAGTCGGGGCAACAGGGCGGTCAGCCGGCGACGGCCGCGCCGGCCAAGCCCAAACAGTAGTATCGCCCAATGCGATTGACGCACTTCTTCATCGACCGGCCGATCTTCGCTTCCGTTGTTTCGATCATCATCGTCATCCTCGGCGCGGTTTCTTATGGCCGGCTGCCGATCGCGCAGTATCCCGAGATCGCGCCGCCGATCATTAACATCACCGGCCAGTATTCCGGCGCCAGCGCCGAGACCGTCGCCGAAACCGTGGTGACGCCGATCGAGCAGCAGGTCAACGGCGTCGAGGGGATGCTCTATATCTCCTCGAATTCCACGGCCGACGGCCGCTTTTCGATCTCCGTCACCTTCGATATCGGCACCAATCTCGATATTGCGCAGGTGCAGGTACAGAACCGCGTCGCGACGGCGACACCGCGCCTGCCGCAGGCGGTCCAGCAGGTGGGCGTCACCGTCTCCAAGAGCTCGCCCGATATCTTGATGGTCGTGAACCTGTTCTCGCCGGACAAGTCGCGCGACGCTCTGTTCATCTCGAACTATGCCAATATTCAGATCAAGGACGTGCTGACCCGCGTCGACGGCGTCGGTTCGATCACGATTTTCGGCGCCCGCGATTATGCGATGCAGGTCTGGCTCGATCCCGACCGGCTGCAATCGTTGAACCTGACGGCCTCCGACGTCGTCACGGCGTTGCAGGGCCAGAACGTCCAGGTCGCGTCAGGCGTACTGAACCAGCCACCGGTCGCGCATCAGCTTGCGTTCCAGGTCGCGGTACGAACGCTCGGGCGCTTAAGCGACCCGAAGGAATTCGCCAACATCGTCGTGAAGCAAACCGCCAATGCGGTGGTCCGCGTCAAAGACGTGGCGCGCGTCGAACTGGCCGCTCAGGACTATTCATCGGCGTCCTACCTGGACCGCGATGAATCGGTCGCCATTGCCGTCTTCCAGCGGCCCGGCTCCAATGCGTTGTCGACCGGCGAGGGTATCCGCAAGACGATGGCCGGCATCGCCAAGGACTTCCCGGCGGGTCTCAAATACACGATCATCTACGATCCCACCCAGTTCATCCGGCAGTCCGTCGAGGCGGTCGTCCAGACGATTCTGGAGGCGACCGTTCTTGTCGTCCTCGTGGTGGTGCTGTTCCTGCAGACATGGCGCGCGGCGGTCATCCCGATTCTGGCGATCCCGATTTCGCTGGTCGGCACGTTCTTCGTGATGAGCCTGTTCGGCTTTACGCTGAACAACCTGTCCTTGTTCGGTCTGGTGCTGGCGATCGGCATCGTGGTCGACGATGCCATCGTCGTGGTGGAGAACGTCGAACGCAATATCCGGGATGGACTGAGCCCGCGCGAAGCTGCGCACAAGAGCATGGACGAGGTCGGGTCGGCGCTGGTGGCGATTGCGCTGGTGCTGTCGGCGGTGTTCGTGCCGACCGCCTTCATCACCGGCATTTCCGGCCAGTTCTACCGGCAATTCGCCTTGACCATCGCCGGATCCACGGTCATCTCGCTTACAGTCTCATTGACGTTGTCGCCGGCGATGTGCGCGTTGCTCCTGAAGCCGCATGATCCGCAGCACCGCGACAGTTGGTGGGAGCGGCCGATCCACGGATTCTTTGGCCTGTTCAATCGCGGTTTCGATGCGCTGACGCGCGGCTATGGCCGCCTGGCCCAAAAGATCGTGCACTACGCGGTCGTGATGCTCGTGCTCTATGTCGGCGTGCTGGCGTTCGGCCTGAACGAATTCCGCAAGGCGCCTCAGGGTTTCATCCCGCAGCAGGACCGCGGTTATCTCATTGTCGCCGCGCAATTGCCGCCGGGATCGTCATTGCAGCGAACCGACGCGGTGATGAAGCGGGCGACCGACATCGCTTTGCAGGTGCCCGGCGTCGCTCACGCCATCAACATCGTCGGCTTCTCGGGCGCGACCTTCACCAACGCGCCGAATGCGGGCGCGATCTTCATCGTCCTCGACGACTTCGAAAAACGCGCCGCCGATCCGCGGCAATCGGCGGCGGCGATCCAGGGCGCGCTGTTCGGCCGGCTGTCGGCGATCCAGGACGCCTTCATGGTGGTAGTGCAGCCGCCGTCGGTGAACGGCATCGGCAATGCCGGCGGCTTCCGGATGATGGTCGAGGACCGCGGCGGCGCCGGTTCGCAAGCCCTGCAGGGCGCGGTCTATGCCATGATGGGCCGCGCGGCGCAGACGCCGGGCCTGAGCCAGGTGTTCTCGCTGTTCGAGACGCAGACGCCGCAGCTCTTCCTCGACATTGACCGCACCAAGGTGCAATTGCTCGGCGTCAAGATGCCGGACGTGTTTGCCGCGCTGCAGATCTATATCGGCGGGCTCTACGTCAACGACTTCAACCTGTTCGGTCGCACCTTCCGCGTCCAGGCGCAGGCCGACGGTCCGTACCGGCTGGTGCCGGAGGACGTCCTGAAGCTGCGCGTGCGCAATGATTCCGGCGGCACGGTGCCGCTTGGGTCGTTCACGACTGTGCGCGACATTTCCGGCCCCTATCGCGTGCCGCGCTACAATCTCTATCCCGCGGCCGAACTCGATGGCTCGGCGGCCCCGGGCTACAGCCAGGGGCAGGCCATCGAGATCATGGAAAAGCTCGCGGCGCAAACCTTGCCGCCGGGCTTCGGCTATGAGTGGACCACGTTGGCCTATCAGCAGATCCGCGCCGGCAATACCGCGATCTTCGCCTTCGCGCTCGGCGTGGCGTTCGTGTTCCTGGTGCTGGCGGCGCAATACGAGAGCCTGACCTTGCCGCTCGCGGTGATCCTCATCGTGCCGATGTGTCTGGTCGCGGCCATTGTCGGCGTGGTGCTGCGCGGCCAGGACAACAACATCCTGACGCAGGTCGGCTTCATCGTGCTGATCGCGCTCGCCGCCAAGAACGCGATTCTCATTGTCGAGTTCGCCAAGCAGCTCGAGGATCAGGGCAAGAGCCGGTTCGACGCGGCCGTCGAGGCCGCGCATCTGCGATTGCGGCCGATCCTGATGACGTCGCTGGCCTTCATTTTCGGCGTGGTGCCGCTGGTCTGGGCCATCGGGGCCGGTGCGGAACTGCGGCAGGCGCTTGGCACGGCGGTATTTTCCGGCATGATCGGCGTCACGGTGTTCGGCCTGATCTTCACGCCGGCCTTCTATGTGGTGTCGCGCTGGCTGGCGACGCGCTTCTCGCGCGGCAAGACGGCGACGCCGCTGCATTGATGATGCAACGCGTTCGTTAGCGGCGACCAATCGGGATTGAGGAGCAGCTTATGGCGATGACGAAATTCGGATTTGGCCAGCCGCTCACCCGCAAGGAAGATGACGCGCTGCTGCGCGGCACCGGCTGCTATGTCGCCGATGTCGCGCCCGTGGGCACATTGCATGCCGTGGTGCTGCGCTCACCGCACGCCCATGCGCGCTTCACGATTGGCGACCTCGCCGCGATCAAAACGATGAAGGGCGTGCGCCTGGTGCTGACCGGTCACGACACCGCCGATCTCGGGGCGCTGCCGACGCCGGGCGTTCTCGAGGGCGTTGCCATCGACGTGCCGTTCTATCCGGTCCTGGCGCGCGACGTGGTGCGGCATGTCGGCGATGCGGTGGCATTCGTCGTTGCCGACACGCTCAACCAGGCCAAGGACGCCGCCGAGACCATCAGTATCGACTGGGAACCGATGCCGCATGTCATCGGCGCGGTCGAGGCGCTGAAGAAAGGCGCCCCGCAGGTCTGGCCCGACCGGTCGAATCTCAGTTTTGAAACCAGCCTCGGCGACGAAGCCGCGACCAAGGCGGCCTTCGCGAAGGCGGCGCGCACGGTGTCGACCACGATCGTCAACCAGCGCCTCGTCACCAACTACATGGATACGCGCGGCGTCATCGCCGAATATGACGGCGATCGCTATACGTTGACGCTCGGCAGTCAGGGCAGCCACATCATCCGCGACATCATCTGCGGCGCGGTGCTCAAGAAGCCGCTGGAGAAGATGCGCGTCATCACGCCGGACGTCGGCGGCGGCTTCGGCACCAAGCTTTTCCCCTATCGCGAATACGCGCTCGCCGCGGTGGCGGCGGAGAGGCTGCGCAAGCCGGTGAAGTGGATCGCCGATCGCTCCGAGCATTTCCTCGGCGACAGCCACGGCCGCGACAACATCTCGACCGCGACCTTGGCGCTCGACGAGAGCGGCAAGTTTCTGGCGCTCGACATCGACATCGTCGCCGACATGGGTGCCTATCTGTCGTGCTATGCGCCCTACATTCCGTGGCTCGGCGTCGGCATGGCGACGGGCTCTTACGATATTCCGGTCGCCTATATACGGCTGCGGTCCGCCTATACCAATACCGTGCCGGTCGATGCCTATCGCGGCGCGGGGCGTCCCGAGGCGTCTTATTTGATCGAGCGTGCTGTCGATAACACGGCGCGCGAGATCGGCATGGCGCCGGACGCGTTACGCCGTAAGAATCTGATCAAGCCGTCGCAGCTGCCTTACACGACGCCAACCGGCAAAGTTTATGACTCCGGTGATTTCGTCGGCGGCCTCAAACACGCGCAGGAACTGATCGACTGGAAGGGCTTCGGCAAACGTGCCTCGGCGGCCAAGCGTGCCGGCAAGCTGCGCGGCATCGGCATTGCCACTTATATAGAAGCCTGTGGTGCCAACGGTCCGGAAACCGCCACCATCACCCTCGACCGCGACGGCGGTGTCACCGTGCTGATCGGCTCGCAGTCGACCGGGCAGGGGCACCATACCTCTTACGCCCAGCTCGTCGCCGACCGGCTCGATCTGCCGCCGGATCGCGTGCGCGTTGTCCAGGGCGACACCGACAAGATTGCAACCGGCGCCGGCACCGGCGGCTCGAGTTCGATTCCGGTCGGCGGCGTTTCGGTCGACCGCGCGTCGCGCACCTTGGCCGACCAACTCAAGGATCTCGCCGCCGACGCGCTGGAAGCTTCGGTCGGTGATATGGAGATTGCCGATGGCGCCGTGCGCGTCGCCGGCACCGATCGCGTCATTTCTTTTGCCGATCTCGTCGCGCATCCCAAGGCGACGCCGGACAAGCTGACGGCGGCCAAGGATTTCTCGACCGACAGTCCGACATATCCGAACGGCGCGCATATCGCCGAGGTCGAGATCGATCCGGATACCGGCAAGACGACGATCGTCAACTATGTGGTCGTCGACGACTTTGGCGCCACGCTCAACCCATTATTGCTGGCCGGCCAGGTGCATGGCGGACTGGTGCAGGGCATCGGCCAGGCGCTGATGGAGGAGACTGTGTATGACGAGGGGAGCGGCCAACTCGTCACGGCAAGCTTCATGGACTACGCGATGCCGCACGCGCATGACGTACCATCCTTCGTGTTCGAAACCCGCAACACGCCCTGCAAGACCAATCCCCTGGGCGTGAAGGGCGCGGGCGAAGCCGGCGCCATCGGTTCATGTCCGGCGGTCATGAATGCGGTCATCGACGCGCTCGACCGCGGTTTCGGCATTCGACAGATCGATATGCCGGCCACCCCGTTGAAGGTGTGGACCTTGATCGAGAGGGCGCGGCGCTCGGCTGCGGCATAAAGGCGCCTCGGTATCACAGGCTCGTGATCGATAGACGACGGCATTTCATCGCAATTTCTCCGGAATATTCGGCTGCGATTGGTGTTGGCTTAATGCTGGCCATCGGGTGCCCACAGGACCCGTCTCATACGAGGAGTTTTTCATGAAGTTGTCGACCTGGTTGGCGACGGGGCTGGTTGCCACCGTCGCGCTCGCGACTACCGCGGTCGTGGCGCAGCAGGATCCGATTGCGACCCGCAAGGACCTGATGAAAGCCAATGGCCGCAATGCCGGGGTGATCGTGAAGATGGTCAAGGGCGAGGAAGCCTATGACCCGGCCAAGGTGAAGGCGGCCTTCGATCAGTGGGACGAGACCGCGTCCAAGTTCGGCGCCTTGTTCCCCGACAGCTCGAAGGAGGGCGATACGCGGGCGCTGCCGGCGGTCTGGACCGAGCGGGCGAAGTTCGACGCGGCGATTGCGAAGTTCAAGAAGGACGTCGATGACAACCGCGCCAAGGCGATGAGCGGGGCCGATGGCCTCAAGGTCGCGCTGGGGGCGGTCGGCAAGAACTGCGGTGATTGTCACGAGGCGTTCCGCAAGCCGCAGTGACATCCTCCGGCCATACATTTCTGCGCGGGGGCGGCCGTCCACAAGGACGTGTCGCCCTTCGCTTTTGTGGACGGCGATGAGCGCGTAAACTGCGATCTTGCCCTGTAGAGAGCCCATGACGCTGAGTAAGATCATTGCATTGGCGGTTGTCCTGGCGGCCGTCGCCGTCACGGCCTTTTGGTTTTTGACCGTGCCGAAAGTCGAGCCGGTCGCTGAGTTCGCGACGCCGCACACGGCCGATCTCGTCAACGGCAAAACCATGTTCGATATCGGCGGCTGCGTGTCCTGCCATGCCAGGGGCAAGGACGACCGCACCCATCTCGGCGGCGGAGAGCCGTTGAAGTCGCCATTCGGCACGTTCTACCCGCCGAACATTTCATCCGACCCGAAGGACGGCATCGGCGCCTGGACCGGGGCGCAGTTCGTCACGGCCATGCGCGATGGCACGTCGCCCGCCGGCGAGCATCTTTATCCGGCCTTTCCCTATACGTCATACCGGCGAATGACGACGGGGGATTTGCTCGACTTGTTCGCCTATCTCAAAACTCTGCCGCCGGTTCAGGGGCGGGCCCGAAACCATGACCTGCCGTTCCCGTTCGATATCCGGCGCCTCGTTGGTGGCTGGAAGCTTTTGTTCCTCGACGCCGAACCCTTCACGCCCGACTCGACGAAGAGCGCCGAGTGGAACCGCGGCGCCTATCTCGTGAATGGACCGGGGCATTGCGCCGAATGCCATACGGCGCGCAACGCCTTGGGTGGCTTACTGAACGGTCAGCGGTTTGCCGGCGGCCCCGATCCGGAGGGCAAGGGCTGGGTTCCCAACATCACGCAGAAGGGCATCGGCTCCTGGACGGAAAGGGACATCGCCGACTTCCTGCAATCAGGTATGACGCCGGAATTCGATTCCGTCGGGGGTGGCATGGCGGCCGTGATTCGCAACACCGCGCAACTCAACGCCGCTGATCGTCAGGCCATGGCGGTCTACATCAAGTCGCTGCCGCCGATCGTCGGCCCGGTCCGTCCCTCGAAAAATTAGTGCGCCGGCGCGGCGGGCGCCTGAAAATCCGGGACAAGCCAGGCGGGGAGGTCTATTCAGAAGGGGTCCATGCACGCCCCGCCGACCAATCTCCTGAAAGCCATCGCCTTCAAGTTGACGTCCGCGCTGATGTTCGCGGCAATGTCGGCGCTGGTGCGGCAATTGAGTGAAGTGGCTCCGGTCGGCCAGATCGTGTTTTTCCGATCGGCCTGCGCCATCCCGCCTGTGCTGCTGATTTACGCCTTTCGCGGCGAACTCCTCACCGCTGTCCGCACCAATCGGTTCTTCGGCCATCTCGGTCGCGGCACCGTGAGCGTTTGCGGCATGTTCTCGAACTTCGCGGCCCTGGCGCGGCTGCCGCTGGCGGATGCCACGGCCATCCAGTTCTGCTCGCCGTTGATCACGGTCGGGCTGGCGGCAATCATCCTCAAGGAACGAGTCCGACTGTTTCGCTGGACGGCGGTCGCGGTCGGCTTTGTCGGCGTTATCGTGATGCTGATCCCGAATTTCGATCCGCACCATTATGCCGCGGCAGGTGTCGGTGCGGCCGCGGCGGTCGGTTCGGTGCTGGCGCTCATTTCGGCATTTTGCAATGCAGGCGCGGTGATCCAGACGCGGCGCCTGACGCAGAGCGAATCGACGTCGTCGATCGTCTTCTACTTCTCGCTGTCCTGTGCGCTGGTCGGTGCGGCCACGCTGCCTTTCGCATGGCATACGCCCAGTGCGTCCGAGCTGACGGCGCTGATCGCGACCGGCGTGCTTGGTGGTGTTGCCCACATCTTTCTGACGGAAAGCTACCGCTACGCCACCGCCTCGGTCATCGCGCCTTTCGACTACACGTCGCTGCTGTGGGCGCTGGCCATCGGCTATTGGTTCTTCGGCGAGTTGCCGACCGGCATGGTCTATCTCGGCGCCGCGATCGTCGCGGTCGCCGGCCTGGTGGTGATCTGGCGCGAGCGCCAACTCGGCATTGCCCGGGCGCGCGAGGCGCAGGGGCCGCGGCGTCCGGAAATCTAGGAGGCGCTTAGGCGGTGAAGGCCTTGAAGGTGATGATCGTATAGGTGTCCTTGATTCCGGGGATCGTCTGCACCTTCTCGCTGACGAAGTGGCCGATGTCGGTTCGGTTGTCGACATAGAACTTCGCCAGCAGGTCGTAGTCGCCGGCGGTCGAGTAGATCTCCGAGGCGATCTCCGCCTCCGCCAACTGATTGGCGACCTGATAGACCTTGCCGAGCTCGCATTTGATCTGGACGAAAAAAGGGGTCATCGGGGGCGGTCTCCGGGGCGGCGTGACGTCTGCCGCAACACAGCAAAATCGCGTTGGCCTGGCAAGGTACGGATTCACTGGAAATTCCATCGCAGGGCAAGGCTGCGCTTGCCTTGGCCGGCGTCGCGGATTAGGTAGTTTTCAAGCAATCTCGTGGGGTGTCCGGCGGTGGCCGGGCTGAGAGGTCGAGGCGTCGGCCAACCCAACGAACCTGATCCGGGTCATGCCGGCGGAGGGATGAGAGATGCAGGAATCGACAGCCTCATCGCGCCAAATTGCGTCAGCCGCCGACCTCATTGCAGCGACAGTGAGTGTGCTGGCGCGGGTGCGTGACAAATCCCCGCGAGTCCACTGCATCACCAATTCGGTGGCACAGAATTTCACCGCCAATGTGTTGCTGGCGCTGGGCGCCGTCCCGTCGATGACCTTGTCGCCGGTGGAGATCGGCGCTTTTGTCAAACGCAGCGATGCGCTGCTGGTGAACCTCGGGACCTTTGGTACCGAGCGCCGCGAGGCGACCTCGATCGCCGTCAACGCCGCCATTCAGGGCCGCCTGCCGTGGGTGCTCGATCCGGTATTCGTCGATCGCGCGCCGCCGCGAGCGAGTTACGCGCGTGACTTGTTGTTTCTCCACCCGACGGCAATGCGGCTCAATACGGATGAGTTCTCGACGCTTGCCGAAACCGGAACCTCCGCCGCGGCGGTGGCGGCGTTTGCGCGGGAACATCGTGTGGCGATCGGTCTGTCCGGCGCGCAGGATCTCATCGGCGACGGCACGCATACCGTCACGCTGGCCAATGGCGATGCGCTGATGGCCAAGGTGACGGCCATGGGCTGCGCCGCATCCGCCATGGTCGGCGCCTGCCTTGCGGTTGAGCGCGACGCTCTGGTGGCAACGGCGGCGGCGCTGCTTATCACCGGCGTCGCCGGCGAGATCGCGGCGGCAACGGCGCACGGGCCCGGCAGCTTTGCCGTCGGCATCCTCGATGCCCTTCACACTATCGATGCCGGCGCGCTTACCGCGCGCGCGCGCGTGACCTGGAACGGATAGGCTCGGATGACGGTCGATCTTCGTCTCTATGCGCTCGTCGATCCCGCCGTGAGCGGCGGGCGCTCATTGCCGGCCTTGACCGCGCTGATTGCAGACAACGTGACGCTGGTGCAATTGCGCGACAAGCATGGCTCGACACGGGTCATGGTCGAGGAAGCGCGCGACATCGCGGCGGTGCTGAAGCCGCGCGGGACCCCGCTCTTGATCAATGATCGCGTTGACGTCGCGCTCGCCGCCAAGGCCGACGGCGTTCACATCGGTTGGGACGACATTGATGCCGCCGATGCGCGGCGGATTCTGGGGCCCGATGCTATCATCGGGCTCAGCATCAAATCGATGGAGCAGGCCGCTGCCGCACCGCTCGATCTGCTGAACTACGTCGCCATCGGCGGCGTCTACCCTACGACCTCGAAGGACAATACCGCGGCGCCGATCGGCACTGACGGTCTTCGTACGATCGTTGCCGCGATCCGCGCCCGCAAACCGGGCTATCCGATTTGCGCAATTGCCGGCATCAACGCCGGCAACGCCGCCGATGTCATCGCCGCAGGCGCCGACGGCGTCGCGGTTATATCGGTGCTGTCGGTGTCGAAGGAGCCGGCCGCCGCCGCCGCCGGCTTGCGCGGCGTCGTCGACGCGGCGCTAGCGAAGCGAGGCGTTGCGTGACGCCTATCGCGCTGACCATTGCCGGTTCGGATAGCGGCGGCGGTGCCGGCATTCAGGCCGATCTGAAAACCTTCGCCGCAAATGGGGTGTACGGCACGTCGGTGCTCACGGCACTCACGGCACAGAATACACGGGGCGTCAGCGCCATCCATGACGTGCCGCTGGTCTTTGTCGCGGCGCAGATCGAAGCCGTCTTCTCCGACTTCGACGTGGCGGCGGTCAAGATCGGCATGCTGTCGCGCGCCGAGACCATCCGCGTCGTCGCCGCCGAGCTCAACCGGCGGCAGGCCAGGCACATCGTGCTCGACCCGGTGATGGTGGCGACCTCGGGCGACCGGCTGCTGGCCGACGACGCCGTCGCCGCGCTGCGCGGCGACCTGATGCCGCTCGCCGACATCGTCACGCCCAATCTACACGAGGCCGCGGCGCTGACCGGCAAGCCGCCGGCGCGGAGCGAAGCCGAGATGGAAGCGCAAGGCCGTGACCTCTTCGCCTTCGGCCCGCGCGCCGTGCTGATCAAGGGCGGCCACGGAACGAGCGACGAAGCCGTCGATCTTCTCATCGACAGCCGCGGCGAAGTGACGCGCTTTTCCGCCAAACGCATCGCCACGAACAACACGCACGGCACCGGCTGCACCTTGTCGTCGGCGATCGCCGCCAACCTCGCCAAGGGCCGCCCCCTCATCGACGCCGTGCGCGCCGCCAAGGACTACGTCACCCAAGCCATCGCCGCCGCCGATCAACTCGAGGTCGGCCACGGCCACGGCCCGCTCAATCACTTTTACAAACTCGCATGATCCCGAAAAGTGGAAGCCGGTTTTCGGACAAGATCATGCGAAGAAAATGGAGTCAGTCATGACGACACGCCGCGATTTCGCCCTGGGCGCCGGCCTCGCCGCCACCGCAGCACTCGCCGCGCCCGCCATCGCCCGCGCCGACACCGTGAAGTGGCGCATGGTGACGTCATGGCCGAAGCGCCTGCCGGGCCCCGGCATGTCGGCCGAGCGCATCGCCGACCGCGTGCGCGCGCTGTCGAATGGCCGCCTCGACATCACCGTCTCCGCCGCCGGAGAAGTGGTCCCGGCATTTGGTGTGTTGGACGCCGTTGGCACCGGCGTCGCCGAGATGGGCCACACCGCGGCGTTCTACTGGCAGGGCAAGATGGCGGCCGCGGTGTTCTTCACCACCGTGCCGTTCGGCCTGACGCCGGCCGAGCACGTCGCCTGGATCGACGCCGGCGGCGGTCAAACATTATGGGACGAGCTCTACAAGCCGTTCGGCGTCAAGCCGTTCATGGGCGGCAACACCGGCGTCTGCATGGGCGGCTGGTTCCGCCGCGAGGTCAAAAGCCTCGCCGAGCTGCGCGGCCTCAAGCTGCGCTCGCTCGGCTTGGGCGGCGAAGTCTATCGCCGTCTCGGCGCCACGCCGCAGACCACGCCGCCGGCCGAGATCCTCACCTCGCTGCAATCCGGCGTCATCGACGGCGCCGAATTCGTCGGCCCCGGCACCGACATCGCGCTCGGCCTCTATCGCGTCGCGCCGTTCTATTACTATCCCGGCTTCAACAAGCCGAACGGCACCGGCGAAGCCATCGTGTCGCTGAAGGCGTGGGACGCGCTGGCCCCCGACCTCAAGGCGATCGTCGCGCATGCCTGCGCCGCGGAGGCGAACTTCGCGCTCGCCGAGATGGAGCGGCTCAACGCCGAGGCGCTCGCCGTGCTCACCAAGCAGCACAACGTCAAGCTGACGGCGTTTCCGGCCGATCTCGTATCGGCGGCGCGCAAAGAGGCCGATGCCGTGCTCGGCGATCTGGCGGCGCGCGATGCCGCGACCGCCAAGGTGCACGATTCCTACAAGGCGTTCCGCGCCCGCGTCGCCGACTGGTCGCGGGTGTCGATCGAGGCGGTGTTGGGGGCGCGGGTCGCCTAGCGCCGTCCCGAACGCGCCGCAATCGAGGCCGTCGATCGGGGGGCCGGGCGCCGGCATCGGCCGCACCCGATTCGGGCGCGGTGGCCGCACTGCGGAATAAACAACGCCGCCGGTAATCCCGTGCGCCGGCAAATGCCAAAATAAACAATGGTTTTGCGCACTTAACCGGCCCTTAACCACTCCTGGTCCATCTCTATTAACCATACGCGCATGTCCCGCGCGTATGCGCCTATTGCCAGCCAGGGGGGCTGGCCCGCGACGGTCTCGGCCGGCGCGGTTGTCCAGGGTTCAGCGCCATGACCAGCCGGTCGGGCACAGATGGAGATTTTCAGATGAAGCGCCTCTCGATGACGATGTCGATCGGCCTGTTCGTTGCGGCGATGGCAGCGCCATCGTTCGCCGCCGACCTGCCGCGTCCTTCCTACAAGGCTCCGGTGTACGCGCCGAGCTACTATAACTGGACCGGCTTCTACGCCGGCGTGAATGCCGGTTACGGCTTCGGCAAGTCCGACTGGTCGGGCGCCGGCGGCACCGGCTCGACCAAGCCGAAGGGCTTCATCGGCGGCGTGCAGCTCGGCTACAACCTGCAGACCGGCGTGTGGGTCTGGGGCCTCGAAGCCGACTTCGACTACAGCGGCATGAAGGGCTCGGACACCGGCGGCACCGGCGTCTGCACCGGCGCCGGCTGCGAAACCAAGCTGACCTGGTTCGGCACCGGCCGTGGCCGCATCGGCTACGCCGGCTGGGATCGCTGGCTGCCGTACTTCACCGGCGGCGTGGCCTACGGCAACATCAAGGCGACGCCGAATGCCGGCGGCGACTTCTCCAAGAGCAAGGTTGGCTGGACCGTCGGCGGCGGCGTCGAATACGCCCTGTTCGCCAACTGGACCACCAAGCTCGAATATCTCTATGCCGACCTCGGCACCGTGTCGGGCGGCACCCCGGGCAACGACGTGACCTTCAAGTCGCACCTCGTTCGCGCCGGTCTGAACTACCGCTTCTGAGGCTTTCCAGCCGCAGAGCAAGGTTAGGGCGCAGAACGCGCTTCGAATGCGAAAAGGGCCGGGGAGAAACCCCGGCCTTTTTTATTGGCGCCTTGAGCGGATCATAGTCCTTGACAGCGCGGCGCTGCTAGGCTAGTTTTCCTGCAGTCTGGCGGCCTGCGCCCGGTCGAGCTTTTCGCTCCCGGGCCGGCCGCCGTTGTTTTTCAAACATCACCCCCCTCAGGAATCCGCCATGGCGAAACGAACCCGCGCGTCGGCGCGGCGCGCATCCGCGCGCGCCAAACCTCAGGCTGCGCCACAGTCCAAATCACATCCGAAGTCACGGCCGAAGTCACGTCCGAAGCCGCATGCCAAACCACGGACGAGGCCGCCACACCCTTCGCGCCCAAAGCCGCCGGACAAGCCGCACGGCAATCGCCTTGTCTTCTCGGCCGAGTTGCTCGCCGACGCCAAGCGCCGCTACGAGACCACGACGGAATCGCTCGATTCCATCGGGCTCGATTTCGAGGCCTGCCGCACGACGGTGAGGAACGTCGCCAAGCGCGAGGGTTGGATCCGCTACGTTCCGCCGCCGCGCGGCCTGCCGAACGCCGCGCGCCTCGCCGCGCAGGCGGAAGCGCTGACGGCGCTGACGTGTCCCGGACATGTCGAGGCGGGGGAGCGTGACGGTGGCGACGGCGGCGCGACGCGCACCCTCGACCTTTCCTCGCCGGCAGGAGAGGAGACGATGGCCGCGCCGCCCCTCCGGGCCTGGAACATGCGCGAGCGCATCGAGACCTTGCGCGAAGCGGTCGACGACGAGATCGCCGCCGTGCGCGCCTTGCGCGCGAGCTTGAAAGACGTGCCGCATTCGCCCGAAATCGCCGGCCGCATCTCGCACACCTTGGCCAGCCTCACCGCCACACTCGAACGGCTGCACCGGCTTGAGATCGGTGCGCCGCGACCCCATGGAGCTGACGCCTATGACGACATGCCTGCCGATATCGATGAATTCCGTGAACGGCTTGCGCGCCGAATTCGCGCCTTTGTTGCAAGCCGACGACAATCTGACCCTGCTGCGGGACATCCCGCTGCAGGAGCTGATGCGCCTTGACCGCGACTTCATCACGCTGGCGCATCGCCATCAGGAGCCGCCTTCCGCCGCCAACAATGGCGGGCCGTGGACCACGTGGCTGATGCTGGGCGGCCGCGGCGCCGGCAAGACGCGATTAGGCGCGGAGTGGGTGCGGGCGCAGGTGGCGGGCGAAGCGCCCTATGCCGCGCATCGCGCCTTGTCGATCGCGCTGGTCGGCGAGACCGAGCACGACGTGCGCGAGGTGATGATCGAGGGGCCGTCCGGCCTGCTGCGTTCGTCGCCGCGCGCCGAGCGGCCGCTCTGGGTGTCGTCGCGGCGGCGCCTCGAATGGCCGAACGGCGCGGTGGCTTATGCCTTCTCGTCGGAAGACCCGGAGCAATTGCGCGGGCCGCAGTTCGACGCTGCCTGGTGCGACGAACTCGCCAAGTGGAAGCACGCCGACGCCACCTTCGACATGCTGCAATTCGGCCTGCGGCTCGGCCCGCAGCCGCGCCAGCTCGTCACCACGACGCCGCGGCCGGTCGCGCTGATCAAGCGGCTGGTCACTGACGCGCGCACCGCGGTGACGCGCGCCTCGACCCATGCCAACGCCGCGCATCTGTCGCCGGCCTTCATCGAGACGGTGATCGGCCGCTATGCCGGCACGCGGCTCGGGCGGCAGGAGATCGACGGCGAGATCATCGAGGACCGCGCCGACGCGCTGTGGTCGCGCGACATGATCGAGGCGGCGCGCGTCGCGGCGGCGCCCGCACTCGTGCGCGTCGTGATCGGCGTCGATCCGCCCGCGTCGTCGCGGCAAGGCGCGGATGCCTGCGGCATCGTCGCCGCCGGCATCGCCGAGGGCGGTATGGTCTATGTGCTCGAGGACGCGACCGCGCAGGGCCTGCCGCCGGACGGCTGGGCCTCGCGCGCGGTGGCGCTCTATCGGCGGCTGCAGGCCGACGCCATCGTCGCCGAGGTCAACCAGGGCGGCGACATGGTCAAGGCGGTGTTGCAGCAGATCGACCGCACGGTGCCGGTGAAACAAGTGCACGCGACGCGCGGCAAGTGGCTGCGCGCCGAACCCATCGCGGCGATGTATGCGCAAGGCAAGGTCAAGCACGTCGGCGCCGGCTTCGCCGAACTGGAGGACGAGATGTGCGACTTCGGTCTCGGCGGCCTGTCCGGCGGCGCGTCGCCGGACCGGCTCGACGCGCTGGTCTGGGCGGTGACGGAGTTGACGAAGCGCGGGGAGGGAGGCGGGCCGAGGATCAGGAGTTTGGATTGGGGGCCGGGACCGCTGGTGCCGAGGGGGATTTTGGGGAGCAGGTGGTGAGGGGGAAGGTGACGCCTCATTCTGAGGAGCCCGCCGAAGCGCCAGCGCAGGCGGGCTTCTCGAAGGATGGCGTCATACACAGCCGGTCATCCCCGCGAAGGCGGGGATCCAGTCTGTTATGTAGCGGCGTTCGATTTTCGATTAGAGAGGGCCAGCAAGTTGCCGGCCCTCTTTTTTTTGAGCTCAATTGACTGTCATCGTTCGCCACGGAAGTTGCGATGGATGGTGCTGAGCCAATCGACGAGATCGCGGCGCCCATATGTTCGATGATGCGAACCTCCGATCAGGGCGACTGGACGTCCTAGTTCGGCTGTCCAAGCCCTCAGGAGTCTTTCACGTTCATTTGGACTTTCGATGACGTGGTCGCGTACTGCGACCACACCGAACTCGACGCCTTGCTCGCGGACGAGGGCGACCTGCCAAGTTGTCATCGCGGCCTCCTATTTGCCGCTACGGTGCTTGGTGGGGTCGACGAGTTGATACCCCATGCCGGGCTTTGGCGTGGGTGGAAGAGGCTCGTGACGGGTGACCGTCCGCTCCTCACCAGTCCGACCCCCGCGGGGACCAATTTGCTCGTACTGACCGGAACGGGGCGCTTCTTGCCCGGGTCTCAGGACTTTAGCCATGTGGCTCTCCTTTTCTGAGAGCCGTTGACCGCGGGCCGCGTCCGATTCAATATCGAAACGCCGTGATTTGGCCTGTCCTGCGATGGCTCTCGACCCGCAGGGCGGTAATTCGGTCCGTCAGGTCTGAACCACCTGGCGGACCAATTATTTCTGGAACACAGTGCCTTAGTGGGCGTTGTGTCTGTATATTGAATGTACATACATAATTGTATTGACGATGTCAATACATAATTATAGGATCAATACGTAAGCTCCAATCGACGCGCCAAGGCGCATCAGTGACCAAGGAAACCGCCATGTCTACCGCCGCAACAATGGAGCGCCACAGGGAGACAAGTCAGCGACGTGACGCAGTAATCAATGTGCGTCTAACCACTAAGCTGCGCGATCTAATTGACCGCGCCGCTGAAGTTGTTGGAAAAACTCGTAGTGATTTTATCTTGGAGAGCGCTCACAAACACGCGATCGACGTACTGTTGGATCAGCGCCTGTTTACGCTTGATTCCAAGCAGTACGACGAATTCCTACGAGTATTGGATCAACCAGCAGAGCCTAACGCGCGACTTAAACAACTTTTCGCGAGTAAATCTCCGTGGGAGAAGTAACTCCATACTCTCAAGCAACGCTGGCGGCCTTATCGCCGCCAGCACCTTTCTCAGCAACGCTCGATGCCACTGGATTTGATTGTGGCAAGGTTGCGTTGAACGATTGGATTCGAGACACGGCAGGCCGTTCTGAGGGGCGGACGGCACGCTGTGTTGTTGTAACGCGGAACAACAGCATCGTCGGATTCTATTGTCTCGCCGCGGGGGCCGTTCAACACCAGGGCGCGCCTCGCAAGCTCCGGCAAAATTCACCTGATCCCATTCCGGTCGTGATTATCGGGCGGCTTGCCGTCGACAAAAGGCTGCAAGGCCTGGGAATTGGTCGCGGACTTCTAAAGGACGCACTTCTACGTATCACAAAAGCCTCGGAGCTAGTCGGAGCTCGTGCGGTTATCGTCCATGCAGTGGATCAAGAGGCTGTACCATTTTATGCAAGGTATGGGTTTCGATCTTTTCCGATGGGCAACCAAACGCTCTATTTGACGATTGAAGACATTGTGGCCTCGCTCTGACTGTTGAGACACTTACTTTTGTCCGCAATGCAGCCTTCGTGGGCATGAGCGTTGCGGGTGCCGCAAACAAAAACCCCGGGCGATGAGCCCGGGGTTTTGCGTATCGCGGATATTGCCGAGGTGCCGCCCCCTCTCCCGGCGCGCTTTCGCGCGCCACCCTCTCCCACAAGGGGAGGGGGGAAAGCGCGTGCGCCGCCCATCCTTCGAGACGCGCCGCGTTGCGGCGCTCCTCAGGATGAGGCCGGGCTTTGGCGCTTACTTCTTAAACGCCACGATCTTCTGACGCTGCTCGCCCAGGCCGTCGATGCCGAGGGTGACGACGTCGCCGGCCTTGAGGAACTGCGGGGTCGGCTTCATGCCGAGGCCGACGCCCGGCGGCGTGCCGGTGATGATGATGTCGCCCGGATTGAGCACGAACATCTGCGAGCAGTACCAGACGATGAACTCGCAATCGAACACCATGGTCTTGGTGTTGCCGCGCTGGCGCGGCTCGCCGTTGACGTCGAGCCACATGTTGAGGTTCTGCGGGTTCTTCATCTCGTCCTTGGTGACGAACCACGGGCCGATCGGGCCGAAGGTCTCGCAGCTCTTGCCCTTGCCCCACTGGCCGCCGGAGCGCTCGATCTGGAAGTTGCGCTCGGACACGTCGTTGGCGAGGAAGTAGCCGGCGATGGCGTCCTTGGCTTTCGACTTGTCGAGGTAGCGGGCGCGCTTGCCGATGACGATGCCGAGCTCGATTTCCCAGTCGAGCTTCAGCGATTCCTTCGGCACGATGGTGTCGTCGTTCGGGCCGCAGATCGACGAGGTGTGCTTCCAGAAGATCACCGGCTCCTTCGGCACCGGCAGGCCGGCCTCGGCGGCGTGGTCGGAGTAGTTGAGCCCGATGGCGACGAAGTTCCTGACGTTGCCCATGCAGGCGCCGAGGCGCGGCTTGCCGGCGACCGGCTTCATGCGCTTGAGGTTGAGCTTCTTGATCTTGGCGAGGCCGCCCGCGGCGATCATGTCGCCGTCGATGTCCTTCACCACCCGCGACAGGTCGCGGATCTTGCCGTCCTCGCCGATGATGCCGGGCTTTTCGCGGCCGGGTGCGCCGTAGCGGACGAGCTTCATTGAACGATCTCCCTCGAGAGCAGTTTGTTGTTTGAGCCGGATCAGGCGGGAGGCGGGACTATGCGATGGCGCGCCGCGCCGGGCAAGAGGACGCGTCGCGCGGCGGCGGCGCCGCGTCAGGCCAGCCGTTTCACGCTCGCGCGGGCGGCGCGGATCACCGCCGGCACCGCCTCGTCATTGTTCGGCGCCATGATGTGAACACCGGCAACCTGGGGAATGGCGGCAAGATCGCCGATCAGGTCGACGGCGATGGCGATGCCCTCGGCAACCGGGTCGGCCGCCTTGTCGAGACGCTCGACCATCGCGTCGGGGATGATGGTGCCGAACAGCTTCTCCTTCATCCAGCGCGCCGATTTGGCCGAGCGCAGCGGCGCGATGCCGATGATGACCTTGAGCTTGTCGGCGATCCCATGCTCGGCGAGCCGCGCCATGTAGCGCTGGACGACGCCGGCATCCATGCAGAACTGGGTCTGGGCGAATTGCGCGCCGGCGGCGACCTTGGCGGCCAGGCCCTTCGGCTCCCAGCCGGCCGGCGGATCAATCGGGGAATCGGCGGCGCCGATGAGGAACCGGGCGGCGCCGGCGACCTTGCGGCCGCTCGGCAGTTCGTTGGTATCGCGCAGCTTGCGCGCGGTTTCGATGAGGCCCCGCGCGTCGAGGTCGAACACGCCTTTGGTCTCGGGCTGGTCGCCGGCCGACGGGTCGTCACCGCGCAGGATCAGCAGATTGTCGACGCCGCTCGCCGCCGCGCCCATCAGTTCGCTCTGCAGCGCGATGCGGTTGCGGTCGCGGCAGGTGAGTTGGAGGATCGGCTCGATGCCCTCCTGCACCAGAATGGCGGCGGCCGACAGCGCGCCCATATGCGGCCGGGCGCCGGCGCCGTCGGTGACATTGACCGCGTCGGCGAGACCCTTCAGCGGCGCCGACTTGGCGACAAGATCCGCACGGTCGAACGACACCGGCGGCGTGATTTCCGCGGTGATGACGAAACGGCCGGCGGCAAGCTTCTGCTGCAAGGTGGTCATGCCCTTGGCGTCGCAGAAATGGGTGGACCTTTCAAGGGCAGGGGTGCCATGACAGGGCTCCCATGACAGGGCTCCCATGACGGCGGCGCACTGACGCCTGCCGGCGGCCCGCATTAAGGTGGGCCGGGCAGCAGTGGGCCGGGCAGCAGAAGCGGGATTCCGGATCATGTCTCTTGTGCAATCGCTCGACGAGGCGCTGACCGCCATCACCGACGGCATCATGCTGGTGGTGCCGCGCGAAGTGTGCGGCGTGCCGATGGCGGCGACCCGGGCGCTGATCCGCCGCGGCGTCAGGGACCTCCATCTGGTGGCGCTGCCCACCTCCTCGTTGCAGGCCGACCTCATGATCGGCGCCGGCTGCGTCGCGACGCTGGAAACCAGCGCCGTCAGCCTCGGCGAACTCGGGCCGGCGCCGCGCTTCACGAGCGCGGTGCTCAAGGGATCGATCGTGATGAAGGACGCCACCTGTCCGGCGCTGCACGCGGCGCTGCAGGCGGCGGAAAAGGGCGTGCCGTTCATGCCGCTGCGCGGGCTGATTGGGTCGGACGTGCTGAAGTATCGCGACGACTGGAAGGTGATCGATTCACCGTTCGGCAATTCCGATCCGATCGTGCTGCTGCCGGCGATCCAGCCGGATGTCGCGCTGTTCCATGCGCCGCTCGCCGACGAATACGGCAATGTCTTTATCGGCCGGCAGCGCGAACTCGTCACCATGGCGCATGCATCGAAGCGCACCATCGTCACCGTGGAGAAGATCGAGAAACGCAATCTGCTCGACGATCCGCTCACCGCCGCGGGCACGCTGCCGGGCTTCTATGTCGATGCCATCGCCGTCGCCGAGAACGGCGCCTGGCCGTTGCCGCTGCCCGACACCTACAAGGCCGACATCGAGCATCTGGCGCTGTACGCCAAGATGGCGGCGAGCGAGGAGGGGTTTAAGGAGTATGTCGGGAAGTATGTGAGTGCCGAACAACCTCAACCGGCCTCATGGTGAGGAGCCGTGCGCAGCACGGCGTCTCGAACCATGGGTCGCCCCATCCTTCGAGGCGCGCACTTCGTGCGCTCCTCAGGATGAGGGCGGATTGAAGCCATGCAGAGCTATACGAAGTCGACGAAATGCCTATGACCTTCCTCCCCGAAGAACTGCTCGCCGACCAGATCGCGAACTTCATCGGCGACGTGCGCCATGTCGCCGTCGGCAATGCCTCGCCGATTCCGGCGACGGCCGCGTTGCTCGCGCGCGAGCGCGGTAAAGGAAGGCCGTATGTGTCGCTGCTCGGCAGCGCCAAGAACACGTTCTGGACCGACGGCGGCCGCGAACTATTCGATTGCGCCGGCCAGGGCCGCATCGATGTTTTCTTTCTGTCCGGCGGCCAGATCGACGGGCAGGGCAACATCAACCTCGTCGAGATCGGCGATCACGCCCATCCCAAGGTGCGCTTTCCCGGCTCCTATGGCTCGGCCTACCTCTATTACGTCGTGCCGAAGGTGATCCTGTTCCGCACCGAGCATTCGCGCCGAACTTTGGTGCCCAAGGTCGATTTCATCAGCGCGGCGGGCGTCAGCGAGCCGAACGTGCACCGCACCGGCGGCCCGGTGGCGCTGATCACCAACCGCTGCCTGTTCACCTTCGCCGAAGGCCGCTTCACGCTGAAAAGCGTGCACCCCGGCCATACGATCGAGGAGGTGATCGAGTATACCGGCTTCGACTTCGACCGCCCGGCGAACGTGCCGGAGACGCCGGCGCCGAGCGAGGCGACGCTCACACTGATGCGCGACAAGGTGGCGCCGCAACTCGCCACGCTCTACCCGCAGTTCGCCGCCAAGATCTTCGAGCGGCGCGAGAGCAGCCTGGTCGCCTGAATACGCCCGTCTGGCGCATCGATCGGCGCCGCACTAAATTCCCGCCATGTCCGACTCGACCCTGCCTGCCGCGCCCACCCATCCGCTCCGCACTGCTGCTTCCTGGCTCGCCTGGCCGGGCCTTCTGGCGGTCTGCATCGCCATCATGGCCTATGGTTTTTCGGTCGCGATGCCGGCCTTGTTCTTCAACATCGCCTATCTGCTGTTGGCGCTGTGCCTCTATGCGCTCGAGCAGACCATGCCGCACGAAAAGGTCTGGAACGAGAATGATGGCCAGACCTTCGCCAATATCGCGCACACGCTCACATCGAAGGGCGTGGTGCAGGCCGCGGTGATCTTCTCCACCGTGATCGGTATCTCAAGCTACGTAACGCCGGCCTCCGAGCCGGGCTACGGCATCTGGCCGCGCACCTGGCCGATGCCGATCCAGGTCGTCCTCGCCATCGTCGCCGCCGAGTTAGGTCTGTACTGGGCGCACCGCATCGCGCATGAGTGGCCGTGGCTGTGGCGCTTCCACGCCGTGCATCACAGCGTGACGCGGCTGTGGATCGTCAACACCGGCCGCTTCCATTTCGTCGACAGCTTCAAGAGCATCGCCATCGGTATGGCGATCCTGCTGTCGCTCGGCGCGCCGATGGAAGTGCTGATCTGGCTGTCGGCCATCACTGCCTTCGTTGGCATGCTCACCCACTGCAACGTCGACATGAAGTTCGGGCCGCTGTCGTGGTGGTTCAATACGCCGGAGCTGCACCGCTGGCATCACAGCAAGGACCTGCGCGAGGGCAACAAGAACTACTCCGAGAACATCATGCTGTGGGACCACGTCTTCGGCACGTTCTACAACGCCCGCGACTATCGTCCGCCGGTGGATATCGGCATTAAGGAAGAAATGCCGCCGGGCTTTCTCCAGCAGCTCGCCTGGCCGTTCAAGCGACGCTGACGCGGGCCGGTGCGCCTCGGGCTTGTGCGGTGCAAAATCGCCGGGCGGTATATCGGGCGGTATAAGCGGCGGTCATCGGCCATTTCACCCCGCCGATGCGGCACCGCACCAACCTGTCATGCCCAATGCCGGGTTGTTCCGCCAACTGTGGCGTCGCGGTCACAGCGCCGAACTATGTCGCGAAATCGGTCGTCAGATGTGGTCATGCCGGGCCGGGCGCGTTGCCACCCAACGGGACTCCCGTCACGATGTCACTCAGCAAAGCGCCACGGGGACACAATGGCGCGCAGATTGGGGAATGGGGAATGACCATGCTGCGGGGTGGCACCATGAGGACAGGGACGAAGTCGCTTCTCCTCGGATTTACGGCGATCGGATTGTTCATGGCGGCGACGGCGGCCGCCAATGCCGGCGGCTTCGCGCTGCGCGAGCAGAGCGCCTATGGGCAGGGATCCTCGTTCGCCGGTATCGCCGCCGGCGGCGCACTGTCGTCGATGTTCTGGAATCCGGCGACCATGACGCAATTCAATGGCAAGACCATCGAATTGGGCATGTCGGGCATCATGCCGAACGCCTCGCACAGCTATACGACGTCGTCGCTGGCGGTCTTTCCCACGCCGGGCGACTCAGGGTTGGACGCGCTGGTGCCGAATTCCTACGGGTCGATGCAGCTTAACGATCGCGTGTGGGTCGGCATGGCGTTCAACGCGCCGTTCGGTCTCGGCGTCCACTTCCCGCAGGTCAACGCCGCGTCCGGCGGCAGCGGCAACAGCGCCGAGCTCAAGACCTACAATCTCAATCCGTCGATCGCCTACAAGATCAACGACATGATCAGCGTCGCGGTCGGCTTCCAGGCCGAATACATGCAGGCATCTTACGATGCCTTCCTCGGCACCCAGCCGCGCATCGGCACGCTCAATGGCGCCGCCTGGGGCTTCGGCTGGACCGCGGGCGTGACGTTCAAGCCGCTGCCGAAGACGACGATCGGCATCGGCTATCGCTCCGCGATCGATCACGACATCAGCGGCACCTGGGACGTGCCGGCGGCGGTCGCGCCGGCGACGCAGCCGGGCTCGGTCAATCTGAAACTGAAGATGCCCGACACCGTCACGGTCGGTTTGCGCCAGGGCATCGGCGACCGCTTCACGCTGCTCGCCGGTTTCGAGTGGGCCAATTGGAGCCGCATCGGCACCGCGCCGCTGTTGCAGCCGAACGGCTCGCCAGTGACGCTGAGCGGCTCCGCCGTCAAGTTTCCGTTCAACTACGACGACGGCTACTACTACTCGCTGGGTGGCGAATACGTGATCGATCCGGCCTGGACCGTGCGCGCGGGTATCGGTTACGAGAAGAGCCCGATCAGCGACGCCGTGCGCACCACGCGCATTCCCGACAACAATCGCGTCTGGTACTCGGTCGGCGCCAGCTACAAGCCGGCGAGCATCAAGGGGCTCACCTTGGACCTCGGCTACTCGTTCATCGACGTGAAGAGCGCGCCGGTCTGCATGGGTCCGGCTGCGGCTGGCGGCTGCCCGAGCAATCCGTGGTCGTCGGCGACCCTCGCCTATAACGGCTCGGTCAAGTCCTACATCAATATCGTGTCGGTGGCGGTGCGCTATCAGTTCGATGCCGAGCCGGCGCGGGTGAAGCAGGTCTATCACAAGTAAGCGGGCGCAACGCCCGAACGAAAAGGCCGGCGGAGACGCCGGCCTTTTTTGTTTAAGTGCGAGCTGGAAAACCTTAAAACGCGGTCGGGATGGTGCCGCCATCGATCAGCAAATTCTGCCCGGTGATGTAGCCGGCCTGCGCCGAGCACAGGAAGGCGCAGGCGGCGCCGAACTCTTCCGGCTGGCCGAAGCGGCGCGCTGGAATGGTGTTGATGCGCGCTTGCGCCGCCTCGTCGAACGTCTTGCCGCTGGCCGCCGACGACTTGGTCAGCACGCTGCGCAGCCGGTCGGTGTCGAAGGCGCCGGGCAGGATCGAATTGATGGTGACGTTCTTGTCGGCGACGGTGCGGGCGACGCCGGCGATGAAGGCGGTGAGGCCGGCGCGGGCGCCGGACGACAGGTCGAGGCCGGCGAGCGGCGCCTTCACCGAGCTCGACGTGATGTTGACGATGCGGCCGAAGCCGCGCGCCGCCATCGGGTCGATGACCTTCTGAATGAGTTCGATGGCGACCACCATGTTGGCGACGACGCCGTCGAGCATCATCTCGCGCGTCAGTTCGCGGAAGTTGCGCGGTGGCGGGCCGCCATTGTTGTTCACCAGAATGTCCGGTTCGGCGCAGGCGGCGAACAGCGCCTTCTGGCCCTCGGGCGTCGCGACATCGGCGACGACCGGGATGGCCTTGCTGCCGGTCGCCTTGGCGATTTCGGTGGCGGTCGCCTCGACGGTCTTGGCATCGCGGCCGTTGATGACGACCTCGACGCCGGCCTCGGCCAGCGCCCAGGCGCAGGCCTTGCCGAGCCCGCGGCTCGACGCGCAAACGATGGCCTTGCGGCCGGCGATACCAAGATCCATGGGATTTTCCTTGAAGTTCAAAGAACGAGTTACACTGATAAGACACCGTGCGGTCTGGTCAAGGGCGGCGCTATTCTTCACTCTCCCCCTCCAGGGGAGGGTGAAGAGTAGCGTCCGCCGCGCCCTGTCGCCCAACTGTCGCACAGCCTTGCTACCGCTCGAAGCCTAACCGGGCATACGATTCGAGAGGGCTGTCGATGTTGCGCGATCCCGCCAAAGACGTGATGGAAAAGGCCTACGCCAAATGGGCGCCGGTCTACGACATGCTGTGCGGCCCGGTGTTCCTCAACGGCCGGCGCGCCGCGGCGCAAGCCGCGCATGAGGTCGGCGGGCGTATCCTGGAAATCGGGGTCGGCACCGGTCTGTCATTCGACGATTACGACCACACTACCGAGATCACCGGCATCGACATTTCCGAACCGATGATCGCGCGGGCGCGCGAGCGCGCAGCCTCCGGCCGCTATCCCTTTGTCAAGGAATTGCGGGTGATGGATGCAGGCGCGCTTGCTTATCCCGACGCGTCTTTCGACTGCGTGGTCGGCCAGTTCGTCATCACACTCGTGGACAATCCGGAGCGCGTGCTGTCGGAGTGCGCGCGTGTTCTGCGGCCGGGCGGCCAGATCATCCTCGTCAACCATCTTTATTCCGAGAAGGGCCTTGCGGCCGTGGTTGAACGGCTCCTGGCGCAGAAGGCGCGCAAGCTCGGCCTGCGGCCGGAGTTTCCGTTCCAAAGGCTGGCCGACTGGGCTTCGACCCACGGCGGCGCGCAACTGATCGAGCGGCGCAAGGTCAAGCCGTTCGGTGTTTATACCTTGGTGCGGTTCCGCCGCGCCGCGGTGGAGAGCGTTGCGGCGTAGTTCCGGTGGCGCTGCAACGGTTAACGGCGTCGTCACATCGCTGTCACACGACTTTGCTAATGGGCCCGCACATGAAGCAAAACCTTGGGAAGAACGCGCCGTGACGGAACCCGCCACGCGGCGCTTTCGCGCGCTTTTCATCTCCGACATCCATCTCGGCACCCGCGGCTGCCAGGCCGACAAGCTGCTCGACTTCCTGCGCCACCACGAGGCCGACACCGTCTATCTGGTCGGCGACATCGTCGACGGCTGGGCGCTGCGCTCGTCGTGGTACTGGCCGCAGGCGCATAACGACGTGGTGCAGAAACTGCTGCGTCAGGCGCGCAAGGGCGCACGCCTGATCTACATCCCCGGCAACCACGACGAATTTCTGCGCGGCTATTACGGCACGCATTTCGGCGGCATCGAAGTGGTGGAGAACACCATCCACGAAGGCGCCGACGGCAAGCGCTATCTGGTCGTGCACGGCGACATGTTCGATCTCGTCGTGACGCAGGCGCGCTGGCTGGCGTTGCTCGGCGACAAGGCCTACGACATCGCGCTCAAGGCCAACCGCGTGTTCAACGCGCTGCGGCGCATCTTCGGCGCGCCGTACTGGTCGCTGTCGAAATGGGCGAAGATGAAGGTGAAGAACGCCGTCAACTTCATCGGCGCCTTCGAGAAGGCGCTGGCCAGCGAAGCCAAGCGTCACGAGGTCGACGGCGTGATCTGCGGCCACATCCACACCGCGGCGCTGCACGACAATTTCGGCCTGCGTTACATCAATTGCGGCGACTGGGTCGAAAGCTGCACGGCAGTCGCCGAGAACGCCGACGGCACCTTCGAGATCATCACCTGGATCCACGACGGCCGGAAGCCGGCGCCGCTCGAGATCGCGGCGCAGCCGCAGGCGGCGTGAGCGGATGAAAATTCTCATCGTCACCGACGCCTGGCACCCGCAGGTCAATGGCGTCGTGCGCACGCTTGGGCAGGTGGCCGACGAAGCGACGCAATTCGGCGTACCGGTCGAGATCCTGAGCCCGGCCGAATTCCGCACCGTGCCGATGCCGAGCTATCCGGAAATCCGGCTGGCGCTGACCGGGCCGGGGGCCATGGAGCGACGGCTCGAGGCCATTCAGCCGAACGCCATCCATATCGCGACGGAAGGGCCGCTCGGCCACGCCATGCGCCGGGTCTGCATCCGCCGCCGGCTGCCATTCACCACCAGCTTCCATACGCGCTTTCCCGATTACGTATCCGAGCGCATGACGCTGGCGCCGAAGTGGTCGGGCGATCTGACCTGGGCGTGGCTGCGCCGCTTCCATTCGCAGAGCGCCGCGGTGCTGGCGGCGACGCCGACCTTGGTTACCGAGCTCGAAGGCCGCGGTTTTCGCAACGTCAAGCTCTGGCAGCGCGGCGTCGATGCGGCGTTGTTTCATCCCGGCCGCGAGGCGCCGATCGGCGGGCTGAGCGATCTGCCGCGGCCGATCTTCCTCACCGTCGGCCGCGTCGCGGTGGAGAAGAACCTCGAGGAATTCCTCAAGCTCGATCTGCCCGGCACCAAGCTGGTGGTCGGCGACGGTCCGGCACGCGATTACTTGATGAAGAAGTATCCCGACGCGGTGTTCGTCGGCGCCAAGCACGGCGCGGAACTCGCCGACATCTATGCCGCCGCCGACGTCTTCGTGTTTCCGAGCCGCACCGACACGTTCGGTCTTGTATTGCTCGAGGCGCTCGCGAGTGGTGTGCCGGTCGCCGCCTTTCCGGCCGCGGCGCCGCGCGACGTCATTGGCAATGCGCCGGTCGGCAGCCTCGACGAGGATCTCAAGCAGGCTTGTCTCAAGGCGCTGGAACTCGACCGCGCGGCCTGCCGCGATTTCGCGCTGGGCCTGACCTGGGAGGCGACGGCCCGGACTTTCGTCAAACACGTCACCGAAGCGACGCAAAAGCCGCGGCGGCGGCGGGATCGCAAGCAGGAGCGCGCGGCGGCGTGACACCCGACCCGAACGCCCAAGCCTGACGCCAGGTTCCCGCCGAATTCACAAGGCCAAAGGTGTGCTTGCCGGCTCGGGTGGGCGGGCGTAGCCTTCCGCCATGGGCCACTTCGATCAGAAATTGCTGCCGACCGCCGCCGATGTCGAAAGCGCGGTCGCGCGGCTGAAGGGCGTCGCGGTGCGCACGCCTTTGATCAACGCGCCGGTGCTCGATGAGCGGCTCGGCGCGCGCGTCTTTCTCAAGGCGGAAATCCTGCAGCGCACCGGCTCATTCAAATTCCGCGGCGCCTATAACCGCATCTCGCAAATCCCGGCCGATCGCCGCGCCGCCGGCGTGGTGGCTTATTCGTCCGGCAATCACGCGCAGGGCGTGGCCGCGGCAGCCAAGCTGCTCGGCATGCCGGCCACCATCGTCATGCCGGACGATGCGCCCAAGGCCAAGCTGGCTCGCACCCGCGCGCTCGGCGCCGAGGTCGTGACCTATGATCGCGTCGGCGGCGCCGATCGCGCGGCCATCGCCGAGGCGATCGTCAAAGAGCGTGGCGCCACCTTGGTGCCGCCTTACGACGATCCGATGATCATCGCCGGGCAGGGCACCATCGGCGTCGAAATCGCTGAAGATTTGGACAAGCTCGGCCTCAAGCCGGACATCGTCGTCGTCGGCGCCTCGGGCGGCGGGCTGGCCGCCGGTGTGTCGCTGGGCATCAAGTCACGCGCTGCGTCGGCGCGGCTGTTCACCGCCGAGCCGAAGGATTTCGACGATACCTTGCGCTCGTTCGTGCGCGGCGAACGCGTCGCCAACGAAAAGATCACCGGCTCGATCTGCGACGCGCTGATGAGCAACACGCCGGGCGAGTGGACTTTCCCGATCAACAAGGAACTGATCGGGCAGGGCATCGCGGCGAGCGACGAGGAAGTCGGCGCGGCGGTGCGCTACGCATTCAACGAATTGAAGCTCGTGGTCGAGCCGGGCGGCGCCATTGGTCTCGCCTCACTTCTCGCCGGCAAGCTCGACGGCATCGTCGATATCCGCGGCAAGACCGTGGTCGCCATCCTGTCGGGTGGCAATGTCGACGTCGAGATGTACGCGAAGCTGATCGCGGGCTAGCCGCTCGTTTTACGTAAACAGCGCGAGGCGCTCGTCGTCGCTGAGCGTCAGGATCGGCGCCAGCGGGTCGGCGGGCTCGATCTTGCCGATCGTGGCCGGCGCGGCGCCGGGTGGGACCGGCCGCTGCAACTGCTCGACCAGGGCCTCAATGGCGGTCGCGGCGATGCCGGTGGCAGCGGGTATTGCGGCCTGTAACGCCGCTGGCGGGACGACGGGCGCAGCCGGCTGCGGCGAGCTCGGGTTTGGCAATGTCGGGTTTGGCAATGTCGGGTTTGGCAAAGTCGGAATTGATGCAGCCGGCGCTGGCGCAGCAGCCTTGATCGCGGCTGTCACGGTCGTTTCGACGCTCAGGTCGTCGAGCCACAATTCATAGGTCTCGACTTCGCCGGCGTGGGCGATACGGCCGGATTCGCCCTTGCTCTGTGGCGCGCGCGCAAGCTTCGCTTCGGGTTTCGCTTCAGACCCGGGCTTTGCTTCGGATTGCAGCGGTATCTTGGCTTGCGGCTCGGCTTCCGCCTTCGCCGGCGGCGGTACAATTTCCGGTGCCGTCACCGCGGGCCAGGATTCGAAGGTCGTTTCGATCTTCGATTCGATCTGCGGCGCGACATCCGCCGCGGGCGCGCGGCCAACCTTCGGTGCGGCGACGGGCGGCGGTGACAACTCGCTCCAAGCGGCGCCGGTCGCGTCCGTCGTCCCGGCTTTGGTCGCCGGCCGCGCCGCCTGCTGGGCTTCGTAATCGAACTCGACCTTCGGAATACCGATTGCGTCGGCATCTATATGTGCGACCGGCGCCGCCGATTTTGCGATCTTCTCCGCGATCGGCGTTTCCGCCACGCGCAGCGGCGGTTGCGTCAGCACAACCGACGGCGCCGGCGCGGCGGCGACAGGCTGCGGGATCGGCAATTCCGGTTGCTCCGGCGCCGGCACGGCGGCGAGGGCTTCGAGCGCGCGCAGGTCGTCCGGCATGGCCACCAGCGCTTCGAGCCGCGCCTGGGTAAAATCGATCAGCGCTGACAACGTCGCCGCCTTGATAGCGCTTGGGCTGTTCTCGGTCTGCGGCTTGGCCGTGCGCAAGGTGTCGAGCAGAGCGCGCAGATCCTGCCGGATGCGGTCAGCATCGGCCGCCGGCTTGTGGCTGCGCGCCGTCGATTCGAGCCGGTTCAGCGCCTCAAGCACGACTTCGGTGTCGGCATGGCGGTTGCGGCGGGCATATTCCTCAAGGAACGCGCGGCCGCGCGCGCTCGCGCCGAGCGCCTCGCAGAACGACCGGTAGTCGTCCTCGGCAACGCGGTCCGGCGACGCATCGCGTCGCAGCGCTGAGTTCTCGTTGGCCGACAGTGAGGCCATGAGCGACGTCCGCTCCTTGCTCGCCATAGGAAATTTCCGCTGAGGCGTTTATCAATCATGCCACCTGATTCGGCCAGCGCTCCGCCGCTCTTGGCCACCGCTGAATTCTGTCGCTGAATCAAGGCACTGCGGAGCCCGAGCCCGCCCAATGCCGACGCCCTTGCCTGTGCTGTCGAGCGACGCCGGCTTTGCCGCGCGCAGTGCCGCGTTCTATGCCGCGCTGTTCATCCTCAGCGGCATCGTGCTGCCGTTCTTCCCGCTGTGGCTCAAGGCCAAGGGCGTCGACGCGGCGCTGATCGGCATCGTCCTGGCCGCGCCGCAGATCGTGCGTGTCTTCGCCATTCCGCTGGCGACCGCCAATGCCGATCGCAAGGACGCGCTACGCGGCACCATCGTCGCGTTGAGCGCGCTCGGCGTCGCCGGCTATGCCCTGGTCGCCTCGGTTGAGGGCAGTCTGCTCATCCTGTTGGCTTTCGCCCTGACGTCGTTCGCCACCACGCCGGTGATGCCGCTTCTGGAAACCTACACCTTGCGCGGCCTCGGCGCGCGCGGCCGCGCCTATGGCCCGGTGCGGCTGTGGGGATCGGTCGCCTTTATCGGCGGTCTGTTCGGCGCCGGCTTCGCGGCGGATGTCATGCCGGCGCGCAACCTGATCTGGCTGATCGTCGCGGCCAGCGCCGTGGCGCTGGTGATGGCGGTTAATCTCGAAGCGGTTTCGGCGCGCGAGACGGCGCCCGAGGCGGCCCCGCGCCCGCGACGAGGCCTGTTGCGCGACCGTGCGTTTCTCGCCGTCGCCGTGTCGGCCGGACTGACCCAGGCGAGCCACTCGGTCTATTACGCGTTTTCGGCGCTGGACTGGCGTCACGCCGGGCTCGACGGCACCGTAATTGCGGCGTTATGGGCGCTCGGTGTTATCGCGGAAATCATTCTGTTCGCCGTGTCGAGCCGGTTGCCGGCCTTCCTGACGCCGAGCCGCTTGCTGATCGCGGGCGGCGCCGGCGCCGTGCTGCGCTGGACCGTCATGGCTTTCGACCCGCCTACGATGCTGTTGCCGCTGCTGCAATTGCTGCACGCCATGAGCTTCGGCATGACCTATCTCGGCGCGCTGTTCTTCACGCATCGCCATGCGCCACCGGGGCAGGCGGCGACCGCGCAGGGCTATCTTGCCGTTGTGCTCGGCGTCACCGCGGCCTTCGCCACGGCCCTGTCGGGCTGGCTCTATGGCGCCTTCGGCGACAAGGCCTATGCGGCGATGGCGCTAGTGGCGGTCGTTGGCTGCGCTTATGGAGCTGTAGCGGATCGCGCGGCGCGCCGTGCGACTGGCGACGTGGCGTGAGGCACGACGATCATAACGGGTTTCGGCCCGGCGCTCGATGCGATGCCGGCTATGCGTCGTCTCGGCGCGGCGGGTTTCGGCGCGTGCGCCGCCGCACTCATTGACGATGCCATGCATGGCGGCGCCCTGCATGTAGATCATCTTGCGCGACAGGCCGCCGTTGCGGTTGATCCAGCGCCGCACGTCCTTCGGATAGATGTTCCACAAGGCTTGCGTGCCGAGCGCGCTGGTCACCGGCGCGCCGTCGGAATCAGGCATCCAGGCCGCGTGAAAACCGAAACGGGCGCGCGGCGTGACGCAAATGCGCGAGCGCGGAATGAGGCCGAGAACCAGTGTGCAGGCCGACAGGCAATTACCGTCGATCATCACTTTTTCGCCGGAAGAGCGCAGCACGGCGAAAGCCTGCAGGTAATGACCGATCTGCCCGCCGCGGTCTTCAGCGATGCGCATGGTTGCGGATGCCGGCGTGGTTGCAACCGACGCCAACGCAATCGCACCTAGCAAAGTGCCCCTGAACCACATCCCCCGTCCCCGTCATCAGGCAAGCCTGTCGCGGCATGCGATATTTACCCAAGTCTAGACTGAATTGGGTGCTGACGGAAAGGTTTGGTTAACCAAATTCAGGGGGCAATTCGTGAACGAAATCATATATTTGTGCTGACAGTGAAGTTCCATTTTGGAACAGGCGTCGGGGCTGGCACCGCCTAGAGGCGGCCCTGCGCGGGCTCTGCGGCGGCCGCGCGAACGCATTCCTCGGCCATTTGCAGCAACTTGCAGGCGATGCCGTCGTCATCGCTGGCGGCTGCCATGCGCCGGCACAGCGCGGCGTGGGCCAAGAGCCGCTCGGCGATTTTCGAACTCGATGTTCGCATGGCGCGATCCCCCGCATTTGTGGGCGATTTATCGCTCGTTTGCAGCGAAAGTGCATTGACCAAAATCAACAGTTGTAATGTGGAAAATCAGCCCCACAACGCCGCCATGGGCGGCTCGACGATGCTGCCGACGTAACGCAGGCCCGGCGTGCGGTCGCGGGCGAGAAGCAGCGGACCATCGAGATCGGTGAAGCGGGCGCGTTGCGCCAACAGCACGGCCGGCGCCATGGCCAGCGAGGTCGCCACCATGCAGCCGGCCATGATGGTAAAACCTGCCTGCGTCGCCGCTTCCGCCATTGCCAGCGCCTCTGTCAGGCCGCCCGTCTTGTCGAGCTTGATGTTGACGGCGTCGTATTTGCCCTTGAGCCCGACAAGTGACACTCGGTCATGAACGCTCTCATCGGCGCACACCGGGATCGGCCGGGCGATGCGCGACAGGGCCTCGTCACGGCCCTCGGGCAAAGGCTGTTCGACCAGCACGACGCCGGCTTCGGCGCAGGCTTCGAGGTTGGCGGTCAGGCGGTCCTCGCGCCAGCCTTCATTGGCATCGACCACCAAGGTTGCGTTCGGCGCCGCAGCGCGTACCGCGGCAATCCGCGCCGGATCGCCGCCATTTGTTTCGTCGCCGCCGAGCTTGATCTTCAGGAGCGGGCGTGACGCCGCCGCCGCCGCCGCTTGCGCCATGCTGGCCGGATCGGAAAGCGAGATGGTGAAGGCGGTGATGAGCGGCTTCGGTGCGATGAGGCTGGCGAGCTCCCAGACCCGGCGGCGGCCGCGCTTGGCTTCGATATCCCAGAAGGCGCAGTCGAGCGCGTTGCGCGCCGCGCCGGGCGGCATGGCCGACTGCAATCCGATTCTGTCGAGGCCGGCGCTGAGCGGCCCGCGCATCGCCTCGATCGCCGCCGTGACGCTGTCGACGCTCTCGCCGTAGCGGGCGTATGGCACGCACTCGCCGCGGCCTGTCGTGACGCCGTCATGAAGCGCCGCCACGACCACGACCGCTTCGGTCTTGGCGCCGCGGCTGATCGAGAACGCGCCGGCAATCGGAAAGCGATCGACCGTGACGGTGAGGGCGAGCGGGCGCGGGGCGGCCAAGGCGACGACCTTTCGGGGCGGGGGCACAACCGGACGGAGGTGGGGATATCCGGGCCGCGGGGCTTCGGTCAAACGCGCGAGGGGCTTAAACCCGGTCGGGTAGGGTGGCCGGGGCGGATCTGAGCCCTTATCTGAGCTTGATCTCAGGCCGGAGCGCTGCGGTGAAGAACGGGCAATTTCTGCGCGAAAACCTGCAAGGCGACCGGCTGGCGCTGACCGGCGCCGGGGCCTGGACCGCCGTCGACGCGCGCGCGCTGGAAGTGCAGATCGAACGGCTCGAGCGCACTTATCCGTCGATCAGCAATGTCACCGTCGACATGTCGCCGGTCGAACGGCTCGACACCTTCGGCGCCTGGCTGCTGGAGCGGCTGGTGCGCGCCTTCGAGACGCGCGGCGGCAAGGTCGAGATTACCGGCCTCAAGGAAGACTACCGTTCGCTGATCGACGAGATGCACGCGGTCAAGCTCGACGATCTCAACCGGCGCCGCGGCGGAACTTCTTTCACTTACGCGCTGTCGTCGATCGGCGAGAACATCGTTTCGGTCGGACACTCCTTCGTCGCCATCGTCAACATGTTCGGCGCGCTGGTGAGCGCGCTGCTGCGGGTCTTCACCCGGCCCCTGTCGTTCCGCATGACGTCGCTGGTGCACCAGCTCGACATGGTGGCGTGGCGCGCGGTGCCGATCGTCCTGCTCATCACCTTCCTGATCGGCTGCATCATCGCCCAGCAGGGCCTGTTCCATTTCCGCAAGTTCGGCGCCGACGTCTATGTCGTCGACATGGTCGGCATCCTGGTGTTGCGCGAGCTCGGTGTGCTGATCGTCTGCATCATGGTCGCCGGCCGCTCCGGCTCGGCCTACACCGCCGAGCTCGGCTCGATGAAGATGCGCGAGGAGATCGACGCGCTGCAGACCATGGGCTTCGATCCGATCGAGGTGCTGGTGCTGCCGCGCATCCTGGCGCTGATCATCGGCGTGCCGATCCTGACCTTCATCGGCTCTATGGCGGCGCTCTATGGCGGCGGCCTGGTATGCTGGCTCTATGGCGGCATCGCGCCCGACATCTTCCTGTCGCGGCTCAAGGATTCGATCGCACTCAACACCTTCGAAGTCGGCATGATCAAGGCGCCGTTCATGGCGCTGGTGATCGGCGTCGTCGCTTGTGTCGAGGGCCTCGCGGTCAAGGGCTCGGCCGAATCGCTCGGCCGCCAGACCACCGCCTCGGTCGTCGAGGCGATCTTCCTCGTCATCGTCATGGATGGCCTGTTCGCCATCTTCTTCGCCTCGATCGGGATGTGAGCGATGGCGATAGCGACAAACGGCGGCAGGGAAGTGGTGATCGAGGCGCGCGGCGTCGAGGTCGGCTTCGGCGACCGTCTGGTACTCAAGGGCGCCGATCTCGATGTCTATCGCGGCGAGATCCTGGGATTCGTCGGCGGCTCCGGCGCCGGCAAGTCGGTGCTGATGCGCACCATCATCGGCCTCATCAAGAAGCGCGCCGGCACCATCAAGGTGTTCGGCAGCGATCTCGACCAACTTCGTGACGACGAGCGGCGGGCCATCGAGCGGCGCTGGGGCGTGCTGTTTCAGCAGGGCGCGCTGTTCTCCTCGCTGACGGTGATGGAGAACCTGCAGTTCACGGTGCGCGAAAACCTCAAATTGCCGCAGCGCCTGATGGACGAACTGGCGGTGGCCAAGCTCGAAATGGTCGGCCTGGACGCCTCGGTCTGCCGCAAATTTCCCTCGGAACTCTCCGGCGGCATGACAAAACGCGTGGCTTTGGCGCGTGCGCTGGCGCTGGACCCTGAAATTGTATTTCTGGACGAGCCCACCTCCGGCCTCGATCCGATCGGCGCCGGCGATTTCGACGAGTTGATCGCCACATTGCAGCGCACTTTGGGGCTCACGGTTTACATGGTAACCCATGATCTCGACAGCCTGCATACGGTCTGCGACCGCATCGCCGTGCTGGTCGACGGCAAGGTGATCGCCGCCGGAACCATGGAGACCATGCTCAAGTCCGAGCATCCGTGGCTGAAAGAATATTTCCGCGGCAAACGGGCGCGGGCGGCGATTGGCGCGCGTGCCGAACCACCGCCGCGCGGCGCCTGATTTCGGAGTTCGTCGATGGAAACGAGAGCGAACTACATTCTGATCGGCGTGTTCACGCTGGCGGTGATCGCCGGCGTGTTCGGCTTCGTCTACTGGTTCCAGAACATCGGCGGTACCGGCGAGCGCCTGTTCTACCGCGTGGTGTTCGACGGCTCGGTGTCGGGCCTGCGCACTGGCGCCACCGTGTTGTTCAACGGTATCCGCGTCGGCGAGGTCACCGGTCTGAGGCTTGATCCGTCGAAGCCGAAACAGGTCATCGCCACCTTGTCGGTCGATAAATCGGTGACCGTGCGCGACGACACGCAGATCGGTCTCGAGTTCCAGGGCCTGACCGGCATAGCCTCGATCTCCCTGATCGGCGGCAGCCCGGCGGCGAAGGTCGTAGCCGGCGTCGGCGCCGGCGAAACGCCGCCTTTGATGGTGGCGCCGCCGGGTGCGACGCAGGATGTGACGCAGGCCGCCCGCGACGTCATGCGCAAGCTCGATGAATTCATCACCGAGAACCAGCAGTCGTTCCACGCCACGCTGGCGAACATCGAGGCCTTCACCGCGACGCTGAAGAGTAATTCGGAGAACATCGACAAGACGCTGGCCAGCATCCAGCAGTTCACCGCCGCGCTCGGGCGCAATTCCGACCGTATCGATCACATCGCCCAGGGACTTGAATCGCTGACCGGCGGGCCGGATGGCAAAGGCGGCGACATCAACGAGGCGGCCAAGTCGATCAAGCAGCTTGCCGACAATCTCGACAAGCGCACCGCCGAGATCACCGCCAATCTCAACGGCCTGACCCGTGACGGCTCGCGCCAGATCGACGCCCTGTCGAGCGATGCGCGCCGCACCCTCGGCACCATCGATCGCGCCGTCAAAAACCTCGACCGCAACCCGAGTCGCCTGATTTTCGGCGGCAGCGGCGGCGGTTCCTTGCCGGAATATCGCGGCCGTTGAGACCTTTTGCCAAACTGCCGCGTTTACTCGGCGGGGCAGGTGGCGATGCAACCCGGCAACAGCCGGGACATTTTCCAGTTTTCCGCAAGTTTTCGCATGAACTGATGCTGAATCAGCCTATATCCGGGTGTCAGGCGCGGTCTTGTTGCTTAAAATGAGGCCGCTGAGGTGCGTCAGGTGGCAGAAGCCGTAAGGGTTGCGAAGATTGCGGGCGTGCGTCGGTGGCGTGGCTCCCGTGCGAGGCCGGCGGCGCGTTTCGGCGCGCCAGCGCTGGCATTCGCGCTTGCGCTCGCTCTGAGCGGCTGCGGCGGAGGCGGCGGCCTGTTCTCGAAGGCGGCACCGCCCGCTTTCGATCTCACCGCCGCCCACGATTTCCCGCACCTGACCCGCGCGCCGCGCGGCCAACTGGTCATCGCCGAGCCGACCGCGCTCGCCGGTTACGAATCGGAAAAGATCGTCGTACGCCCGAACGCGGTCGAAGCCGCGCAGATGGGCGATGCGCAATGGCAGGACCGGCTGCCGAAGCTCCTTCAGGCGCGGCTGTTGCAGTCGTTCGAAGCCGCCGGTCGGCTGCGCGCCGTGGGCCGCCCCGCCGACAAGCTCGCGACCGATTTCGTCTTGGTCACCGAAGTCCGCGCCTTCGAAATCTCGGCCGCCGACCGCACCGCCGTCATCGAACTCGCGGTGAAGATCGTGCGCGAACGCACCGGACGTATCATGGCGGCGCGCGTCTTCCGCGTCACCGCGCCGACCGAGGCGGCGGATGGCGCGGCCGCCGTCGCCGCGCTCAACGACGCCTTCGTCAAGGTGGCGCGCGAAATCGTGCTGTGGGCGTCAAAGATCGTCTAGCGCCGCTTCATCGCCGGCCAACAAAAAACCCGCGCGGCTTTCGCAGCGCGGGTTTTTTATTTCGGTTCGCTGCGCCGCTCAGTCGAAGCGGCCGGCCGCGTGCGCCAGCATGGTGTAGACCTTGCCGGTTTCCGAGGTCAGGTAGGTGCGGGCCACGACCTGACCGCGGTCGTCGCGCGAGACCTCCTCGAGCAGCCGCTCGAACTCGCCGATGTAGCGATCGACCGTCTGCTTGAACTCGCGGTCGGCGCGATACTTGCGGCGGATCTCGTCGAAAGCCTGCTGACCCTGCAAGGTGTAAAGGCGGCGGGTGAAGACGTTGCGCTCGCCGCGCTTATAGCGGTCCCACAAATCGGCCGCCGCTTCATGATCGATCATGCGGGCGATATCGACCGACAGGCTATCGAGCGACTCGATCGAGTGCCGCGCCGTGCGGTCGTCGCCGCGGCCGGTGTCACGATCGCGGTCGCGGGCGCTGTCGCGCGCCGGCTCACGCGAATAATCGCGGGCCGGCTGCAAGGGCTGATCCCCATCCTCGCGCGAGGCGCGGGTCAGGAGATCGCTGAGCCAGCCGCGGTTGCCACTGGCGGCCGGCTGCGCCGGAGCCGCCGGCTCAACGCGCCGCGTCGATGGCTGGGCGAAGCTCTCCGGCCGGGGCGGCAGCGCCGCGCGGGGCGCGGGTTCGGGCCGCGACGACGCTTCGCGGCCACCGATGACGGCGAGGGTCGGCTCCTCGCGCGAACGACGCTGCGTCGGCTCGACGGCGTCGAGGTTGCGGCCGTGGCGGGCGACGATGCGGTTGAGTTCGGCCAGCGCCTCGATCTGATCGACGATGGCGCGGCGCATCTGCGCGGCGTTCTCGGCGGTCTCCTGCGGCAGCTCGAACACGCCGCGGCGCAGTTCGCCGCGCGTCGCCTCGAGTTCGCGCTGCATTTCGGCGGCCATCTGCTTCATGTCTTGGACGGTCTCGGCGAAGCGCTCGGTGGCCTCGCGGAAGATCGCCTGGGTCTCGTCGGACGACTGCTCGTATATGCGGCGCATGCCCTTGGCCGCTTCGGCGAAGCGCTGCTGCGCGTCCTGGAAGATCGACTCGGTCTCCGAGTTGGTCTGCGCATAGACCTGGTTCATGGTCTCGACCGTGCGGCGGCGTTCCTCCTCGGCGGTCTCGCGCACCAGCGCATACTGCTCGGTGATGGCACGGGTGCCTTCGGCGCTCGAATCCGACACCAGGCGGGCGACCTCGCGGGCGCGGCTTGAGGCCGCCTCGAGCGATTGATCGAGCAGGCCGGCGAAGCGCTTGAGACGCTGCTCGATGTCGTCGGTGCGGATGTCGAGCGTGGCGACCAGCGAGTCGATCTGGCTGCGGCCTTGGGCGACGTGCTCCTCGGTCTGGCGATTGCTCGATGTGATGAGTTCGGCCGCCTTGGCGAGATCGCGGCCGTGCTCGTCGAACTGGGTGGCGAGCTGGCTCAGGTCGTTGAGCGCATGCGCCGTCAGTTCGCGGAAATTCACGATCGTCGTCTCGACGCGGTTGGTCGCCTCGTTGGTCGTGCCGTTGACCTCGGTCATGGCGGCGACGAATTCGGAGACGCGCAGCATCAGCGTGTTCTCCAGCGCGCTCATGTTCTCGTGCGAACCGGACAGCACTTCCTGCAGCATGATGTTGGCTTCGCGCAGGCGTTCGAACAGCGCGGTGGTGTCGTCGCTCACCATCTTGTGCGCTTCGAGCATCTCGCTGACCGTGGCGGTGGCGGTCGCGCGCGAGCGCTCGATCGCCTTGGTCGCGGTGTCCTGCAGATCGTTGAGCGTCCGGGTCACCGTGTTGGCGGCGGTTTCGCCGGCGACATTGATCATGCGCGTGATCTCGGCGCCGTTGTCCACGACCGCGCGGCTGAAGGCGACGCCCTTGACGTCGAACTCGGCGATCGCCTGTTCGGTCGCCTTGGCGACGTCGGCGGCGAATTGCTGGCCCTTCTCGGTGATCGCATGCAGCACGCCGCCGCTGCGGTCGGACAGCACCTCGGTCATCTCGCTGGTGCGCTTGCTGACCGTTTCGGCGATCTCCTCGGCGCGGGCCACGATGTTGCGCGCGATCTCGTCGCTGGCGTTGATCAGGCTGCGCTCGGCGCTCGACGCGCCCTGGCGGATCTGCTCCGTGGTGGTGCTCGCCAGCGCGGTGAGGGCGGTCTCGGCCTCCGCGGTGTTGGTCTTGATCGCGCCGGACAATTCCTCGAGCCGGGCGTTGAGCGCGTCGGCCGCCGATTTGGTGCGGTTCTCGATCTGGTCGGTGACGGCGACCGTGCGGTTGACGAGGAGGTCCTCGAACCGCTCGATGCGGCCGTCCAAGGTGTCGGCGACCTCGACGGCGCGGCTGCCGAGGGTCTTGTCCATCTCGTCGATCTTGGCGGTGATCGCGTCGGCCACTTCCGTGCCGCGGGCGTTGATGACGCCGGTGACGTCGCCGATGCGCTTGTCGAGCGCGCCGATGATCTCGTTGCCGCCGTCGGTGAGGGTGTTGGCCATGTCGCTGACGCGCACGCCGAGCAGGTCCTCGAACTGTACCAGGCGCTTGTCGAGGGTCGTCGACAGGGCGTCGGCGCGGCCGGTGACGCGTTCGTCGAACGAGTCGAGATAGGCGCGCATGGCGTCGGCGACGTCCTGCGTGCGCTGGCCGAGACGTTCGATCAGGGCGCCGCCATAGGTCTTGATGTTGTGGTCGAAGTCGGTGACGTGGCGGGTGATGAGCGTGCCGAGCGCGGCGGAATCGCGCTCGATCTTTTCCGACAGCGCCGTACCCTTGTGCTCGAACACCGCTTCGAAGGCCTTGAGGCGTTCCGCCAGCATGGCTTCGGTCTGTTCGTTGCGATTGTCGAGGCTCGCCGCCAGGAGATCGGCGTTGCGGCGGAAGGTGTCGGCGACCGACTGGCTGCGCGCCGCCAGTGTCTCGTTGGTGTGGGTGCCGGTCTGTTCGATGAGCGCGACGATTTCGGTGCCGCGGGCGCCGATGGTCTGTACCAGTGCGTCGCTGTTGGCATGCAGCCGCGTCGAAATCTCGTCGGTGCGCGAGGCCATCTGGTCGGCGATCTTGGCGCTGGTCTGCGCCAGCGCATCGGTGAACTGCTGCGAGCGGGAGGCCATCGTGTCGATGGTGCCGGACGTTTTCTGCGCGAAGCCCTGCGCCACCTGATCGAGGCGGGTGGTCATCATCTGCTGCAGGCGCGCCGCCATCTCCGAGAACTCGTCGTGGATATGGTCGGTCTTGAAGTTGAGGCTGTCGGCGAGGCGGTCGCTGGCCGAGGCGATGGCGGTGGTGGCGCGGTCGCTGGTGGTTTCCAGGCGCTCGAGCAAGGTCGAGCCGCGTTCGCCGAGCGCATCGATCATCGAGTCGCCGGCGTGGCCGAGCGCCAGCGTGATGTGTTCGCCCTTTTCGGTGAGCGAGCGGGTGACGCGCTGCGCCACTTCGTTGACCTTCTCGGCGACGAGATCGCCGACCGAGGTGATGTCGTGCGACAGGTCGAGATGCACGGCGCCGATCGCCTTGCGCACCTGGTCGGCCTGGCTGACCAGCGTGTCGCGCTGGTTGGAGAGTTCGGACAGCAGGTCGCGGATGCGCACCTCGTTGTCGTTATAGGCGCGCTCCAGCGCCGAAACCTCGTTGTGCACAAGCGCCTCGAGTTCGGCGGCGCGCGCCAGAGCGCGCTCCACGCCGTCGCCCATGGCGGTAACCTCGCGGCGGATCGCCTGGCCGACCGAGACGATCTGCTCGCGGGCGGCGGTTTCCGGCTGGGCGAGACGCATGGCGACTTCGGCCATCGACTCCGCGACCAGGCGCAGATCCTGCGAGCGGCTGAACAGATGGGCGAGGACGTAGAAGAAGATCACCGGGACGACGACCGCGGCGACGATGCCGGCGACGGTCGCGATGGCGACATTCGGCGTCGCGAGCAGGGTCGACAATTCACCGCGCGCCAGGAAGGCGAGCGCGGCGGCGCCGGCGGCCCAGACGATGGAGACGACGGTCGCGATGGCGTAAGGCGCGCGGGCGCGGCGGCGGCGCAGGCCCTGGAGCACGACGCCCATGCTGGCGCGGTCGTCATTGGCCGGAAGGCGCGGCGAGCCGTCGGCATTGAGCCACTGCGACGGCGCTTCCGTGTCGGTGCCGGCGCCGCTTGGGCGGGCGGGCTCCGGCTCGCGGAACAGGTCGGCATCCGCCGCCGCGTCGAATTCGAAGGTATCGGTCTTGTCCGGCGCAATCGGGGTGTCGAGGCGCGGTTCGGACCGCGGCGTGCTGATGTGCACATTGAGCGCGTCCTCGAGCGCGGCCATCGCTTGGTCCGTTGCGTTCTTGGACTGCTGCGGATTGTTCGCCATCTGGTACGCCTCGTCGTTACGCGGACTGAAGTCGCTGCTCGTGGCCTGCCTGGACAGGACCAAACCTCAATTGCCCGACGCCACACTTCCGGCGCCGGGGCCTCAGATTCATGAAGCGATGCAGGGGCCCGGGTTCCACCTGTCCGCCAGGATTTCATCCTATCGTATTGGCAAAACGAAAGAAACCAGCGCTCTTAAGGATGTTTTAATCATCGTTAACGGCCTTAACCAACGCCGATAGGCCAACGCGGCCCGATAGGCCCAAGGTCTGGCGCGATCAAGGAAATTTGGATGTCGGCCCCCCCCGGCCGAACTGAGGACGGCTTTGCGGCGGCTCTGTGGCGCGGGCCGCCGGATCGGCGGCGACAGTTACGCCGGCCTTAACCACCGCCAGCAACTTGGCCGCTGCGGTAAACCACTTCCCGGCCTGTATTTACCGGAACTTGGGAGACCGCCGGCGACACTCGCCTCCGGTTTTCGGGGGCGCGAGAGGGGTGAAGACATGGACAGCGCGGTAAAGGCCGACGAGGCGGTGCTCGATCGCAGCCATCTGGCGCGGATGACGCTCGGCAATCGCAACCTGGAGCACGAAGTGCTCGAACTGTTCGACCGCCAGGCCGAACTGCTGATCGGCCGGATGCGCAAGACCGACGGCCCCGGCGTGCTGGCCCTGGCCCATGCGCTGAAGGGCTCGGCCGCCGGTATCGGTGCCGGGCAGGTGGCGCAGGCAGCGGAAGCGACCGAACGCGCCGCGCGAGGCAGCGCCGAGGAATGCGCGGCCGCGATCGATCGTCTCGCCGAGGCGGTCACGCAGGCCCGCGCGCTGATCGCCGAATGGCTGCGCCAGGGCTGAGGCAGCCCGCGCGGCTGGCGTTCGCCGTAGAATGATTATATAGAGGCCGCGCGCCGGTTCCGGCGCGTCTTCCCACGCAAATCCGGCCTTATTTGCATGCCCAAGATCACGTTCATCGATTTCAGCGGCACCGCGCGCACCGTCGATGCCGAGAACGGCGCGACCGTGATGGAGACGGCGCTGCGCAACAACATTCCGGGCATCGAAGCGGAATGCGGCGGCGCCTGCGCCTGCGCCACCTGCCACGTCTATGTCGAGGAGGCCTGGCGCGAGAAGGTCGGCGAGCCGTCGCCGATGGAAGAGGACATGCTCGACTTCGGCTATGACGTGCGGCCGAACTCGCGGCTGTCGTGCCAGATCAAGGTGTCGGACGTGCTCGACGGGCTCGTCGTGCGCACCCCGGAGAAGCAGGCGTAAGCAGCTTCGGCGCGACGGCCCGCTCATCGACCGCGGAGCCAGTGATGACCGATCAGAGCATCGAGACGGCCTGTTGCATCGCCGGTGGCGGGCCCGCCGGCATCATGCTCGGCTTTCTGCTGGCGCGCGCCGGCGTAAAAGTGACGGTGCTGGAGAAGCACGCCGACTTCTTTCGCGACTTTCGCGGCGACACCATTCATCCCTCGACGCTCGAACTGATGCACGAACTCGGCCTGCTCGACGACTTCCTCAAAGTCCGCCACGACGAGGTGCGCGAGCTCACCGCCCAGATCGGCGACGCGCGCGTCAAGGTCGCCGACTTCACGCATTTGCCGACGCGCTGCAAGTTCATCGCGCTGATGCCGCAGTGGGACTTCCTCGATTTCCTGTCAGCGCAGGGCAAGCGTTTCCCGACTTTCGATCTGCGGATGCAGGCCGAGGCGACCGATCTGATCGAGGAGGGCGGCCGCATCGTCGGCGTGCGCGCCAAGACGGCGGACGGCCTGCTCGACATTCGCGCCGATCTCGTCGTCGGCTGCGATGGCCGGCACTCGACGGTGCGCGAGCGCGCGGGGCTCGCGGCCGACGATCTCGGCGCGCCGATCGACGTGCTGTGGTTCCGCATGACGCGGCGCGAGACCGATACGCCGGAAACGTTTGGCCATATCGAAGCGGGGCGCATGATGATCATGCTCAACCGCCGCGACTACTGGCAGTGCGCCTATGTCATCCCGAAGGGCGGCATCGACGCGGTGAAGCGCGAAGGGCTTGAGGCGTTCCGAAAGCACGTGCTGGCGATGTCGCCGTTTCTCGACGACCGCATTCACGAACTCGACGATTGGGACAAGATCAAGCTGCTCACGGTCGCGGTCGATCGTCTCAGGAAATGGCACCGGCCGGGGCTGCTGTGCATCGGCGACGCCGCGCATGCGATGTCGCCGGTCGGCGGCGTCGGCGTCAATCTCGCCGTGCAGGACGCCGTGGCCGCGGCCAATATTCTGGCGCTGCCGCTGAAGGAGCGCCGCGTCACCGCCGAATTGCTGGCCGCGGTCGAAGCGCGGCGGTCATTCCCGATGCGCGTCATCCAGCGCATCCAGGTCTTTATCCATAACCGCGTGCTCAAACGCGTCCTGACGCGCGAGGGCCGTATCGCGCCGCCATGGCCGCTCAAGTTGCTCGGCTGGTTTCCGGTGCTGCGGCGTCTTCCCGCTTATGTCATCGGCATCGGCGTGCGCCGGGAGCACATCAGGACGCCCGTGGCCGCGCCGCGATGAGCCGCGCCGCGATCACCACGACGGCAAACGGCGCCAGCATCACGAGCCGGCTCTGATAACGATCGACCGGATGCGAGAACACGCCGCAGATGATGGCGTTGGCGGCGAGTGCCACGAACAAAATCAGCCCGAGTGCGCGTGCTTCAGGCGAAAGGCCGAGGCGGCGGTGAAAGAGCATGGCGAGCGCCAGTAACGCCAGCGCCAAATACGCCACCGGCAGATGCAACTCGTTGATCGGCGACACGTCGAAACGATCGGCCTGCTGCCGCGCCGCCAGGAACGCCGGATAAAGCCGCGGCACGAACTGTTCGATCGCCGCATAAGTCGGCTGGTTGTCATCGATGCCGATCTCGGTCTCGAAGCTCATGAACTGCGCGATCGCCGCGTTGACCGCCGTGATCGCGTGGCTCACCGGATAGTCGGCGAGCGTGCCGGCGATGATGCGCTTGGCTTCCGGCTCATAGGCCTCCCAGCCGCCCAATTTGTAGAGCGGCGAGCCCGACCACCAGAGCCATGAATCGGCGTCCTCCTGGATTTCACCTCTGTACTGACAGAGCTGCAGCGTTTCGTCGGGACAGTGATCGCGGAGGTAACGGCTGACAATGCCATCCTCGATCAGACGACCGAACAGGAAGTTGGCGCCGCCCGGCGTGAAGGCGAACTGACCGGTGAGCATCAGGTTTGATACCGGGCACAGAGCGATGCCGGCGGCGACCGCGCCGGCGGCGAAGGTCATGCGCGCGCGCGGCAGCGCCAGCCGCGTCGCTTGCGTCAGCGCCAGAGCCGCGATGACCGCGACGGCCATCCCGAGTGCGGCCATGTGGCTCGCCATGGCGAAGACAATGACGGCGCCGAGCGTCCAGCGCTCCCAGCGCACAAGTTGTTCATTTCCATAAGCAAGCAGATAGAGCGACAGCGCCAGCGCCGCGAACAGGATGTCCGGCATCAACTGACCGGCGAACCACGGTAGGCTGGTGGCGACGCAGAGCAGCGCGACGATGCCGAGCGCCAGCCAGGGCCGGCCGCCCAGTCCGTTGACACGCAAGGTGAGGGTGAACAGCCACGCCATCAGAGCGGCCTGCGCGATCACGCAAGTCCAGAAGGCGAAGGGAATACCGGTGTCGAGAAACAGGCCATAGAGCGCCGAGCGGCCATTGGCGAGTTCGCGCATCATCGGTGCGGTGAAATAGCCGCCGGTATCGGGGAAGATCAGCGGAAATCCGTTCCACAGCGCCGGGATCAGCATCAGCCCGATCATCGCCGCGCCGGCGGCGATCCAGGCGATCACTGCGCCGCTTGGGCCGGACAACCGCCTGCCGGCAAACGCCTGGCGGTCGACGACCTGGATATTCGTCATGGTGGTCCCCACTGCAGCGACGGCCGCAGCGTGCCGTCGTCTGCAGCCTCGGAAAATGACTTTTCGCAAGGCGTGCAAGGCAAGATACGGGCCGGCATATGAACGCCGGCCGAACGAATTGGTTCAGCGGTTGGAATCCGGTCAGGTGGCCAAAATGTCGCGGGCCGGCGCCGTACTGGCGGCGCTGCGCCGTTCGTAGAGGCGTACCGCCGCAAGGCCGGCGGTGAAAACCGCAAGCCAGACGACGCGGGCGCCGTAGCGGTCATGCGGATTGGCGAGCCCGCCGCAGACGAAGGCATTGGCGAGCAGAGCAAGAATGCAGACGAAGGCGAGGTCGCCGAATTCGCGCGGCAGCCGTCCGGTCCACCCCAGGAACACAATGAACGGCAGCAGCGCGGTGGCGATGAGTGCGACCGGGTAATGGATGGCGTTGATCGCCGTGAACGAAATCTCGCCCTTCTGCTGTTTGGCCGCCCACATCGCGGGCTGCAACTGTGGCGCCCAGTCCTTGACGATGAAGTACGTGTGCCAGATCCAGTTGACGACGCCTTCGCCGGTGCGCACAGCGACGAGTTGCTCGACGGTAGATTCGATCGTCGTCCTGATGACGTCGAGCGGAAACTCGGCGACGCTGCCGAGCGCCACGCGCTCCATCTCGGCATTCATGCCGGCGAAGCGGCCGAGCTTGTCGAAGTCCTTGTCGGCCCAGAACCAGTCGTCGGCGTTGTCGGGCAGCCGGTCCTTGATGGAGCAGAGCTTGAGGGTCGGATCGGGGCAGTGCTTGTCGAGATATTTCGGCACGATGCCGGCTTGCAGCATGCGGCCGAAATACATGGCGAAGCCGCCCGGGGTCCAGGCCAGCCGCTTCACCAGGATGAAATTGGTGCCGAGCACGATGCCGGCGCCGAGCACGATCGCGAGCACGCCTTGCGCGACGCGCAGGCGCGGCAGCCTGTCGCGATAGAACAGTGTCAGCACCAGCGACGCGGCCGACAGCATCATCATCACCGCGAGCGTCGCGCTGTGGCTGGCGACGGCGCAGGCGATCAGCGCGATCAGGCCATAGCGTTCGCCGCGGGCGAGGCGTTCGGCGCGGGTCAGCAGCATGTAGAAGCCGAGGATGGCCAGGCCGCAATAGATATCGGTCAGCAGGATCGCGGTGATCCAGGGCAACGTGGTCACGATCGACAGGACGGCGATGATACCGGTGAGCAGCAGCGGCCGGCCGCCATAGCCGTGGGTGCGCAGCACCAGCGCCAGCACCCAGATGGTCAACCAGGACTGGATCAGAAGCACCGGCCAGAAGGCGAACGGCACGTTGATCATCAGGAGCAGGCCGTAGATCAGCGGCCGGTTGATCAGCAGGCTGCCTTCGTACCAGCGCGCGAGGTACCCGCCGGTGTCGTATTCGAGCAGGGGAAAGCCGTTCCAGAGCGCCGGGGCGACCAGAAGCAAAGTCGAGAGCGCGACGGCAAGCGCCCATTGCGCCTGGGTGCGGGTGATCGTCATATTTTTCGCGTTCCGGCCGCGGGATGGCCGGAGTGCCCCCGGCCCATCGTCTCAAATCAGCGCCACTCATTCCGAACAGATGTGGCCGGGTCAAGGCCCGATCGCGGCGCAAACCCGGCCCGGCCGTCCGGCTTGACGGCCGCGGCGGCAGGGGGGAATGCTGCCGGGCATGTTCATCGGCTTCTTCAACGACCTGAAATCCGCCGGCGTGCCGGTGACCCTGCGCGAATACCTCACGCTGATGGAGGCGCTGGAGGCGGATCTCGCCGGGCGCAAGGTCGACGATTTCTATTATCTGGCGCGCGCCGCGCTGGTGAAGGACGAGCGCAACCTCGACAAGTTCGACCGCGTCTTCGGCCAGACCTTCAAGGGCCTGGAGTTCCTGAGCGACGCGCCGCTCGAAGCCGACATCCCGGCCGAGTGGCTGAAGAAGCTCGCCGACAAATTTCTCACCGAGGACGAGAAGAAACAGATCCAGGCGCTCGGCGGCCTCGACAAGCTGCTCGAGACCTTGAAGCAGCGTCTCGCCGAGCAGAAGGGCCGCCACCAGGGCGGCAATAAATGGATCGGCACCGGCGGCACGTCGCCGTTCGGTAACGGCGGCTACAACCCTGAAGGCATTCGCATCGGCGGCGAGTCGACGCATCGCCGCGCCGTCAAGGTCTGGGACAAGCGCGAGTTCAAGGACCTCGACGATCAGGTCGAGCTCGGCACCCGCAACATCAAGGTGGCGCTGCGCCGCCTGCGCAAATTCGCGCGCACCGGCGTTGCCGAAGAGCTCGATCTCGACGGCACCATCCAGGGCACGGCGCACAAAGGCTATCTCGACATTCACATGCGCCCGGAGCGGCACAATGCGGTGAAGGTGCTGCTGTTCTTCGACATCGGCGGCTCGATGGACTGGCACATCAAGGCGACCGAGGAGCTGTTCTCGGCGACGCGCACCGAGTTCAAGCATATGGAGCATTTCTACTTCCACAATTGCCTGTACGAGAAAGTGTGGAAGGAGAACCAGCGCCGCTTCCAGGCGACGACGCCGACCTTCGACGTGCTGCATACTTATCCGCACGACTACAAGGCCATCTTCGTCGGCGACGCCTCGATGTCGCCTTACGAGATCACGGCGCCGGGCGGCTCGGTCGAGCATTACAACGAGGAGGCGGGCGTCGTCTGGATGGACCGCGTGCTGCGCAATTATCCCGCGGCGGTGTGGCTCAATCCGGTGCCGGAGCGCGAATGGGATTACACCCATTCGATCGGCATGATGCGGCAACTCATGGGCGGGCGGATGTATCCGCTGACGCTCGATGGCCTCGACCGCGCGATGCGGGAGTTGGTGCGGTAATCCGCGCCTTATTTAATCGTTAACGGCCGCGCTTGCGGTGCCCCACTCCTTTGCGTTTGATCAATGCGGCTCTGCCGGGGCTGTTTATTTTGCGGTCATGGCGAACGACGAATCGAACGCAAAGGCCAAGACTATGACCCCCACGGAAAGCGCGATCGGCCCGATCTTGGTGCCGCCGCCGGCCGTGCGCCCGGCCGCCTGGCCACGCGAAAGGTCGCTGCTGGTCTGGATGGCCGCCAATTGCGACCGCTGCGACGAGGCGCCGGGCTGCGAGGCGCGGTGGGAGGCGTCGCAGGATTGCCGGAAGGTTGCCGCGGCGGCGCCGAAGAAGCGCGCCTAATTCCTGAGTTGATCGTGTGAGCGCATTCGAGGCGCGCGGTCTGCGACTTCCCGCCGCCGGCTCAAACCGCTACCGAGTGCCGTTTCTGCGTCGCCGCCAGATAGCTGTCGAACACCGAAGCAACGATGCGGATATAAGGTCGGCCGGCCGTGGTCACGGTGATGCGCGCGCCGTCGATCGTCACCAAGCCCTGGGCGGCCAGATCCTTCAGTTCGTCGCATTCACGTACGAAAGCGCGCGTGCCGCCGAAGCGGTCGAGGTCGAGCGCCAGATCGCACATCAGGCGCTCGATAATCGAAGCGCGCAGGTTGTCGTCGTCACTCAAAGCGAGGCCCTTGACGGTGGCGAAGTGTCCGGCGGCGATGGCGCGGGCATAGCCGGCGGTGTCCGGCGCGTTCTGCACGAAACCCTGCGGCAGCTTGCCGATCGAGGAGGCGCCAACGCCGATCAGCGCTTCGGCGTCGTCGGTGGTGTAGCCCTGGAAATTGCGGTGCAGCCGGCCTTCACGCGCGGCGACGCTGAGTTCATCGTCCGGCAGCGCGAAATGATCGAGCCCGACCGCCTCGTAGCCGAAGCGCGCGAATACCTCGGCCGCGGTCGCGGCCTGCTCGAGACGTTCGCTGGCGCCGGGCAGGGCCGCCGTATCGATCAGCCGCTGATGCGTCTTGAACCACGGCACATGGGCGTAGCCGAACAGCGCCAGCCGCTGCGGCTTGAGCGAGCAGGCGAGTTCGGCACTGCGCGCGACGTCGGCGACGGTCTGGCTCGGCAGGCCGTACATCAGATCGAGATTGAGATTCTCGATGCCGGCCTCGCGCAGCCATGAGGCGACGCGTTCGGTGTCCTCGAACGGTTGGATGCGGCCGATGGCCTGCTGCACATGCGGCGAAGCATCCTGCAGGCCGAGGCTGGCGCGGTTGACGCCGATCGCCTTGAGCGTCGCGACCAGCGGGCGGTCGATGCGGCGCGGGTCGAGTTCGATGGCGTGTTCCTTGAGCGCGGAAAGGTCGAACTGTGACGCAAGATGCGCGGCGATGGTTTCGAACCAGCGCGGCCCGAGGATCGACGGCGTGCCGCCGCCCCAATGCAGATGCGTCAGCCGGGCGCCGTTGAGCGAGCCGAGCAGCGTCAATTCGGCGATGAGCTGTTCGGCATAGGCGTCGACCGGTTCGCGGCGCCGCACGGCGCGGGTGTTGCAGCCGCAGTAGTGACACAGCTCGGTGCAGAACGGCACGTGGATGTAGAGCGAGATGCGGGCGCCGCGCGGCAGCGCCGCGAGCCAGTCGCGGTAGACATCGGGGGTGACGGCTGCGGTGAAATGCGGCGCCGACGGGTAGGAGGTGTAGCGCGGCACGTTGCGTTCGGCGAGCGCCAGCGCCCCGCTTATGATGCCGTTGCCTGACGCCTGACCCATTGCTCGCCTTCCTTCACGTAAGAATGTTTGACCGCCGCCCAGGCGATCATGTGCGATCGGCGTTCGCGGTCGGCTTCGCCGGCATGGGCGGCGTAAGCGTGGTTGAAAGCCTCGCGATAGATGTCCTGGGCGTGGTCCGGCAGATGGCTCCGGACACTGGGGGGCAGGTCTCGATTGACCGCATAAGGCATGGCGGAACCTTCAAGTACGCCCTTCGTCGCTGGACGAAGGAACACTAGGGTAAGGCGGGCGTCGCCTCCTTGCGATAAATCAACAGGGGCGGGCTAAGGTTCGGGCCGACCGACAAAAGAACGCCGGGCACAGAGCCCGGCGCTGATGAGGTGGGTCTTGCTGCGACAGGTTCAGGCGGCGTTGGCAGCCTTGATGTCGGCGGGTTCCTCGGCGGCCTGCTGCGCGCGCTGCAGGCTCATGACCTCGCGCATGACGCGGGCGAAGTCCTTGCGCGCGGTTTCCAGTGCGCCTTCGATCACGGCGCGGTCGAGCTTCTCGCGCTGGAGCGCGGCGCTGAGTTCCTCGATCGCCTGCTCGGCCAAGAGCTTGTCGTTGGACCGTTCCTTGCTGATCGTTTCGATCTGGCCCTTGAGCGCGGTGATGGCGTCCTCGGCGCGGCCCAGCGCCGCTTCTTTGGCGGTATAGGCGCGGGTCAGAGCGCCACTGCGCTCGATCAGGGTGGCGCGGAGCTGCTCGGCCTCCTTGAACTCGCTTTCGCGGCGCAGCCGCTCGGCTTCCAGCTCGGCCAGCCGGCTTTGCAGGCCGTCACGCTCGCTGATCGAGTCGGTGAGGCGGCGGTCGAGATCGCGCAGTTCCTCAGCGCGCTTTTGCAGATGCTCACGCGCTTCGACCAGGAGGTTGTCGGTCACCGCGGTGCGGGCCTGCAGCGCCTCGTAGCGCATGCGCTGGCTGGTGAGTTCGTGGCTGTGGCGCTCCTGCGTTTCGTCCAGCGCTGCGGCGAGGCGGCCGCGCTCGCCGTTGAGCTCGGCGAAATTGCCTTCGACCTGACGCAGCCGGCTTTGCGCCGCGTTCAGCGCCTGCTCGGTCTCCGATAGCTTGCGCGCCAGACGCGCGGTGTCGCCGCTCATCTTGTCGAGCAGTTCCTGTTGCGTGCGCTTTTCGTCGTCCGCCATCATCAGGCGCTGGCGCGCCGCGTTGAGGTCGGCCTCCAGCGAGACGACGCGCTTGCCGAGCGTGGTGCCGCGCTCGTCGAGCCGGCGGTTCTCGTCGCGCAATACGGCGTTCTCGCCGCTTTCATGGGCGAGGCGGCCTTCCAGATCGGCGATCTGGGCGCGCCGCGCGGCGATGTCGATGGCGATTTCCGCTTTGGTCGCCTCGACGGTGCGCAGCACGTTCTGCGTCGTCGCCAGCTCCTGGCGCAGCGCGCCGGCGTCCTGCTCTGCGCTATTCAGCTTCTTCTCAAGGTCGGCGACTTCGTTGCGCAGCTTGCCGTAGGCGGTGCGGGTATTGTTGAGAATGGTCTGAAGGCTGATCTTCTCCGATTTCTCGGCTTCCAGCGCCCGCAACGTCTTGCTGACCGGATCGACCAGCTTGCCGACCGCGGCCTTGATGGAGTCGAGCTCGCCGATCTTGGCGTTGGCGTCGAGCAGGAGGTTGCGGAGCGCTTCGTTGTCGCCCCCGATCTGCGAGCCGAGCGCCGAGAACAGTTCCTCGTCCAGCTCAAGCACGGTATCGGGAACTTCAGTAGCGGTTGGCGACGGCTGCGCTACCTGATCGATGGCGCTCGGCTTGCGGCCAAACAGCCCCCCGAATTTGCTCATTCACGTGACCCCTGTGCGCCGATGCGCCCGGCCAAAGCGACGCTAGAATCACTTGTTTACTATTCCTAACAGACTGTGAATTTCGAAGGGTAAATGAGAGGTTAACGCCGCCGCGTCCCGGTGCGATTATCTCGATTAATCAGTGATTTAGAACGTAAGAGAATTTTGACGAACAGACGTCAAAAATGCGGCCGGAGACCTCGCTTGGGGTCATTTTGCCCTGTGAATAAGGCATTGCGCCTGCCATTCTGGCCCTCGACTCGCCGACCCGAAGCAGACGACAAGGGACGGCTTTCGCGCTTATTTTTTCCGGGAGACCGCAATGAAACGTATCTTCGCCGTGGCCGCCGCCTTGCTCGCGGCCGCCACCTTGACCGCGCAAACCGCCCAGGCCGGCAGCCGGCACCATTTCGACAACCGCCTCAAAGTCGTGGCGCTCGGCACCGGCGCGGCGGCGACCGCGGGTTATTTCGCCATCAACAAGTGGCACTGGAAGTGGCAGGACGGCATCTTCCCGGGCCAGTGGGGCGCCATCGCCGCCACCACGATCGGCTGCGCCGCGGTGTCACCGATGATCGGCACCGTCGTCGTGCATCGGCCGCTGACGCAGCGTGAAGGTCACGTCCTGATCGGCTCGTGCATCGTTCCGATCATCGGCGGTTACCTGGTCAACGCCGCTTACGACGCGCATCCGGAATGGGAACCGCAGCCGGTCCGCGCCAAGCACTGGAAGAAGCGCAAGAAGAAGTAAGCTCGCGCGATCGCGTAATTGAAACGCCGGCGCTCGATGAGCGCCGGCGTTTTCATTCGGCGATAGCGCTCAATTTTTCCTGGCGATGAACAGGCCTTCGCACAGGCGGAAGGTGAATTCGTCGCCGATGCCCTTCGGTTCGAGCACCTCGCCGACGGCCGGCGTCACCTCGGTCAGCATGGCGCGCAGCAGGCGCTTCATCGTATCGTCGTAGCGCTGCGCCCAGCTCTTGAATTCCATTTTCTTGTAGATCTGTTCCTCGTGCGCGAGGACAAAGCCGGCGTCCTGGATGGCGGCGCGCCATTCGTCCATGGTCCAGGCGCGCAGATGGCTTGGATCGCGAAAGCGCTCGAAGGCGTTAATGTAGTCGCCGACCGTGCCGGGCGGCACGACATTGTCGACGACGGCGAAGGTGCCGCCGGCCTTCAGAACGCGATGCGCCTCGGTGAGAAATTCCGGAATGGAATCGAAGTGGTGCGGCGCGATGCGGCAGGTGACGAGATCGAAGCTTCCATCGTCGAACGGCAACTGCTCGGCCTTGGCGTAGGTCGTGCGGATATTGGCGAGGCCGCGCTTGGCGGCTTCGGCCTTCACCATGTCGAGCATTTCCTGGGTGATGTCGGTGGCCCAGACCCGCGCCACATGCGGCGCGAAGGTGTAGGCGACATGACCGCCGCCGGTCGCGATATCGAGCACACGCCAGTCTTTCTGCGGTGCGGTGAGCGTGACCAGGCGCTCGAGGCTTTTGCCGAGTGCGTGTGGCGTCGATGTCAGATAATGAGCGGCAGTTTTACCGAACTGTTCCTGGACCAGGGTCTTGTTCATGGCATCACCGGTTGCGTTGGCGTGAGAACGCGGCCTCCATAGCCGGTCGGGGGGACCGGCGATAGCCGACTTTGCCACAGACAGTTTTTCCAGGAACGGCGGAAAAGGGGCGCCCACGCCGCGCGACGATCAGCGCGGCTCGTTGCCGCGGTCGCCGCCGGCCATGTCGTCGTAGCCGTGCCGGTCCGAATAGAACGCCAGTGCCATCAGGCCGCCGCCGATCAGCAGCGAAAAGAACACGCCGCCAATGATGGCGAAGTAGCCGTAAACCGGAATGTCGCCGGCAAATTCCACCCAGGCGCTGCCGGCGAACCACAGTGCCGCGGCCAACACCGCCAGAAGCGGAACGATGACGTACCATTTGCCCATGGCCGTCATATAGGCGCTCGACCGGGCTTTGTCACACCGCCGAGCAATGAAAAAAAGTGATGCCCGGCCGCGGAGGCCGGGCATCGAAGGGGACGGCTTGCTTGGTCGCAGCCGGCCTTACTTGGCGTGCATTACTTCGCGGTGCCGGTCGGGTGGGTGGTCGGCGACTTCATGCCGCCGGCGCTGCCGCCCATCGGGGTCGCGGAACCGGTGGTCGAAGACTTCGACGAAGCCGGTTCGTAATAGGCGAACTTCGGCGCGTTCTTCAGCTGATCCTTGGTGTAGCTGACCTTGATCTTGTCGATCGTGGCGGAGTCGGCCTTTCGGGTCACCGAGATGTTTTCGAAGGGCAGCGCAACATCCTTCTGGCCGACGCCGAGGAAGCCGCCGACGCCGACGACCACAGCGCTGATCTTGCCGTCGGAGCCGACGATGAGATCGTTGATCTCGCCGATCGAAGCGTTATCCGGCCCGTAGACCGAGGCGCCGATCAGCTTGGAACCGCGCCAGTCGCTGGACTGCTGGGTCTGCACGAAGTTGGCGGAGCCGGTGGTCGCCGTGGCGGACGACGTATCGGTGTGGTTCATGGTGGCGTTCGGAGCCGCCGACGGAGCGGGCTTCGTGGTCGACTGCGCAAATGCCGGCGTCGCCAGCGCCGCGGCAAGCGCGGCAGCAATAATCATATGTTTCTTCATCAGACATCCTCCTCAGTATGGATTGTCGCAACGCAAGACGGGAGCGTGTCGCTGTACGCGCACGCTTGAAAGACAAACGCGGGAGCAAGCTCCCGCGTTCCATCATTGTTGCGATATCGGGGTGCGGCGGTTTGTGCCGCCTGCGAGGACGATTCGCCGATCAGACTTTGTCGGACTGTTCCGCCGGTTCGGAACCTTTCGCGCCTTGTGTTTCGCTCTCGGCTACCGGCGCTTCTTCGACGAGCGGCATGCCGCGACGCAACGTCGAACGCAGCGCGGCGACTTCGCTTTGCAGACGCGAATTGTCCTTGCGCGCCGCCTCCAGCGCGCCTTCGACGACGGCACGTTCCATGCGTTCGCGCTGCAGCGACGAGTTGAGATCCTCGACGCGCTTTTCGATATTCGTGCGCGAAACCTGAACGTCGGCCTCGAGATGGCCGTTGCGCTCGGTGAGCGCCGCGATCTTTTCGTCGGCGCGGGCAAGCGCCGTCTCGCGCGCCTTGAGCGCCTTGGTCAGGGCGTTGTTACGCTCGGTCAGCGCGATGCGCGTCTGTTCGAGATCCTTGAGCTGGCGCTCGCGCTGCTCGTGCGCGGCCTCCATCTGGGTGAGGCGCTTTTCGGCGTTGTTGCGCGAGATGGTGGCTTCGACCGATTTGCGATCGAAGGCGCGAACCTCCTCGGTACGGGCGATCAGATTCTGGCGCGCCTCGGCGAGCAGGCGCTCGGCGGTCGCGGCGCGCGACTGCAGCGCGTCGAGCCGCATGTTGAGGCTGTTGCGCTCGGCCTGGTGCTGCTCCTTGGCCTCGTCGAGCGAGGCGGAGAGGCGGCCGCGTTCGCCATAGGCCTCGGCAAAGCTGGCTTCGACCTTGCCGAGCTGGGCGCGGGTCGCCGTCAGCGTGTTTTCGCTTTCGGTCAGGCGGCGGGTGAGGCGGGCTGTTTCATTGAGCGCGGCGTCGATGTTGGATTGCAGCGCGCGCTTCTCGTCCTCGAGCAGCGCCAGCTTTTCGCGGGCGGCGGCGAGTTCGCCTTCGAGTTCGACGATGCGCTTCTCCGAGGCGTCGAGCTGTTCCTGCGCGGTACGGCGGGCTTCGCCCAGCGCGCGGCGCTGCGCGGTCTCCTGAGTCAACTGACGCTCGAGCTCGGCGATCTGCGCGCCGCGCGCCGAGACGTTGTCGGAGAGTTCGATACGGACGCTTTCCAGGCCGCGGTTCGATTCACGCGCGAGTTCGAGATCCTCGCGCAGCTTCTCGGCTTCGGCTTCGAGCGCGGTGGCCTTGCGTTCGACCTGATAGAACTCGGCGCGCAGCGTCTCGTAGGAGGCGCGCGACTCGTTCAACATGTCGGTCAGGCTGAGCGTCTGCGACTTTTCCTGTTCGAGCGCGCGCAGAGTGGCGTTGAAAGGCGAGACGATCTTTTCGAACGCCGATTTGAGTTCGTCGAGTTCGCCGATCTTGCGGCCGGCATCGCTGAGGAGATGGCGCAGGGCTTCGTTTTCCTCGCCGATGCGCGACCCGATATCGGAATAGCTCTCCGGCGTGATCTGGCGGGCGATGGGCTGGGTCGGCTGGCTGGGCGATGGCTCGGCGGGCAGGGTGCTGCCATACCTGCGATCGGGCTCGTGCTCGCCGATTTTACGGCCAAACAAGTCCGAGAGTTTCGCCATGACAACGCCTCCACCACACGACCGGCGGGCGCCGGCCGTTCACACTTCCGTTCTTAAGATATTATAAACGATTGGGGATTGGAACATATGCAAGCCCCTTTGGCCGGGCCTTGTGCGCCAGACCGCGATCATGGTTAACGGCGTCAGTACGCTAAATACGGGGCTGAAATGGAATTGTCACAAGGCGACGCGGTGGGCGAGGAGGCGCAGGGCGGCGAGCCGGTTCCCACTTATACCTACCGTCCTTCGTTGCTGGGCGCGGCTTTCAACTTCCGCCTGACGGAGAAAGGGCTCGCCTATCAAGCCGGGCGCCGCTCCGGGGTCGTGCCATTTCGCGACATCCGCCTGGTGCGCCTGTCGTTCAAGCCGGCGAGCATGCAGTCGAAGCGCTACCTCACCGAAATCTGGGCGGACGGCGCGCCGAAGCTTCAACTCGTGTCCTCGACCTGGAAGAGCATGATGGAGCAGCAGCGCCAGGACAAAGACTATGCCGCCTTCCTCGACGCGCTGCATCGCCGGCTCGAGGCGTCCGGCGCCAGGCCGATTTACGAGCGCGGCAGCGTGCCGCTGCTCTATTGGCCGGGGCTGGTGCTGTTCGCCGCGGTCGCCCTATCGCTGGCGGCGCTGACGGTGCGCGGCCTGCAAGGCAACGCCATCGCCGGCGCGGCCTTCGTCGCCGCTTTCCTCGCCTTGTTCCTGTGGCAAGGGGGCAACTTCTTCCGCCTCAACAAACCGGGCGTCTACCGTCCCGATGCGCTACCCAAGGACCTGGTGCCGTAGCGCTACCGGGTTCCGATCTCGAGCGTCTTTGGTGTCACGAAGCGCTCGAGCCGGCCCGATTGCGGGTGCACCTTGCTCCAGTCATCGAACGCGAAATCGATGATGACGAGTCCGGATGTCGGTAGCTTTTCGCGCAGCCTTTCGCGCGCGTCGATGTCGCCGGACGCCACCAGCATCAGACTGACGTCCTGGAGCGACGGGTTGTGCCCGACAATCAGCAGCGAATGCGCGCTCGCCGGTGCGCTGAGGATGACGCCGAGGACGTCGTGCGGCGTGGCAGCGTAGATCTGCTCGGCCGTGGTGGCGCCGGGCGCGCGCTTGAGCGCGCTCGCCATGTATTTCCAGGTCTCCTGCACTCGCTTGGCCGGCGACAGTACCACGCGGTCGGGAACGAGGGCGTGGGTTTCCATATAGGCGCCGATCTTGCCGGCATCTTTGCGGCCGCGCTCGACCAGGACACGTGTCCGGTCCTCGTGGCCGGGGAGGGCCGGTTCGGTTTTGGCGTGGCGCAGGAGCAGAAGACGCCGCATAAGCAGTTCCAGCGAATTGGCGGGTTGGGACCGGTTGCCAGGGATTGACCGGTGAGACCGGTTCGAATCTATGGCAGCTTAGCATCCCGCCGCCACGCGGTAGCCGGCATCCCGGTGCCGGGTCGCGGCATAAAGACCCTGTCCCGAAGATACTTTCCCGACGATCCTGGCCTCGAGATCCTGTCCTGATGACCGACACCGACCCGACGGCGGCAACCTGGTACGAAGCGACGCGGAACCCGCGCCCCGATCACGCCCGCCTTGGGTTCGATCTGGATATCGACGTCTGCGTCATCGGCGCGGGCCTCGCCGGCCTGACGGTGGCCCGCGAGGTGGCGCGCCGCGGCTGGTCGGTCGCGGTGCTGGAAGCCGGCCGCATCGCCGAGGCCGCGTCCGGCCGCAACACCGGCTTCGTGCTGCCGGGGTTCTCCGAGAGCATCGACAACATGGTCGAGCGCATCGGCGTCGATCATACCAAGGAGCTCTGGGCGCTGTCGGAGCAGGGCGTCGATTACGTCCGCCGCACCATCGCCGATAACGACCTGCAAGGCGTCGATCCGGTCGCCGGCTGGCTGCGCGTCGACCAGAGCGACAACGTCAAGGCCGTGCGGGCGCAGAGCGAGCGGCTGCGCTGGCTCGGCGCCGACGTCGAGATGTGGCCGACCGAGCGCGTGCGCAGCGAACTCGCGAGCCACCGCTATTTCAACGCCATTCACTTTCGCAACGCATTCCATATTCATCCGCTCAATTACGCGCTCGGCCTGGCCGAACTGGCGGTGAGGGCCGGCGCGCGCATCTTCGAGGAGACACCGGCGCTGTCGATCGATCCGGCGGGCGTGCGCAAACGCATCGTCACGCCGAACGGGCGGGTGCGTGCCGCGCATGTGGTATTTGCCGGCAATGTGCAACTCGGCAATCTGATGCCGTCGCTGTCCGCGACGTTGTTGCCGGTGACGACCTACGTCATGGTGACCGAGCCTTTGGGCGAGCGGCTCGATGCCTTCGTCAAGTTTCGCGGCGCCATCAGCGACACAGACCGCGCCGACAACCATTTTCGCATCGTCGGCGGCGACCGGCTGATGGTATCGGGCCGGGTGCGGGTCTGGCCGGCTGACGCCCGCCGCTTCGCTCGCCCGCTGATCGCCGATGTCACGCGCAAGTTTCCCGGGCTCGGTCCGGTCGCGGTCGCCGACATCTGGTCGGGGACGCTGGGCCGCACCATCCACCGCATGCCGCAGATCGGGCAGATGGCGGACGGCGTGTGGGTGGCCAGCGGCTTCGCCGGCCACGGCCTCAACACCACGGCGATGGCCGGCGAATTGATCGCGCGTGGTCTGGTGGACGGCGATGACACCTGGCGTCTATTCGCGCCCTACGAACTGGTCTGGGCCGGCGGCCGGATCGGCGCCGCGGTGGCGCAGGGCTTATATTGGTGGCGGAGCGCCAGCGAGGACGTCAAACGCAGCCTCGCGCGTGCCCGCGAGCGTCGCCGCCTTGCCAAGGAGGCGCGCCGCGCCGCCGCTGCCGCGGCGGGGCCGGTGATCGCGCCCGAACGGTTGCCGGCAGCGGCGCTGGCCGCCGCGCCGGTGGCGAGCGGTCCGGCGACCGTCGAGGTCCCGGCAGAACCGCCGCCCGGGCAGACCGAGCGCCGGCGTCATCGCGGTAAGCGAGGCAAGGGGAAAGCGGGGGTAACACCGCCGGCGTCTGCTTGACGGGCGCATAATTTGACCGCAAGAGAGCGCGCCGAACGGGCCGGCCGATTCCGATGCCGGCGACAACCTTGAGCCCCCCATGCGAATCCTGAGCATCTGCGTCGCCGCGTTGCTGCTGAGCGGCTGCGTCGAATCCGACGTGAAACTGGCGTCCGGCACGCTGACGTCCGCGCCATCCGCGGCCAAGCCCAAATCGATCGTGGTCAGCGATTTCGCCGTGTCGTCGGATGTCCTGCTGATCGACCGCGGCTATACCGCTCGGCTCGAGCGCAAGATCGGCGCCTTCCCGACCTTCGAACGCAAGCCGCGCACCATCGATCGGGTCAATGACGAGATCGTCGCTACCATCGTCGCCACCTTGCGCGAAGCCGGGCTCGACGCGGCGCCGGGCGCGGAGGAATCGCTGTCCGCCAAGAGCGACGCCGTCATCGTCAAAGGCCGGCTGCGCCCGACCGATGCCGCGGCCAAGAAGAACGAGGCCGGCATCGGTGGCGGCAAGAGCAACGTCACCGCCGACATGACGGTGTCGACCTTCTCGACCTTCGGCAAACGCGACCTCATGTCGTTCTCGGCCTCGACCAACGGCAAGCTGCCCACGGGCAAGGCCGCGGCGGCCGACAACTCGGCGATCAACGCGGTGATTGCCGGTGGCGATGGCGCCAAGGAGAAGTTGTCGCCGGACGTCGAAAGTGCAGCCCGCAGGCTCGGTCACGCCATCGGCGACAAGATCGTCGCCTATGCCAAGGCGCAGGGCTGGCTGAATGAGCCCGACAACGACGCGGTGGCGACCAAGCCGGCCGATGAAAAGAAGCCGGCGGCGTAGCGTCCGGCACGGCGCGGACGGACGCAATCTGCGCCGCCATTGCGGTCGTTGCCTACCGTCCCACTGCTGCCCACCGCGATTCCGGTCACTGTCATAGGGCGCGGCGCTACAAAGCGCGGCGCGAAGTTGATCTGGATCAAGGTATCCGCGCCAACGGCTCGGCACGCTGCCGCTCGCTCAATAAAAGCCGGGAGCGAGCGCGACCATGCAGCATCACGATATTCCAGGCACGATCGTTTACGACGGCGAACAGGCTCAGAAGGGCTATGCGCTGAATGCGATGTGCTATTCGTTCAACGTCGCCGCCAATCGCGACGAATTCAAACACGACGAAGACGCCTATTGCACCAAATACGGGCTGAACGACGAGCAGCGCGCGGCGATCCGCGAACGCAACGTCCTCAAGCTACTGGCCGCCGGCGGTAACGTCTACTACCTCGCCAAGTTCGCCGGCATCCTCAATCTCAACGTCCAGGACATCGGCGCGCAGCAGACCGGCATGAGCGTCGAAGCGTTCAAGGAAAAGCTGGCGGCGGCAGGGAGATAACGACAATGGCACAGATCGTCGGGGCAATCGCGACATCGCACATTCCGGCTATCGGCAAGGCGATCGCCGAGAAGAAGCAGAACGATCCATACTGGAAGCCGTTCTTCGACGGCTACGACGCGGCGCTGGCATGGCTGAAGCAGGCCAAGCCCGATGTCGTCGTCATGATCTACAACGACCACGGACTCAATTTCTTCCTCGATAAGATGCCGACCTTCGCGGTCGGCGCCGCCGCGCAATATCGCAGCGAGGACGAGGGCTGGGGCCTGCCGGTGCTAAACTCGTTTCCCGGCGATGCCGCGCTGTCGTGGCACCTGATCGAACATCTGGTCGCCGACGAATTCGACATCGTGTCGTGCCAGGACATGGCGGTCGATCACGGCTTCACGGTGCCGATGAACCTGATGTTCCCCGATGCCGGCGGCAAGTGGCCGGTTAAGACCGTCCCGATCTCGATCAACACCGTGCAGCATCCGCTGCCGACCCCGGCGCGCTGCTGGAAGCTCGGCCGCGCCATTGGCCGCGCCATCGAAAGCTATCCGAAGGATCTCCGCGTCGTCGTGTTCGGCACTGGCGGGCTGTCGCATCAACTCGACGGCACACGGGCCGGCTTCATCAACAAGAAGTTCGACCTCTATTGCCTCGACACCATCGTGCGCGATCCGGAAGCGCTGACCAAGCTGTCGACCATCGATCTGGTGCGCGAAGCCGGCGCCCAGGGCGTCGAATTCCTCAACTGGATCGCGATGCGCGGCGCGCTTCTGGGCAACGTCACCCAGATCCACCGCAACTATCACATCCCGATCTCCAACACCGCGGGCGCCACCTTGGTGCTCGAGAACCGGGCCGCCGTGCAGAGCCAGGCCGCCTGACATTGAAGACGCCAAAGGAACTACAATCATGAAGATTTGCGTCGCCGGCGAAGGCGCTTTCGGCAACAAGCATCTGGAGGCGCTCGCCAAGATCGACGGCGTCGAAGTCGCCGCGCTGGTCGGCGGCGTGGCGTCGACTACCGAAGAGGTGGCGAAGAAGTACAAAATCCCGCACTGGAGCCTCGATCTCGCCGAGGGCCTGGCGCAGCCGGGAGTCGAGGCCGTGATCCTGACGACGCCGACGCCGATGCATGCGCGCCAGGCCGAGCAGGCGATGCGCGCCGGCAAGCATGTGCTGGTCGAGATCCCGATGGCCGACAACATCGCCGACGCCGAGCGGCTGGTGCAGGTGCAGAAGGAGAAGGGCGTCACGGCGATGGCCGGCCATGTGCGCCGCTTCAATCCGAGCCATCAATGGGTGCACCGTAAGATGGTGGCGGGCGAACTGAAGTTGCAGCAGTTCGCGGCGACGACCTATTTCTTCCGCCGCACCAATCTCAACGCGCTCGGCCAGCCGCGAAGCTGGACCGACCATCTGTTGTGGCATCACGCCTGTCACGCGGTCGATCTGTTCCTGTGGCAGACCGGCGAGGCGGTGGTCGAGGCACAGGCGGTTCAGGGCCCGATGCATCCCGAACTCGGCATCGCCATGGATATGGCGATCCAGCTCAAGGCGGCGTCGGGCGCGATCTTCACCTTGTCGCTGTCGTTCAACAACAACGGCCCGCTCGGCTCGTTCTATCGCTACATCTGCGACAACGGCACCTATATCGGCCGTTATGACGAGCTGGTCGATGGCTACGACAAGCCAGTCGATTTGTCCGGCATCGGTCCGTCGCTCAACGGCGTCGAGCTCGAAGACCGCGAATTCATCGCCGCGATCCGCGAGAAACGCGAGCCGGAATCCTCGCTGGCGAAGTGCCTGCCGACCATGCGCGTGCTCGACCGGCTGGAGCGGCAGCTTTTGGGCGCGCAGGCGGTGGCGGCGGAAT